>JAPORY010000093.1 GCA_026709985.1 Aestuariivita sp. | reverse complement strand
TCAAAAAAATTGCCTGTTTTCAGAAAAAAGTCGCTCGCCTGATGAATTTTGCAAGAGGCTCTATTGTATAAACTGAGGTTTCAGACGCGATGAGTGGAAGTTCAACGGTCCGAAAAGAGACAACATTCATAAAGAGTTTGCAGGTCTATGCGGAGATCTTCAGTACAGGGGTAAGACATCAACAAATCACCGTAAGACCTACTCTCATTTTGGTATCTTCTTCGTGCACGATCCCTTTACCGCTCGCCCGAAACCAAAATAAAGGAGGTAGTGCTTCTTGCTGCAATCCGTCCCGGTTTCCACCGAAGGATCACCCAAGAACAAAACCTCCAGTTACCGAAAAAATATTCTTTCCAAAAAAAGTCAACATTGATTCAAAAAAATTCACTTTTTGTTATGACGAGAGAAGAAATTTAGTGTCTGTAAAAACCCAAAAAAAATTAACGATCAATGCCGCCTTTGGCTTTGTGAACTCTTCCCTTCGCCGCAGCGGTTTTTGCCGATCGCATTTGATCCCTTAACAGCTAGAGATATCATAATCGCTCAGATGCCCTTCCCCGCAATGATTTTCTCTGCTGGCTTCGGCACTCGCATGGGGCACCGAACGAAAAATATACCAAAACCACTCGTTCAGGTGGCGGGCAAGCCGCTGATCGACTATGCCATTGAGACCTTGCGGGAAGCTGACGTGCCGCGTATCGTCGCAAATACGCACTATCGTTTTCAACAACTGGAAAAGCATCTCGAACGACGCGATATTATAATTTCACGCGAAGAGCCTGACATTCTCGAAACCGGCGGTGGCTTGAAGGCAGCGCTACCGAAGATAGCCGCAGATGTCGTCATCACACATAATGCCGATATCATCTGGTTCGGGCCTAATCCGATCAAGGCATTACTGTCTGCCTGGCACCCTGACCTTATGGATGCCCTTCTACTCTGCGTACCACTAAAGCGAGCACTCGGGCGAACGATCAACGGTGATTTTACGATTCGGTCCGACAATACGGTCGAACGCGGGGGATCAAATGTCTACACTGGTGCCCAAATCATCAAAACCAATGAAATAGAGCTTGAAACTGAACCGGTGTTTTCTCTCAACAAGGTCTGGAACCGCCTAGCCGATAACGGACGCCTACACGCCAAGAGTTACGAGGGGATTTGGTGTGATGTCGGTCATGAGAAAGGCATCAATTTGGCCGAGTCACGATTGAGAAAAATTGATGTTTGAACCAACAGAGCAGCCGCGAGTATTCGCACAACATCCCGGTGTGGATTTTCCTCAAGCTATAGTTGACGGTTTGCGAGCGCGTCTGGCTGGACAACCGCCCGAGAAAATGGCCGAAGTTCACTTGATCGTGAATACGCTAAGGATGTCGCAGCGCGTTCGCGAATTATTTGAAACCGGCCCCCCGGGATTTCTACCCAAAATTATTCTCGTCTCCGATCTTGGCGATTTTGGCCTACGGTTAGGCATTCCGCCCGCAATACCTCCTCTTCGACGCCGATTACAAATACTACAACTTGTTCGCGGTTTGCTTGACCAACAACCTGATCTCGCCGGCAGAGACTCACTGTTTGACCTTGCCGATAGTCTCGCAGATTTGTTGGAAGAAATGGAGAGCGAGGGTATCTCACCGTCGAGGATTGAACAGCTTGATATCTCGGATCAATCTGGTCACTGGGAGCGAGCCAAGATCTTTATCCGTATCGTCCAAAGCTTCTTTGACAGCGATGATGCCGGTTTGTCCCTATCCGCTCGGCAGCGCCGTGTGATTGAAAAGTTACGTTCGAGTTGGCAGCGCGAACCGATTGATCACCCCATCATACTCGCTGGATCAACCGGGTCTCGCGGCTCGACACTGATGCTAATGGATACGATCTCACGACTGCCACAAGGTGCTCTAATTCTACCAGGGTTCGATTATGCATTACCGGCAGAAGTTTGGCACGAACTTGAAGACCCACTCACGAGCGAGGATCATCCTCAGTTCCGCTTTCGGCAACTCTTAACTCGGCTCGGTTTGACGCACGAAGAAGTACCGCAATGGCACCACATTGACCCTCCTTGCCCAGCACGAAACAAAGTGCTTTGCTTAGCGCTAAGGCCTGCTCCTGTGACTGATGCATGGCTTGAGGAGGGTAACACTCTTGATGAAATGGAAGCGGCCTTTGCCAATGTTACCCTAGTAGAAGCGTTTTCCCCCCTTGAGGAAGCTCTGGCCATTGCGCTCCGTATGCGCTTAGCCGCTGAGAAAAGCGAAAGAGTGGCTCTAATAACGCCTGACCATACGCTGTCTCGCCTAGTGGCAGCCGCGCTTGACCGTTGGGACATCACTCCTAATGTTGGTAGTGGAGAACCGTTACACTTAACACCAACCGGACTATTCCTACGCCATATTGCGGCGGCATTTTGCCAACCGCCAACAAGTACGGAGTTCTTGACGATCTTGAAACACCCGCTCACACACAGCGGTAGCCATCGCGGCGAACATATGCAGATAGTCAGACGCTTGGAAACCCATCTCCGTCGAGGCGGCCATATCTACCCAAACGCTTCCGACATAGCTTCTTGGTGTTCTTCGTTCTCTGACCTGCCAACTAACTGGTTGCAATGGTTGACACTAACCCTCCTGTCGCCGATTGACAGCGGACAGAAATCGCTTTGCGATTGGTGTAATTTGCTTATTGAGTACGCTAATCGCCTAGCTGATGGTAGCAGTTCCGTTTCCGGTCTTGTTTGGGCACTTAGCACTGGGAAGAAAGCAAAAGATACGGTAGATGCGCTGCTCGCCGAGTCCGATTTTGGTGGTATGACCTCTGCGGTTGAGTTTGCGGACTTGCTGTTGGCAATCTTAAGTCGAGAACAGGTACGACGACCATTCGGCTCTCATTTGGACATTATGATCTGGGGCACCTTGGAAGCACGAGCCCAAGGATGTGACGCAGTTCTGCTCGGCGGTCTCAATGACGGTATTTGGCCCAGTGCTATACAACCGGATCCTTGGCTCAATCGAAAGATGCGCAAGGATGCCGGGTTGCTATTGCCGGAAAGGCGAATCGGTCTGTCCGCGCAAGACTTTCAGCAGGCTATAGCGGCGCCCGAAGTTTGGCTAACCCGATCTATCCGCTCCGATAATTCGCAAACTGTCCCTTCACGCTGGTTGAATCGGATGACGAATCTTTTGGACGGCCTCCCTGACCAAGGAGGGAAGTCAGCCTTAGCACAAATGCGATCTCGTGGTGATATATGGCTCGCTTGGACGCGACAACTCGACACGCCAAAATCCGTTTCTCCGGCGGCCCGACCCTCACCATGTCCTCCTGTCGGCAGTCGTCCGAAAAAATTGTCGGTCACAGAAATCAAAACTCTTATCCGAGACCCTTACGCCATTTATGCCCGACACATACTGCGGCTTCGCCCACTCAATCCGCTCAGTAACGCTGAAGATCCGCGCGTTCGCGGCACCATTGTCCACAATATCCTTGAAGAATTCGTCTCAAAAGTTGCCACCGGGCGCATCCCGCTCAATACCACCGAACTATTTCGCATTGCTGACGATCTGCTCTTGCAGTCGGTTTCGACCGCAGTGACACGACTAGTATGGCGGGCTCAAATCTCGCGCTTCGCTGATTGGTTTGTAGAAGAAGAACAAAAGCGTCGGCAGTTCTCCGATCTGTTGGCTACAGAAGTTGCCGCGGTTTCCTGCTTCGAGGGGTTTGACTTTGTCCTGACGGCCCGAGCGGACCGCATCGATAAAACCCACGATGGCAATATTATTCTCTACGATTACAAATCAGGTACCCCGCCCAGCCAAAAACAACAAAGCCTCTTTGACAAACAACTTCTGCTTGAGGCTCTTATGGTTGAGAGTGGTGACTTTGACGGTATTCCTGCGAGCAAGATAATTGGCGCAAGTTACATTGGCTTAGGCACGAAACATCAAAACGTGGCCGCGCCGCTTGATCAACAACCTCTTTCTGAAGTCCGCAAAGAATTTGAACAGCTGATAACAAGCTACGCAAAACCTTCGACCGGCTATACCGCACGCAGTCGAGTAGCGCGAACTGGATACCCCGGTGATTACGATCAACTCGCTCGCTTTGGCGAATGGGACGATACCATGCCACCAGCACCAGAGGTGGTAGAATGAATCCAGACCACCCAGCGACGATTGCCCAAGTCACGGCATCTAACCCCAAAAATTCTACTTGGTTGTCAGCAAATGCCGGCTCCGGAAAAACCAAGGTTTTGACCGATCGGGTTGCGCGTCTGTTGCTGCTTGGTGTGCAGCCGCAGAAAATTCTATGTATAACCTTCACCAAAGCCGCCGCTAGTGAAATGCAGAACCGCTTGTTTGATCGCCTCGGCGAGTGGGCAATGCTTCCCGACCAGAAGTTACGCAAAATGCTTCGTGATCTGGGGGTGGAGAAAGAACTTGATCAAAAAGAACTTCGCGTTGCTCGCACACTATTTGCCCGTGCTATTGAGACGCCTGGGGGTCTCAAAATTCAGACGGTTCATTCCTTTTGCGCCGGCCTCCTGCGGCGTTTTCCCCTTGAAGCAAAAGTCAGCCTACAATTTTCTGAGATTGACGACCGATCATCTCTGCTCCTCCGATCAGAAGTTATCGCCAAAATTGCCGACGGTGAGCATCAACATCTTATTGCAAACCTTCTGCGTCATCCCAATGGTTCCAATCTTGATCGCTTTGCCGCCGCTGCAACTGACTACCGCGAAAGCTTTACCGATAACATTTATCCTCCAGAGTTATTCGCGCTATTCGGGCTGCCTCACGACATCAGCGAAGAAAAAATTTGCGCACAGGTTTTTCTTCCTGATGTGCAAGATATTCTCAACACTGTCACCGAGGCACTCGCAAAAAGCGAGGGTCCCACCGATCGCAAGATGGCGGCACATCTCTTGGAAGTATCCTCCCTAGATTACGCCGCTCTTCCCAAGTTAGAACATATTTTCCTGACGGGTTCGGGCGCACAGGAGCCGTTTTCTCCAAAGATCGATAAAATACCGTCCAAAAGAGCCAAAGTTGATTACCGCATAAATGCGCAAGCCAACTTGCTGATGACTCGACTTGCCGAAGCTCGGCCCCAGCGGCTGAATTTCGAACTGGCGATCAAGACCATTGATCTCCACAACTTCGCCCGGGTTTTTATCGCTGAATATGAACAGCACAAGCTAATTCGCGGTTGGTTAGATTTTGATGACCTAATCAGTCGGTCGTTGCGTCTCTTGAGCGATCCAGCCGTTGCCCAATGGGTATTGTACCGACTGGACGGCGGTATTGACCACATTTTAGTGGACGAGGCGCAAGACACCAGCCCAATCCAGTGGAGCGTCATCAAGAAACTAAGTCAGGAGTTCTTCAGCAGCGAGTTGCACGACTCGCCAAATCATCGATCAATTTTTGTTGTCGGTGACAAGAAACAATCGATTTATTCCTTTCAAGGTGCCGATCCCTCGGGTTTTGATCTTTTGAAACAGCATTATTCGGACCAGCTTGCAACTGCCGGTCAGGAGCTACAGGAGTGCAATCTTGAGTATTCATTTCGCTCGGCTCCCGCTATCCTTCACACGGTTGATAACTTGTTTTTGGATTGCGAGAGTGCGGGCTTTGATGATGCCACGCATCTCGCCTTCAACGACTGGCTACCGGGCCGCGTTGATCTCTGGCCAGTCGTTCCGTCTCTTGGAACCGATGCCGATGCGCCTTGGTACGAACCGGTTGATCAGTTAAGCGAAAAGCATCACGCCGTGGTTCTTGCCGACTCCATCGCAAGCCAGTTAAGAAGATTGATTGAGCTCAAGACCCCAATCCCAGCGGGGTCTGGTTTCAAACCGATCACGGCTGGCGATATTTTGATTCTGGTGCAGCGACGCAGTATGCTATTTGCTGAGATTATCCGCGCCTGTAAACTCTATGATTTGCCGATTGCGGGAACCGATCGACTGAAAGTAGTTTCTGAACTTGCGGTGCGTGATCTCATCGCTCTACTCTCATTCCTAGTGACGCCAGAGGACGACCTGTCTTTGGCTACAGCCTTGCGGTCGCCGTTGTTTGGCTGGAGTGAGCAAGATTTGTTTTCGGTCGCTCATAAGCGACCCGAAAAAACTCTGTTATGGCAAGCACTGCGTCATCAGTCTGAAAATTTCCCCAAAACCGTAGCAATTTTGCATGACTTGCGGGACCACACGGAATTCTGCAAGCCTTACGAACTGCTTGAACGCATTCTCACTCGTCATCGCGGTCGTCATCATTTCCTCAGCCGACTTGGCCGGGAAGCCGAGGAGGGTATCAATGCGCTGTTGGCTCAAGCACTTGGTTATGAGCGGCTTGGGATACCGTCGCTTTCTGGTTTTCTGTCGTGGTTGGAAACCGATATGCTTGAAGTTAAGCGGCAAATTGACGACGCGGGTGACATGATCCGCGTTATGACGGTTCACGGTGCCAAAGGCCTTGAGGCACCCGTGGTTATCCTTCCAGATACGGCTGATGATCAACGCGGGGCGGCAAAAGGTCCCGTGCTTCTTCATAGAGACATTCCCATTTGGCGTGTGAGTAAGGATGTTGCACCGGCGGAAGTCTTGACCACTCTACATGAAGAGCAGCAGTTTGAAGAACAAGAGCGTCTACGTTTATTCTATGTCGCTGCGACGCGAGCGGAGAAGTGGCTTATCGTTGCGGCGGCTGGTGACAGAGTAAAGGAAAATTCTTGGTATCAACGCCTTGAGAGCGTCTTGCACGATTACGGTGGTTGCGACCATGAATTCGAACTTGGTACCGGATTGCGACTTGAGAACGGTAAATGGTCCGAATTATCGGCAACTGCTTCTAGTCAACCGACAACCGCGTTCCCGCCACTGCCGTCACTATATACTTGTAGCGCACCGCCGGCGCCGCCGAGCAAGAAGGTCATTTCCCCTTCTGATCTCGGTGGTGCGAAAGCTCTGGGAAGCGACGCGAATATTGATCAAGAACTCGCTATGATTCGTGGCACACACTTGCATCTGCTGTTGGAGGTTCTGCCTCCACTCCCCAGAGATGAATGGTTGGATACGGCATACGAACTTCTTGACCTTGCTCAAGAGGATGCTGAACCGATTATATCGGAAGCTATTGCCGTACTCGAAAATCCCGAAGTCAAGCAGTTGTTTAATTCACCAGCCTTAACCGAGGTGCCTATTTCTGCCGACTGGGGTGAGGTACGACTGTACGGCATCATTGATCGGTTGATTTTTCTTCCTGATCATTTACTTGCGGTAGACTTCAAGACGAATACGCTCGTTCCAGAAACTGTCGATGACGTTCCCGAAGGTTTGTTGCGACAAATGGCTGCTTATGAACATGCTCTGACAGAAGTTTATCCTGGTCGACGGGT
The DNA here is from genome assembly GCA_026709985.1 of Aestuariivita sp. Lineage (GTDB taxonomy): Bacteria > Pseudomonadota > Alphaproteobacteria > Rhodobacterales > Rhodobacteraceae > JAPORY01. The sequence goes on along the minus strand of JAPORY010000093.1, from coordinate 50,608 downwards.
TGAAACCGCGATTTTATGGACTCGTACTGCTTGTCTGATGTCTCTGCCATCAGAGCTTGTGCGCGAGGCAGGCAATCGAGTGGAAATTAGCGCTTAAGCAACTATTTGAGATGCTACTCGGACCTGAGCGCATTCTGTCAATCAGGGGTGCTTACAATTGACAGCATGGCACAGAGACAAGCGAATCGCCCGCACTATCATATTTGGAAAAAGGCCAGGACGGGCCGGATCTTCTATCGGCTGGCGACGGCCTATACGCATCGGCAATCCGCGCAACGGGCCGTCAAGAAACTCGGTCTAGCCCGCGATCAGGTCATGGTGTTGGACGGCTAGGATCCAAAATGTGCACCGAAAATCGACGCATAAAATAACAGGAACCAGCTACCATCTAGGGGCCTATAGGCGCGGTTAATCGCGTCCGATCAGAGCGATTTCAACCGGTTTTGAGGATTTTGGCGACAGAAAGTTTGCTTTCCAGAAAAACGAAAGGGATGGAACTTCCATCCCTCCGTCATCTATTTCCCGTCCAGAGCGGGCAGCGGACACGAGCCATGAAGATGGTACGAGGAAAGACAAAAAGAAAAAAATCCCTTCCCCCTCATGCCGTATATCCCACACATATAAGGCACTTGAATAATGCTTGTCAATAGTCTGATCGCGGCAATACTCCGAGCACAAGTTTGACGATGTTAGTAAAGACTTCCTTCTCTAACCGCGGCACGGTCTTGCCGGGCATGTGAAGTCGACTTACCGCCAGCGTCGTTAAAGAATCGCAGATAACCCAGGCGCGATTGCCCTCCAGTGGAGAGTTCAAAGGATAGGCGTTCGGATTATCTGACTGTGATTTTGTAGAGAAAGGAAGAAGCGGCACTTTCCCATTTAGTGTTGAATTTTTCGAAAAATTATTGGCAATCAGGGGCGCTTACTATTGACAGCATGGCACAGAGACAAGCGAATCGCCCGCACTATCATATTTGGAAAAAGGCTAGGACGGGCCGGATCTTCTGATCGGGTTACCAGTGGACTAATTGTAGGGATTCAGAATTCGAGATCCAGCCGCAAAACTCAGTTTGGCGGGGTTAATGTTAGCATTACGACCATTGCACCGAGTATGATCGTGGTGCAAGCTATGGCTAGGCCAACCGTCCACCGTAGATTGTCTTTGTCGCGTTTTGCCGCTTCCTAATGCAGCTTTGCCAAGCTTGCATCAATCCGACTCACCATTGCTTCGTTCTCCGATCTGATTGCTGCAAAGATAAAGAAAACACCGAAAGTGACTGCGAACATGGGTACAGTCCATGGTCATTGCAACATTAGCAAAACTGCGAATACGGCTAAGCACTGCATCACGTAGATGAATAGGAGTAACTGTGTTGGCCTCTTGTCGGCATCCTTTCTGTGCCACAACTCGTCGAAGCTTCTGACCATTGTTTCCAAATATCGAAACTAGTGTACCAACATCATTAAATTGATGGGAATATCAAGTCATTAAAAATCTGCTGCCGTTTTGAATTACAAACCAGCAATTCAATAATTTCCGGATACTAGGCTTGAGGAAACCGAAAACGGTGGATCGCGTAACACCTCTTTGATCAATACCCCCTGATCTGATAAAGTTAGCAAATCTGCTACGGCGCTTCGCGGGCCAACCGCCTATTCTAAATTCCCGACCTTGCGAACTAAATCGCGTCGTTAATCCAATCCCTCAAAGCGGCATATGACGCTGCTCCTGAACGGTTTGATACGACCTCGCCGTCTTTGAATAGGAACAAAGCGGGTATACCTCGAACACCCATTCGTGTTGGTGAATCTTGATTCTCGTCAACATTTATTTTGGCAATCTTAACTTTGCCCGCCAACTCCTTCGCCAATGTATCAAGGGCAGGTGAGATTTGCTTGCAAGGTCCGCACCATTCAGCCCAGAAATCAACGACTACTGGAATATCAGAATTTGTAACCTCAGTTTCGAAAGTGCTGTCCGTGACGGCGATCGTCTGCATGTCGTGGCTCCTTGTTAGAATTTTGTATCGCATAGCAACTAGCCAGTTGGCTAGGTCCCGTCAAGTTCATGGCCGTCATCCTCCGCAGAAACAAAAATGATTGAGGATGTCGCTCTTGATGACGTTAGCATTTCCTTAGAGGCTGCGTTGGTTCGCCTGTCCAAAGCGTTAATTCACGATGGCTTTAGAGTTTAGGTAGCTTTCAGTCTTGCGTCGTAGGCTATTGAGTCGAAAACCATGAATAGCTTGAATTTTTGACGGCGGTTACTGAACACCCACCGTGAGTTTCTGCCGTCGTCTGAAACGCGACCCAGACCGATGTTCCAGCGTTAGGAAATAACGGGTATCAATATCCTGCGCTATTTTTGTGATAGTCGGCTCACGGGACGATTGATGATTTCGGTCGACTATCTTTTGATCAATAAAGGCTAATTCAGGCCGATGTAGTACACCCTGGAAAATTTACCCCTATGTTATGACGCGATGGTGGACGACATTTTTTGGCGCGTTGATGTGATCCATGATCAAGGACTGCTAAACTGTCGGGTTTAGTGGTAGTTCGCGCAAGCGCTCTCCCGTGGCTGCAAAAACCGCATTGGCAACCGCTGGTGCGATTGGTGGCACGCCGGGCTCTCCGACCCCTGAGGGTGGCAAATCACTGTCAAGTATAATGACCTCTATTTCTGGTGTGTCCTCCATCCGCAAGATGGGATAATCATGAAAATTGCTCTCTAAAATCCGCCCATTCTTAACCTGCAAATCTCCATAAAGTGTGGCGCTCAACCCAAAGACAATCGATCCCTCCATTTGGGCGCGAACGATATCTGGATTCACTGCCAAGCCACAGTCAATAACGCAGATAACACGGTGAATTCGAATAGTCTTTCCCTCTACAGACACTTCCGCCACTTGTGCTACAAATGAATCAAACGAGGCATGGGCTGCAATCCCCAGTCCACGACCAGCAATCTGCGGCAACCGCCGCATTCTTTCACCTGCAGCTCTTATAACCTGGTGCAATCGTGGATTTTGTTGTGTGTTACGCAGGCGCAGCTCGACTGGGTCAATGTCTAATGTATGGGCTGCAATATCTAGGATGCTCTCTTTCGCGAATGCTGTTTGGGAATGGCCGACCGACCGCCAGAACATCAATGGCAAGCCATGGTTCCGAGTGACGTTGCGAATGCGGTAATTTGGTACATGGTAATCGCCGTACAGGCCTTCGACACTACTTGGAGCGACGAACCAATCGCGTGTTGCCTTGTCTGATAAACCAACGGCAGCGGCTATAAGATCATCGGGCAGTTTTGGTAAGACACCGGGGAGCGCTAAGTTGACTAAACTCGGTTCAATGTTACTGCCGACTCGAACGGCTTCCCAAGCGTTCAGCTGACCATCTAAAGCTAATCCCGCCTTGATACGCATAAGAGCTGCAGGACGATAGTAGCCATTTTGAATATCGTCTTCGCGACTCCAAATGACCTGTACTGGTTTACTGCTCTTGGCGGCTGCTTCCGCGGCTTCAGCAATATGCGTTAGTGCTCCACGGCGACCGAACCCTCCTCCCATAAGGGTCGAATGAACATAGACCTTTGAGGCCTCAAGCTTCAGAGTTCTTGCCACTAGCCCCCTTGTGCCAGCTGGACTCTGTGTCCCCGACCAAACGTCAACTCGATCTTGCCCAATTCGAACCACGGCATTCATTGGTTCCATCGGCGCATGTGCGAGATAGGGCGTCCAAAAATCTGCGCTGATAACACGCTGCGCCGCCGCGAATCCCTCAACGACATCACCGCCCTCTTGAGCCGAACCCTCGTCGTTATCTATAGCCAACTCATAATCGTTCCGTATCTGCCGCGAGTCGACTTGCGTGAGTTCGGGCTCCTCCCACTCAATCTCCAGCAGCTCCGAAGCCGTCTTTGCTTGCCAATACTCTTTAGCAACCACGACGACGCCCGTGCTGATCGGTGCAATTAGAATAACACCTTGCTGCTCTCGTGCCCTAGTGTCGTCCCAAGAGCGCAACGTGCTCCCTGCAACTGGTGGTCGCCGAACGACCGATCGATGCAGGTCTTTGATCCGAACGTCTATGCCGTACTTCGCGATCCCCGTGGCCTTTTCTAACCCGTCTACGCGCTGTCCCTCTTTTCCGATATATCGCCAATTCCGGCGAGGCTTTAGGTCTGTACCCTCGGGCATTGGCAGCATCGCAGCGGTTGCAATAAAAGCGCCGTACGGATAGGTTTCGGTCTCTGACATCCAGATGTGCCCACGCCTCGTTCGTAATTCACTCGCCTTTACTCCGAGATCCTGACTTGCCGCATTGAGTAACAGTTGTCGTGTATCTGCCGCAGTCTGGCGCAACGGCATGAAATGGGCCTTCATTGACGTACTACCGCCGGTTCCTTGATAGCGAAAGGCGGGGTTGTTGTAAGCGGGATGAACAGTCGCGAATTTGACCTTTAGTTCGGTGGGTTCAACGTCGAGTTCTTCACCGACGAGAGTCGCTAAACCTGTCGTCACCCCTTGACCCATCTCGTCTCGAGGGCAGTAGAAATAAATTGAATTGTCGGGAGACAACTCCAAAAAAGCATTTGGCAGGAAGCCATCAACCGAACGCGGAACGACTGGTCCTGGGCCTCTGCCATAAACCATCCATCCAACCACCAGGCTGCCACCGCCAATTCCAGCGGTCCACAATAACTTACGGCGCGTGATTTTCATCGTGACGCTATTTATATCGTGGAGCCTTCGGCGACCGCCATAATTGCCGCTGCTATTCGGGGATAGCAACCGCATCGACATAGATTCCCGTTCATTGCCGTTTTCACTTCAGCCAGAGTCGGTGATGGCTTTGAGTCTAACAAGGCGGCCGCCGACATAATCTGGCCCGATTGGCAATACCCGCATTGTGAAACGTTTCGATCCCGCCATGCTACTTGTAACGGATGCGGCTTGCTTGGTGTGCCGAGCCCCTCAATTGTGACCACTGCCTTACTTTGTACCGCTTCAATGGGCTCAACACAGGATCGCACCGCTAAGCCATCAATATGAACGGTACAGGCCCCGCAAAGCCCAGCTCCGCAACCGTACTTTGTCCCCGTCAACCCCATTACATCTCGCAGCACCCACAATAGCGGTGTATCGGGCGCGACATCGGTCTGCGCTACCTGACCATTTAGAAAAAACGATATCATGGCAATAACATCATATCCCTTGCAACGCGTAGTCCTTGTCGTTTTCCGCAAGTTCCTTGATTGACTCACCTTTCTCAATTTTTCTTAAACTGTTTCCGTCATCAGTCTTAAATTGGCAACTGTTTAACCTCAGGGCGCATTAAATAATAAAGGCTCCATGAAAGTTTTTTTGGAAACACGGAATAATTCCATTCGCCACGGAAGGAATTTCGAACCAGCTTGAAGGAGCCCATGACTTTGTCGCTGACGGCCTTTCCTTTTTCGCAATGGTTCTGATCAAGAACGCAATAGACTTTCAAACCGGTATCAGTCGTGGTTGCTTTGACGAGGTTGATAATCCTTGCCAGATCACGGAGCGGTTTGTCACACCATTTGATGCCCACAAAGGAAAGCAGTCGGTGTGCGATTTTATTCCACTTGCTGGTTCCGGGTTCAGAAGTGCCATTGCAGTGAGGGATCAAGGGATACCTTTTCTTCTTCTGGTGCGAAGGGAAACTGCCGTGTGGGCAGAGGCGGCGTCGGCAGCATATCAAGCACGAGGTGCCAATAGGCCCAAGACCGCGGATCAAACATCCCCGGCCACGCGTTGCGCAAGGCGTGGCGAAACGCATCGTCACCATAGACGTTCCGCACCGCGTCCACGTCTCTTGCCAAACCGTAAATCATAACATGGCTCAAGAAGAGAACGTCGTTGCGCAGAACCGCGTCGGGCTTTTGCCACCAAACCACGCGTTCTGCGATCTTATGAAGATCGGTCTTTGAAATATTGTTCTCAAAACCCATGTTCATACCCAGTTTCATTGGTCTCAACATCTTTAATCGCAAGATGTTCACGCGCTTCAAAAACGGGGATCGAATGTAAATCAACCGCAATAATCGCACGGCGTAGTCTCTCACGAACGTCATCCCGGACTTGATCAAGGTCTCCGTCCCCGTAAAAACTAAGCGCCTTTAGTGTTAGAAGAGGTTGAAATGTAGGACCATAAACAGAAACTGCGGCACCGAAAGCGTCTTCAAGATTAATCCCCGCCCGCAACAATGCGTCTATGTCGATATAGTCTTTCGAGTTGCTACGCGATTGCACCGTCTTTACTTTAGTCGCAGCAATATCCAGTAATGATGCGACCATAATTCCAGGACCATCGGCTCTATCGGGTGCGTGGACGCTGGATATAGGCAAACCTCCAAAAAATGAAACTCGAACAGAACCCTTTAGATCTAGAATGCAAGTAAGTGTATTATTTTTGCTTTGTATCGCCTCTCCTGCTTCAAGATATGGGATTTTCTCTTTAAGCATGTCCGGAGCAAAAGGAGATTTGGAAAAGAAATCAAAATCGATCGATTCACGATGCCCCAACCTCAACGCTAACGCCGTGCCGCCATATAAGACAAAATCTGACGGCGTCGCATGCAATTTGTCCCACAAGCGCTTCTGTGGATCCGGCAACACATTCGTATTGAAGGACTTCAATGACATGGGAGACTCCATCTCTGACTCCATCCATGAGAGTGAGAGATCAACCAATAACGGCTCTCTAGCATAACTCTCTATGGAGTATCAACCCGTGCCCACACCACGTAAGCACTAATCCAAATTGTTATTCCGGAACTTAGAAATTCCGGAACAGATCAAGCCGCACGCTCCAAGTCACTCAGGGCAAGACGCGCCTCCATGTCGCCATTACGCCGATAGATCCAACACCCAGTGAACGGAGTTCATCATCCGTCCCTATCGGCTGCACGGACTCTCCGATCAATGATTATCGGAATATATTTACGGAACAAGCATGTCTCTCAAGACATCCCCCCACCAAAGTCAAAATCTGCCGTGGGTTAAGGTACACAATCTAGCTTCGCAGGTGTTGGGGCTCGCGGCCCGGCAAGTACCCAAAGACTGTGAGCAGCGGTACCGCTTTCGACCGGTGTTGCTCGAAACCTTTGTTGATCCGAGCCGCTACCGTGGCACCAGCTATCAAGCGGCGGGATGGCAAAAAGTGGGGCAAACGCTGGGCCGGAAAAAGGATCAAACGCAAAAAGAGGTGTCCCTCAAGCCGCTGGTTCCAAACGCCCGAGCGGTCTTGCGCAACCGGCCCGATCACTCGGCCCCGCAACAGCGACGGCAAGCCATCCGCGGGGCCGCCAAGCAGGTGGCAACTCACGATGATGGCCAATGGCGGCAACGCCGACGCGCCATCAACACGCTGTTGATTATCCTATTTTTGTTCCGATTGATCAACGCCACGCATCGACAAGGCTACGAAATCACCCGCTCACAACTCTGGCGACAGGGCCAACAACAGGTGCCCCGCTATCAAAGCAAACCCGTCTCCGGCGCGGCCAGGTGTAAAGCCCGCGAGAAACTCGACCCCAAAGCCTTTGCTGACCGGCACTAAGCGATCCTGAGCACCCGCAATTGCCAACCGTATCATTGGCGCCAACATCGCACCTTCGCGGTCGATGGCACCAAGATGAACCGGCCAAAATCCTTACAACCGGACAATTTCCTCCGCCCCGGACCCACCGCCGCTTATCCCCAGGGGCTCGTCAGTTGCTTGTATCAATGATCTGCCTAAATCCCTTGGGATGTTAGCTTCACCGCCGACCGTGATGAACGCGCCGCCGCCAAACAGCATCTCGAAAACCTGCGACCCGGCGATCTCATCGTCTATGATCGTGGCTACTACGCCCGCGACCTGTTGCAGCATCATCACAACCGTGGCTTACACGCCGTCTTTACCGCGGCGACAACCCCCGATTGCTTCGATAAAATCATCACCCTACGGCCCCACCAGCACCAAGCACCGCCACTAGTTGTGCGCCTGTTACGCGCCCCTAAATGGCCCGAATGGGTGTTGGTCACAACCCTACTCGACCGCAAGACCTATCCGGCGAAAGCCCTCGGCAACCGGTACCACCAACGATGGAGCATCGAAGAACTCTACAAACAAATTAAACCAACGCTCACGATTGAAAACTTCCATGCGACAGCCGCCGCGGCGGGCAACAGGAAATCTATGCCGGCTTAACGCTAGTCGCGCTAGCCCGCATCCTATCAAACCAATGCGAAGACTACGTCAATGGCCCCGTCAATGGCCCCGTCAATGGCCCGGTGGTGCCCACGCCCAATACCGCCTACCGGCCAACTCTAAGCCGGCACTGACGGCCGCATACGACGGCTTCGAAGGATTGCTCTTGCATTTTTATGCCAACGGTGCCGATGCCATTAATCACGCCATCGCCAAGGTTGCCGATTGCCTGTGCTTGACGCGCCCAAACCGAGCCCATCATCGCGTCTCACAAAAAACCATCGGCAAATGGAAGCCGTCAAAACCAACCGAAACGTCCGAAAAATCCGCCGGAACGGCCTGAAATCTAGCCCCCACTAAGTTAATGGGGTGGGGGGTATCCAAGCAAGCATTGTATTTAGGGTGGTATAATTTGTTCGTGGTGGTAAACTTGTCCTGAGCAACAGTCTGTCAGCCACTCAATCACCAGAGGAGGTGAAACTATGTCTGACACTTTTGCAACCGAGCAACACCAGGTCGATGCACCATCCAAGGCAGAGAAACAATCAATTACTGCGGGTGAAATGTTGCAACAATTAATTGCCGATGGATACATCGTGACTCCGGCGGATAGTTATGTTCAACCAACAATGCCAACTGCATACGGAACTGTCCCGAGTATTACGGTTGGGTACAGCATTCCAACTGCATTGCCTCCCGAGGCGGGGTAATACCCAACTGGTCTTTTGTTTTAGTTGTCGCACCTCTCCTCGCCCTAGTCCCTAACAGTTAACCGAACTGTCCGCATTTGCGGGTTGATCGTATAACCCGTGCCAGGCATTAGCACGACCTCAATGACACTGTCGCCAGAAATAAGGGCATCGTCCCGGAAGCAGGGGCTGCCCATGCCGCCGCTAAATTGCGCCAATCTAAACCACCTCGTCGAATTACCTGTATAGGTCGCGGCACCTGTGTGACGGTAAATAACAGGACCATTATGCGGATCTTCGATATAGGGGGGCACGCCATAGTCCCGAAACCGGTCATGGCCGGAAACGGTGAAGGCCCTGGTATTGACGGTTACGCCGTTGGCGGGCCGGCTAGCGCTGATCTGGATCCGCAGACCCCGATTACTCCCTGCTGTATTACAGGGAAGTATAAGGCTTTCTGCTATTACAGTGTCCACATTAGCAGGCCGAATGCTGATTTCAGGTAGCATTTGCGCCCATACCGGCGCGGTCATCATTGTCGCCAGCGCGGTAAATAGAATTCTAGTTAGGGGGGTGTTCGGTGCTTTCATTGTCGGTCTACTCTGAAGTAAATTGCTTTAATTCCCGTATGGGTGTCGGTCAAAAAGTTTGGGGATTATATACCTTGCTGCAAGGGAAGATCGCTTTCTGAAGCAGGCATACTCTTGAATCCTTGATAAATCCTCCGTTATTGACTCCTAAACCCGTTCTCCATACGGAAAGTAAAAGGCCATCAATATCGGAGAATAGACCATGAATATCCTAAACGCTCTTACCCCCCGCCCGCCCCCTGTGGCCGCCTTCAGCACCGATCGGTCGGGCGATCCTAGCTTCATGGGTTTGTCCCAACAAAGGTACGTAATCCACCATGGGAATTTTGGCATTGACCTGAATCCAGGCGCTTTTCGCCATTCTGACCACCGGATATCCCGGAAAACACAGTTACACACATACATAGGTGACAACATGATCAGAAACCACCACAGCAGCCGCCCCTCAATCATGGTCAGGGCGGGGATCCTGGCTGCGGCGATGATGGCCACGCTCATGGCCGGGCCGGCGGACGCGGAGTGGCCCAGCCCCGGAAACATCATGCTCCACAGCGCCGGGGGCGCCCTGCAGGGCTGTAGCGGCAGTGAATTCCGAATCCGTATCCAGCTCCGCGGCCAGCGCTTCCTTGAGGACCGTTACACCAATGAAGGCGTTCCGACGGTGAGGCTTTCCGCCGGCAGCAGAATGGGTGGCAGAATCATCTCCGATCACAGAAATGGAGATATCCAGTTTCGGGATGGGGGAGATTGGCAGGACGGTCCGATTACCGTAACCCTTGACGAGGAAAACACCATCGTCCGGGTCCGGAACAAGCCGGGCCTGGGCCGGGGCGGAAAGGGCACCGTGCACTTTTCGACCAGCGATCCCACCGGAGTCACGACCACGTGGGAGGTTTATGGATCCTGTACAGTGGAAAACGGTACCGATACATGGACGGGCGGCGATTTTCCCGAAATAGAGCCAATGGGCGTGACGGAGACAGACCGTTCCGCGTGTGTCCTGGGCGGCGGCTCAAGCGGCACGATGACATTGACGTTTGAGGACACCCGCGCCCCCGAAATCGTGGCGCAGTCCGCTTTCGACCGCGTGGCCAACCGAAACATGGGGGCGGCACCCTGGTCACCCCGCGCACCGGGTTGCTGACACGACGTTTCGCAACACACAAGGGCGGTATTGACCGCCTTTCCCTAACTGTAGCGGCTTGAGACTATCCGCGCCCCTTGGCAAGAACAAGATTGATGATCCCGCCGGTCCCGGGCTAGAAAACTCCCGCATGCTGCCCTAATGCCCGCCAGTTTATCTTCCTTGACCGGCGGGTGAACCAAGGGAGGAACATCACATGAAACGACTGAATACCCGCCGCCGATCCGAAAGAGCCGAAACACTGGCGCAAAACGATTTCTAGTTACACTCGCCGCCGCGTTGGTGGCTATGGTGACCGCCGCGCCGGGTATGGCGCAAGAGACCGGTAAATTGAATCGTGTTGAAGGTTAGGGCTTTACCTTTCCTACGACCGCAACGATCAACTCAAATCGGGAATGGGAAATCACTTGCTCGGCGGATTTAGAGCCAAATTTTGGAAACTATGAAAGGCAGTGCGAATTATTCGATACTCCTGATAACTGCAGAATAGAGCCGCCTTTTTACCTGAAATATGGCGAGACTAGCGAACTGTTTGCCTCAGCTTGTCTAGGTCAGCAATCCAGGGAAACAAGGAAACAGCGGTTACCTTGGAACCCTGACATTGTGGCAAAATACCCTTCGGGCGCACCCGGAGAGAACATACTGTCTGGCTGTTTACTCTGGGCAGGGCTATTATGGAAATAATCCATTGAGCCTCTTGCAAAATTCATCAGGCGAACGATTTTTTCCTGAAAACAGGCGATTTTTTTTGAAAACGTTGGACATAAGACAACCCTTTGTATATTAGATTGTGACCAACACAAAATACAGAGGCGTTTGTCCCATGCCCTTAGCGAACACTATAGCCGATATCTGGAATCGATTTCAAGGGGAATTGTTTCCGACCCTTGCTGAGGATCTCGGTCCGCTAACGGCCAACCACCAGCGTTTTGTCGCGGTTCTGGATCTGAAGCCGGTCGAGACTTTTATTCAGACCGCATTCGTCCGGTCGTGGTCGCCCTCTTGCGGACCGCCGCCTTGATGCGCGTAAGAGGGCGTTGCACCCGTTTGCGCATCGGTTTTCGTCCGACCCTAAACTTTCCCGTTCTCGTTACGGCACCATCATGCGTCATTCTGAGAACGTCGAAAGTCTCAGGCTTGCCTTGCCCACGGTTCTTACGGTTGCGCCGTGCCAATCGCCCGAACCCAATGAGACGGGTTTGATGTGAAATTGCAGAGGGCTTTGTCGATAGACAATCTGTTCGTAGAGGCAACCATACTCCCGCAGGGGTCATCTACGGAAAAAAAGGCGTATTCAAATTCCGTATAGCGCGTGAACTTTGCTGGTTTTGGGCCACCCCGAATGAGACCCCTTGCCGAACTCGGCGAGCATCTTGAGCCAACGCGGTGCGTTTCTTTCGACCATTAATTTGTCATAATCAATGTGGGGATCACGGTATAGTGTTTGCGTTTTCAGACACGAGTAGATCACCCGAAGCCGTTTGTGAGCGGTTGCGACCGTCGCTTTCTTATCGCCACGCCGCAGCTTCAGTGACCGATGATATCCTTCGCACTGGCATCCTTTGGTGCGACTGGCCCCATGGGCACACGCAACGAGGGCGGTCTTGAGATGCTTGTTCCCGCTGAGGGTTTTACCAGAACGACGCTTGCCGTCGCTCTCGTTATTGCCCGGCCATAAGCCCGCCCAAGCTGCCAGCTTGTCCAGAGAAGGAAACACCTCAAGGTCAGGATCAATCGCAACGAAGAGATCACCGGCCGAGGTCAAACTAAGGCCCGAGATTGTCATCACACGCTGAAGTTGCTCCTGCCACGGCGCAAGGCCTTTCACAATCTCGGCTTCTAGCTTCTGAAGGTGTCGGGCCATCTCGTCATACCGTTGCAGCCGTTGCGATCACAAGAACCGATTACTGCCATCACGTTCGAGGGTTAAGGCGTCTCCGAGCCGGTCCAGCTTGGTTCGAACCTGTCGCGATAAACTCGCTAGGATAACGCCAGCCGGAAGACCCTGAGCCAGCCTATCGAGGATGCGCCGGCCGTTCCGACCAAAGATATCGGTTAGGATCCCGCCGATCTGAACCCCGGCGCGGTCAATGATTTTCTGCGTACAGATCCGTAAACGGTTCTGCTCCGCGACCTCCTTTCGCCGTGTCCGACATCAACTCCGAAGCTTTCGGGAGGTGCGATCTGGCACGAAACTCGCCAGCGCGAGACCAAGTTGACGCCACCGAGCGAGCCAAATGCTATCGGCAACGTCGGCGGCGCGTCCCTTGATTTATTTGACCGGCTGTGGGCGGGCACTAAGATCAGTTCGATTCCAACCTTTGCTAGAGTGTCAAACGGTGCCGCCCACTCAATGCCGGTGCCTTCCAGCAGCGCCGCCGCAATTTGCTGCGCTTGCCGCCAAGCCACTATTTCGATGATACCCGACGGTAACGCCGAGAATTCGTCGGTTGCCGTTTGCGGGGCACCAGCCCCATCGACAAGACGGGTCGATACCGTGATGGCCATCTTGTGAATGTCGATACCCGCCGCTTTGGGGTCGACAAGATGTAATTTGTCATCCATACATGAATGTCGCCTTAGACTTTGTCTAGGTGAGGATCGTGAGACCGGACGGGACTCAGACCACTTGCCACTGTGGACTAGGCCGCATTTTGCGGTTCGTTCGCAAGCAAGCGGTTGGAGACACTTCGCGGGGGGTGAAGGCGTCCGGTCTCAGACCCGTTTGTTCTCGTGAAGCTGAAGTCGCCCACCATTAGGCGTACCACCACACCTACTATCCGCCATTTTCTTCCAATATAAACGATCAAGAGGACGGCGAAGCCATTTCATACTTCGGGCTAAAATTTCGGGCGGTTGATCATAGTTTGTTCTTGCAAATAGAAGTTTCATACAAAAACTGATATTTTCTTACTCTTGTATTTATTCATTGGTCGAAATTTTAATGATTTCTAATGAGTAGATGCTAACTGAATCTTAAGAAAAGTTTCTCTCTCTACGTGATAAGCCACGAAATCCTCAACTCTCCTTTCATCAGTCAGAAGATTTAAGTTGTTTCTTATAATGAAGATAAATAATTCTATTCCAACTATCTTTATAGTTAGTGAGTAATTCCATCCAGAAGTTAAAATCCGTTTGAGTATTAGGCGTCATGTTGATATTTAGAGAGATTGTTTAGAGAGATTTGAATCACTTACCGAATTCTAACTATTCGGTTCTGTCTTACTTCAATTATGAAGACTGAATCTTTAGGACTCGGATTTGCATAATTTCTTGCACGTCTTTGGGCTGTTTCGATATCCTGAAACGTTCCCAATTGATGATTTATAGTTTCTTTATAACGGATCAAAAATACTCTAAGCATTTTTCTTTGGTTCTTTGAATTCAAGAACAATCTTTTGATTTTCTGCTCTCCAGTCACTCGCTTTACGATAAATCTGTTCAATTAGGCGACCAACCTCGATCGTATTTGGATTTTCAGGTAAATTCTCAATTTGATTCCGAATAACGTTTAACGCATCTCTTGCTTTATTGAGTTCTGTCGGTTCTTTTGTTTTAGAATTTTCTGTGAATTCAGGTCTTGGTTTCGCGTCCGCTTCTTCTAGTAACCTTGCCATTTTCTCAAAAAGATTTCTATGATACCTAGCACTGCCCTCTTCATTATTGACGCTTGTAATAAACCATCCTGAATTCTGAACAGAAAAATAAATTTCTTCGGTTTCTTCTTTATAAGAAATACCTACTCTTACATATATTGAAGAATCGCCTTTTTTAGCTTTCTCAATATAATCGGGACAGTCTGCCATGTGTTATTTTCCTTTTTGCGCAATACAATTTCTGATTATAAAGATCATGTATCTCAAAATAAAAAATCTTTACACACTAAAACTAGATTACTTCAGTCTGATTACCGCCGCATTCAACTCTCAGTTCAAATCGACATTGATAGGTTCAATCCGGATATCTAACTTCGCGCCAACAGCACTGGCATACTTCGCCAGTTTAGCAATGCTGATGTTTTGACGAGCACCCTCAATTCGTGAGACCTCACTCTGCCGAGTCCCCATGCGATCCGCAACCTCACGTTGAGAAAGACCCGCCATCGCTCGAGCAGCGATAAGCTTCCGGGCAAGATCAAATTCTGGTGCTAATACTTCATAGGCGACTCGGTTTTCCGAGTTGTTCAAAAATTCAGCCTTAAGATCTAATAATTTAGTCATTCCACTTCCTTCGCCCTCTTCTTCGCCTTCTTCTTCGCCTTCTTCAATATAGACGATGGCGTTCTTTGAGTTTTTTTCTGAAACACATAGACAACGATCAATCGCCGCTTGGTGGCAGTAACACAAATAGCCCGCGCAATTCCATGTTTCCCACTCAACCGCATTTCCCAAAGACCGTCAGTTAGAAATCGGACATGTGGCATTCCCACCGTTCGTGGGCCATATTCCTCAAGAAGTTCGCCAACCTGCAGAAAACGGGCATATAAGTCGCGTGGCAACTTTGCCAATTCACGGTCAACTCTCTTGTCCAATGTCTCTACAATCCATGTCATGTTTATAATATATATGTTATAAATGACAAGCACTAATCCCATCTTTTAAAAGGAATCCAAATGTATTTATTCCTCTATGATGCAGAGCCACGGTGTCCGCCAGTCATCCTATTCCCCAAACCTTCAGAACATGTTTCAACAAGGATTTTGTTTACGGCATGGCCTCTATTCATCTGCTCGGTGAATCACTAGTGTCCCGCTTAAAAGTCAAATAAAATCAATTACTTAGACGCATTGATAGGTTTAAATCCCCATCATTACACTTCTATCATCGCCTTGATGGTCGGAAAATCTCTTTGCTCAACAAAACCACGAAAAGTTTCAAAATTCCTTCCGATTTCGTTCCTATGATCAAAGTAGTAAATTCGTAAAAACTGTTCGGGCAAAATCTGACTAATGAGCCACTTGCAAAGATAAAGGAGGGGTAGTCATGGGAAAAAAGTGGTCACATATAAAGCAGATGGTCAACTATTACAAAATCAAGGTCGAGCGGCATTGGTCCAACCGCACATGTTCTATCTGACCGGCGCACGAACGCGGCGCTCAAGCAAAGGCGAGAACGCGACGAACAGCGGTGAGAAGGGCTAGATGTGACGGCGGAGCCGTTGGTCGACGGTTAAGGCTAATTTTCCGAACAAGAGATGACACGCGACCTTCGTTGCGCCCGTAACCCGAATATGACGACCATCATAACGATCTTTGAGAGCCCCGTTCAACACTGGAACGTTGTGTGTCGCATTCCTTGGCGGGATCAAGATGGCCGACCAGCTTTCGAGCCTGATCGCGGCGGGGATTGGGGTCACTGAGAGCGACCTGTCCTTGCGACTTAGCGTCCTGATGGATTTCGGAACAATCATCAGCCACATCCATAAGTTCATAACCGTAATCTACTCGACGGTTTGTCATCGCCGCCAGCGGCAGTGACACTTGACTGTCGTACCGCGAAGCTGCGGTGAGCCGGCCGCTGATGGGAATGTCGCCATCCGACCCGGCAAGGTGAAACTTATCGCCTTGCCAACGGGTTTTATCGCCTTTGGAATTGCGTTTGGTGCCAATGTCACCGGCTTTAGGGAGATCTGCAATCATTTTTTTGAGCAACAGTCCACCGTTCAATTGGCGGTCAAGACGCTACGGCTTCTTCGGTTCGGCTTCGCCTTTTCGGGGTCTTTGGTTTCGACGCTTTGGCCGTTGGCCTTTCTCACGCCTTAATCGCGGTCGAAGCGCGAGAACTATGCCCGACGACAGCTGCCGCAAATGCGGCTTCGATTAGGGCCGCGTGCATCCATTCCAAAAGGGCCGTTTCGGCAAACCAAGCAACGGCGCGTGAGAAGGGGGCCTCGCTCGGAATTTCACCGCCGCGTTCCCAACCGCAACGGCGGCGCCATTTGGGATCACACAGGAGACGATCGATCAGCGCGGGTGTTGTCGGTCAGTCCTAAACCGCCTTGGCGATAAAAGATCAAGCGAAGGCACGGCGGTCCGCAAGGGGACGACCACAACGATACGAATAGGTTGTGATAACGGCTTCGACCGGCTTCATCGCCAGTACCGCGACAAAACGCTGGTGGTTCGCCGTCAGCAGGCTGAGGTCCGCAGCTAGGTTGGGGAATAATTCCGCTTGAAATCGGTTCCAAAGATCGGATATCGCGTTTGATAAGGGGATGGGACAACCTCTCCTGTGTCTTGTGTTGGGTAAAATCAAATACACACGCGGTTGTCTCCTATCTGCCGCGTGCAAAAAAATCGCGCTTCAGATCATTTTTGCAAGTGGCTCCAGAATTTGAAGACGAGAGTTGTTTTCCCTCCATCTCATCATTGACGCTATCTGCCTATCCAAAAAAATGAACTTCTCCATGATTAAGGTTCCTTAATCCGACGCCGATTTATTCGATGTTGGCCTTACTGATCAAATTCTTGTCATAATCTGGAAACAATCAGAAAATTGATGCTCAAGTGCCATCCACCTATGTCTAGCCAAAACCCACTTTGCTTAAAGAGCACCATCGCGAGCGACATTTAATTTGCTTACGTAATTTCATCAAACTATGTAACGACACAGAACAGTTTTGCCGCACTCCGACAAATTCGGTTCTGCCTCTCTCAGCCGTTCAGGCTACTCAATGGTGCTCTCTTAGGTTTCCACAACACTTTTGAACTTTGCTCTGCTCTGCCGAACCCATACTTGTGCCTTGAATCGTTTGTCACCATATTAAAGCTTTATCCCCTCGGAGTTCGATATGAACGCTCAATCATCAAACCACTGGCATGGAACAACTATAATCGGTGTGAAAAAACAGAATGAGGTCGTGATCGCAGGTGACGGACAAGTATCGCTAGGGCAAACTGTGATCAAGGGTTCGGCCCGAAAAGTGTCACGGATTTCACCAGGCGGCTTTGAAGTGGTTGCTGGCTTTGCGGGATCGACAGCTGACTGTTTTACGTTGCTGGAACGGTTAGAGAGTAAACTTGAAGCAGCGCCGGGACACCTAACCCGCGCTGCAGTACAACTTGCGAAGGATTGGCGAACCGACAAGTTTTTGCAAAAGCTTGAAGCGATGCTCCTTGTTTCCGACGGTAAACAACTCTTAATCATCACCGGTGCCGGCGACGTTTTGGAACCTGAGCATGATGTTGCGGCCATCGGCTCCGGTGGCAACTACGCTCTCGCTGCGGCCCGTGGCATGATGGATAGTGATCGAAGTGCCGAGGACATCGCTCGCGCCGCTCTTTCAATTGCCGCTGACATTTGTGTCTATACAAATGGCAATCTGACGATCGAGAAAATCTCTCATGATTGATCAGGCCGACCTGCGGGCCGCTGTTGCCGCTGGCATTCTTTCAGAAGCACAGGTAGCGGCTCTCGCACGCTTGAGTTCGTCACGGCAGGAGGCTCAGTACGCTATTGCCGCCGGTGACGAACCGTTCGAAGTTTTTCAAGGCTTCAACGAAATCTTCATTGTCGTCGGCTTCGGTATTCTCGTCTGCGGTTGGAGTTTTGTCGCCGCTTTGCTATTTGACTTTGCTTCTGGCGGTTTGGTTCGTCAATTCGTGATTTTTTCCCTCGTCAGCGCGATCCCGATTTGGGCCGCCGCCGAATATTTTTCTCGCAAGAGACGAATGGTGGCTCCGTCGATCGTATTATCACTCTTGTGGGCTGCGATCTCCGTCCTTGGGTTTGCCGCTGCGCTATCGGAGCCATTCATGCTAGGTCAGCAAGATTACTCCAGTCTTCCGCTTCCACTTGCCGCCGCAACACTCTCTGTTTTGCTGTTTTGGTGGCGATTTCGCGTACCGTTTGCTCTGACCTTAGTCGCCGCCGGCGTGTTTGTTGTCGCCTTACTCTGGACTGCCGTTCAGGTCGGTAATCCCTTGACAGTTCGTGACTTTTTCCTCTTGTCGAGCAATGGACCCTTTGCGTGGGTAACACTTATTGTTGGGTTAGCCGTCTTTACGACTGCCATGTTTTTTGACATGTCCGATCCTCTCCGTGTCAGTCGACGCTCGGCACAAGGATTCTGGCTCCACATTATCGCCGCGCCAGCCTTGGTTAACACCGTTGCGCTCAGCTTAATTTCCCAAGACACGATTATTGCCCATTTTTTGCTCTTCATTATCCTATTCCTAATCGCGATCGTCGCAATCATCATTGATCGGCGTTCTTTTTTGATCGCAGCTGCGGGGTACTGCGTCGCGTTAAGTCTGACGGTCTTTGATGACCTCGCCGCTGCCTACATCTTCGTCATTCTTGGGTTTTTTCTTGTTGTCCTTGGTGCTACTTGGGAAAGAGTTCGATCTACAACCCTATCGATTCTCGGTCCTGCCTTACCTCTCAACCGTCTGCCTCCTGCTGCGTAAGGGCTCACTATGTCTGATTTAACCCCTCGCGAAATTGTCGTCGAGCTGGACCGCTTTATCATCGGTCAAAAAGATGCGAAGCGCGCTGTTGCTGTCGCGCTGCGAAACCGCTGGCGACGGCGTCAGCTCTCGGATGATATTCGTGAGGAAGTTTATCCGAAAAATATCCTTATGATTGGTCCGACTGGTGTTGGCAAAACCGAGATCAGCCGCCGTTTAGCCAAGCTGGCTAATGCTCCCTTCATCAAGGTTGAGGCGACAAAATTCACCGAAGTTGGTTATGTCGGTCGCGATGTCGAACAGATTGTACGTGACCTTGTCGATGCGGCCATCAAAATGACTCGCGATAACATGCGCGCCGATGTCCAAGCCAGTGCACGAAGCGCTGCCGAAGATCGCGTCATCGACGAAATTGCCGGTAAGGATGCGCGAGAAAGTACGCGTGATCGTTTTCGCCAACAGCTGTTGGCCGGTGAACTTGACGACGAAATGATTGATCTGGACGTCACCGACCAATCAAATCCCTTCCCGCTAATTGATATCCCGGGACAGCCAGGGGCCAGTATGGGTATGATGAATATTTCGGATCTTTTTGGCAAAGCACTAGGCGGGCGCACGACGCGAAAACGCCTCTCGGTTGCTGATAGCTACGACATTCTGCTGCAAGAAGAAGCAGACCGACTCCTTGATGACGATCTTGTTACACGATCGGCCATTCGCGCTACTGAGGAAAATGGAATCGTTTTCCTTGATGAGATCGACAAGGTCTGTGCCCGCTCAGAAGCAAGAGGCGGTGATGTGAGCCGCGAAGGCGTTCAGCGTGATCTGTTGCCGCTCATTGAAGGAACCACGGTTTCGACAAAGTATGGCTCGGTCAAAACCGATCATATTCTCTTCATCGCCTCAGGCGCTTTTCACCTCGCGAAGCCTTCGGATCTTCTGCCAGAACTTCAAGGGCGCTTACCCATTCGAGTCGAATTACGGGCCTTGACCGAAGCCGACTTTGTCAAAATTTTGACTGAGACAGACAATGCTCTCACCTTACAATACCAAGCCCTGATGGGCACCGAGGCGGTCTCTGTTGTCTTCACCGATGATGGGATTAACCGACTCGCCAATATTGCTGCTGACGTCAACCAAAATGTCGAGAATATCGGTGCCCGACGCCTCCATACCGTGCTTGAACGCGTTTTCGAGGATATCTCTTTTTCTGCGCCAGAGCGAGCGGGTGAAACCATTGAAGTCAATTCTACTTTCGTCGACGAGAATCTCGGTCCGCTGCTGCAGTCCTCCGACCTCAGTCGCTATGTGCTTTGATTGAACGCTCTGTTCGACCCGACTAACAACGGCTATCGTTAGCTTCGCCTCTCCGACAATCGCTATTTTCCGTTAGCGACTGGTTTTTTACGCTGCCGACGCAAGTATACGTACAGTGCGCCAGCACCGCCGTGACGCTGGTGGGCAAAACTTTGCTGCAAGATCACTTGCGACAGCGGAGGGGTTCGTAACCACTGCGGGACCACTCGCCTAAGCACTCCCGTTGGCCGCTGCCACGACTGATCGTCTTCAGCCCGCCGCTCTCCCTTACCAGTAATGACCAAGAGTAATCTTTGTCTGGCGGCGTAAGAGGTTTTTATGAACCGTGTGAGTTCCGAATGCGCTTGCTCGACGGTTAGGCCGTGAAGATCAAGTATGCCTTCGGGAGATAATTTCCCGCTTTGCATGCGCTGATAGGCTTTCCTATCCATGTGCACCGCCAAGTCGTCTGCTGCCGACTGGTCTGGTGCAAAAAGATCGTTCCGGACTTTACTCTCATGCTTTGCAAAGCCACTATATGACGAACGCTGACGTTGGCGTAAATCTGATCGGTTATTTGTCTCTTCGGTCTGATCAACCCGTATAACGCTCTTTGTCGCCAATTCCCACAATGCCTGCTCGTCGGGCCGTAATTTTCGTTGGGAATCGGTGCTCTCTGGCTTGATTGACGACATGCTCTAATTCCACTGTGCCGACGCCTTGACCACTGCCTGCGACTGATTCCCTGTCTCTCAGAGAGCCGTCGCAACGACTTTCCAGTTCGGGTCGCTATCTTTCATAATCCGCTCAAAAACCCAAGTATCACTTAAGCGTCGGAGCGTTCCTTGTTTGCCACGAATTTCTTCATTCTCTCGGTTCCGCACCTCGATATTCATTTCGGCACGGAACTTCATAGTAATTTGTGCTTCACTTGTCTCATGATCAAATACGACATCTTGAACTGACGCTTCGTGAATACCGATGAACTCGGCCTTGACGGTCACACCTTTCTTTTTGCGCTTTGCGATATTGCTCGCAAAGGCTCTTCTGACGGCTTGTCCGAGGTAAGGCGCAATCTCATTGATATCGCCGTGCTCAAAGCCTAGCACAATCATCTCGTAGGCTTGCCGCGCTCCATGAACAAAGTCATCAAAAGAAAACGACGAATCCACCCTCTCCATAGCGTGCAACGCTTCTTCTGCATCACTACCTGATTCAACATACTCAGAATGGGCGACATCTTCGTAGTCGCGACCCTCTTCAGCCTCATAAACCTCTGCGTCCTCTCGTCCGGAGACAACTTCTCGTTGGGGTAGCTTTTCAAACCCCTGTCGGGTTCCAAGAACACTGCGCAAGCGCAAGATCAAAAAAAGGGCTACGCCGGCCAAAACCAGTATTTGTATCATGGACGAATTCATCCGCACCTCTCCCTTTAATCGCTCTCATCTGCTTAACATATTACATTTAGGGTTTGACCTTGAATAAGTCTACCCATAGTTCATTTTTCCGTGCAGAGCCGCTTGACATCTGCCGCTGTTCTTTTGTTCTCTTTGTTTTTCTGTTATCAAAGTAGAGTGGTTTTTCATGTTGCTTGCGGTTCCAAATACTTACTGAAAGGCACTCGGTTATAGTCAGATGATTTGGCTTTATTTGATCTTCTTGGTCGTCCTCGTTGAACTGGGCATATTTTTCCAACTAGGGAACTTCTTCGGCGTTTGGATTACACTAACGATCATCGCTTCTACCGCTGTCGTTGGTATTCTCTTGATTCGCTGGCAATCAATTCGGATTAGCGACAAAATAGTTGGTTATTTAAAAGACAGAAAAAATCTGAGTCCAATTCCTGCTATCATTGCCACTGACGGATCCATTCTGCTTGGTTGCCTGCTCCTAATTTTCCCAGGGTTTGCGACAGACACTCTCGGCGTCTTGTTATTCTTTCCACCAATTCACAAGTCTATACTCCGCCGTCTTGAGCCTTATAATGCAACCGTTGACAAAAAACACTGCGAAACTGCAACCGTTGACGGCCTTGTCATTGACGGTGAATATGAAGAAGTGACAACCCACCCGCAGCCTCCGCAACAGCAGCGTTGGTCAGAAAATATTTCTAATCACAATTGAAGTCTAACCGGCTTTTTTGATATTGGTTCTTATGCGACGTTAATGACGGAGTTTCTATTATGAAAAACGGTGCAGCGAGTGAAGCCGCGAACAGCAAACCGCAAGTGCGAATGAAAATTCTGCGGCAGTTTGTCCGCGATCTTTCTTTCGAAAATGTTGTCGGCGTTGAGTCGCCTGCTAATCCTTCACAACCCAACATCAGTGTGCAAGTTGGTTTGGACGCTCAGAAAACCTCTGCGGAGAATCAATATTCAGTTTCTGTCAAACTCAATATCAAGTCTACTGCGAAGGAGGGAGACGACAATTTGTTCCTAATGGAACTCGATTATGTTGGTCTTTTTGAGATTGAAGGTGTCGACGAGCCCCGCATGCACCCGTTTCTCCTAATTGAATGTCCGCGCCTGCTATTTCCTTTTGTTCGTCGAATCGTCAGTGACGTTACTCATGATGGCGGTTTTCCCTCTCTGAATTTGGAAAATATCGACTTTGCCAAAATCTACAGTGACGAGGTTCAGCGGCGGCGTGCGGCAGCCGACGACCAGCCAGCTTCGAGTGCCGAAGACACCAACAATTAAGTCTCTGACCGTCCATCTGCGTCCTTTCCTACCAATGCGTTTCTTTTGGGAATTATGTAGCTGAATCCGCAGGGGTGGCCGCTTAGTCGCGGCGCGTCATTCTGAATTTCTGATTGAGTTCGCAGCGCGTTAGCTCGCGATTCTTGCTTTTCGTGCTAGGCTCGGCCGCCATCAGTTGCTGCATCGCCGCCGTAAATTCATCAAACTTGATTGGCTTGCGATCCAGCTTGTCGGGTAGTTCGTCTGTTGCCCTGACACGTCTTGACGTGTTCATCGCCTGATTCCTTCCTGTGTCAGTTTGGCCAAGAATGCTTCTTGCGATCCCGCGCCTTTGGATGAGTTGCAAGCTGCGCATAGAAGCTGCAGGTTGTCAATATGATCACTGCCACCCTTTGAGCGCGGGATCACATGGTCAATCGTAAAGTTCCGAAATGGAAACAAGGTGAGACAGCCCGCGCATATGCCCTCTTGCCGCCCAAACAGCGTGTGCTTGTGCGTCCGGTAATTCGGGAGTTCACCGAGATCGGTGCGGGTTGGAATATCCGTGCGGTGAATCACACGCTATCGAAAAGCGGCCCCCTATCGTCTCGCAGTCGTTTTAAGACCAGCTTGGCGGCCAATTCGGACAGATCAATTCCCACCCATTGTCGATCCAGTCTGTCGGCGGCGACAAGCGCGGTGGCACAACCGCAAAAGGGATCAAGGATGACGTCATCAGGGTTGGAACTAGCGCGGATAATGCGGTCAAGCAAGGCAACAGGTTTTTGAGTGGGGTAGCCGGTTTTTTCTTTTGCCGCATGGGAAATCGGGCTAATGTCCGTCACAACATCTTGCACGGCGCTACCAGGCATTTCGTGCAGATACCGCTTGAATCCGGGTTTGCTTCCTCCTTTTGGCCAGTGAATGCGCCCCATGGCGTCCAAGGCGTCTAGGGCCGCATGAGTCGAGGTTGGCAAGGTTTCTCCACCGGGAAAGGAACGAGACGGAGCCCAATGTCGGCTGCCAGTGTCTATGCCGCGCCAAGGCGTTCCAGATTCCCCGTTTCGCGGTCCGGCTGCCGTTAGATCGCCAATTCGGTAACGGCCCTTATCGTCGCGGTGCCTATAGAAATTCTCAACATATTGAGGGTCGTAAGGCTGATAAGAGCGGTTCCAGCGGTATTCCGGGCCGCCGTAGAACAAAATGGTATCATGGACTGGCCCCCAGCCCTTCTTGGCACTGTGTGCAGCCGTTCGTTTCCAAACAATTTCGCTGACAAATCCGTTGCGCCCCAATACGCTATCCATCAGCATTTTCAGATAATGGCTCGCGGTCGGATCACAGTGCAAATAAATGCTTCCCGTCTCTTTCAACAGTCGCTTCATTTCCAGCAAGCGCACGGCCATCATGATGAGATAGGATTTCATGCCCTTGCTGTGAGCCATCCCCGCCGCATTGATAATGGCGTAAAGCGCGGGTTCACGATCCGCGACCTCGCCGTGCCAAGCCTGATCCACGTCATCCAGTGTCCACGTATCCTTGAAAGCGGCTCCGGCCGCCTCCGATCCGATTGGAGCGGCGTAGTCGCGGTTCGAGTTGAAAGGCGGGTCGAGGTAAATCAAGTCCACCGACTGGCTGTTCATCCCCCGCATAATGTCGAGATTGTCGCCCGTCCATAATGTGCGGTTCTGCCAGTTAGTTATCATTTTTTGGAACCGCCAAATATCATTTCGCTGCTTTTCCAAACCTGATACGGCGCGTCATCAATAAGCCAGCCGCATTCCTGCCTTTCGGTGTTCCACCGAAAATCTATTTGGAGATGCATTCTTCCGCTAGCGCAAGCGGTTATGGCGTTGTCATTAACGCTGACACGGATGGCCTCGTTGTCCCTTTCTTTGTCTTCGACAACCAAATGCTGTCCGAGCCTTTGCGGATTAGGAGTTAACTTGGTATGGAAAATGAAAAAGCAGTCGTCTCGGTATTCGCCCTTCAAACAAGCCGTTTTGTTGGCAATCATGCGGGATTCACGCATGTCGGATTTCAACCGGCCGACAAGAATGTCCCTTGTCAGCTCTGCGGTGCAATTTGCCCTATCTTTTACCCAATTCGGTTCGTTGCTCATCCGACCAACTCCCTGTATCTGATTCGCTTGCCACCCCTGTGGCGCGCCAGCGCGTCCATGCGATCCACCGTGTCGGCCCGCACATTCCCGTCATTGACTAAGCGGCCACCCCGGTGGTTTCAGCTACATAATTCCCTTTCTTTTGACGGTCGACTAAATCTCCGTCTCGGCCAGCGACTGACCACTTGACCATAGGGCCTGTTCCCCTAGTTGCTTTACGAAATTCCGATGGGCTTTGCTCTCCTCTGCCGTTAGTCGTGGTGCTAGTGGTCGCTCTCTTTGTCGCAGCTGGACCGTTCTAGCCCTTTCCTCAACTTTTCGATCTTCATTCTGCTCCTGAAACAGGCGAGGCTGTTTTCCTCCCACCAATTCCAGATAGACCGAGGCTAGAAGTTCTGCGTCTAATAATGCCCCGTGATGATTTCGTTGCGAATTATCGACGCCGAATCTGCGACATAACGCATCCAATGATCTCGGTGCCCCTGGATATCTCTTCTTTGCAATCTCCAACGTGTCAATCACCTGATCCATCGGCAGCGACGTTACATTCATCCAACGCAACTCGGCGTTGATGAACTTCATATCAAATGGCGCATTATGAATGACAAGTTTCGCTTCACCGACGAACTGCTTGAAGGTTTCGCCGATCTCCTTGAATGTCGGGTGATCGCGCAAAAAATTATCGTCCAGCCCGTGAACTTTGAAAGCCTCCTCTGGCATCGTTCGCTCTGGATTCACATATTGATGATAATACTCTCCTGTTGGTAAATGATTTTTCAATTCCACAGCTCCGATTTCGACGATCCGGTCTCCCGCGTCTGGATCCATTCCCGTCGTTTCGGTATCAACCACTACCTCTCGCATCTTTTGTAATCCTCCTTAATCTGCTGCACGATACCTGCGACCTGAGCACGAGCGTTATCAATGGTGTTGGTTACAACCACGAAGTCAGATCGATCTATTTTTTTTTGTTCTGTCAGCTGTTTACTGAGAAGTAGTTCTATTTGTCTTGCGGTCATTGTTTCTCGAGATTGTAACCTATGACTTCTCGTCGCCGCATCTATTGCGGTGCATACAACAAAATCCATCTCGCTCTCCAATCCGTTTTCAAATAGTAGCGGTATCTCCATCACCGCGATCAATTTATTCGTCGTATGCAAGAAAGCCTGCCGGTCTTCTGCAACGAGCGGATGCACTATTTTTTCGATGGCTTCTAGCACCTTCGAATCCTGTTCGGTGAGCGTTCGTAACCTCTCTCTTGATACTTCCCCTTCCATCATCACTGTCGGAAATTGCTGTTGGATGCGGTTGACGGCTTTACCCCCTTTTGCGTACAATTTTGCGACCACAGCATCTGCGTCCCAAATGCCACAACCAGCTTCGGCAAATAAAGTTGCGGTCGTGGATTTCCCCGTTCCCATACTTCCTGTTAACCCCACTCGAATCGTCACTGAGATACCAACTTCTCAAGTTTGCTATCGACTTCAGGCTTTACGCCATACCACCGTTCAAAGCAGGGAACCGCTTGGTGTAACAACATACCGACGCCGCCAACGGTCTGGCAACCAGCGCGCCGTGCCGCTCTCAGAAATGCCGTTTCCTTTGAACCGTAAACGAGGTCTGATACAACCGTGTCGGCCTTTAGTCCCTCTATCGGTATTGTCATTTCTGCTCCCTGCTCCATTCCTAATGATGTTGCATTCACAACGAGCGCGGCTCTTTCCCATAGCTTGCCTACTTGCCGCCATTCTTCCACCGCCACCTTTTCTCCGAAAAATCGCCTCAAATTCTGCGCCCGAGCCCTTGTTCGATTGCAAACCGTTATCTTTGATACGCCGGTTGCGATCAGTGCGGATATCACAGCTCTGGCTGCTCCCCCCGCTCCTAATACGACGATTTCTCCGTCTCGGTGCTGCCAATCCGGCGCTCCTTCATTGAGATTTGTGATAAAACCATAACCGTCGGTGTTATCTGCTTCTATTCTGCCGTTTTCCTCAAAAATTAGACAATTTGCCGAACCGATCTGCACCGCTCTATCGGTAACTTCATCGGCAAGTTGTATCGCCTTTTCTTTATGCGGTATGGTCACATTGCAGCCAATCAGCCCTAAAGTCTGCATTGCCGGTATTGCCACCGACAGCTTATCTGGCTCTACTTTGATCGCGATGTAATCTCCCCTGATTTGGTATTGCTGCAACCAATATCGATGGATCACTGGCGACTTGCTATGTGCTATCGGCGTTCCAATTACTGCCGCTATTTGGTTTTCTCCTATGGCTTTCATCCCGCCAGTATCCCACGGTCTGTCAAATAGCCCAATAGTGGTACTAACGGTAAGCCGAGGACGCTGAAATAATCCCCGTCTATCCGCTTCATCAACCGAACTCCCTCTTCTTCCAATTTATACCCGCCAACAGTTTCTTTTATCCTCTCCCAATTCCTTTCGACATATTCATTCAAATAGCTCCCTTTATCCCGACGCATCGTAAGCTCTACCGTCTCTATATGCCGCCATTGGTCTGCACCATTCTCGCAGACCACTACTGCGGTTAAAATTCGATGTCGCTGCCCCGCCATATTTTCCAATTGCTGCAACGCTACCGCTATGGTTTTTGGCTTCGATAGAATTATACCGTTGTGCTCTACGATCTGATCGCTTCCGATGACGATCTTGTCGCTTCGCCGTAGCGGTATCTTCCTCGCCTTCGCTGCCGCCAAAGTGTCGACGACCTCGCGCGGTGTTGCGCCCTGTGATTTCATCGCTTTCCTTATCGCTTCCTCATCAACTCGCGGGGCCTCTATCTCTACGTCTACCCCCGCTCGCTTCAATAGATCTGCACGAATTGTCGATGATGACGCGAGTATAATTCGCTCGTCCTTGTGGAGAACTCTGTGGTTTTTCTCCATTATTTTTTTCTTTCCTTTTGCCTTCCGTTAACCTCGTTCTTTCTTTCTCCTTCCTGTGAGTATAAGTACGTTTTTATGCCTCTGTTTTCCCTCTCCAACTGTGCATAATTCTTCTTTTTTTGCATCCGACTCTCTGCGGTATCTTTTCTCATAATTTTTCCATTTTTCGATATAACTTCCTCTTATTATTTTCTTTTCGTTTAATTTCTCCTTTTCTCTTCGCTTCTCAAGAGCAAGATTTTGTTAAATATCAGTGATTGCTCTACTTTTTCCACAGTCGTTTACCTACCTTCTACTGACACTACTCTTTATTAATTTTTCTTTTATTCAAGTAGTCAGAGCATGACCGTTTTTGCTACAACACTTTTGTTTTCGATTTAACGTTCGTTTTGGGTGCCGAATCTTACAATCATATGATACTCGTCATCAGTTATCAGCGTAAAGCGGGATATAATGACTGAATTTATCAATTCTCTATATCCATGGATTAAAGCACTGCACATCATTGCGGTCATCGCGTGGATGGCTGGTTTGTTTTATCTGCCCCGGCTGTATGTGTATCACGCAGAAAAACGAGAGCAGATTAGCGATTTAGACGATCTTTTTACGCTTATGGAGTATCGATTATTGCGAATCATCATGCGCCCCGCGATGATTAGCGCGTGGGTGTTCGGTACAATACTCGCCTTAATTCCTGGAGTAGTAGATTGGGGCATGGCATGGCCATGGTTTAAATTTGGCGGCGTCATAGCCATGACGTGGTTTCATATTTGGCTCAAGAGGCGCCACAGAGAGTTTGCTGACGGTCGAAATACCATCACAGGTCGAACTTATCGGTTAATGAACGAGGTGCCAACGCTGTTGCTTGTGATCATCGTGTTTTCTGTGGTGTTGAAGTTTTAGGAATGATTTGACAAACGGAGAGTAAAAAACTAAGAGAAAAGAGATCGACCGTCCGGTCGGGACAACCCTCCAAAATATGTAAGATATGTCGCTAGGTAGTGACTGAGAATATCGCAGGATACAGCCCGATGATAGAGAAACAGAATCTCGCAGACTTAAAGTCAAGGCGGCCAGAAGACCTATTGGCGATGGCAGAGGATCTTGAAATCGAAAATGCCTCGACGATGCGGAAGGGCGAGATGATGTTTCAGATACTGAGAGAGTGCGCGGATGCGGGCTGGGAAGTATCTGGAGACGGGGTGTTAGAGGTAATGCAGGATGGCTTCGGCTTTTTGCGCTCTACTGAGGCAAACTACTTACCAGGACCAGACGATATCTACGTCTCGCCGGAGATGATAAGGCAGCATGCGCTGAGAACCGGCGATAGCATAGAAGGAGTGATTAAGGCACCAAGTGAAAACGAGCGGTATTTTGCGCTCACCGAATGCACACAAATAAATTATGGAGAAATAGAGCGGGCGCGACATAAAATAGCGTTTGACAACCTAACGCCATTATACCCAGACGAAAGACTACAGCTAGAAATAGAAGATCCAACAAAAAAGGATAGATCTGCTAGGGTAATAGATTTGGTAGCACCGATTGGGAAAGGGCAGAGGTCCCTGATCGTAGCGCCGCCAAGAACCGGAAAAACGGTAATACTTCAAAATATAGCTCATTCAATAGAGACCAATCATCCAGAATGCTACTTAATTGTCTTGCTGATAGACGAGCGACCAGAAGAAGTAACTGACATGCAGCGTTCGGTAAAGGGAGAGGTGATTTCATCGACCTTTGATGAGCCCGCGACTCGCCATGTGGCGGTATCTGAAATGGTCATAGAGAAGGCAAAACGCCTAGTAGAGCACAAAAGAGATGTTGTGATATTATTAGACTCCATAACCCGATTAGGTCGAGCCTTCAATACCGTGGTACCATCGTCGGGAAAGGTTTTAACCGGAGGGGTGGACGCGAATGCCTTGCAGCGGCCAAAGCGCTTTTTCGGGGCGGCAAGGAATATAGAAGAAGGTGGATCCTTAACAATTATCGCCACAGCATTAATCGACACCGGATCGCGAATGGACGAGGTGATCTTTGAAGAATTTAAAGGTACGGGCAACTCAGAAATCATATTGGATCGGAAAATAGCCGATAAAAGGGTTTTCCCGGCGATAGATATTTTACGATCGGGGACACGAAAGGAAGACCTACTGGTAGAAAAGGGATATTTGCAAAAGACATTCGTATTGAGACGTATACTCAATCCAATGGGAACGACCGACGCGATAGAGTTTTTGATGTCGAAGCTGAAACAAACAAAGTCCAATGCGGAGTTTTTTGACTCGATGAATAGTTGAACAAAGGATGGCGCTGAGGTCGCATGACGGAAACGATTTTCGCATT
The DNA here is from genome assembly GCA_026709985.1 of Aestuariivita sp. Taxonomy (GTDB): domain Bacteria; phylum Pseudomonadota; class Alphaproteobacteria; order Rhodobacterales; family Rhodobacteraceae; genus JAPORY01. The sequence goes on along the minus strand of JAPORY010000093.1, from coordinate 20,206 downwards.
GGCGACGGCAGCGGGAAAAAGTGGCGTCGCGATTATTAGAATTTCTGGCCCGGCAGCGACGACAGTAGAGCGAGTTATCAGGGGAAAATTACCGTCGGTCAGGAGCGCAAAATTGCGAACGCTGGTGGACGGAACGGAGATCATCGACCAAGCCGTGGTCTTAAATTTCGAAGGGCCACAGAGCTTTACCGGCGAAGACATGGTCGAACTTCACTGCCATGGAAGCGTTGCCGTTATTGCGAAGCTTTATCAAGTACTTGGAGAGCGGTGCGGTTTTCGCGTGGCGAGGGCTGGAGAGTTCACACGTCGGGCTTTAGAAAACGGGCGTTTGGACTTGACACAGGTGGAGGGCCTAGCGGATTTAATTGATGCAGAAACAGAAGCGCAAAGGCGTCAGGCACAAAGGGTGATGGACGGAGAGTTGGGTCGTCTAACAGCGACTTGGCGCAAAGAACTCGTCACGGCATCGGCTCTGATTGCAGCGACGATTGACTTTGCAGAGGAAGAGATCCCGACAGATGTTACAATTGAGGTGCGGGAAGCGATAGAACGGGTTCGGGCAGACATTGATCGACAACAACAGGGCATACCGGCAGCAGAGCGGATACGAAAAGGTTTTGAAGTTGCGATAGTCGGAGAGACAAATGTAGGAAAATCCACACTTATCAATTACATAGCAGGGAGAGATGTTGTAATCACATCCAGAATAGCCGGAACAACACGCGATGTCATCGAAGTGCAAATCGACTTGGGCGGATTACCGGTAACGCTGCTAGATACCGCTGGGGAACGAGAGACCGAAGACGAAATCGAACAAGTGGGGATAGAAAGAGCGCGAGCACGCGCAAAAACTTCTCACCTCAGAGTAATTCTGACAGAGGATCAAGAACGGGTTGAAAAGCCTAACGGGGACGATATCGTTGTATTAGCGAAGGCAGATATACGAGAGAACCGCGTCGGCGCTGTGTCAGGGAAAACCGGAGAGGGGGTTGAAGAGTTATTAAACCGCATCCAAGAGGCCCTAAAAGCGAAAAGCCAAACTGTGACAGTTGCCACCAGAGAACGGCACAGCACTGCGCTCCGTCAAGCATTGCTAGCGTTAGAGAACGCGACAGAACGGTTAGCGGCGGGACCTGAACACTATGACTTAGTCGCTGAAGAACTGCGGATATCCATCAGAGCTCTTGAGGTATTCGTCGGAATCGTCGATGTTGAAGAGTTACTGGATCAAATATTCGCCAAATTTTGTGTTGGAAAGTAGAAATGTTTCACATGAAACATTATGACGTACTCATAGTGGGTGGGGGGCACGCCGGCACGGAAGCAGCACACGCGGCTGTTCGCCTAGGCGCGAAAACCGCGCTTGTGACGTTGCGTACCGAAGATTTGGGGACGTTGTCTTGCAACCCGGCGGTTGGGGGGCTTGGTAAAGGGCATCTGGTACGCGAGATTGACGCGCTTGACGGAATCATCGGCCGCATAACCGATAAATCAGGTATACAGTTTCGGTTGTTGAATCGCCGAAAAGGTCCAGCCGTTCGCGGACCGCGAGCACAGGTGGATCGACAATTGTATCGAAACCATATGCAGCAAGAAATGCAAAAGCTAAAGGGATTGACCATTATCCTCGGTGAAGTTGCGGCATTGAGACAGAATGCTGGCAAAATCTGTGGCGTCCTTCTTGGAGATGAAACGGAGATTGCAGCGAATACAGTCGTGCTAACGACAGGAACCTTCTTGGGCGGGGTCATACATATTGGCGATCAGTCACAAAGCGGCGGGCGTTTAGGAGATCGGCCCGCAACACGGTTAGCGCAAGATATCGCGTCTTTAGGGTTGCCACTGGGACGACTAAAGACGGGCACGCCACCACGCCTCGACGGGCGGTCAATTGATTGGCGGCGTCTAACGAGGCAGGATGGGGATCAAGAGCCGACGTTTTTCTCCTTTCTGACGGAAACGACCAAAACCCCACAAGCCGCTTGTTCAATAACCGCAACGACAGAACAAACGCACGAAATCATTCGGAACAATTTGGATCGCTCTGCACTGTACGGTGGACAGGTAGAGGGTGCTGGGCCCCGCTATTGCCCGTCAATCGAGGATAAAGTTATTCGGTTCTCGGACAAGCAATCGCATCAGGTTTTTCTCGAACCAGAAGGGCTGAAGGATACGACCGTGTACCCGAATGGGATATCGACATCGTTGCCTGCCGATATTCAGGAAGCATTTGTGCGGACGATACCGGGGTTACAAGACGTTATCATCACTCGGCCCGGATACGCCATTGAGTATGATTATGTCGACCCAAGGGCACTGACGCGATATCTGGAAGTAAAAGCGCTGAACGGGCTTTATTTGGCGGGACAAATCAACGGAACCACCGGATACGAAGAGGCAGCGGCGCAAGGTCTGATTGCTGGTATCAACGCCGCACGAACTAGCCGTGGACAGGAACCCATCAGCCTTAGCCGGGCTGAGAGCTATATCGGTGTGATGATTGATGACTTGACAGAAAAAGGGGTGACCGAACCGTACCGGATGTTTACGTCACGGGCGGAATACCGACTTTCGATACGCGTCGATAACGCCGACCAGCGACTGACGCCGATGGGCATCGCAATAGGCTGCGTTGGAGAGGCTCGAAAGCAGGTGTTTGAAAAGAAGGGCGATAAACTCACAGCGGCTCGGAGCTTGCTATCGCAAGGGCGATATTCGTCGACTGAACTCAAGGCAGTTGGCATAGAGGTCAATCAGGATGGTACGCGCCGCTCGGCGATGGAAGTCTTGACGCTACCGAAAGTGACGTTCGAGGAGGTTATTCGCGTCGCGCCGGCTCTGGAACGGGTGCCAGCCGAAATACGCCGGCAAATGGAGTGTGAAGCCCATTATTTCAATTACATTGTGCGGCAGGAACGAGAGGTAGAAACGCTTCGTCGAGAAGAAGCCTACCAAATACCGCGAACGCTAGACTATTGTTCCATCGGCGGTCTCTCAAGTGAGTTGCGAGAAAAATTACAACGCCGGCAGCCGGAAACGCTGCGACAAGCGTCCGCCATTGAGGGAATGACGCCAGCGGCCATGGTCCTTTTACTCGCGAGCATAAAGCGGGCGGCCAAAACGGTAAATTTATGAATGGTCAAGAACAGGTCCGCGCGAATGTTTCATGTGAAACATTCGAAAAGCTTGATCGATTCGCGGAACGCGTCAGAAAATGGTCACAAAAAGTCAATTTGATATCACCAGCGAGCGTCTCGGACATATGGACGCGACATATATGGGACTCATTTCAGATCACGACCTGTGCAACGATGCGCGGACACTGGGTCGATGTTGGTAGCGGCGGTGGCTTCCCGGGACTGGTCGTTGCTATTGTGGCGAGTGAAACAGCCCCTAATCTGCGGATCACGCTGTGCGAAAGTCAGCAGCGAAAGGCCGACTTTCTGCGTATAGTTGCCCAAGAGCTCGCGCCAAACGTTGTTATTTGCGCTGATCGCGTGGAAAATCAGGCACCGTTTGAGGCTGATATTCTATCGGTTCGTGCCCTAGCAGGATTATCGTCGCTACTCTTTATCGTTAATCGGCATCTAGCCCCAAGCGGTACCGCATTGCTGATGAAGGGCGGGAAGTGGCAGCAGGAAGTAGCTGCCGCGCGGCGACTCTGGCATTTTGACTGCGAGCCGATCCCTAGTCAAACAGATTCTAGTGCGGCGATATTACGCGTACAAGGAGTGAGGCGTGACCGAATTCACGACTAAAACCGGCCCGCGAATCATCGCGATCACCAATCAAAAAGGCGGCGTTGGCAAAACGACGACAGTGATTAACCTAGGGGCGGCGCTCGCCGAACGAGGGATTAAGGTGTTACTTATTGACCTTGATCCGCAAGGGAATGCTTCAACAGCCATGGGCGTCGAAACATCGCAGCGTTCATCGACGACCTTGGACCTCCTTCTCGGTAAAGCCGAGCTATTATCGATAATTCAGACAAGCAAGAACCCGAATCTGGCAATCGTACCGGCTAGCAAGGATTTAAGTTTCGCTGAGGTAGAATTAATCAAGCGCAGAAACCGAAGCGAATTATTGCGACAGGCCTTGCAAAAATGCCAAGAGACGCGTCGCAGCTACCAGTTTATCCTCATCGACTGTCCACCGTCGCTCAACTTTATCACGATTAATGCGCTTGTCGCATCTCACGCTGTTCTCGTACCGCTGCAGAGTGAATTTTACGCTTTAGAAGGACTTTCGCAATTGTTGGTAACCGTACGCGAGGTCCGAGCGGCCGGAAACCCAAATCTCCGAATTGAGGGGATTGTTTTGACGATGTTTGATCGTCGCAACAACCTATCGCTACAAGTTGAGGAGGACGCGAGAGATAATCTCGGAGAATTAGTATTCAAGACCGTTATACCGCGCAATGTGCGGATTAGTGAGGCTCCCTCCTTTGCGAAATCGGTTTTGGAACATGATCCGACCTCAAAGGGGGCCATCGCTTATCGAGCGTTAGCGGCGGAGGTCATTGCCCAGAACCAAAAATACCTAGCGACAAAGGAATAAATAAGTGATTGATAAAACAACACAAAATAAAGTATTGGGACGAAAACTCAGCGATATCATGGGAGAGTTTACCCCGATCGCTGCGGCGGAGCGCAATGACCGTTCGTCGGCAATGGATACGCGCCTGCTGCCAATCGAGTTTGTGGAAGCCAATCCACAGCAACCGCGGCGGCGATTCCCTGAGGAGGCGTTATCGGAACTAACGCAATCGATAAGAGAAAAGGGAATTATTCAGCCACTAATCGTGCGTCCCGTCGCAGACAAGCGTTATGAAATCGTAGCGGGAGAGCGTCGATGGCGTGCGGCGCAACGAGCAAGGTTGCACGAAGTACCAGTGGTTATTCGAGAACTCGGAGACGCGGAGTGTCTGGAAATTGCGCTGATCGAAAACATTCAGCGCAGTGACCTCAATCCAGTGGAAGAGGCGGAAGGATTTAAGCAACTGATGCACCGGTTCGGTCATACACAACAGAAGCTAGCAGAGACAGTGGGAAAGAGTCGGAGCCACATCGCCAATATTCTGCGTTTGCTGAGTCTGCCAACCGATGTGCTGGAGCACTTGCGGACAGGTATGATCAGTGCGGGGCATGCACGCGCGTTGTTGATGTCGGTAGAACCGTCGAAGTTGGCGCAACGGGTAATCGCACACTCACTGACGGTACGCGATGTAGAGCGGCTGGTAAAGCAAGAGGGTCGGGGAGTATCAAGTTCGACCGATGGGAAATCCCTACCGCAGAAAGACGCAAACACTAAGGCTTTGGAGGGGGAATTGAAGGCGAATTTAGGGTTAAAAGTGACGATCAAACATCGGCCTGGACAAGAGGTGGGCAGTATGACAATCGCTTACAGTACACTTGATGAATTCGATAAGTTATGTCGGCTTCTTAGCGTGAATTCGTCGGCAAAAGTTCAGAAATAACGGCGTTCAGGAGCATCGCACCGCGTCGGGTCGTCGCCAGCCGATCGGCGGAAGGCTCAATTAAGTCGAGATCTTGAAGAGCAGCAATTGATGACTCGGCTATGGGCACACCAGCCAGTTTTTCATAGCGGTGGCGATCAATGCCTTCGACCAAGCGCAAGCCCATGATCAGATATTCAGTTGCTTGTTCCGAGGTTGATAATCGACGACGAGCCTCGGCACCAACACCGGTCTCGACACTTCGCAGCCAAAATTCAGGAAGCTTGACGGTTTCGGTAGCATATCGAGTATCTTCTATTGATACGCGGCCGTGGGCACCCGGTCCGATAGCCAAGTAATCACCGCATCGCCAATAGGTTAAATTGTGACGCGATTGTTCGCTGGGACGCGCAAAATTTGAGACTTCATAGGCAGATAATCCAGCGTCATCGCAAGCGGAATAGTTGAGGTGCATCATATCGACGGCGCACTGTTCATCGGGAAGACCGTTGAGTTTGCCAGCAGCGAACCGGTCACCGAAGGCGGTGCGGGGTTCAATAGTCAATTGATACAGCGAAAGATGATCAAGACCAAAAGAGAGTACAGAGGCGAGTTCTTGCTCCCAATCTGTAACTGTTTGATGCTGGCGACCGTAAATGACATCAATGCTAACACGGTCAAAACACTGGCGCGAAATTGCGATGGCCTCAAGGCTTTCTGCTGTCGTATGTTGGCGGCCGAGGCGAGCCAAATCCTTATCATTAAGGGCTTGCACCCCCAGAGAAAGGCGATTGACCCCGGCAGCGCGGAAGTCTTGAAATTTTTGATTGTCGACAGAACTCGGGTTGGCCTCGACAGTAATCTCAATATCGGAAGCTATCTTCCAGTGACACGCAAGTTGGTTGAGGAGTTCCGCAATGATTTCAGGATCCATTAAGCTGGGAGTTCCGCCGCCAAAGAAAACGCTGGTCAGGGTTCGAGAAGGCATCTCGGACGCAAGGCGCGAGAGTTCTGACTGATAGGCACGAAGCCAGCGAAAGGCATCGACTTGATCACTCACGTAACTGTTGAAGTCACAATAGGGACATTTAGCGGCGCAAAATGGCCAGTGAACATAGAGACCGGTACTTTCGAAAGAACTCGTGTCAAGCAAAACAATTCTCAATCAGCTGTTCGACGGCTCTAGCCCGATGGCTCAGCGCGTTTTTCTCCGGCGCGGTCATTTGCGCGAAGGTTCGCGTATGCCCATCGGGCATAAAGATGGGATCAAACCCGTGACCAAGGATTCCCCGCATTGGCCAAACGAGTTGTCCGGCGACAAAGCCCTCGAAAACTTCGCAATGCCCGTCTGGCCAGGCAAGAACCAGGCAGCAAACGAAGCGAGCGTGACGAGGGTGAGGAGCCGAGATCGCTTCTACTTCTTGGTTTGCGCGTTCCATAGCAACGCAGAAATCCCGACCATTCGGTGTTGTGGCCCAATCAGCAGTATAGACACCGGGTGCGCCGTCCAGCGCGAAAATCTCAATCCCAGAATCATCGGCGAGAGCCGGTAGCTGGGTTGCGTAGGCTGCGGCTTGCGCCTTGATTCGAGCATTGCCTTCGTAGGTGGTCGCCGTTTCCTCGGGTTCCGCAAGCCCGAATTCTCGAACGCCAATCGCAGTTACGCTAGCGGGAGACAACAATTGATGAAACTCTGCTAACTTTCCGAGATTGTGAGTCGCGACAATTAAGCGCTCCCTAGCAAGCCGACGAGTCATTCCGTTACAGATTTCTGACAGGATATGAGTTTGGAAATGCCTTGCGTCGCCAAGTCCAGAAGGTGATCAAGTTGCGACCGCGAGAAATGTGATCCTTCAGCACTCATCTGAACTTCTATGAGGCTATCGCCTCCCAAGATGACAAAATTACCGTCGACGTCGGCTTCTGAATCTTCGGCATAATCAAGATCAAGAATTGGTTGTCCCGCGTAGATACCGCAACTGACCGCCGCAACAGGTGCAAGCACGGGGTCAGACAAGACGTCACCGCTTTTCAGTAGGCCGTTGATGGCAAGCCGCATTGCCACCCAGCCGCCTGTAATTGCGGCGCATCGGGTACCGCCGTCCGCCTGTAGCACATCACAGTCGATAGTTATTTGTCTCTCGCCGAGGGCGATGCGGTCGATACCGGCACGCAAGCTTCGCCCAATTAGGCGTTGTATCTCAATAGTTCGACCGGCTTGCCTACCGACTACCGCTTCGCGGCGTGTACGCTCGTTGGTCGCACGCGGAAGCATTCCGTATTCAGCAGTAAGCCAGCCAAGACCGCTGCCTTTGACGAATGGCGGGACACGACCTTGGACGGTTGCGGTGCATAGGACGCGAGTGGCGCCAATTTCAATTAAACAGGAGCCTTCGGCATGTTTTGCTACATCTGGAACAATAGAAAACGCACGAATTTGGTCAAGGCGGCGGCCAGAGGGTCGCATGGAAATTCTCCAAAGTTGTAGCGGTGCATAGACTCGAAGGGGTAAATGATGCAAGTCAAATGCGTGTAGTATCAAGGTTGTTTGGATCGAAGGCAAGAGCTGAAGGAGAAGCGGGAGTGGCCAAGACAGCGGATCTGTTGAATGAAATGAATGACCGATCCCGAGAGGTATTTCGGCGGGTGGTGGAAGCGTATTTGGATAACGGCGGTCCGGTCGGTAGCCGGACCTTAACGCGCACACTGAGCGAAGACATCAGCGCGGCGACGGTGCGAAATGTCATGCAGGACTTAGAATATCTAGGGTTACTCAATAGCCCGCATGTGAGTGCTGGACGCGTTCCGACAGAGATTGGTTTGCGTATTTTTGTCGATAGCCTGCTGGAGATTGGCGATCCGGAGGATGATGATCGAGAACAGATTGACGCGACGCTCTCCGAAGAGTCGAAAGACAGCAATGTGAATGTCGGATCGCTGTTAGATCGGGTGGGAGGCGCTTTGTCGGGGGTGACGGGGGGAGCTTCGTTGGTTCTCACGCCAAAACACGAGGCGGCCCTGAAGCATCTGGATTTTGTTTCGTTGGGTCATGATCGGGCGCTGGTCGTATTGGTGTTCACCGATGGTCATGTGGAGAATCGTTTATTCACCCCACCGCTCGGGCATACACCTTCGGCGATGCGGGAGGCAGCAAACTTCTTGAACGCGTTTGCAGAGGGCAAGACGGTAACAGAATTACGTGAGGAGATTCAAAGAGCGATCAGCAACCGCCGTCGCGAGATTGACGAATTGGCGCAGGCAATGGTCGAATCGGGGTTGGCTATTTGGAAAAATGATCAGGTGGAACCAGAACGATTAATCGTTCGAGGACGAGCCAATCTATTGGAAACGGAGGCGGCGAAGGACCAACTGGATCGGATCAGATCACTGTTCGATGATCTGGAGCGGAAACGCGACATTGCGAAGTTCTTAGAATTGACGGATCACGGCGAAGGCGTGCGGATTTTTATCGGTTCTGAAAACAAACTTTTCTCGTTGTCGGGTTCATCTCTTGTCGTGTCTCCCTATATTAATTCTGATAGAAAAATCATTGGTGCTGTTGGCGTGATTGGGCCGACACGCTTGAATTACGGTCGGATTGTACCCATCGTAAGTTACACGGCAGCAGTGGTAGGTCGGATGATGTCAGACCGAAAATAGAGGAAACCAATGGCAGAGCAAAAAATTGCAGATCTTCTTAGTGACGATGATACCGTTGATACGGCAGAGCCGACTGAGGTCGAAGCCGATAACCATCCAGACGATGCTGACGCCGGAAAGGAAGCGGCGGCGGTTGAGGTTGACGAGGTCGAAAGTCTAGCTGCCGAGCGTGATGATTTCAAAGATAAGTTCTATCGAGCGCTAGCAGAGAGCGAGAATATTCGAAAGCGGGCGGAGAAGGCCCGAATTGAAGCCGAGCGGTATGGTAGTTCGCGGTTTATTCGAGACATGCTACCAGTATATGATAATCTCAAGCGAGCATTAGAGGCGAGAGAGGGAGAACAAGGAGAAGCGGCTACGGCGCTGATTGAAGGGGTTGAGTTGACTTTGCGAGAGTTGCTTAAGGTCTTCGAGAGACATGGTTTGGAAGTGCTCAGCCCCAAGCCCGGCGACACGTTTGACCCGAAAGTTCATGAAGCAATTTTCGAAGCACCGGTCGCTGACACGAAGGCCGGGGAAATAATCGAAGTCTCGGCCGAAGGATTCTTGCTGCATGATCGGCTGCTGCGGCCTGCAAAAGTCGGTGTTTCGACAACCACGAAATAGGGGTCTATTCGAACTGCGGGGGACCACCTGTATTCCATTGATTCCGTCTGGACATTTATACGCGTACGGAAAGCAATGCTTTGGCCGAACCAAGGGCTTGATGCTTGACTCAAGGCTGGAGCCGCCGGCATCAGCACTTGTGTACGGAACTTTGCGAGAGGACTGCCCAAACCCAATTTCCTACCTTGATAAAGCGGGCTCACTCTACACGCGCACTCATGCACCGCCGAATTGTGAGGTGGTTTAACCGACGTGTTCCTGAGCAGCACCTGCAAGAATACCAATGTGAACTTTATTTGATAGGAATAGAAGCATGGGCAAACCTGTACAGCGATGCCTCGAGTAATGACATGGACTTTCACGAGGAATGGAAAAGGAGCGAGCAAAAAATTTGCGCCGAGGCGCATTCACTCGGGGATTTGTTCGGCAGGCTGAAGAGCTTTATGTCACAGCTCCCTATCTCTGATGCTGGGATGCAGAGGCTATATGAGTGCGCCGTACAACTGCCGGCATCACTCGCAGGCTACCCATTATTGGTCGGGCATCCAGTTGATGCCGCTACCTCGCCACTCGTCATGATCGTATCAGTCTTGGAGCAAAGCGAGGCTATTGAGCGTTTTCACGAAATCGCACAAGGGCAAAGTGCCGCAAACGCGTCGAGTCGGATCTCTCGTGTGCTAAGAATGGTAGCGGCGGAAGCCGAGGAGTTCCGAACCCAGATCGGCAATCGATTGCTTCTTCAATATGAGATTTGGCCGACAAGTGGTGAGGAGGCGGCCCCTTGGATTTTATTCTATCCTCGCACGCAAAAGTCGGCGGCAAACAATGTGAAGGGCGGGAGCGCATCAGATCTCTCGTTGATCGAAACCTTAATCAACAGGGTTTTCGGTGAACTAGATCGACGTCATTTTGGCGAGGTACGACGCCTATGTGACGCATTGGAGGCTGGGCAACGCCTTGGCGCAATTGGATTTTCCCAACAGAACCCGTCGATGATTCGTCTGACGATACTCGGTTATCGGGACCTTCCCTCTATATGTCGATTCTTACGGCGTGTTGATCACAAATGTCTATTGCCGAACCTTACGCGTCTTACGAAACGCTTGACCAAGAGACAGCTCCCGCAAGACATGCAATTTGGGCTACAAATGGACATTGCTGGCAGCGGTAATATGCAGCGCATAGAGGTGCAAATCTTTTCCGCCAGCACCATTTACAGCGACGCCGGGTGGTTTAAGGACAACGATGGCTGGCAAGCACTGATCGCTGTTTTACAAGCGGAGAAATTGGTATCGATCGAAAAGCTAGAGAAATTGTTGCGTTGGAGTTCTAGACCTATTACAGCGACTTTCGGACGATCAGGGATGTTGGCATTGTTTCGACGCATCCATCATTTCGCGCTCGAGATTGAGCCGAGAGCGATAAATGTTAACGCATATGCATTTCTCATGTTGTCGCCTTTGGGTGGCGGCAACACGTCGCACGAACAATAGCGTGGAGAGTCTAATCTTGTGGCCGGGTTCAAGTCGTGTTGATACCTTTTGCCAATTTGTCTCTCAAATGCTCCAGCGATATGAGCAATGGCGGCAGGAACAGAAAATCGCATGCCAGTGCCAGTGCGATAACGAGCGCGGTAAGTTGACCCATTTGACCGGTTGGAGCAAATCCCGATAGACCCAACACACCGAACCCCGCTACTAAAATCAATGTCGTAGCCGCGAGGGCTGGTGCGACACTGGCAAAGGCATATCGCACCGAGACTTCGGGTGAGTAGAGCAGAGTTCGCCGTGCGTGTACGTATTTGGTCATAAAGTGCACCGTGTCGTCGACTACGATCCCAATGGTCATTGCCAAGATCACAGACAGGACGACTCCGACTTCTCCGACAACGAGTCCCCAAACACCGAATGCCATGAGTCCGGGTACAAAGTTGGGAACTAAGCTAATGAAGCCGTGGAAAGGAGATCGAAAAGCTACCATCAAGATAGCTGATACACCGACGAAGGCAAAGATGGTGCCGATCAAAATTGCTCGGATATTTCGATCACTGAGATGAGCAAACATGATCGCTGCACCGGTGCTTTTTACCTCTTGACCAAGTTTGGTGCTATTCTCTAGCCAATCAATTACGCGTTCATCAAACGCCAGAACGTCTCTGGTTGATAGTGTTCGTGTTGTTACCGTAACGCGTGTCGCTGATCTGGCGACGTCGATTTGATTATTGACATCAAGCCCGATGGGAAGTGATAATTCATACAACAGCAGCAGTTGCTGTGCGAGTTCTCGGCTCTCTGGAACCCGATATGCCGCTGGATCATCGCCGAACATACTTTTGTTCAACTGCTTCATCAGGTCAGACAAGATATTTACGTGGCGGGTTTCTGGTTGCTTATAGAGCCAATCTGAAAAATTGTTTAGCTCCTCTAAGAATGCGGGTTCGGCAACCCCATTAGGCGTTCCTGCGGAAATGGAGTACTCAATTATAGTGTTTCCACTGAGATGAGCGTCCAGAAAATCCGTGTCTTTCCTCAGTTGAAAGTTTTCAGCGAAGTATTCGGTCAATACATCGTTCAGTTCATTCCTTGGCACCGATGCCGTTAAACCCAAGACGACAAAAAGCGATAACCAAAGCAATGCCTTACGATGATGAATCACGAAATCGGCGAAGTGATTTATTCCATTCCAATCATATCTGGTAGGGCGTTTTTGAATTCGTATGAACGATAGAACGGATGGAAGCAGTGTCAGTGATGTCATAAATGAAATGACTGACCCAATTGCCACGAGAGTACCGAGATGCCGAAAAGGAGGTACTTCGGAAAAATTCATCATCAAGAAACCGAAGGCTGTTGTCATGCTGGCAAGAAAAATCGGGTAGAGGTTAATTTCGGTCGCACGGATTAACGCTCGCGACTTTGGGGTATCTTCGCAGAATTTTTCCTGAAACGTCAGGATGACGTGCAAGCAATTAGCGACCGCAAGCGTGAGGAGAATGATTGGAGCGGATGCCACGCTGGTTGAGAAAGGAATTTTGAGCCACCCTGCTATACCAATTATCGCCGTCGCAGTTATGAGAAACACGCACCAGGTCGCGAAAACGCCCGCAAAGCTACGGGTAAGAACCCACATGAGCAGTGTCATGACTGCGAGTGACGCTGGCAGAACCGTACCGGTTGTTTCGATAGTGGCTTCGGTATAGGATTGATTGATGATGGCAGTTCCGACCGACCGAAATTCAAAACCGGGGAACTTTTCTGCTGCGCGAGCCGCAAGATCGCGCGTGTGATTAGCAACGAGTGCCAAAGTGGTCGCATCATCTTCGGGGAGTGCAACCGCAATGTTTACCGCACTGACACCCCCATTACGAGCGACTAGTCTTCCAGCAAGGCGGGGGTCATTTAGCGCGATTGCGCGCATCTTTTCTCGTGCTTCTGCTTCTGAGATTTGAGTTGGGCGTACGAGATCCTGAACGTTCAGCCCGTCATCGTCCGCGATGGTGTGGGGGAAGTTCGCCAGCGAATCGACGCGCGTCACTTGAGGGACTAGCCACGCCTCGTTAGTAAGCCAAATTGTTGCCGCCAGTGCGTCTTCAGAGAAGGCATCTCCGCTCTCTGGTACAATCATTATTAGGACATTATCGCTTTTTTCGTAGGTGCTTTCAAAGAATTCTAATTCCTGCAATTCAGGATTATTTGGGTCAAAAAAAGCGCGATAGTCCGATGATGGCTTAAGATAGGTTGCCCCGAAAGCTGCGGCGAACGTGGCGAGCAAGGTGCAGACGATGATCCAACCGCGCAAGCCGATTACCTGCTCGGCGAACCGATAGGCTAGAAGATTTTTCTCGCCTTCGGGGTTCATATAATACCCCGTTTCCATTTCTGAGCGCGTAAGTCGAGAGGAGGTAAAAGGCGCAATCTCACGAACGCCTCATTGGCATATATTGTGGCTGTGAGCAATACGCGCATCCGTTCTTCGCGATGAAACGAGGCACGTCCAAGGTGCGACAGAACACGTACCCGCAAATTTTGACATGTTGACGGTGGAGAGCAACGCGCCACGTTGGCTCAAAATGCTCACCAAGTCTGCTTTCGTGCCTGAAACTACGCGGGCGAGGCTTGAAGGAGGACGGGCGTGAATTAGTGGCATTGGTTACAAGTAATCTAGAGATTCCGATCAGGACAGCATGATCCGTTGATAGCGAAGTGTCGTTCGCAATTGTTGCGAATTATATAGGACAGGTGAGAATTTTTCTTTGAAGCGAGTCACAAAATCTTCCAAGTTTTTCTGCAGATTCTTATACTGTAGCCCTTTCGCGATTGCCTTTCCCAAAGCATATCCAGCACAGATTCCGAATTGGATTCCCTCACCAGTAAACGGGTCAATCATCGCTGCGGCGTCGCCGATCAAGGCGATGCTTTTTCCCGGAACGAGCGGTATCGCATTATCGGCCAAGGGAAGCGGATAGGCCCTAAAGTTGTTAACATCGTGAAATTTCGCACCATTCTTGGAAAGTGCTTCAATATACTCCTGTAAATGCTTTTCCATCTTCGTACGGGAGGCTTTGTAGTCCCGCTGATCTAGGACGACACCGATATTATACTTGTTTGTTGTTATTGGAAAAGCCCAACCATAGCCCGGCATAAATCTATCGCTGTAATCGATGCGCAGAACTGAATCTTTCAATCCCTCGACTTCTGCGTAGGCGCGAATACCTACGGCTAGATGTTTATCGCCGTTGAAGGCTAATCCTGCTGCCTTGCGCACTCTTGAACTTGCTCCATCCGCACCAACCAGAACGCGGGTTTGGAGATTGGTATCCCTACCCGTCGCAGAGGTGTAACTGACGGTCCACAACCCATTGGCAGCATCATATGTCGCGTCAGACACCGCGCAACCCGTAAAGTCATCCGCACCTCTGGTCACGGCAGCATCATACAGAGAATTGTCGAATGTCTTGCGTTCTACGATGTAAAATTGACCACCATAGGGATCAAGTAATTTCTCCAAAAACTTAAACTTTTGAGGAAAGTTGAAGTCAATCTTTTCGATTAGTGGCCTATCCTTGAAGATGTCAGCAAGGCCTAAATTCTCCATCACATCAAAGGTGTCACTATGAATCGCGTCGCCGCAAGACTTGTCGCGAGGAAAGTTTTCCCGATCAAAGAGGGCAACGTTCGCATTGTATTCAGCTAGCGCACTGCAGGTGCAAATGCTACCGGCAGGTCCGGCGCCAACCACTGCCAAATCCCAGATCAATTCCCTTTTCCTCCAGTCAAATAGTGCTATCGCTACGGATGATGACCCACTCACGAAACAAATGCAAACACTGCAACTAAAATGAGATGCGTCACCAAGCACTTTTCACGATGGAATGAACTCTGACCATCCACGAGGTCTGTGGTGAATGCGCCGGGATCAACTTGAAACCGAGTTGTTTCAGCACCGGTTCATCGTGATTCAGCTTGTCCTTTGCCACACGAGCCCTAATCAGCGAATAGCGTTCAAAAGAGACCGGCACTTTGTTCGTGTTTAGGATCTGCCGAAAACTGTTCCTAGTACTGTCCTCAACACCAGTCACCAAAAGGGGGAAACACCGACGCCTCGTTGACCAAAATAAGCGAGGCGCTTCCCCCCAAATCTTAATCAAATGTGACCAGATTCAGCCGGCTATTTGCTTTCACTCTGCTGCATGCGGTTCATAAGGAGATTTCGTTAAACACCTTGTTATCTATCGTGGTACTGTCATCATAAGAAAGAAAACATAAGCTTTCGCCCCATCAACTTCCCCATCGGTAACGGTTAATTTGATGTGATGAATGCCGCGAACGAGCAACAGGTTTGAGTTGCCCAACATCAAGGTCGTCGAACCGGTCGCCCACCGCACAAGCTCAGTTAGTTTGTGAGATTGAGCAAATTGGCACGCATCAATTCCCTCAATAAGTGGTACCCAAGACTGTATGTCCTTGAGCCACTCACTCTGCTTTGCAAAGAAACTCAATCCCAAAGGTGTCACTTTCCCCTATATATACGGTCTTGCACGTACGTGCATCAGGGGTCTCGTTAAGGAAGAAGGGGTCAGCAAACCGTTCACGAACTTGTTACTTACAATCTCTGTACGACTGTACGACAGTGCTACTATCACTAACCCAAACAAAACAAACAGGATCGCCGGCACCACGTATCCGACCCGCGGCGAGGCCATTGAAGTGCTCATGAAACTGCGGGCCGATGCGGACTGCTGGGAGTGGCTTGGGGGAAGACGCGGCCAAGAATTTTGGGGAGGCCGCTCATGACCGTCACCCGATTGAACGTATCGATCTCACTGATGCCCGACGATGAACGCCGGCTTGAACGTTTGCGGATGCAGATTGGCCAGCAAGAGGACAAAATCCCAAGCGTGAGCGAGGTCATCAGACAAGGACTTTTTTGTCTGGAGGAAACAAACAAATGAAAATCCAATTGCGCATAATGCAGCACGGCCAAAAAACGCGGCTCGGCTTAAAACTCTTTACCGTCGACGGCATTCGCTGTTGTCACGGCGATACGATGACCGATGATGATCGGAAAGCGCTCATTGCGGTCGTCAAAGCGCACGGTGAGCAATTCACCGGTGATCTGGCCAGTCATGACGAGGACGGGTATTGTTCGGTGGTCGAGTACCCGCATGACACGCTACCGATATCAATCGCGGGTACTGCCGTAGCGAGCATCGGCGGTCACCGCGTGGGGGGTAACGGAAGTTACATCATCGCGGGCAAGCACATCATGCGCATTGATATGTCAGTTTGGGGTGATTCAGCTGGCTACTGGGGTTACATCAACAAATTTGGCAACTAAAATGAGATGCGTCACCAAGCACTTTTCACGATGGAATGAACTCTGACCATCCACGAGGTCTGTGGTGAATGCGCCGGGATCAACTTGAAACCGAGTTGTTTCAGCACCGGTTCATCGTGATTCAGCTTGTCCTTTGCCACACGAGCCCTAATCAGCGAATAGCGTTCAAAAGAGACCGGCACTTTGTTCGTGTTTAGGATCTGCCGAAAACTGTTCCTAGTACTGTCCTCAACACCAGTCACCAAAAGGGGGAAACACCGACGCCTCGTTGACCAAAATAAGCGAGGCGCTTCCCCCCAAATCTTAATCAAATGTGACCAGATTCAGCCGGCTATTTGCTTTCACTCTGCTGCATGCGGTTCATAAGGAGATTTCGTTAAACACCTTGTTATCTATCGTGGTACTGTCATCATAAGAAAGAAAACATAAGCTTTCGCCCCATCAACTTCCCCATCGGTAACGGTTAATTTGATGTGATGAATGCCGCGAACGAGCAACAGGTTTGAGTTGCCCAACATCAAGGTCGTCGAACCGGTCGCCCACCGCACAAGCTCAGTTAGTTTGTGAGATTGAGCAAATTGGCACGCATCAATTCCCTCAATAAGTGGTACCCAAGACTGTATGTCCTTGAGCCACTCACTCTGCTTTGCAAAGAAACTCAATCCCAAAGTGGCACCGATACCATCAGGAGTGATATCAAAGTGTAAGCCGAGGTAGGTGAAGGCTCGTTTCGCCTCAAACAATTTTATCCATTCGGATATTTTTACGGTGTCGCCCGACCAGCCGAGTTTTTGCAAAAATTCGGCAACTTCATTTGAGTGGGTAAAGCCGGTAGCGGCGATCCGAGTGAGGCGCCGCCGAGCGGGGAAAGTGCCGACCGCCTTAATACATCGAGTTGACGGGAGTCTTTCGTATAGCGTCTTTAGATGGGCAAGTTCCGGTTCGCTTGCGTCCCAACCACCGGCATATGTCAAAGCATCATAGACTTTCTTTACGGCATCGAATCGATCACTGTTGCCCGCTAATACATCGTCAATTGGATAGAGAAAGATGCCCGGGTTCGTTGCCACTTTCGATTTTTCTTCATCGATATCGTACTCAAGCATCATTTTTTGACCGACAATCCGTCTAAGATTCGAGTCTTCAGCGTCGGTTTGGTTTAGCAACCAGCCCAGTGCTTGAATTGATTGATTGGCAGCGTCTACCTTGCTTCGAGCCTGATAAATGTCAGCGGTCAGACTATTACCAACGAGAGAGACCCCAAAGTCTGCCCGCGGTCGCGGGTCGTGCAACGGAATTTCAAGCCCAAACGGAAATGCCGCCATCGTGACAGGAGACTCACTCGCACGGTCAAAGATTTTATGCAGATTCTTTGTGTCCAATAAACTCGTTGCAAATTGCGAGCGAATGCGCGCCAACAAATGCCCCATCGTTTCGGCAACTGGCTGGATGGTCTTTTCAGTGTAAATCCAGTTTTCATGTAATTCCATTGTACCTCCGAAGCCATCATCAGTCATCAATCCTCAAGATATTTTTTGTCGGGTCAGCCAATGACTGCTTGAGTATTTAGTTCTTCCTCTGAAAGTGGGGAACTAATTTGCCCCCGCCCAACGGGAACGTCATAGAGACGACCCGCCGCGAAGCGAGGCCAATAGTGACGCATACCTGGCACGATCACCCGCGCGACGGGCATATTTATGTCGGGTCGCGTTTGGTTAAGAACGAGTAACTCCAAATTCTTGTTCTCAAGAGTTTCTTGAAAGCGCACCAAAAGATTTTTGATATTCTCGACTTCGAGGATCGGATAACTATCGGAGTCATGAATACTGCCGTCAGCTGCCTTTAGATATGGCTGATTTTCGACGGTCGCGGTTTTCCACCACGTCAAGCATTGTGGGTCGGTTACAACGTATCCAGCACCACCGGGCTCGGCAGCTTGAACCCAATTCAAGAATTGATTCAGTTCACAAATCGCACGCAAAATTGCGACTCTTGCATCAAAATGTGCCCCGGAGCCATAAATGATATCCTCCTCAGATTTGTCGAAACGCCGTGACAACGCAACAAATGTCGGAATTTTGAGATCATGCGTAAGATCTAGAACCCATAGCTCGCGATTCAGAGATCGATAATATGCTAGGGCTTTTTCAAGGTAGGGGTCGGCGAATGACTCGAAATCGACCCTTGGAACCCGAAGACGATTATACCACCATACCGCAAAGGCGTCGCGCTCAACAAGCTCGAGGAGCCCCTGTAAAATGGCCTCTTCAAATGTATTGCCCGCCGCGCAGCCATTCGAGTCAGCCACCAATTGTGCATCGCAGAAATTTCGCACGGTCTTGCCGTAGTACAAGAGCGCAGTTGGGAGGTAGCGCGGACAATTGTGGGTAAGTGACCAGACTGGTGACCAATCGATTTCTTCTTCCGGGTCGAAGTGGGGCGGTACAACATTATAGGGATCACCCCGGGAATTAATGGTTGACGCGTTTAGTAGCTGAGTCTCACTAAACAGTTGGATCTCATTTGGCTTAATTGCTTGAAAACGTCCCGCGACCTCCCCAAACTCACAATATCGCTTTTTTACCCGAATTTCATCATCGTGATAAGCACCGCTGTATCGCTCAATGGCCTCACATAGCGCACTAGCCTCTGATTGTATTTTCGTACTACCCTTGCCAGCACTCTTCGTCCTTAAGCTCAACCTCAGGGCATTCAACGTCCTATTCTTCAAGGCCATATTGGTGCCTGCCCAATGAACGTGTAGCCACTGGTTTTCCTCAGGCGTGGTGCGCCGTAACCAAGTAATCACACCACTAATGGGATCAACAAGATGCCGATAACGCTTGAGGGTGGTTTCTGGATCGACGGAGCGCAAACCGCCACTGTTTGTGACTCTTATGGGGCTATCTTCAAGGGCAATCGGGGCAAGGTCTCGGTCAGGGCGATAGAGATCAGGGCTACCGCAGACTTTACATTGGGGGCGACGGGTCACCCGGTGATGCGCCACGGACATCTTGAGGACATCAAGCGAGACGACATGTTGTTGCAAGATAGAGGTTGTTTCTAATACCAACCATTTGACGATTTCTGTCGCGGCGAGTCCACATACAGACTGCACGCTAGGTCTTACCGTCGCTATTGGTTTAATCTCGCAGGCTCCGTCAGTGGCATTACGCAGGAAATCGTGGATCTCTTGATTGCCACGCAACCGATAGCTTAAACACGCTAAGCAGGGACTATTCTCATCAGTCGCAAAGATCGGCCCAAACATTGGCCGCAATCCGAAAGGATTCAAAAGGAGCCACGGAGTTGATTTCTCAACACGGCACGCATTAATCTCTGCCAAATCAGCATTCAGGTAGTCATCCGTGACAACAACTGTGAGGGCTACATCACGATCTTGCTCTGCGAGCGTAACGCCAAATGTCTCAAGGGCGCGTTTGAGACCGATATTATCATTATAAATTTTGATCGCGTTACCGGAGAGTGTTTCCTCAACAAATCTCGGGGAGGCGCCGAGCGATGTCCAAAAGGCTGCCGAACCCGTATCCATATCGTAGTCTGCCGATATAAGATACCCTTTGGTTGTTAGTGTCTGCAATGCCGCACTGACACTCTCAGCAGAATGGTGATCAGCAAGTTGCTCAA
>JAPORY010000059.1 GCA_026709985.1 Aestuariivita sp. | reverse complement strand
TCGCTATGAACCGGCGGAGGCGGCTCGCATTGCCCGACAAATTGAGGTACACTATACGCCGAAACATGGCTCTTGGTTGCACATCGCCGCGATCGAAATCAATGTGCTCTCGAAACACTGTCTTGCTCGTCGGATACCGGATCGAGAGACGATGGTCCGTGCGGTGACGGCTTGGCAGAACCGGCGGAACGAAGTGACAAAATCCGTTGACTGCGGCGTTCGATTGACGGTGAAGGCGGGTTGGGTCGAGATCCTGCCGCCGCAGGATCAGCCGGTCGGGACGCCGAATTGTCAGCTTCTAGCGGTGCGGGTGCAAGAACAAGATCCAAGGTCGCGTCAGGCGGCACTTGATTGGCTACTGTTTACGACCGAAGGGGAGCCGCCGGCCGAACAGGCGTTACAGATCATTGCCTGGTACGAAAAATGCTGGCAGATTGAAGAGTACTTTTCGGCGCTCAAGACTGGCACCCGCATCAAGGACCAGCGCTTGCAGGCCACCGATGATCGGCGCCGTTGCCTCTCCTTTGATGCCATCACCGCTTGTACCGTGATGTCGATTGAGTGGCTCGCCCGCAGTGCCCCGGAGACGCCGGCCGAAACCATGATTCATCTGGATGAGATTGCCGTCTTAGACCTGCAAATGGCGAAGCACCAATATCGGCGGCAACAGGGTCGGCCGAAAGCGTCGCAAACGATCCTTGACTTCGTGACTAACACCGCCCGCCTCGCGGGCTTTCGACCGACCGCACGGCAACCGACCCCCGGTACGTGCAAACTTTGGCAAGGGTATAAGATCCTGTCCTTCTTCGTCGAAAACTATCGGACGCTCAAGAACTATTGGCATCCAGAGTCAACTGTGTCGTATTGAAAGGCCTTGGACTGATTCCCACACACGGCATACTTCATCAACAAGCTGGTCATGGGTTGAGTTGTGAATTGTTTCGCCCTCCTCTAGGCCAGCCGTAGACTGACGGTTAAACTCACGGTCAAGCGAGTGTGGATCAGTGTGACTTCTGCGGCTGCACCAAGTTAAACCGCCTCTTCGTTCCGCACGAGCCTTAATTACCATACATGCTGGCTCATTGCTTGATGCAGTGACAGAAGTGATCGAGTCTACGATGATTTGCCTGTGGTATTAATGCCCGAGAGCAGGTTCAAACGACGCAGGAGCAACTTGAGTCTCTTGAAGCATTTGAAGTGCGCTCGGTTAATTCACGAGATCATCAAACGCCCTTCCCAGCGATTGCCGTGTCATGTCAAACCGAATTTTAACGCTGTTTGTGGCGTTTGTAGGGATAGATCTGTAATGAAATGGTTTTGCGGCAATGCTTGCAGTTCACCAAACCTATATGTTTCGCCGAATTAGGCCTTTTTTGCTGACCATTAAAATTGGAATAGCTCACGCAACCAATCAATAAACTGATTAGCACCTCCAGCGTCTTTATTAAGGTCCCCAGTTAAAATTGCAAGGCCCATTGGGCGAGGTTCTTCACACGTTGCTAACCAAGCGTGCACATATGCTCTGACGCGTTTTTTACTACTAAATTTGCAGTTTTTTTCGGGAATGTTATCTATGTATCCTTTAGCAAGCGGCAATACAGGATCATCTTCAAAAATCATATCACGAATAAAATCTTCCAACTCTCCGTTACATTTGTTGTTTGGCATAATCCAAACACCGATACGGGTTCCTTTCCAATCAGAAAAAATAGTACCGTCGGGCTCGGGCTTTGAGGGAACTTCACATTCTGCTTTTGCGATCTGATTAGAAATCGATTTCCAGCGATCATTAAGATTGTCGTTAGCATCTGCAACAATTCCTACTACCTTCACTTCAGATGTCTTGATGTGGTTGGGGAGCGATTGGCGAAGATTGTGGAACCCGTTCTTGTTCTCAATTCTAAATGGGTAATTTAATGTTTTACTTTTCAAAAGATATTCAATCACTTTTTCATCGTCACGCCCTTCAACTAGAAGAATTTTCGGATTGTGAGTTGATTCCATATAAACTATCGAACCTCAATCTTCTGTTCTGCAGCAATTTTAAGATCTTCTCCAGAATACTGAACGGAATAGATACCATTTTCACCTGCCTCAAGACGAGCAAGTGATCCTATTTGATCTGTTTTTGTAGTAGAATGAGCAAAACTGGAAATGCAATCCCAACTGTGAGTTGTAGCAATAACTTGTATGTTGCCTTCCTGCGCCGCTTGAAAAATCATGCCCCATAATTTGGGCAAAATTGAGTAATGAATGCCGTTTTCGACTTCGTCAATTAAAAGAATTCCATTTTGGCAATTTGCTAAGGCCAAAGCAATTCCCAATAAACGTTGGGCACCGTCTCCAAGACGTTTCAAAGGTACTGGATGTAATTCAGAATTAAGTTTGGCAGATACACGGCGACCCCTATTTCCGCGACCGAATGGACCAAACAGTCTGTCTGGGTCACCAATGACAGCTAAACGTTCCAGCTTTGGTCCTGTAGCTAAATTCAGCGCGTTGATCATAAATTCTTCGGATTGAGTCAGCGCTACGTTATCCCAAAGCTCCGCGAGCTTGTCATTTTCCGGTAATCCCGGACCTAAAGATTGAAGAGCAATAGGTGCAGGCCATTCTTCGGGATTACGAGAAGGTTTTGCTCTTGTTGGAACAAGTCGTCTTGCTCCCCGAAAATATCTAAATGGGCCAATTGGAATAGTTCGTTTGTGTTGATCAATCAATACATGAATATTGTTCAAATGAAGCCCACCATCAACAACACCTTCATATGTTGATTCGTCTTCTGCTTCAACAAGATTTAAGGAAACACTGCTGGGTGTATGTCGAGTAGTTTTTATTTGAATAGGCGATGGCATGCCGTTTTCATCATCAGGTCTGAAATTATAGAACAGAGTGGAGAAATCTGGAATTAAAACCTTATCACCATCCTCGTCCTCCACCACAAAAATTTCTTCTCGAGTATTGAGAAGATTAAGAATTGTTTGGACGCTGCCCCTAGCAGCAAAGACTCGAATGGCTTCAAGAATAGTGGTTTTTCCGATACTGTTTTTTCCGGCAAGAAGTGTGACGCGACCCAAATTGTTGATTTCGAGGGAGCGAATACCTCTGAAACCTTTTATAGAAAGTGAGGGAAGATGAAATTCTGAAGTCATTTACTTTTTCAATAAGGTAAATTGTCAATAATGAGTGTGCCAAGGTTCCGTGTAACCAAATAGGGGTATGACGTTAGGTTAAATGGGCACAACATCCATATCTAGTTACAATAGGCAATCGCCGAAATAAACTGATCAGAAAAGGTTTGTTCATACTCTTGCTTTTCTCAATCTTGAAATCATCCCTAGGGGAAATTGAGATTAGCTGCAACGGAAAATTGAACGAAGGCGGCTTCGTGTACCCCTGATAACGGGCTACGATACCAAATGGAAGTTAGGAAGAGGCGAAGATTGGATTTCAATCTGTCAAAAAGTCCGTTGCCTTCTAGCCATAAACAACGTCTTGGACAAGACACTTACTAGAAGAAAAATTTACAACTTCACCTCTCCCGCTTAACAGTAATTTTCCGCTTTGATGTGAAATTGCAGACCGCTTTGGCGATAGGTGATCAATTCGCAGCGTCAACCCTACTCCGGCAGCGGTCATATACGAGCAAAAAGGCTTATTTAAATTCCGTGTAGAGCGTGAGCTTTGCTGGTTTTGGCCACCCCGAATGAGACCCCAGTCAAACCCGCTGCATCGCCGCGGAATGAGGATGCGGATAGGATGATAGACGTCGTTAATTCATTACTGAACTCCCGCAGGTTTCGCTTGCGCGGTATCAGCGATGAAGCCGAACTCGGCTAGCATCTTGAGCCAACGCAGTGCGTTTCTTTCGACTATCAACTGGTCATAATTGATGTTGGGATCACGGTATGGCGTTTGCGTCTTCAGACACGAGTAGATCACCCGCAGCCGTTTGTGGGCGGTTGCGACCGTCGCTTTCTTATAACTGCGCCGCAGGTTCAGTGACCCATGATAGCCTTCGAACTGACATCCCTTGGTGCGACTGGCCCCATGGTCACACGCAACGAGGGCGATCTTGAGATACTTATTCCCGCTGAGGGTTTTGCCAGAACGACGCTTGCCGCCACTCTCGTTATTGCCGGGACATAAGCCCGCCCAAGCCGCCAGATTGTCTGGAGACGGAAAGCCGTCGAGGTCAGGACCAATCTCAACGAAGATATCACAAGCCGAGGTCAAACTAATGCCTGGGATCCTCATCAGAAGCTGAAGATGCTTAGGCTTCGTCAGCTACCATTTCTGAGCCAAATATGTGCATCGCGTAATCATTCATGTAAATTTGTAACCACGGGGTATAATCTCCAGGGTCGGCGTCAATTTTCGCGATGAGATCATGATAGCTAATCCAGGCGGTATTCATGACTTCTTCAGGATTTGGTGACATGGCTATCCCGTCCGCCGCATGTGCGACATACACATCAACAACCTCATGTTCGATGAGACCGCCGCCGACATCTGCGCGATATTCCAAATTATGTCGGTGCGCAAGCGAGAGGCCAGATATCCCAAGCTCTTCTCGCAGCCGCCTAGTGGCACAGGCCTCTGATGCCTCGCCCCAGTGCGGATGCGTACAACACGCGTTCGCCCAAAGGCCGGGGGTATGATACTTGCCGAGGGCACGCTGTTGCAACAAGATTTTCTCCCCTCGCAAAACAAAAACAGAGATCGCCTGATGCCGCAAGCCGCGTCGATGTGCCTTGAGTTTTTCTACTGGCTGTAGCTTGCCGTTTACCCAGGTCGGGATCATCGTCGTCATGTATATTCGGGCCTGACGAGCCCAGTCAGATGCGCAAAGTTTTTTGCCGCAATCTTGATGTGTGGCATTAGCCCAGACTTGACTAACTTCTTATTCATGTAGGCTTCGAAAGTTAGGCGCTGAACGTCAGTATCGTGACAAAGAGATACAAACCGTTCTCGTCGCTGATCAGAGCGATAATAGGCATTTTGCATCGATTGCAGCACGCGAAAAACAGTCTTATGTTCGCGCATGAATGCCTTGCGTGCGCCCTTTAGTTCTCTCACCCGTCCCGACTTAAGCGTTGCCACACACGCTTGCGCCGAAACGCGTCCGGCAAACATAGCATAATAAATCCCTTCACCCGAAGACGGCGCAACAACCCCTGCGGCGTCACCGGCTACCAAGACATCAGAGCCATTATCCCAGCGGGGCAAAGGATAGAGAGGGATCGGTGCCCCTTCCTTGCGCAGCGTCTCACATTCAGACAACCCGCAAGCTTCGCGCAGAGCAGCAGTAGCCTTTTTGAGGTCCACAGATGAATTACCAGTTCCCATCCCGACACTCGCGGACTTACCGTGCGGAAATACCCAGCCATAAAAGTCTGGAGAAATTGCACCGTCATAGACGACGTCGCAACGCTCAGGATCATAGAACTCGCTCTTGAGCGGTGCCGAGATTATCTCATGATATGCGAGCACATAAGGTATTTTGTCCCATCCCGCAATCTCGGTTTTCCCGACCCGTGATCGAGCACCATCTGCTCCGATAACCAAGCGGAAGGGTATTCGGGTTTCTTGACCACTGGCCTTATCCCGATACACGACGTGTTTTTGATCGGAATCACGAGAAATCGCTAAAAAAGTTCCGACACGATAATCAGCGCCGGTCGCGGTTGCGCGGCGGCGGAGATAGGGATCAAAATCCTTGCGATCCACCATCCCAACAAAGCCATTTTCGATAGGAATATCAACCCGGCGGCCGGTGGGCGAAATCATCCGTGCCGTTTGCACCTTGGCGATTAGTTCCTCGGAACCAATGTCAAAATCTTGCATAAGTCGGGGCGGTATGGCACCGCCACAGGGCTTTATCCGTCCCTCGCGATCCAATAGAGCAACGTGATATCCGGCCCTTGCAAGATCGTTCGCCGCCGTTGCCCCGCAGGGCCCGCCGCCGACCACAACCACGTCGTATACCATGTCACTCTCCCGGAACTAAATCTGGGCGACGGGTCAATTCTCGCCCCATAATGTGATAAGCGAGCACCGCCGAGAGGACAAAGAGGCCCGCCTCAATTAGAAAAACGGTGCCAAAAGCATCGGCATCACTGCCGAGAAGCGGTCGAAAAAGATCAACACTCGCAGCGCCGGCCAGACCACCAAAACCAGCCGCAATCGCCTGCGCAGCCCCCCACAGTCCCATTCGAGTTCCCTCTCTCGCCTTACGCCCATCGCCGGCCAAGGCCATCATTGAGCCGATCGCAGCTACGGCAAACATGCCGTTAAAGGCACCAAGACCAACAACGGCCGCTACGAGGGGCATATCTGGCCCAAGTTGTCCCAGAACGGAGATGATTGTCAACATAAGTGCTGAACCGATACAACCCGCAATTACCCAAGACCTGAGAGAGCCAAGGCGCAGCCCAGTGGCAGCGACGCCAACCAGCACCATGCCAAAAAATACCCCGCCATTCTGGGCGCCAGCCAAAGAGGTGGATTGTCCCGGCGAGAACCCGAACACTAATCCCGAATAGGGTTCTAGAATGAGTTCCTGCATGAAATACGCGGTCATTGATAAGAATACGAAGGCAGTGAAGTTACGGGCTTGTCGCTCTGACCAGATTTCGCGAAACCCGTGCCAGAAGGGCGTGCTCTCCGAGTGGGATAGGATGTCAACGCGTCGTTCAATTCCCCAGACAGCAACAATGGTTAACGCCGAGGCGGCGAGAGTGACGACTGCCACAATACTAACGAGTAATCCGTGTGAGTAGGGCTCAAGCATCCAACCGACAAGGATGGCGGTGATCGCAATACCAGCAATCATCATTAACCATGTAATGGTAGCCGCGGCCGCTCGTCGCGCTGGTTCAGTCGCTGTGGCGAGCAGGGCCAGTAGCGAGGTTCCAGAAGCGCCGACGCCGAGACCAATTAAGCTATAGGCGACGATGGATATCGTCAAACCAAGCCCGAGAGATGACTCAAACAATCCGAGGGCCGCCGTTGCAACCAAAGCGCCAAGCGCAAGTGCTACCATCCCACCGATAATGAAAGCGGTTCGGTTCCCACGGGTGTCTGATCGAAATCCCCAATTTGGTCGTGTAACCTGAATGCCGTAATGCAGGGCTACTAGGAATCCGGGCAGTGCTGCCGGCAAAGCGAGTTCCACCACCATCAGGCGGTTCAGCGTTGACGTTGTCAGGACCACAATTGAGCCGAGGCACATTTGCACACAACCCAACCGCACGATATCCAGCCAAGTTAGCGTTCTCATGGCCAAAACACGGGAATATCTTGCAAGGAAATTGCGACAAGCATCATTCCGAGGACGTAAAGCAAGACGCCAGTTCCATTGTACCAAGGGGCCTTGCCGGCCGGGTCTTTCAACAGGACCACCATTGCAAAAATTTGCAGGATGATGACAACTAGCAGCCCGATGGCAAATAGATTGGTTTGCCAGTGTACCAGCAATCCGAGAATGATGATTTGCGGCAGAAGCATAATCACACAGGCGATCCGAGCGGCAAGTTCGGGGCCGAGCGCAACCGGTAGCGACCGAACCTGCATAACGCGGTCACCTTCTAACGCCTTAAAGTCATTGAGGGTCATGATTCCGTGAGCACCGAGCCCATATAGAATGGCGACGAGGATAATTGGTGCAGACGGGGCATCGTCACTCATCACGGCTGCGCCCGTGAACCAAGGAAGGCTCTCATAGCTAAATCCCACGAGGCCGGGCCCCCACCAACCCGATCTTTTCAGTCGGATAGGCTCAGCCGAGTATGCCCAGGCCGCGAGCACAGCGAAGACGGTGGCGCCGAATCCCCAGGGCCCCAGCTGCCAACCAACCAACAGTGATAGTAGCGACATCATTAGAGCGATCCATAGCCCCCAGCGACCCGGTACTCGGCCTGATGGTATCGGACGGTTTGGCTCGTTTATTTTGTCCACATGTCGATCACACCAGTCGTTTGCCGCTTGGCTCATGCCGCAGACAATTGGACCGGCAAGAACGATACCAAGAAGAATGAGTGGCCAGTTACTGAAAGGCGATGCTCCTGAGGCAACCACACCACAGAGATATGCCCACATTGGTGGGAACCAAGTGATCGGTTTGATAAGCTGGAGTAACGCTCCTAGTTCAGGAAACGGTGCATACTGAGCCGGTTTGCTGGTATTCATGGATCCATCTTTAGATGCTGAGCGTGATTGCTTTTCTGGACAGGAACGTTCGTCAATCTGCGCTAACCTGCAACACAATAGCAAGACAGGACAGTGTGACGCAACAATGTTGTCCCAAGAACAGGAAACCCCACGCTATTCCTGTCGTATTTTGTCGGCATCGTGTGGTCTCGTGTTGCCCGTGCGAGCGCACACGCGAGCGTTCGTCGTTAGACGACCCCTGTTGCAACCTCATAAGGTGTTTTTGCTCGTCGGAATGGGTGGCAAAAAATTAGTGGATTAAGTCGTTAATTACGCGAACGGATTTTCCGATAATCTAGCGTCAGAGAAGATAGAAGTAAAAGGCGATCCGAAGACTGCCCTTTTTTGTTTCGTTTATACTCAAGGACCTGATTTTATTTTCTCTATTAAAGTATACGGCACTGGTCCCGAACATTCGAGATCGTATCCTACATGGTAATGGTACATTCTAACGGTTCTCCTACTCATAAATCGAATTTTTAGACAGTAGCTGTCTAACTCGAACTTGAAAAAGTCTTAGTCTTTATCAAATATAGATCTTGTGTTTAATTCCACATAGTTTAAAATAAGCTCACAGTTCACAGTTGCGTGTTGACAACCTATTATTTTCGCCTTACCCAATCCCGTGTTGCTATAAGACCGAAAGAAACTTACCATGAATCGATTTACCCCCCCCCCCCCCTAAAATTCTAGCGACCCTCGTCGCCGCACTGGTGGCAACACTTATCGCCACTCTCGCCAGTGCCCAGACGATCGGGTTTAAAGAGAATGATTTTGGTAATTCCAACACATTTGAGCGTAACAAATGCATGACTGAAAGCCCCGGGCATCTCGAACTCATCTCCAGTGCAAACATCCCAACGGGAACGGAAGTCCAGTATCTGGTGCGCACTGTGGAAGGGCATGACGTCTTCCGCAATCATGGCGTCCAAGCTTGGCTGGCCCAGGGAAATAATCTTTCAGAATTGACGGGAAATGTGATAACCGGTATGACCACCGGTTCTGGCACGGAAGTGTATTTACCGGGTTTATGCTGGGCGGATAACCGCATTGACGGCAGTAGAGGAGAGGGTACTTCAGGTCAATACTATTCTGTTATCGAAATTCAACTGATAAGAGTCAGTGGCTTTTCGATAGATTTTGCGTCGAGTAGAGCGCGTTACGCGATTACTGACGAAGATTATTGCCACAACCCCAATTTTCTTCCCCAAAATCAGGGTAAAGTCTATCGGATCAGAAACGGACGGACCTGCACCTGTACGACAAAGAGCACGATCGTTCAGCAAGGAATCGCCAGTGGCGAGACCGAATCCTACGCCACGACCGCCCTCAAGTGGCGCACCGATTCCACGAACTACTGTCCGGACTCGCCCTACCAAAGACCATAGTTAATTGGAATTAATGTAAAAAATCGGTTTTGCGTAATTAACGACTTAATCCACAAAAATTATCTACGGGGTCGTCATATTTTGCTGGCATTCCTAAATCGGAGCGAGTTGGAGCATGACGGCTAAGAATTCCATAACTGACTCAATTTTGAGCTCAAATTCTGAAGGACTTCATTTTTTCCCAGGGTCAAGATGGAAGGTTAAGCCGATCAATCGTGTCTCAAAGGAGATGACGTGGTTATGCTATATCCGAATAGTGACAACCAGCGTCATAAAAACTCCGCAAGAGTTCAAGCGCTCCCGCCGCTGATGTCGGCGAAACCTCTTTCCAGAACTGATCGCTTCCCAAGTCTGAAAAGCCAGCAATACCTTCAAGATCCGCAGCGGTGACGTTCTTAAATCCCATGGACCAATCCTTAAACATGCGTTGTTCAATCGGGCATTCTTCGACCATAACAATTGTATGGTGGCGGGGGTCACTCGAGATTCGTTGCCACACATCGTCGATTTTGCTTGTTGGACCTTCTAAGACTTGGACGAAATTGCCGCGACCGTAGTCTCTATTGAATCGATAGATCAGCAAGCCACTGATTTCGTCGTCCAAATTGCGCCCACGACTGTGCTTGAGCAGCGAAGAAAGCTCGTCTGCACTCATGGGCCGATAAGCTTGGCTGACATAAACGATGTACTTCATGCGATGATTGACCTTTGTTCACTCAACATGTGTAAAACGCTAATCGGGGCGCAAGTTGTTAACGGAGTTTTTCACGCACTACAGAACATAGGTCTTTTGTCCAATTTAGACAACAGCGCCTCGCCGATATTCGGTTTATCAAAGTCACGACCGTAATCTCGGACCAAGACGGATTCATAGTTGCGATTAGCAGTTATGGGCTTATGGCCCCGGCCCGGAATCCTGTCAAGCAAAATCGTCATCCCAACGGCAATTTCGGTTCGGCCAAGCCCTTCCCCCGCGCCACCGAGGGCGTCTTGAACCGCGCGCCATCTAGGATGTCCTGAACCGTCAGCATCTGTATCCGCGCATACTGGACGCCATGCACGTCCAGATCCCCGGCCCGCGCCATCTCCGCCGCAAAGTTGCGAGTCTTCCGGTCCCCAAGATCATCCATGACGATCAGCCCGGCTATCTGCGCCGTTTCGCGCTCAAGCACGCCGCGAAGGTCGCGGACAACGCCAATGCCAACGTTCGCGCCGCCCTTGACCTCGATTACCATGCTTTGCAGGTTGTGCTCGCCCGGAAGGTCAAAATACAAGCGGCCGTCAATTCCGCCGTCGCTGCCTTTCTTCGTTGTGACAAACCCGTCAACCTGTTCCACTGCCCATTTCTGGAAGTGATACTTGTCCCGCTCCCACAGGTCGCGCGCGCCCTCTAGGTTGCGCGGAACTCCCTCAATCTCGAAATCCACGCCTTCCACTAACCCGAGACGATCCCGCAGCCGGACGCTGGCGACCCGCTTGACGGCATGAATGGCTATGTCGACCCCGATCCACCTGCGGCCCAGCCTGTGCGCGGCCTCAACCGTGGTGGCGCAACCGCAGAAAGGATCAAACACAACGTCGCCTAGGTTGGAACTGGCGGATATGATGCGCTTTAGAAGCGCAACAGGCTTTTGGGTGTCATAGCCCATGCGCTCCCCCTTTCCCGTCACGTTCGGAATGTCTGTCCAAAGGTTTCCAAGCGGCTTTCCGGCGTAGTTTCCGGCAAAGCTTTTGCGAAGAGGCCGTTTTCCTCCCCGCCATATGATTTCCCCGTTGGCATCCATTTTTTCAAGCCGTTCGCGGCTAACGCGCCAGCCTGAAGGATGCGGGTTTGTGACTCCCTTGTAGGTGTAGCAAAGGTTTGGCCTCGCCCCCATGGAAGGCTGTCGGAAAATGGGAACATCCGTGTTGTAGCGGCGGCCATGCTCGTCCACATGCGTAAACTTTTCGGTCATTTCCTCATCAGACAGTTTCAATTTGATTCCGTGGTGCGTGTATTCCCTGCCCCGTGAATAATGCAGGATGTAATCGACATCCCGCCCAAAGGTTCGCGCCTCATGCTGGCTTCCCTTGGCACGTCCCGCAGCTCTTTGCCAGACAACCTCGTCACGGAAATTGGCGTGCCCGAAAATGCCGTCCATCATCACCTTGATGTAGTGCACGGCCTCGTCGTCGCAGTGAAGCCAGATGGAACCGGTCGGTTTGAGAACTCCGCGCATCGGCAGGAGCCGTTGCGTCATGTAGGTCAGATAGGCCAGAATCTTCGGGTTAGTCTTGCGCAAAGCGTTCAGCCATATGCGCCAGAACTCGGCAACCTCATCGTCAAATCCGGCCTCGCGCATGAGAATGGGCATGTGCCTGATTGCCCGTTCGGTTTCCGTGTCGATTGTCCACGCGTCGCAGAATGCGTCAATTTGGTCTGGCAGCGGCTTTCCCGTTTCAGTCTTGTAGATCCCATTGTAGTCGCGTTGCGAATTGAAAGGCGGGTCAAGATAGATCAGGTCAACGCTTCCAAGCGGCATTTCCTGCATGATTGTCAGGCAGTCGCCGTAATACAGGCGGTTCATGCGAAGCATCCCCGTACGAACGTCCCGAAGGCGTCAGTATTCTTGCGCTGGTTGTGTTTCCAAGTGCTTTCGGCGACGTAGAACGGCATCCACTTCGCCGTGTAGTAGTGATGCGAGCCATACCAGGCGCGCTTGATCAGCGACCAGAAGCCTTCGATCGAGTTGGTGTACGTGTCGCTGTCGGCGTAGCTGACCTTGTGATTGATCGTTGCCGACTGGTAGACCTTCTTCGCCGCGTTGTAGGCGCGATACTCGTAAGTGATCAGTAGCGAGCCTCCCGTGTCCACGTGGTCCTTGAGAAAGGCCAGTATGCCCTTTCCGCTCAGGTCATCGGCGACCTTTGCAACGACTGCCACCCCCCTTTCGAGGGCACCTATGACCGGTATTTTCTTGGTGCCCTGGCCACGCTTGTTCGGCTGGTCGTCTCTGCGTTTGTTGCCCTTGCGCGGCTTGCCCCCGACATAGGTTTCGTCGGCCTTGACAATGCCTTGCAGAAGGTCGCCTTCGGTTGTCAGCATGGCGACGCGGATGCGTTGCTGCATGTGCCACGCGGATCGCTGGTTCATGTCAAGGTCGCGGGCAAGCTGGCAGCTCGACAGGCTTTTCTTGGCGTTGACCATCATGCCGATGGCGAGAAACCACTTCTGCAAAGGCAGGCGGGTCTTTTCGAAGATGGAACCGGACAAGACGTTGAAGCTTGACTTGCATCCGTGGCAGTTCCACCGGCCCATGCGGCCCTTTTCCTGCTTGCGGGCAACGTTGGTGCAGCCGCAGTGCGGGCAGCTGGCTTCGCCACCCCAGCGCACCTTTTCCAAGTGCTCAATGCAGGCTTCCTGATCGGGGTAGCGGGTGAATACGGTCAGAAGGTTCATGGCTTGGCTCCCTTGATGATTCGGAGACTAGCCCGGCCCGCGAATCATGTCAAGCCCATAACTGCTAATCGTGATTATACATGTATACGGCCGCAACAAATGAAGATACCGCCTTCTCCCGTGTGGTGCGGTTCAAGGAAGTGTTCAAGCCAATCGCGAGAACACTAGATTGGGCCCTGACAGCATAGTTGCGTTCAAGCAACGGGCCGTGTTGTGTCTCTCTCGGACTCATGGCTGCCAGGATCTTTCACGGCAATACTGATTCGTGTAAACGACGGTCATGGGTGCGTTGACTCGGTATCGACTGGCCTCAGAAAAGCGAAGTCGCAGCCGTCATCGGCTTGGAGAACTTCCGCAGCATAAAGTCGGTCATAGCCGCGCCGAGCGTTGAGCGGCATGACCCCCGGTACCCACGCCGAGCGGCGGCGATCAAGTTCATCATCATCTACGAGAAGATCAATACATTTGTTCGCAACTGACAGACGAATACGGTCGCCGTTTTGTACCAGCGCGAGTGTCCCGCCAGCTTCGGCTTCCGGCGTGACATGCAGAACAATGGTTCCAAAGGCCGTGCCCGACATTCGGGCATCAGAAATTCGTACGATATCTTTAACGCCTTTGGCACTGAGTTTCTTCGGGATCGGGAGATACCCCGCTTCGGGCATGCCAGACGCGCTTTTTGGACCGGCGTTTTTCAAAACCATGAAGTCGTCTTCCGTGATATCAAGATCAGGATCATCCACTCGATTTGCTAGGTCTGCAAGCGACTCGAAGACGACCGCACGGCCCTCTCTCTCGAATAATCTGTTGTCGGCTGCCGAACGTTTCAGGATCGCTCCTTTGGGTGCGAGATTGCCGAAGAGTGCAACAAGACCGCCCTGCGGTTCGAATGGTTCATCAGCCTTAGCGATGATACGGTGATCAACATAGCTAGGATCGATTTCCAGTCGGTCACCGAGCGTCTCACCGGTCACCGACATCGTATCAAGATGCAATAGCGGTTTCAATTCGCGCAGTACCGCACCCATTCCCCCAGCGTAGAAGAAATCTTCCATATAATTTGAACCGACCGGTTTTAAGTTCACGAGAACTGGCGTCGTATCCGAGAGTTGATTTAGGCGCTGCAGCGATACGCGTATGTTCAGTCGTCCCGCGATGGCTGTCAGGTGAATAATCGCATTGGTTGAGCCGCCAAGTGCGAGCAGCACCCGTAGCGCGTTTTCCACTGAATTCTTGGTGATGATTTGGCTGGGACGGATCGGGTGCTGGATCATTTGTGCTGCGGCAAAACCAGAAGCTTCGCCCGCCCGCAGCCGATCTGCATGGACTGCGGGGATGGCGGCGGTACCAGGAAGCGACATCCCGAGGGCTTCAGCGATGCACGCCATGGTTGAGGCCGTACCCATCACTGCGCAGGTACCCGCTGTGGTGGCCAATTTTCCCTCAATCTGGCTGATCTCGGTATCCGAGACCTTGCCAGCGCGATACTGGCCCCAAAACCTTCGGCAATCCGTACACGCGCCCAAACGCTCTGCGTTGTGTCGCGAGGTCATCATTGGCCCCGCAACCAGTTGCACAGCAGGCACATCCGCCGAGGCTGCGCCCATCAACTG
The DNA here is from genome assembly GCA_026709985.1 of Aestuariivita sp. Classification (GTDB taxonomy): domain Bacteria; phylum Pseudomonadota; class Alphaproteobacteria; order Rhodobacterales; family Rhodobacteraceae; genus JAPORY01. The sequence goes on along the minus strand of JAPORY010000059.1, from coordinate 45,782 downwards.
CGCGGGAACCGTCTTGTCGCAACCGCCGAGCAGCACAACCGCGTCCATCGGTTGAGCGCGGATCATTTCCTCGGTATCCATCGACATTAAATTACGGAACTTGAGGCTGGTGGGGGCGAGAAATATTTCACCTAGCGAGATCGTTGGAAACTCGACCGGGAGACCACCGCCCAACAGAACGCCACGTTTCACCGCGTCCAACAGTTCAGGAAAATGCCGGTGGCAGTTATTGAAGCCCGAAAAACTGTTCGCGATGCCGATGATGGGTTTCTCCAGCAATTCCCGGCTGTACCCCATTGACGCTGCGAATGATTTCCGGAGGTACAGTGAGAAGTCGAAGTCACCGTAGTTGGTCAAGCCTCGGGCAAAACCATGCGCACTTTCATCGGCCATTCGGGACTATCCTGCGAGTTTCAGCTTGACATATTTTGGGTTGAGATAATCGTGGATCCCAAGGCTGCCACCCTCGCGCCCCATGCCACTCTCTTTGACACCACCAAAAGGAGCTTCGGCTGTCGCCAACAGCATCTCGTTGACACCAACCATTCCGACCTCAAGGTCTTCGTAGGCGCGGGTTGCAACGCTGAGATCGTTCGAAAAGACGTAACCGGCTAATCCGAACGGTAGAGAATTGGCGCGGGATATCACCTCGTCATAGTCTGTAAATGTGGTGATCGGAGCAATTGGTCCGAAAGGTTCCTTGGTCATGACCAGTGCGTCGTCAGGGACTCGGCCAAGAACCGTCGGTTCGATGAAATAACCCTTGTTGAACCCGACGGGGGGGTTGCCTCCGGCCAACAGTTCAGCCCCACGATCAACAGCATCTTTGATCATTTCTTGAATGGTCTCTAACCCGCGCCGGTTAGCCATCGGGCCGACTTGAACGCCATCGTCAAGCCCACGACCAACTTTGAGCGAAGCCGCGATTTCAGCAAAGCGTGTTGAAAAGGCGTCGTAGCATTTCTCATGGACATAAAAGCGGGTTGGCGAAATACAAACCTGACCACAGTTGCGGAATTTGGTAGGTGCGCAGACATTGGCTGCATTGATGGGGTCGAAGTCGTCAAAGATCAGAACGGGGCCATGTCCGCCCAACTCCATTGATACGCGCTTAACCCCTTCGGCGGCTAGCGCGAGGATTTTCTTGCCCACCGGAACAGAACCGGTAACAGACACCTTTCGCACAATGGGCGAGCGGATCAGATGGTCTGCAATAGTGCTCGACTGACCCGTCACCATATTCACAACCCCAGGTGGGATGCCTGCATCGGCGCAGGCTTGCACAATTGCGGCACAACTTGCGGGGGTCTCACCCGCCGGCTTGACGATAATCGAACAACCCGCTGCCAAGGCAGCCGCAACTTTGCGTGACGGGAGAAGGGCTGGGAAATTCCAAGCTGAAAACGCTGCGACAACGCCGACGGGCTGATAAACGACCGCCATTCTGCCTTCGTCGGTACGCGGTTGGATGATTTGGCCGTAAATACGCTTGGCTTCTTCGGCGTGCCACTCGAACTGGTCGGCGGCGGCGTTGGTTTCTCCGAGTGCTTCGGCGAGCGGCTTACCGGTTTCAAGCGACATGAGTTCTCCGATCTCAGTTTGCCGCTCACGCATAAGATCGGCGACTCTGCGAATCGTCGCAGCGCGCTCCCAGGTACCGGTCTTGCGCCAAATCTCAAAACCGTCCTGCGCAGCAATAAGGGCGGAATCAAGGTCATCTGCTGTGGCAACCGCAATTGTTCCGATGACGTCTTCGGTCGCCGGGTCATTGACTGGTTTCGTGGCCTTGTCTGAGGCCGTACGCCAGTGCCCCCCGATGAATAGATTGAGGTCCTGATACATCCAAATTCCTTCAAATTCCAGCGGTCAGATAACGGCTTTCCACATCCGCAACCCAGTTGCCGACGTTCCAAGCCCCATAGGCTCCCATCCCAGCCATCGCGTCTTCGTCTGCATAAACGGGGATATGAATGAGGGACAGGCCAACATGAGCGTAGGCCTTTTCTAACACCGCTTCTAACTCCGAGCGACTGAAACCGCCGTGAAAAGCCCTTACGCCACCAACTGCGCCCGCGAGGGCTACATAATCAACGGCCACGCTATCGTTGGTTTTAAATTCTCGTTCGTACTGCGCAAATTGTAATCCGGTAATCGCCGCCATCCTTCGGTTGTCGAAGAGCGCGACCATACCACGCACGCCGTGTTCGACCGCATCAATGAGGATTTGCGGGTTCATCATGAACGAACCATCCCCAGTAAAAGCGATGCCGTATCTCGCGTTTTTCATTCGCGCCCCGCTCAACAAGGCTGAACCGGCAAAACCCATATAGGAGGCACCGGTTTCGGTATAGGTTTGAAACGGTGTCGTGTCTTCTACGACTTGAAAGCCGTTGGCCTGAACGTCGCCCGCGTCAAAAAACTTGATTGCGTCCACTGAATTGGCAAAACTTGACACCGCGTGGATCGCCGCCGGCTGCGTGAGGACCGGCCGTTTCCAAGTCCGATCATGGAGTGGAGGTGAATGGACTCGAACTGACTTAAAGGTTGTCCATTCCTCCTTTTTTTCCGCGCAAACGCGCCTCCAGTCCGTACGCAGTTCCATTCCCGTATGATCACCTAACTCGTCAAGCAGCGATTCGATAACCGCCGTTATGTCACCGGGCAGGCAGACGGTGTTAGCGTAGTGCGTCAGGTCGCCGAGATCACCGTTGATGTTGAGAACCGCCTCGGCCTTGGGATAGCCCACCCCTGAGCAATCGGCTTGACAGACCCCGCGGCTACCAATCATGATCACGGCATTCGCATTCTCCATTGCGAAATTGCCCGAAATGGATCCTTTCGAACCGCCGACATGCATATTCAGAGGATCGCTGTCAGTGAGTACGCCGGTAGAGCCTGGTGAAAGGATAACGGGGGCACCAATGCATTCTGCCAATTTTCGGACTACCGTGTAATGATCGCGGGTGCCGCCGCCAGCTTTAATCGCAATGCGATTGTACGAGCGAAGGAATGTGACAGCGTCTGTATAATCATCGGATTGTGAAGGTGCGACGGCCGGAAGGTGGTGTCTCGTCGGAAGGGTCGTTAGATTCACGTTAAGACTCTGCGGCTGGGTATTAATCGGTAGCATGATGAAGAACGGTCCGGCTTTATACGGATGATGAACGCAGGCCGTTCCCCGCCGCAGACAATCCCGCAACGCGCGAGGCGTATGTAAGGTGTAGGACTGTCCCATGAGTGCTGTGATTTTGCCGAAGACGCCCTGTTCGCGCTTCGGTACTTGCTGCATGTTGTAGCCTTCTCCGCCAGTCGTTTCGTCGCCATAGATGTGATAGACACCGATCCCGTTTGAAGCCGCGACCAAGGACCCAGCCATCGCTTGCAATCCGCCGGGGCCAATTGACGTGACGACCGCTGGGGTTTGACGGTAGATCCAGGCATAGGCGGTGGCGGCATGAGCCATCTCAACCTCATTCCGGCAATTGATGACTTTGATAACACCTTCGGCTTCGTAGACGCGCAAGACCTCGCCAAGATCCGTTGATCCGTGGCCGAAAATCGCGAAGTACCGGCGTACCCCCTGTTTCAGAAGGCCAATCACCAGCCCCTCGGAAAGCGTGAGGGGCTCGGTATCATCCGTAATGGGAAGCGCCGCTGTCGCAGAGGCGCTTGAGAGTCGTTTAGCGCGGGCGCGCATCGCGCTCTCGGTTGCAGCGGGTGCCGGGGTCTTGTCGAGCATTGGGTCTCTCTAGTTGTCTTGGTGTTTCGTTTTCCGAGTGAGTTCGGACTTGAGTTGTAGGCCGATGACCAATAGCGCGAGGGTGAAAAAAATCAGAACTGTGGGTGAGGTATAAAAGACGTCGATATTGCCATTTGACAGCATCATCGCGGTTCGGAATTCATTCTCAAGTGTTGGGCCGAGTACCATGCCCAAGATAATCGGCGTGATTGGCACACGCAGGGCTATCAGAAAATAGGCCAATACGCCGATCACGCCCATCGCGTAAATGTCAAAGGCTGAGTTTCGAATTGAGAAGGCCCCAACAGCGCACAGAACCAGGACTGTGAGCGCGAGCATTTCGCGTGGGATTTTGAGCACGTGGACAAAGATACGGATACCAACCAATTGGAGACCTAGAACCCAAATATAGGCCAATACGACTGCAACATAGATGCCGTACACTTCTGACGCGTAGTTCATGAACAGGGCTGGTCCTGGCGTGATTCCGTGGATCATAAGTCCAGCTAATACGATAGCGGTTGCCGGATCCCCTGGAATACCGAGTGAGAGAAGCGGGATCAGCGTACCCCCTGTTACGGCATTATTTGCTGTTTCCGGTGCGATGACGCCTTCGATATTTCCCTTACCAAACCGTTCGGGCTTTTTTGAGAACCGTTTGGCATGGTCATAGGCGAGGAACGAGGCGATTGGACCACCAGCGCCGGGAATGGCGCCGATTCCAGTGCCGAGTATCGAACACCGGACCATCAGCCAAGCATTACGGATCAGCAGACGGATTTTTGGCAGTTCGACTTTAACACGAATCACACGGGTATTCTGCGAGTGAGCGTTTTTATCCTCTGACAGGGCCTCAATAACGAACGGTATTGCGAACACCCCAATCAAGGCAACGAGAAGATTTACTCCCTGCAGCATGTTGACGCTACCAAAGGTCATGCGGGGCACGCCTTCGATGGTATCGATGCCGATGGTCATGACCATCAGTCCCAAGACTCCAGCAATTAACCCCTTGAGGAGACTATCGCCGCAGAGTCCGCAGATGGTGGACATACCAAAAAGAACTAATGCAAAAATTTCGGCGGGGCCAAAACCAATCGCCAGTTTTGAAACCAGATCGACCGATACGACCATGACGGCGAGGCTGAAGATTCCCCCGAATACCGAGACGATGACAGCTGTTCCGAGCGCAATCGAAGCCTCGCCTTGTTTCGTCATTGGATGACCGTCGAGAACGGTTGCGGCGGCCGAGGGGGTGCCGGGAATACCGAGAAGAATGGCCGAGACCGACCCGCCGGTCATGCCGCCGATATATGTTCCCAAGAGCAAACCCATCGCGGGCACCGGATCCATGCTGAAGGTCATGGGTAGGGCCAATGCAAGTGCGACTGTAAAGGTCAGCCCTGGGGTTGAACCGAAGATCAGCCCAACCAGCGCGCCGAGTCCGATGGCGCCGATGGCCATAGGCGTCAGCGCGAGCGACAGAGCTTGAAGGAAGAGATCCAATGACCTATCCGATGTTGAACCAAGTGCCATTCGCCAAATAGATGCCAAGGATCTTTTCGAAGATTACCCAGCAGCCAAGTGTTAGGCCAAACGGCATTGCCACGAGTTTGGGAATTGAACGGATGCGCAGGTGCACGATCATTATCATGAGAACGACGATCGGCGTTGCCAATACGAAACCAATCTTTTCCAGCAGGAATCCGTAGAGCACGATTTCGGCGAGAAGCAACAGGGCGGGCGTCCGCTTCAACCGACCGGATTCAGTTGATTTATTCTGCGAGCCGTCTGCTTCGGTCTCACCGTCCGCCGGTGAACTCAGTATCCGCCTTCCCATTAGAATGACGGCCAGCAGCAGTAGAATAATCCCGAATGTCAGCGGGAAGGCCCGAGCTCCGATCTCGCCATCGCCAAGCCCTTGGGGAATCGTACCCATGACCCACCATGTCCAGATTGCGGCCAGTATTGCAAGAGTTGCTCCGAGACCGATATCTGGCACACGGTTGGTCATGATCTTGTTCCGGCTACGCCGCTATTTGGCCAAACCCAGTCGCTGCAGGAGTGCGCCATAGAAGGCGTCATCGCTTTCAATGAGTGTACCAAAGTCCGTCGCGTTCAGGAAAGCTGGTGAGAAACCGATATTCTTTGACGCTTCCTGAAACGCATCGCTGGCGACGGCCGCTTGAGCGGCGGCTTGAAGTTTTTCTACTGCGGCTATGGGGGTACCAGCGGGTGCCGCCAGACCGCGCCACATTGAGATATCGACATCGACGCCCTGTTCTTGCGCTGTTGGCACCTCTGAAAGTACGCCGACGCGTTCGGATCCAGTAACGGCCAAAACGTTTAGGTCACCTGATTCGACATAAGACGCAAACTGACCCGGCCACTGAATCGCTGCATCAATGCGACCCGCCAAGAGTTCAACTGGTGCCTTTCCTTTTCCGTAGGAGATGTACGCTACTTTATCGGCTAATCCCATAGCATCAAAGAGTGCTGCAGAGGTTAAATGCGTGAACGAACCTTTACCGGAAATTCCGACTTTGAGTTTTCCATCCATCGCACTCACGCCGCTGGCAAAATCATCAAGGTTAGTCCAGCCGGTAGAGGCATTGACGGCAAGCGCCGGAATTTCTGTCGACACCCGCGCGATCGGTGTGAAGGCGGTATAGTCGAATTCCACGCGCCCAGTATGGTGCGTCGTGCTGATCGAGTTTGAGTTCCATACGATGTTATACCCATCTGGTGCGGTGCCCACGACGTGGGAATATCCGACTGCGCCGCCACCACCGGTGCGGCTGACGGGAACAATGGGCTGTCCCAGTTCATCGGACATCAATTCGGACAAAAGTTGCGCAATAGTGTTCGCTGTCCCCCCGAAAAGGACAGTCATGTCGACCGGTTTTTCAGGATACTCTGCCTGAACCGCCCCTCCGAACGCGATGACGATAGACGAAATCGCGGCAATTAAGCTGTTTTTGAATATGGTTTGGAACGTCATATCTTCCTCCTTTTGATGGTTTCTGATCCTCCCGATCAGATGGTTGCCGCTGAATGTCGTGCGGTATTTGTGCGCTGCGGACGATTGTCTCGCGCTACAGGCGTCTGCTTCGGATTACGTTCTCGGAGTGCTTTCAAAATCCTTTCCGGCGTCGCCGGAAGGGTTTTGATCCTAACGCCAATTGCATCGTAGATTGCGTTCATGATGGCCGGCGCCGTTGGAACTAGTGACGGTTCGCCGATCCCTTTTGCTCGCAAGGGACTTTTGGGGTCAGGATCTTCGACAATGATTGAGTTGATCTGAGGAATATCCAGCGATGTGGGTAGGATATACTTTGCGAACCCGTGCGTGATCGCATGACCTTTGTCGGTGATATATTCCTCCATCAAGGCTTGACCCAGCCCTTGAACGACACCACCTTCGATCTGGCCTTCTACACCCCTTGGATTGATCGCTCGACCGACATCGTGCGCGGCCCAGATACCGAGTACCTGCACCTCGCCGGTCCAGGTGTCGACTTCGACCTCGGCGACTTGCGTACCGAAGACATACGCTTGCCATGGACTGCCTGAACCATTCACTGGATCAAGGCCAGTGCCATGAGCGGTGAAAGACGCGGACCCGACTGGTACGACACCGCGGGCCTTACAGGTGGCGACGGCCTCGTCCATGCTCATCCGGTGGTTTGTACCCTCGGCCCAGACTTGACCGTCAAACGCCCGAAGGTCGCTGGTGGCGACATCCCAGTGATCTGCCAACTCCTCATGTAACACCTTGAGGGCTTCGCGTGCCGCGAGGGCCACGGAATTTCCGATCATATAGGTCTGGCGTGTTGCGCCGGCATGGGCAGCTTCGGGCGAGCGTGCGGTGTCGTTGTCACCGATGGTCACATCCTCTGGTTTGATTCCCATTTCATCGGCTGCAATTTGAGCCAAGACGGTTAAGATGCCCTCACCAATCTCGGTCACGCCGGTAACGACCTTACCCGTTCCGCCGTCGTCCAGTTCCGCCCAAGCCCCCGCACGGTCGATCGTCGCCGTTCGCGCGATGCCGTACCAGCTTGCGGCCATGCCGCGCCCGCGTTTGATCCTTGACATCATGCCACCTGCGCGCAGAATCGAGGGTTGTTATGATTAGTTTTGATTCTGGCGCCCAAGGTGCAGGATTGGCGAGTGTCGGGGCCGCAGAGGTCGCGTCGCTCTGAGCCGCGAACTGTCGGGGCTCCTTTCTCCCAACGAGAGGCCGTCTCTGCCGCCGCCAGGACACGATCAAGCGAGGCCGTTTCTAAAGTCTGTTGCGTATGAGTGGTTGCACCAATCGTCATCATATTGATGCGGCGAATCGCGAATGGATCCATTCCGAGCGTTTCGGCGGCCATGTCCATCATGCTCTCGGTTGCGAATTGCGCCTGCATGCCACCGAATGTTCGAAAGGCTCCCGACGGTGTATTGTTGGTGTAGACTGCGCGGGTGTCGATGTTCACATTGTCGACCTTATAGGGTCCGCAAGACAGGATCGCAGCTTTTCGCATTACGCCTTCGCTGGACATACCGTAGGCCCCACCGTCCGAGAGCATATCGAAGGAGATTGCGGTGAGTCGGCCGTCGAGCTTGAGCCCCATTTTGTAATGGATGCGGGCCGGATGCCGTTTGGCTGACGCAATCAAACTTTCCTCGCGAGTAAAATTTAGTTGGACTGGACGATGCGTCTTCATCGCGCCGAGCGCTAACATACCCTGATAGATCATATCCTCTTTACCACCGAAGCCGCCGCCGACGGGGCTCATGATGAAGCGTACTTTATTGATCGGCTTCGCGATGATTTCGGCCAACATATGACGGTGATGGGTGATGTTCTGTGATGGTGAAATCACCACCACAACGTCATCGGGATCAACATAGGCGATGCCAGCTTCAGGTTCCAAATAGGCGTGTTCGACCTGCTGGGTGCTGAAGTCATCTTCAAGGATTATATCCGCCTCGGCAAACCCCTTTTCGATGTCACCTTTTCGGATGGGGATATGCTTGATTAGGTTATCTGGTGCGTAATCGTGAATGATTGGCGCATCGGGTTTCATCGCTTCGCTGGGATCGTATAGTCCGGGTAGAGCTTCATATTCGACTTTAATCTTGGATAATGCCCGTCGTGCTGTCAGTACATCTTCGGCAGCTACGGCGGCAACCGCCTCACCAACATGACGCACCTTGCCACGCGCCATTATTGGTTGGTCGTGGACGAAGACCCCGAATCCATCGTTACCGGGCACATCATCGGCTGTGATCACGCAGGCAACACCGTCCATGGCTTCGGCTTCGTGCGTGTCGATTGATCGAATTGTTGCGTGTGCGAACGGTGAGCGTAGGACCTGCATTTGCAGCATATCGTACATCTTTATGTCCGCGGCATATTTTAATCGACCTGACACCTTCGAAGGTGCATCAAGTCGACGAACGTTGGCGCCGATATAACTGTCGCCGACTTTATCTTCTTCGAGGACGGATTCGGGTGAGTCGCCAGCCAAGATGGCTTTGGTCATTTCGACGGCTTCGAAAATCTTTGTGTAACCGGTGCAGCGGCAGATGTTGCCGCCAAGCCGTTCTTTGATCTCCTCAATATCAGCGTTTGGGTTTTCCCGCAAAGCCGAGGTCGCAGCCATCACCATCCCTGGGATGCAATATCCGCACTGGCTGGCACCCGTTTTGTGGAACGCCTTCTGCAAGACCGTCAGGCTGCCCGGTTTTGCTAGGCCTTCGATAGTTTCAATGCGGGTTCCCTGTGCCTTCGCTGCCGGCATGAGGCACGACTTGACTAATGTTCCGTCCACGAACACCGAGCAGGTACCGCACTCGCCGGCGCCGCACCCTTCCTTAGCTCCGGTCAAATTCAGATCTTCACGGAGGAAGTCGAGCAATCGGCTAAAGGGTTGGGTTTCGCGGCTGATCTTGCGGCCGTTCACGTTGGCCGTGATGGTAAGCTTAGGCATAGTGCTCTTCCCTCGCGTCTTCAAAAGAAATATTCACATTGGGCTGATTGGTGAGGGCGTCCTCAATGGCGGCTCGCACGAAGTTGACGATAACTTCTCGTCGATATTCTTGGCGACTGCGTGAGCCAACGGTATCGGTGGCGGCTTGCGCGACCTGTTCAATTAGATCGTGGGAGATACGCTCGCCCTTGAGGGACTGCTCGACCTCCAACAGGCGGATAGGGCGGGGTCCAACGCCGCCAACGGCAAGGCGCACGTCCTCAAACAAGCGTCCGTCGTGATCGGCCTTAACTAACCCAGCGGCGCATGCGACGGAGATCACCAGTGACCGTCTTAGGCCAACCTTTTGGAACGAACCACCATATCCTTGGGCTGTATCCAAAACTACGGCTGTTGCGATCTCATCTTTAGTCAGCTGTGTCTGGCCCGGTCCTCGGATGAAGTCGACCACTGGTATCAATCGGCGGACAATGTCTTCGCCGTCGAGCCGTGCCAGTTCGATCTCACCGTTCAGTGCCACGACCGCAGGAGTTCCGTCCGCGGCTGGCGATGCATTGACCAGATTACCGGTCAGCGAAGCCTGTGCGCGGATTTGATCGTCGGCAAACCAGATCGAGCAGTAGGGCATGCAGGGCAAGTATCGCATCAGGGTCTGCTCGGTGAGAAAATCTTGGTAGACGGTGCCGGCGCCCAGCCGCACTCGTCCGTTCTGGACGGTGTAGCCGTCAAGCTCGGAAATGCGCGTAACGTCAATCAATTCGGGCACATGCACATCGCCCGCACGCCCGTCCCGCGCCCAAGGCAGAATATCCGTGGCTCCAGCAACAATTCGGCTGCCTTCGGGTGCCTTTGACCAAAGTTCCAGAGCTTCAGCCAAGCTGTGAGGCGTATGATAGGTGTCGCATGTCAACATGGATCGTTTCCGCTTATGCCCACTATTCGGCGGCGATTCGGTCGGTTTGCACCCACGGATTTTTAACCACGACCTTGATTGCGTCTTCAACGCGGTCCTTGGCGTAGCGCAGTGCCTCTTCCAGATCGGTCATATCGAACGTATGGGTGTGAATGAGCGTGGCATCGAAACGCTTTTGCCGCATGAAGGCTTCGGCGCGGTGCGTTGCTGCTTTGCCCTCGCCGCGAATACCGTAGAGATAGATATTGTTGCGTACCAGATAGGCAACATCAACTTCTGGACTGCTGTTGGGAAAGGCCGCGAGGCAGATTTTGCCGCCGCGGTTCACCATCTGGGCGGCTTCGTTCAAGCCATTTGGCGCGCCGGCGCATTCGACGACATAATCGACCCCGACACCTCCCGTCAGTTCGCGTACCCGTTTGACGACATCCTCGTTACGTACGTTGATGACGTGGTCAGCACCTAACTGCCGACCGATCTCCAGCCGATTATCACGGGTACCCGTCAAGATCACGGGTTGTGCGCCGAGAGCTTTGGCAACAGCCGCACCCATGAGGCCGATTGGGCCTGGGCCCGTGACCACGACACTTTCTCCCGCGACGAGGCCACCTAATTCGGTCAAGCCATACATGGCGGTGCCAGCGGTAACGACTAGCGTCGCCTCTTCATCCGACATTTCATCATCGACATTAACCAACGTATTGATGTTATTGACTGCGTATTGTGCGAAACCACCGTCCGTCGTGAACCCATTCGCACGGTGGCCTTTGTCCACATTTCCGTAGTTCTTTCCGTAGTTGTGGCACGATGTGTACATGCCTTGGCGACAACGTTTACACTGGCCGCAGCCGGCATGGATCTCGACGGTGACTCGCTCACCGATTGTGAATTCATCGACGCTCGGACCGAGCGCGACGATTGTGCCCATATATTCGTGACCGGGCGTAAAGTTCTTGTTGAAAGGATCGCCTCCCTGTATCTGGGCGGGGGGACCGTGATGGATGATTTCAAGATCGGTGGCGCAAATCGCGACCGCATCAATCCGAACGAGAACCTCGGCTTTTCCCGGCACGGGAACAGGTTTGTCTTCGAGTGTTAGCTCCCCGGGATTACCTAGAACCCAAGCTTTCATGCTGTCAGGGACCCGATAGCTTGCGTTGGTTTTGATGTTATTGGGCAGTGGCATATGAGCCCTCCATTGTTGTCTTGGTCGGTGTTATGTTTTGAGATCGCGTAATTTGTGGGAAAAACTGTTTGCCGCCCAAATCATTTCTTTGATCAAGTATTTGCGATGGTCTTCCGTGGCTTTATCGGCGGGGAGGGTGACGGAAATCGACCCGATTACCGCGCCTGCGCCTTCGCGGATTGTGGCACCGATACAGACGATTCCATCGCAGAATTCTTGATCGTCGACGGCGAACTTACGGCGTCGCACAAACCGCAATTCCTCGACTAAGCCAGATAGCGTGGTGATGGTATCCGGCGTATAGGCGGACAGGCCATTGGCGGAGATAATTCGAACCAGTTCGGTGTCTGGAATCCACGCCAAGATCGCTTTTCCAGTCGCGGTAGCATGCATTGCCGACATTTTTTTGACTTCGCTGGCTTCCACGACATTGTCGTCCGCCGCAGGAAAGCTGAGCTTCGTTAACAGCGAGGTATCGCTCAAAATAGCAAACTGTACCCCGTGTCCAAGCCGTTGGCCCAACGCCTTAAGTTCTTCCGCTAGCAATACATCGGCGTCGCGCTCACCCTCACAAATGGCGATCAATTCGGCCAGCTTGGGGCCAAGTGCATAACCTTTGGTCCGGCCAAGGCGTGTGACAAAACCCTTCTTGACTAAGGTCGTGATGAGGTGGTGGCAGGTCGAGATATTAATCTCGAGATAGTCGGATATTGCGGACACCGTAACACCGCCGCGTTCTTGTGCCACGATTTCCAAGACGTTCAAAGCTCTCTCGACCGATTGGATCGTGCGCCCACCGACATCGCCGGACACCAGATCAAGCTGGACTACCTCTGCCTTGGCCCGGTCTCCAGTTTCGCACTCGTCTGCGGTCGTGACGATCATCATGTTCCTCTCGTTTGCCACCAGCATCAGGAACAGTTAAAACTCTGTCAAGTAAATTTGCAAAAGTCATATATAATTTGATATAGTCAAATTATATACCTAATCGACGGCGGCTATTACGAGAGTCGGGGCAGACCACTCAATTCCCGTACAGCGTGATTAGCCCGGTTGAGATTACTTCCTATCATGCTGTCGCTTTGGCGCCGCGCTAGGAAAAAATCAAGCGTTTTCCCGTGCGATTCGCACTTGGCTCTCGCCCTCTTGAGCACTAACTTCGAAGTATTGTGCCTGATCAGCAAGATCGACAAACAGAGTTCTCTCGGTCCCTGTCATCCAGGTTTGAGAATTTGTCTTACACACCTCTTGGTATAGCGATTCGCGTCTTTCCGCGTCCAAATGGGCGGCAACCTCGTCAAGTAAGAGAATCGGGGCAAGTCCTGACTTCTTCTTTAGTGCTCGGAGATTTGCCAAAATAATTGCAAGCAGTAGAGCTTTCTGCTCACCAGTCGAGCAATGTCGCGCCGGCAGGTCCTTGGAGGCATAAGTGACCGAAAGATCAGTGCGATGCGGACCCACGAGAGTACGACCAGCGGCGCGGTCTTGCCCACGGCTCTCAATGAGCGCGGTTCTTAAGTCGTCAATACTGTTCGGTATTTCGCCTTCCCGTTGCGTCAGAGAAAGGATAGCGGTCGGAAAAGCAGTAATACCGTCTGATTGAGCTTCAACGAGATATTCAAGCGCATTGCATCGAGCATTATGAATATGCATCCCGCTTTCGGCCAGCGGCTGCTCAAGAGCCTCAAACCAATGAGAGTCGCGAACGTTATCTCGCAGGAGTTGATTTCTTTGCCGCAGCGACTTGTCATATTTTAGTGTTGCCGCAGCGTGCTCGGGAAAAAAACTCAAAGACACGCGATCCAAAAAGCGGCGACGGCCCTCTGCGCTCTCAGTCCAGAGGCGGTCCATTGCTGGTACGAGCCACAATATGGGCGTAATGCGCCCGAGATCGAGTTGCCTCGCAACCTTCCCGTCGATCTGTAGATTTCGGGGAGCGCCCGCATCCGACCAAGTCTCAATGTGGTGACGCTGATGGAAAGTACGAATGTCAGCCGACAATTTCCAGCCGAGGTCCTCGGGCCGACGACCCATGTCATCCGCACTGGCGCGACGCATTCCTCGGCCGGGAGAAAACAACGACACGGCTTCGAGAATATTGGTTTTCCCGACGCCATTTGGACCAAAGATGACGACGGGGCGTTCGTCTAGCTGAATCTCTGTTTGCTTGTGAGACCTAAAATGCGACAAGCTCAACGACAGGAGAGCTGACATGATCTAAAGAGACGGGTAACTCTGGAGCGTAACGGCGTGTGGTGGTACCAGACTGGTCAACAACCGATTAGACACGCATTGGCATCACGACATAGATCGCGCTTTGGTCATCTCCTTCATGAATCAAGGTCGGATCATCAGGCGTGTTAAGCATCACGGTCGCATTGGCTTTATCAACCTGCGAAGCGATATCAAAAAGAAACCGAGCATTAAAGCCGATAGTCATCGGTTCGTCCGAATACGCCACCGCTAGTGCTTCTTCACCAATGCCGCTTTCCGGTGCGTTGACCGACATCACCATCTGATCTTGATCAATTTGCAATTTGACAGCCCGCGTTTTCTCTGAACTCACCGTTGACACGCGATCAATCGCCCGCGCAAAATCCTTGGCGTCGACCTCCAGCTTTCGGGTGTTATTATCAGGGATGACTTTCGTGTAGTCTGGGAAAACGCCCTCAACGGTTCTCGAAGTGAGCGTAATTGAAGACGTGGCAAATCGGACGACCGTGTCAGAAATTGAAACTGCGACTGTCGTGTCGTCGTCCTCTGATAAGCGGACAATCTCATGCACGGCTTTACGAGGAATAATGACCTTTGGCATATCAATTGCGTCAGCAGGGGCCTCGGTCTCGACGAGCGCGAGCCGATGGCCGTCGGTCGCAATACAGCGCAGGACATGTCCAGTTTCGGTTTCGGCAATATGCATGCAAACGCCATTTAGGTAGTAGCGGGTTTCCTCAGTTGACATGGCAAAACGTGACTTGACAAACAAGCGGTTAAGAATCGGCGCCGAGATCGAAAAATTGGCCGAATATTCGACTTTCTGGGCGTCGGGGAAATCGGCATCGGGGAATGTTGGTAAAGAGAAGTCAGATCGCCCGCAATGAATCGCCATGCGGCCGTCTTTTGGATCGGCATTGAAGGAAACGACCCCGCCATCGGGCAATTTCCGCACGATATCGCTCAACATCGTTGCGGGCATTGTTGTCGAGCCCTTTTGTTTGACTTCAGCGGGAATGACTTCTGTAAAGTCAAGCTGAAGGTCAGTTGTCCTGATTGTCACGCTATCGTCGTTAGCTGTGAACAAAAGATTAGACAAAATTGGAATTACATTCCGCGACTCAACGATCGCCTGCGCCGAACTTAGCGCTCGCAACAGGATACCACGCTCAATGCTCAGTTTCATATTCCGTCCCTCTCGCTTGCCGGCAATGATGCAAATGCCTACCCAAGTCCCTAAGATCACCCCCGCCGGTGCGACCGGTCTCCCACCTCAGATCAGTGGGCAAGGAAAATAGCACTTTCCGATCCCTCCACCCTATTCTTAACAATATGTTTCAGCAGCCTAAGTGCGCGGGCGGCATGCGGTATTTTTATGCACAAATTGATATAGAAGATCGTCCCTAAGTGATAATCGTCTGTTTTACAAGTCCATGTATTGATGTCGCTCTGCGTTCGCGCCCGGATGGGTTACTGCTCCTTTATGGGTTGCGCCGACCAAGCGAGCATATTTCCACAGGGCTCCAGAGCCATAATTAGTTTCACGCGGACCCTGCCATTTTGTCTTTCGAGTCGCAAGTTCTTGCTCGGTCAATTCCACATCTAATTTGCCGTTGATCGCGTCAATCGTAATCAAATCGCCGTTCTCTAGAAGGGCGATGGGGCCGCCGCTAGCTGCCTCAGGCCCAATATGACCGACGCAAAAGCCGCGGGTCGCCCCCGAAAATCGCCCGTCAGTGATCAAGGCCACCTTTTTGCCCATTCCTTGTCCTGATAACGCCGCGGTGGTAGCGAGCATCTCTCGCATACCGGGACCACCGGCGGGTCCCTCATTGCGGATCACGAGGACGTCGCCTTCGCGATACTGGCGATTTTGTACTGCGTTAAAAGCGTCTTGCTCGCATTCAAATACGCGAGCTGGACCCGTGAATACTTGGTTTTCTGCGGCGATTCCCGCAACTTTAACAATGGCACCGTCTGGCGCAAGATTGCCCTTTAAGCCAACAACGCCGCCCGTTGATGTCAGGGGTTGTTCAATGGGATGAATGACTTTCCCGTCGGCTTGGCGGGTAATCTTATCTAATTCTTCACCAATGGTGAGCCCTGACGCGGTTACACACTCTTCGTGCAACAGGTTAGCTTTGCGCAATTCCTTCATGACGACGGGTACGCCGCCGGCTTCAAAGAGATCTTTTGCGACGAATTTGCCGCCGGGCTTAAGATCGACAAAATAAGGGGTTTCGCGAAAGATCTCGCAAACGTCGTCAAGAAAGAAGTCGATGCCCGCTTCGTGAGCGATTGCTGGTAAATGTAGGCCCGCGTTGGTAGAGCCGCCGGTACAGGCAACTACTCGTGCGGCATTCTCGAGGGATTTTCGCGTTACAATATCTCGCGCCCTAATATCTTTCTTCAGTAACTCCATAACGGCGCGGCCAGAGGCCTCACAAAATTGATCGCGCGATTCATATGGTGCCGGAGCGCCTGATGAGTTCATTAAGGCGAGCCCGATCGCCTCGGATACACAAGCCATGGTATTGGCTGTGAACTGACCGCCGCAAGCGCCCGCCGAGGGACACGCCACGCGCTCAAGGACGGCGAGTGCTGCATCTGACAGTTGCTGACTTTGATGTCGTCCGACAGCCTCAAACATATCTTGGACGGTAAGGTCACGATCAAGGAAGTCTGCGGGAATACCCGCATTGTCGGGCGCTCTTCCCGGCAGAATTGACCCCCCATAAACAAATACCGAAGGAACATTGAGGCGAACCATTGCCATCATCATTCCTGGCAAGGACTTATCACAACCGGCAAGGCCAACGATTGCGTCGTAACAGTGACCGCGCATTGTCAATTCGACGGTATCGGCGATGGCCTCACGCGAAGCGAGAGAGGATCGCATACCCTCATGACCCATCGCGATACCATCCGTCACGGTAATCGTGGTAAACTCGCGAGGTGTTCCGAAGACTTCTTTCACCCCGATCTTAACCGCTTGAGCTTGTCGATTGAGCGCAATGTTACACGGTGCTGCTTCGTTCCAACAGGTCGCAACACCGACTAAGGGCTGATGGATTTCTTCCTCCGTCATGCTCATAGCGTAGTAATAAGAGCGATGCGGAGCTCGTTCTGGACCTTCAGTAACGTGACGGCTCGGAAGTTTGGTTTTGTCGAAACGGTAATTTGACACTGTCGTTATTTCCCCCTTGTGCGGTTGTACGGCTAGCGATCAGGCGCCGATGCGCATAGCAGCTGCGACCGCGTTTGTCCGGCCGATGCCCGCATGATGAATACGTGAGTACCTGCTGACTTACCATAATTGCGCAGTGGGTTCGAGAGGTCAAGATTTTGCGTATGGTGATGTTCACTGACAGCGCTTGCCGCTTACGATTGAAGAACTTTTTGGGGTTAAGTTCCAATGATCAGCGAAGGCATTATTCGGTTGCATTGGCAGTACGGTGAAGTCACCGAACGGTCGCCGATTTGGTGGCAATTGCATTTATCGGCGGATAGGCGTATTTCAACGCCGCAGAGCGGTAATTGAGAGCAAGGCGATGAACTGGATTACGAATTTTGTTCGCCCCCGTATTGACTCGATTTTTTCGCGTCGCGACACGCCTAAGAATCTCTGGCAGACCTGCGATGCGTGCAATTCAATGCTATTTCATCGCGAGCTTGCCGATAATCTGAATGTATGTGTTAACTGCGGTTACCACATGACAATTTCGCCAAGGGAGCGGTTCAAGACTCTATTCGACGGCGGGGTCTTTAACGAGCTTCAGGTTCCCGTGCCGATCTCGGATCCGATTAATTTTCGGGATCAGAAGCGATACCCGGATCGAATGCGATCAGCGCAAAAGGCCAGCGGCGAAAACGAAGCCATGCTCGTTGCGGGTGGTGAGATTGGACGAACTCCGATTATTGCAGCGGCGCAAGATTTCTCTTTTATGGGCGGGTCGATGGGTATGTATGTTGGTAATGCGATCATCGCTGCGGCAGAAGAGGCTGTCTGTTTACATCGTCCCTTGATTTTGTTCTCTGCGGCTGGCGGGGCCCGTATGCAGGAGGGGATATTGAGCTTGATGCAAATGCCACGAACGACGGTTGCGATCCAGATGGTAAAGGAGGCCCGCTTGCCGTACATCGTGGTCTTGACACATCCGACCTCGGGAGGGGTGACGGCCTCTTACGCCATGTTAGGGGACATTCACATCGCTGAGCCTAATGCCCTTATTTGTTTTGCAGGTCCCCGCGTTATTGAACAGACGATCGGTGAAAAGCTGCCTACTGGATTTCAAAGAGCAGAGTTCCTGCTTGAGCATGGGATGCTCGACCGCGTGACGCCGAGAAGCGAATTGCGCGATGAACTCATCACGATTACGCGAATGCTCTTGGGATTATCGCCGCCCGTGAAAGGGGACCTACCCATGCCGGAGGTAACGGAGGTTCCTGATGAGGAAGCGATTGTTCCTGCTGCGGAAGGCGATGAGAAGAAAGTCGAAGCGCCAGCTTGAACGCGGCCCAACTTTTCGACTTAGCGCATTTTGGCCGAACTCGCACTTAATGCCAGGTATGCGTACGAACGGGTACACTTGATTTTTTTAATCACAGCCATTCGGGTCTGGAAAGGCTTGCGCATCGCACCGGCATTGATCTTCAATGGGGCCAGCATTTGCAGTCTTTGGTCTGATTGCAGCCGAGCGCTACATCAATCAAGAGAATACTTCCCTCGTGACGACTGACACTTCCGACAGCATTCTTCAGCGTATGATGACCTTGCATCCGAAGGTCATTGATTTGACGCTCGATCGCGTGCTTACCTTACTAGAACGGCTCGGAAACCCACAAGATAAGCTGCCGCAAGTGATCCATATTGCCGGGACCAATGGTAAGGGTTCAACACTGGCGATGATCCGTGCCGGACTAGAGAGTATGGGCAAGCGATGCCATGTTTATACCTCACCGCACTTGGTCAAGTTTCACGAGCGCATAACGATTGCTGGCGAGGTGATTTCGGAGGTTGAGTTGGCAGCATTGCTTGATGAGTGCGAGAGATTGAATGCGGGCGCTCCGATCACCTATTTTGAAATCACGACCTGCGCGGCCTTTTTGGCATTTGCGCGGCATAAGGCCGATTATTGTTTATTGGAAGTTGGATTGGGTGGACGGCTTGATGCCACCAATGTTATCGCATCGCCCGCAATGACGGTGATAACGCCAATTTCCAAAGATCACGAGCAATATTTGGGCAATAGCATAGCAGAAATAGCGGGTGAGAAGGGTGGCATTCTAAAGCGGGGTGTTCCCTGTGTGGTTGCTGAGCAAGTCGCTGAGGCGTCGCAGGTCATAGGGACGCTTGCTATTGAGCGTGACTCGCCGCTGCTACAGCAAGGGGAATATTGGACTATTGACAGCCGTGAAAATCAGGTGATGTACCGTGATCAGTCAGGTCAATTATCGTTACCCTTGCCGCGACTTATTGGTGCTCATCAAGTCGTTAACGCTGGTGCGGCCGTCACCGTTCTACGACAGCTTTGGGCTGATGATATTGCGTGCGTGCGGGCACTGCGAGACCCACAGTGGCCAGCGAGAATGCAGTCATTAGAGAACTATTTTCCAGAGGTTCCCGTTGGTGGTGAAGTTTGGTTAGACGGTGGGCACAACGAGGCCGCTGGGGCGGCACTGGCTGCGGTGCTTGCCGATATGCCATCGCGCGCAACTTATCTCATCTGCGGAATGCTGAACTCGAAGAGCGTAACCGGGTTTCTTGCGCCTTTGGCGAGCCGTATCTCTGGGGTGACGGGCATCGCTATTCCGCAGCAAGAAAATGCGTTTTGCGGGGAGTTTGTCGCCAACTGTGCGGCCGAACTCGGTATCAATGCTGATTCGAGTGACAATTTTCGCACCGCTCTCTCTCGCATTTTTTCTCGTGATCGGCGAGCGCGGGTGCTGATTTGCGGTTCTTTGTATTTGGCGGGGGAGGTTTTGCGTGAGATCAAGAAAAATGATCTCACCTGACTAACTTGTCAGGGACTAACCGTCGAGGAAGGATTCAGGCGCTTTGCTCGAATGGTCGGACTATCCATTATCGCAGCGAACATCCATCGCATTGGATTGGTACTCCGGGGTGCTTTAAAGACAGTGCCTAAAGCTGCATAGTCGCAAAAGCCTCCTGATTTTTGACCCTATTTTCTGCAAATGTGACCGGCGCGTCTTGACGCTTTGGAGCGGGGTAAACGCAATTCCAGATTGCGATATTTCGTAAGAATTTGTGAGTCTCATCTCCGAAAATTCAGAATTTCGTCGAGATCGCGGTGAATTTATTTTCAACTTCTAAGCAAAGATTTTGCGATTTGGCGAAAAACCGGGGTTTTCGCACGGACACTTCTTTGATTGGGGGGAGCATATCCCCCATCGGCTGAGCTACCGGAAGTCAGTATGTCGTACGCTGGATACTTATTATTGTTCCGCTGGTTGAGGCGCAGTCCGAATTCCCAAGCTACTTTTGTCATTGATCAGCCCCCGGCCATTTTTTCCTATTGTTCCGGTTTATTGGTCAATGCCAGCATCGGTCTGTATAGCGATCTAGGGGGCAGATGGCGTGCCAAGAGGCGGCGAACCTCGTCGTACTTAGGTCGCAGAGCCCCAGCTAGCCGATTGCATCTCTCTTAGCCGTGACGCAGTGCGCTCAAACTCGAACAGCCCCTCACCCTCGACATAGAGCATTTCCGGTTCGGCGTCGGCCGAGCAAATCAAGCGAACGTGTGCCTCATATAGTGCATCAATGAGCGTAACAAAGCGCTTTGCTTCGTTAAAGTTTGATCGCGATAAAAGCGGAATATTTTCCAAAATAAGAACACGAACCGCATCGGCAATCGCGAGATAGTCGGCGGGGCCGAGCGGATTTCCGCAAAGTTGATAGAACGTTGCGCGCGCAACGCCGTTTCCAAACTGCGGCAGGGTAATCTCGCGTCCGGTCACCGTCAGTATCAGTTCCTCTGATCGGCCGCCAGAGAGATCGTTCCAAACAGCGCGAATCTCCGAGTTTGCCTGCGGACCAATCGGAGAGAAATAGACTTGACTATTGGCAAGACGATTTTGACGATAATCTGTCTTGCCTTGCATGTCCCAAACGACCATTTGCTCTTGGAGTAAGGAAATAAACGGCAAGAATAATTCGCGATTTAGACCATCTTTATACAAATCGTCGGGCGGTCGATTGGATGTCGTGACTACGGCCACACCGCGAGCTAAAATTCCTTCGAACAGTCGACCAACAATCATCGCATCAGTAATGTCAGATATTTGCATTTCATCAAACGCTAACAGACGAATGTCCTTTGATACGGCGTCAACGACAGGGGCGAGGGCATCATTCACCCCTTGTTTTCGTGCTTCATTCATCGCGCCATGAATTTCTTGCATGAAAGCGTGGAAGTGAACACGGCGGTGGGGAAAATTAGCGACGGCCTTAACAAAGAGGTCCATGAGCATTGATTTTCCGCGACCGACACCGCCCCAGATATACAGCCCCTTGGTTGCTGTCTTGGGTTTCCGAAACAGGCCGGTGCGCACAGGCGTTGAGAGGTCAGAGCCAAGTCGTTCGAACTCGGCGATCAAAGCCTTCTGGTCTTCATCAGGACGCAACTCGCCCTGTTCGACTTGAGTGCGATAGAGCTCAGAAATAGATGCCATGACCCCACCTATAAAGCGACCCGCATTGTCTCTCTCGGCGAAGAAGCAATGACACTGGCAATATTCATCAGGTTGCTCTTGGTTTGTGATAGTTGACGCTACGCAAAATTCGTCCCATTCACAAGCGAGCCGTTAATGTTTGATCCGCAGTGTCACCGGAAATTTTTGGCATCCCCGCAACAAAGTCCTAGTGAAGATTCTAGACTGATCTAAGATTCTGGAACTCACGCCAATTTTTTCAAAGGCTTACACACGAGTTGTTTCGAACAGCTTCGTTATCGCTAACTGCCAACACAGCTTGAATATCCGTGGTGTTGTTGGCAAGGAGCGGGTGCGCAATGAGGCGCTGTTGCGATTTGACATTCAATCACTAACCCCCCAAATGCAATAATCTATTCGGCGAAAGCGAGGCCCTGTCAAATGAGTAAACACGACCCCCTTTTTTCGCCGATCTTGATTGTTGGCTGTGTCATCATTTTGGTGAGTTTTGCCGTTCGCGCCTCTTTTGGCGTCTTTCAGATCCCAATCTCTGAAGAATTTGGCTGGCTACGAACAGAGTTCTCGCTTGCAATTGCCATTCAGAATTTAGCGTGGGGAATTGGACAGCCAATCTTTGGTGCAATTGCCGAAAAAATCGGCGACCGCAAAGCCATCTTTATGGGTTCGATAATCTATGCCCTTGGCCTAGTATTGACGGCAATGTCGAGCACCCCGCTCGCGCATCAGATGTATGCTTGGCTTGTTGGTTTCGGAATTGCGGGCACTGGGTTTGGCGTGATTCTCGCGGTTGTGGGACGCACCTCAAGCGATGAAAATCGCTCAATGGCACTTGCGATTGCGACCGCCGCCGGTAGCGCGGGCCAAGTCTTCGGTGCCCCGCTTGCTGAATGGATGCTCACTCTGATGTCTTGGCAACTCGTCTTTGTGTGGTTTGCCGTAGGGGTTCTCGCCTTAATCCTATTGTTGCCCATTATTCGCTCTCCAGAATTAGCGTCAAAACAAGAACTGGAGGAGAGTTTAGGCGTAGTTTTTGAAAAAACGATACGAGACCCGAGTTTTACGCTCATCTTTCTGGGGTTTTTTAGTTGTGGTTATCAACTTGCTTTTGTGACCGCCCATTTTCCGGCTCTCGTTACGGAAATGTGCGGTCCGATTCAGACCGGCAGTGTGTTTCATGCTGTTGGAATTACGACGACATCTGCACTTGGGGCTGTCGCTATATCGTTGATTGGCCTTGCGAATATTGCGGGTACAATCGCCGCCGGTTGGGCCGGAAAATATTATCGCAAGAAGTATTTATTGGCCGGCATTTATACCGCACGCACCATTGTTGCCGCTTTGTTTTTTCTATTTCCGATTACGCCACTTTCGGTTGTCTTGTTTTCGATTGCGATGGGTTCATTATGGCTTGCCACCGTCCCGCTGACGAGTGGTTTAATCGCACATATTTACGGTTTGCGATACATGGGTACATTGTATGGTATTGTGTTTTTGAGCCATCAAATCGGGTCTTTCGTTGGCGTTTGGCTCGGTGGGCAGCTTTACGATAGTTACGGCGATTATACCGTCGTGTGGTGGGTCGGCGTCGCCGTTGGTGCGTTTAGTGCTATTGTGCACTTGCCGATACGTGAGGCCCCGCTTGATTGGAGCCTTCGCGCTAGAGCATAGTTACTCGGCACGGCGGTCTGAAAGGAACGGCGAAAGTAGGCATAGAATTTCGTCGCTGTGGGTATAAGGCAGCCCATGTCCCGCTCCAGCGACAATTTCAACACGAGCGTCCGGGTTTGAAGCGACCAATTGCGATCCGCACCCGGGCGAGATGACGGCATCATTTTCTCCGAATATTGCTAGGGTCGGGATTTTGCTACCGGCAATTTTCTCATGATCCATAGATTGGTTTTCGTGCAGCAGGCCTCTAACACTTGCAAGGACCGACGGGCAAAAACCTTGATAGTTCAGTTCTTGCTGTTGTCTGTCGACGATGCCCGAGACTGAGCTCGGCAAGTGACGCTCAGCTTCTGTGCCCTTGCGGTGGGATGATCGATAGATGCCGCGGGCAAACCAACCGCCGACGGCGGGCAAAACCATCATTTGTCGAATTGTACTCATGCCGGTCACCTTGAGTCCTGCTGGTGCGATCAGGACGAGCTTTTTGACCTGCTTTGGGTTTTCTGCTGTGAAGGCTGTTGCAATGGCGCCGCCCATTGAGAAGCCAATGACGACTATGTTATTTGTAACCTTTTGCGAGTCGAGAAGTTCGTGCAATTGTTGCAAGAAAAAGGCCCGATCTTGCAAGTCTGGTGGTCTGTCGGAATATCCACGGCCAAAAATATCGTAGAGCAACACATGGTGGCCGAGGGCGGCGATCTGTGGGGCGATACCATGCCAAACATAAGAGGGGGTGGTGAGTCCGTGGATGCAAACAACGGTGCTCGCCGATTGTGCACCGATCCATTCATAATGTGTAATGCCTTTCGATAACCTAACGAAATTGCCGCGGGCTTTCTGTCTTACTGTTTCATCAATCAACGCTAAATGATTCTCGTGCCAGAACGGTGCGACGATGAACAAGACAATTATCAGACAGCCACAAACCAAAAGTGCGATTGTCATGCTGAGGCTTCCCAGCGGTTAAGGAGGTAGCGAGCAGTCATCAAGTCCAAGTGTGCCCCACCACCGTTCTTGAAGACAGTGATTTCGTCATCATTCTTGCGTCGGAACTTATCAAGCGAATAGAAATCAGCAAGGATATCGTTAAGCGCTATGGCGCCGCTCTGCAACGGAATGTTGAATTCGCCAATATGACTAATTGTTGTATCAAGGCTATCGGTATATATTGATGCAGTCTGTAGGGCTTCATCGTCTGCCTCGCGCAGGTCAGCGCGATAGGAACCGATCAAATTCAAATGCTGTCCCCGTCGTAGCCACTCGCCGCGAATGATAGGACGCGCGGCGGCGGTGGCGGTTAAGATTATATCCGCACGAGTTACTGCTTGGCGGAGATTGTGCACGGCAGTTGTGTGCGGAAATTGGTTTGCTAATTTAATCGCTCGTTCGGCTGTTCGATTCCAAATTTCAAATCGTGCGGCGGGAAAGCCAACTCCGAAGGCTTCAAGCAGGGAGTTCGCTACCGCTCCAGCACCGACGATCAAGATAATCTTTGAATCGCCTCGAGCCAAAGACAAGGCTGCAAGGAGGCTATCGCTGGCGGTCTTGAGTTTTGTCACGAGGTGACAATCAATGGTTGCTTCTAAAACACCGTTTTGATCCGAAAACAGAGAAAAAACCCCGTTAATTGTAGGGGTAGCGTGGTGGGTATTATTCGGAAAAATTGTTAAGGATTTCGTCGCCAGTCCGAGCCCCTTTATCCATGCAGAACGGGTTAGGAGCGTATCATCGCCGTCTTGGAGAAAGTTATCGGCGATGTTAGCTCGTGACAATTGGTGTCCCGAAACGAGTGCCTCTGTCAGCCCGATCCAGTCAACCAATGCATCGCCTTCAGCAAAGGAAATCACCGGACTACTCACTGTGCTTCCTCAACGGTCAGCTACTCTTTAGAAATTAACGGCGCTATCCATCCTCTTTAACGCGACAATATGGTTCGGCGGATCATCTGTAAAGAGCGGAGATCGCACCCGGTCGCCGCTCGCCGTGCGGTTCTGGGCAGCCAGCAATAGACGACTTTGAATACGAGCGGAACGGTACCGCCAATCGGTTTATGGTTTGCGCACCCCTTGCCGGCTGGCGGCCGGTGAAAGTTACGGACCGGCTAACGCGGCAAGATTTTGCCGAGTTGTTGAAAGATCTGGCGGATGATGACTTTCCTAACCAGCAGCAGATTGTCTTAGTCATGGATAATCGCAATACCCACAAACTCTCGGTCTTGTATGACCGCCATGAACCGGCGGCTCGCATTGCCCGGCAAATTGCGGTGTACTAGACACCGAAACCTGGCTCTTGGCCGAACATCGCCGAGATCGAAATCAATGTCCTCTCGAAATATTGTCTTGCTCGTCGGATTCCTGACCGAGAGACGCTGGTCCGTGAGGTGACGGCTTGGCAGAACCGGCGGAACGGAGCGACGAAATCCGTTGACTGGCGCTTCACAACCGAGAAGGTGCGCCTCAAACTAAATCATTATACCCCGCAATGTAATGATTTCGGAATACTAGTGCCTTTTGAAAAAGCACCGAAAAACGATTGTTCAGAGCGAGTTGAACCACTTTGATCGGGCAAGACGGGCATGATCTCAAGGAAAGCGGGCTTGTTTCAGGTCGAAAGCTCTCAACGGCCCAATAAACTCTTAACCTCTTAACCTCTTAACCTCTTAACCTCTTAACCTCTTAACTCTTAACCTATGCACTTCGTACTTGAATCGGCGTTTACAAACACATAAAATTTTGCCCGCGCATGAGTGAGAGCAATCAAAATTTGGTTTGATAGGGTTTGGTTTGAATAATATCCCTACTTACTGATCATATTCCCTCCAGCCTCAAAAAACTGCCCTCTCAAACTTGCGACGCACGCAATTTACAGCGGAACTTGCGATATATATAGAAATGAACCGATGGGAAATTTCAAACGATCAGAATTACAGCGTTTTGTAAATATGCGGGAGAAGTCACCGCCTCCCGTGTTTGTGGGTCGTAAGTCAGTTTTAGGCGACATTCTCGCGATCGCAGCGCAAACAAGACAGGAAAGAGTTGGAATTCCTGGCAACACCACTGTTATCCAAGGAGCACCCGGCGCGGGAAAGAGTTCGGTTCTAAGTGAGATCAATAAACGTTCACCTTACGAGAATAATGTTCGTGTTGTCCGTGCGTCCGAAACCGATGTAACCAAGCATATTCCTAAGGTCTTACAAGCAATTGCATACGCCGGCGTCGCAACACCAGATGGCTGGAGTGAAACCCTACTAAAGTTTGGTAATAGATGGTCATCATACCTTCCTACAGTCAGTGGATTTGGTATGAGCCTTGATCTAAAGACTTTATTCACATCAAACGCTCCTAGCGATATAAGCGATCTCGCAACAAAATGTCCGAGTGAGAATTGGACATCCGTCGTTATTCTCGCTGTTGATGAAATCCAACGTTTACCGACCGATAGAGATCGTGATCATGCTATTTTACTCAGAAACATCCACGACGCCTCGACGGGGTTGCCGATAACCCTCGTCTTGGCAGGACTGGGTGATACCCAATCCGTGATCCGCTCCATGGGTCTGACGCATGGTATCTCTCCTTATTCACTGGGATGTTTTTCTGAAGAAGAACGGCATGAATTGACCGAGAAATGGTGTGATCACTTTCAAATAGAAATCGGTTCGTGTCGGTCACAGATTGATGCCCTCATGGCCAAAACCGACGGCTGGCCTCGTCATGTCCACTGGGCGCAGCAGGCCTTGGCAGAAGCACTCCTTTTCAAGGGAGTAGATGGGAATGCCGATCAAATCACGGATTGGAACGCGGTTCAGCACCGTTCAGACAAATTCCGGCAAGGTTACTACGCCGCACAATATAGCGATGTGATGAACTATTCCCCTAAATTAACTGCACAAGTGCTTTATGAAGCCGCTCGTGCAGAACACGCTGGGGTCGGTTTGACCCTTAGCCAAGTCGTGGATGTCGTTGAAACCTATAGCGGCACTGAACCTGGCAGCGCGTGGCGCGTACCGAGTGAGGAACCTGCACACTCCTACGTGACTCATTTGCTTCATAGCGGGGCGTTGGCGGAGAATCCAGAGAGTGGCGTGGTGATATGTCCGATCCCTAGTTTCCAGAACTATATTCTGCGCCGTGGCGGGCTTGATCCGGCGTCGCTTGAATAGATGTTGAATGAGGAATCGTCTTGGTTCAAGAAAGAGGGTGACAATTCATGCATTCCTGCTGAATCGACTCCGTCTAAGGACATCGAATCCTTAAAAATCCCGCAAGGGGAGACGGCTCTTTGCGATCATCTATGGAATCTAGAGTGTTGCTGGGTTGAATGAGCGGTGTTGCTAGACAGTAACAATCAATCAAAGACCTGAATTTGCCAGCACGGCCGGCTGTTTTAGCACCTTTTGAAAAAGCATCAAAAAACGGTCTTTCACAGAGAACTGAGCCATTTTGATCGGGTAAGACGACAGGTCTGATCGCAAAGAGGACGGGCGACGTGCTTGTTTCCGTCGGAAAGCCCTCATTTTCAATCACGCTATTGGCTTGAGTGTCTGTTGCCTAATATACGGTCACTCTTAATCGGACGATATAGGCACGCTCTTCTCAAGCGAGTTAACTCCAGCTTTAATCGCGATTCATGTCACCAATTCATGCAGCGTAACAAAGGAGCGAAGACTCCATCAAACCCATGAGCAGACGTCGCCATCACGGCATTTTCCACCGGGAATAAATTCCCGCGATGAAGTATTTAGTTTGGTGAGAGTCTTGAGTCCACCGCATACGAGAGATTTGGCCGTTTATTGAGTCTGATTGCGTGCTTGCGTTGGGTTCATCATCAATATGATTGGTCGTAAATCGGGTTGCGACGATAACAGAAAAGTTGGCTGTGGGGTTGCTACTTGACCGACCCCTATCTCTATGTGACCTTTGATGGCCGCAAGGGTCTTGAAGACTTGTTAAATCGGCATCTGACCTCATCCCGTCAGAACCTGAATCAAACCGGAACTCGAATATTTTCGATCGCATATATTGCCGAGCAGATGGGGCGTGGTCTGACCCTCATCAATTCGGCAGTTCAAAGAACTAGCAAGATAGCGTAGAATTCTCATTACAAATGGTTTGTGATGGGTTAGCCGGGCTCGGTTGATGATATACAATAGAAGGCCTTGCATTAATGTACGCGAGTATTGATTTATGCGTCCAGATGGGCTCATGACAGAATTCTTGACCTTCACTCGGTTTTTCATATTCCGTGATTACCATAAAAAAATATTCTCGGTTGGTGTCACTGTCGTCAGATGTCTCCACTGTTATGCTCTGGTGGGTATTATCGGGAGGGAACGTCAAAACGCCCTCTTTTGGTTGATAATCATCATATTCAACAGCTGACCCATTAGCTGATTTATACCTGAACTTGACTTCTTCTTGATAACGTCCCTCTAAGTGGAATTGGAATACCACAGTACCACCTTCAGTAGCCGAGGGATTGTAAACGGGAAGCAGGCTATCCATTTTTGGCGTTATGCAGTTTTGCTGAGAGCTTCCAAACGTGACGAGCGGCATCTGAATACAGACAATTATTGCCAGAACTAAAGTTCGTATTTTCATGACGATGGCTCTTCTCCGAATAATCGCTTTTGATATTGTAACTTACTAGTGTCCCGTCTAGCGATCCGAGATTTCTCTTAACTATTTGATATATATATAAAAAGCCAGTTTTTTGTGTCCGAGACTTAAATCCAGATTGACATTACCATTGGTGTAAGTATCACGCAATCCAGAGTAAAAATACAATGTACGCTAGCCATCAGTCGGAAACGGCCGCGCTTGACCACATATCGCCACACTATTTTGCAGATTATTGATACCGCCTTGTTGAAAAAAATACAGCTATATCGGTTATTTACCGAATCCCGCTACAAACCAAAACCTATTGATGCGTCTAAGCAATTGAATTTATTCGATTTTTAAGTGGGCACCCGTGATTGTAACCCAAGTTTAGACATCCTGATCTCAACGGGTTCTTGCGGTCGCACTATGACGCTGATTCTGAAAATGTCAAGCACGGTTTGCAATAGTGGGTCAGTTCGAAAGTTCCCTGTTCAGTTACCGCTGCATCCACCAAGGATGAATTGATCGCTAGCAAGGTTTGTTGCGCAGATTCGGAAACGCCATTAACCGAGTGTGTTCTCCCTTTAGACCGGTATGGAGGTACACATCGGCAATATGTGCGATTTGTAGAGTGATCGTGTTCCCATTCGGAAGCGGAACGCACTTGGTTGAATTTCTGGTGCTCAGTTCATGAGCCCGATATTGCCATCAACAGGGAATTATTTGAGACCTTTTATACATTACTTGACAAGGATAAAATCGTGTCGCCAAACAGCATCAATCAGGACGAAAGACGCAGAACGTGGGTCCGGTACAGGGCCGATCGACCATATCAATCCTTATTGTGGGGAGGAATGGCCTGTGTCAAGCAATGTATATAATTCCCAAAACTATCGTGCCTTTTGAAGTTTTTGTGTGCTTATGGAAAAATTAGGGACTTATATACTTGATTCACATTATTTCAGCTAGCTGAAATTCGGTGGATTTTTGCAAACTGATGACACCCGTTCACCGGTCAAACGGTGATTTTATACTGCCAGCCAGATCTTGATGGATTGCATCCTCACCGCCTGTCTTGCTGCATAAGCAGGGCAACCCGGGCCAATGCTAACAAGACGTTTGTGTTGAGGGATTAAGGCAAAAACTGTTTGAACACCTTGGAATAAATGAATAGGGGATTCTCTCGTACCAACAGGAGCATTCACAATGACAGATCAGGCGCAACATGAGATTGCCCCTGCTTATTACGCATCATCTGCAGGGGTCATGGCAGGAAACAATGACGTCAAACTCATATTTTTCGATTCCTTTCCTGTATTCGGCACCGGCAAAAACGTTGGTGATTAAACAATAGTAAAGGCCCAGTGTACAGTTTCTGTCAGTCATAAAGTTACCCAAGACCTGTATGAACTTCTTGAAAAAGGCCTGCAAGGGGCACAAAGACCGAGTAAAAAACCGCGAGAAGTACAGGAACGGGAAGTGAAGAACAAGAGTTAGTCGCAAATGTCAAAAGACGATGACTATGAAGAGGTAAGAACCTCTTTTGATGGTATTAAGTTTCTAAGACTGTACAATGAAACTGTTCGAGAAAAATTGGAGGCTAAACCTGATCGACGAACCAATTTGGAGAAAGCATAGGATGAGCCGAGTATTTCGACTACAAGTCAAGACATGCGGCCCCAAAACGGAGACGGAGCATAGGTCAATCGCTTTGCTGTTTGGGTGTCTGACTGTGTTCGGGCGGTGGCCAATCAATCAAGTGAGAACTTGACTGACGATTGCGATGGTTAAGGAAACCGTCAGGATGGAAGCGACGGTCGAGAGTAGGATTGCAGCAGATGCGCGTTGTGGCGCGACCTCATAATGCTGTGCAAGAATATACACATTGCCAGCGACCGGGAGGGCCGCCGCCGATATGACGACAGCGGCGGAGAAGCCGTCAATCGGAAACAAAATTATAACACCAACAGCGACGAGAAGCGGATGGGCGATTAATTTGCAAGAGCTCAGCCAAACCGCAACGGCGACCCGCTCAGCAGATTTGGTCGCCAGCGATGCGCCAATGGCAAAAAGAGCGCCCGGCGTCGCAGCCGCTCCCAAAATAGTCAAGAAGTCATTCATCGGACGCGGCATAGGGAAATCTATTGATGACCACATGAGCCCCAAGGTGATCGAAACGATCATGGGATTCTTGACTAGACCAAAGCAGACAGCTTGCACCAGCGCAAAATTTATCCGCCGCTCTCTTGAGACGGTGATCAAAATCACAATAAGGCTGGAAAAGACAATCAGATCAACAGCAAGGACCAGCAATACCGGCCCGACTGCCGCCTCACCGAATATTACCGCGAGCATGGGGATGCCTAAGAAACCAACATTTCCGATGGCGGCACATTGCGATTCTACCGCGATATGGGCAAGGTTTAGCTGCCGAATGAGACCAATCACTGCGGCAAGACAGTACACAAGCACGGTACCCAAGAGATACCCGGCAACGAGCTGAAGGTCGAATATTGCGTCAAGGGAAAGTGATGCCGCAAAGTTGAACAGCATGGCCGACAGAGCAAAGTAGAACACAAATTTCGTCAGATAGGCCGTTGCCTCTTGCGAAAAAAAGTGTGTTCGACCAGCCCAATACCCCAGACCGATCAGTGCGAAGAAAGGGAGAGTTCGAAGGAATATCTCGACCATTGCGGTTGCCTAACGATATGTCGAACAGCGCGAAAGTTTGTTGCGTTTTGCCACTGCAAATGTCGGCAGCTAGCGGTCGAATTCATTCAACTATGGATTTAGCACGAAGAGAGAAAATCATTGAACGGGGAACAACAGGAATGTCAATTAAGGTGCCCCTATTTTCGTTAATTTCACTCGTGACGCATCAATGATTATTCGGCGTCAATCGCGCTTTCTGCGGCATAGATCAATGACATCATAGAGGATCCAAGGTCAGCAGAGCTTATGAAGGTCTCCGAGATTTCGATTATGCCACATGATACGGGGCGGCAGGAAACTGCGAAATATAAGTGATTATGGATTTCTCGCTAACTCGCGGCGCACTGAACTTCGACGATTGGCATGGCTTTTCGAATCGTTTCGGCTTGAACTAAACGCAATCAGAGTTTACTGTGCCGATGGTGCTGGGGTGTGGCCAAGTGGTAAGGCATCGGTTTTTGGTATCGTGTATCGTAGGTTCGAATCCTACCACCCCAGCCAAATCTCCCTCCTTACCAAAACCCGTCTGTTGCGATGATTGGAATGAGACGAGACTCTTTCGTGCCTTCGCGTGTTGCGCCGAGCTTATCACCGATCTCTCCCAATGATCTCACTCTGTGTGTGAAGGCTAGCGTCCCAACGCACTGAAAATAGTGGGTTCGGTTGTTCTATACTTTGGGGCCTATATACTTAACGCCCTGGCCCGCAATCCGATCTCTTTTGCGATAGAGACGGTAAACCGCGTCATGGGGAACCCGGAACTTCGTTCCGCGCCTAATTCAGTCCGAAATGCATTGCATAAAGACTTTGCGAAAGAAAACGCTAGTTCAGACTTTTTTGAAGAACATGGTTGAGCAATCCGCCGCAAATTATCCTTGCTCATAAAAGAGCCTCACTTATGCTCGCCTGTAGCTTTCAGCCTGCTCAACATTGCAACTACTAGATCGTAACAAAACAACCCAAAGCGTAGGATTGAATCTCAACAATATGTCGATCAGGATCACATTGACTGGCTGAGAAAACGTATACTTTACACTGGCAATCCTCACCACTAGAAAATTCTAGGAGATTTTGGTTTCATTCGGTCAGGCTTGCAGACGATGAGCGAACCGAGCCAGCGGATGTACATTCTCTTGTTGACGGATTCCAACCGGGACGATGGGGGTCTTCGGGATGCGGAGATCGCCAATATTCTGGTGGCGGCACCGCGACGGTTGAGCGCGTCTTTAAGCAATGTGTTTGCGGGTGTTATGGCGGTGTTAAGCCGCAAGGAGCAAAAGCAAACCCGTCGTTTGGACGGCGAGGGTGAAGCCACCCTGACGATGCTTGCTGGTTCCGAACCGCCGGCCGGACAGGCACGATTGACGTTGATTTTGCTTGCCGGCCGTCTCGTCACGTTCGAAATTGTCGAGACGATATCAAGCTCGACAGTTTGCACGGCCTTATAAAAACAACCGCAAACCTTGGTTGCAAAACTGTTGGTGCTTTTCCACGAAGCAAAACGCCGAGTTTGTCGACGCGGGTGGAAGATGTCCGCGACACTTACCGCCGTGATTTAGCGACTGATGAGGTCCTGGTCGGTCTGGATGAAACCTCGAAGCAACAAACCAAAGAGACCCGTACATCCTTACCCGTGCGCCCCGACCAGCCGGCAAGCGATGATTTTGAATACGAACGCAACGGCACCGCCAACCGCTTCACGATGATAGCACCCTTACTGGGCTAGCGGACTGTCAACTTCACTGACCGGCGGACGAAACAGGACTTTGCCGAGGCGTTGAAGGATCTCGCCGATGAGCATTTTCCGAATCAAACGATCGTCCTTGTCATGGACAATCTGAACACGCACCAACTTTCTACTCGCTACGAGCGCCTTGCGCCGGCCGAGGCGAAGCGGCTCGCGTAGAAGAGCACCACACCCGAAACACGGCTCTTGGTTGAACATTGCCGAAATCGAGATCAATATGTTATCACGACAGTGCTTAGACCGCCACACTCCAGACCGAGAGGCCATGGTCCACCAAATCGCAGCTTGGCAAGAGCAACGCAACGCCGATAACAAACCCGTCGATTAGCGCTGATAACGCCGGGGTCAAACTAAAATCTCTATACCCATCAATTCAGCAAAAATGGCATATTAGTATACTGTAGTCATTGAATCGATGCCTAAAGAAAGAGAGTTGTTTTTCCGTTCTTGAGCAGTATAGAGTTATCTTGCGGATGAAAACAAAGACTTCCCATTCGTCTGAGCGGGGCGGTATCTGAGGTTGGCCGCACCAGCGGCGGGTTGTTAGAAACTTATGCGATAAAACCGATGAATCCCAGCGGTCGGAAATGTTATCATGGGTCTCTTGATCTTGGGGAGCGGTTGTATATTCATGATCCGTTGTAGGGAGGCGAAGGTTCCAGCGGAATGGACGGGCCTGATGGGTGTTGTGGTGCTTGATCATAATTCGGGAAGAGTTGGAAGCTTTTGTATTGAACTAGTCACTTGTGCCGGAATAGACAGGGGAATGAGAATAAATCGGGAGGTAGGAGCCGCTTGATGAGCGTTAGTTTGTTCTCGAAAGTTCTAAGCGGTTCTCGAATCTGCTTTATGGGATATGGATATATAGTATCCCCCTGAATTTCTGATAATTGGTACCATTGCTGTGATTAAATTGTACCATGAAGCCAGCCAGAGGGAGTATGAATTGTGCCAAAACGCGAGGGGTATTTATCGGCGAACGCCACGAAAGAGCACCTCTCGCGACCGGATTCGTTCAATTTCGAGCGTTTTTAACCTAATTTGTCCGGTTTTCGCCGGTCCCTGACTACCTGTATCTACGCGCTCAGTTTACGGGTAGTGTTAGCATTACGGCCATGGCACCAAGTATGATCGTGGTGCAAGCGATTGCTAACCCAACGCTCCACCGCAAATTGTCTTTGTCGCGCTGTGCGGTTTCCTTATCGCGCTTAGCTATCTCCGCGAGGAGTTCCGCCTGCTGTTTATCGATAGCACCTCCGAGCTCCGTCAGCTTGGTATCAATTCGAGATGCCATGGCGTCATTCTCCGCTCTGATTGCTTTCAACTCGCCTTCCAGCTTGGCAATCGCCAAGGCGTTGTCGCGTTCCTCGCTTAGTTCTTCAGCCGCATCGTTGTTCATTGATCAATCGTAACCGCGTCAGCCGCCTTGATCAACCGGTGCCGATCGTACGGCTCGGGAGCGTATGAAGAACCTCGCGGGCTCCGCTTTGCGGCATTTACTGGCACCAATCGTTGTATGCGTAGGAAAAATCGCAATAGGCCTGAATCTATAGGGTTCCGGTCAATTTGTGCCGCCGATTTGCCGTTAGCGTACAGATTTTGAAAAATGCGTCAAGCATTTTTCATGTAATCATGCCTGTAGGATTTTTCGTCTCGACACTAACGGTCTTTTTGCGCTTTTTACCAAACAAACGACCCGCCGCCTTCCAAATCCAATTTGACAGACGGCGCGACACCGGCGCGTTCGGGTTTTCGCATTAGACCTTTAAGATCGGACGAGTGCTTCGTACGCGTCGTGAATGTCAACAGTCATTCGACCAACCTCAAAACTGTAATCACCAATTTGACCAACTGGGGTCACCTCAGCCGCGGTTCCCGTCAACCAACATTGTTCAAAGTCCTCAAGCTCCTGCGGCAGAATATGGCGCTCATTCACTTTGATTTGTCGGTCTTTAAGTAGTCCGATAACAGTTTGTCGCGTAATACCGTCCAAGAAACAGTCAGGGGCAGGCGTATGAACCTCTCCGTCTTTGACGAAAAAAATATTAGCCCCCGTTGCCTCAGCGACATAGCCGCGATAGTCCATAAACAACGCATCCGAGCAGCCTTTTGCCTCAGCTGCGTGTTTGGCTGTTGTGCAAATCATATAAAGGCCCGAGGCCTTAGCATGCACGGGCGCGGTTTCGGGGCTTGGGCGTTTCCATTTAGCAATATCAAGCTTGGCACCTTTAGACTTTGCGTCCCCATAATAGTTACCCCATTCCCAAGCAGCGATCGCCAAATGAACCGGGTTTCTCGCTGAAGCGACGCCCATATCTTCGCCGACTCCTCGCCAAGCAAGGGCCCGCACATAGGCATCGGACAGTCCATTAATCAATAGGACTTGCTCTTTCGCACGTTCAATGTCCTCGACAGACCAAGGAAGTTCAATATCAAGGCAGCTTGCCGAGTAGGTGAGGCGCTCAGAATGCTCTTCGCTCTTGAATATCTTGCCGCCATAGGCCCGTTCCCCCTCGAATACCGAAGAGGCATAGTGCATTGCGTGGGTCAAGATATGAACGTCCGCCTCTCGCCAGTCGACAAACCTATTATCGAACCAGATCTTGCCGTCACGATCCTCATAACTTGACATTGTTTTTCCTCCAAAGGCGATCGAAGTGTAAACGGTTCGGTGCGGTGATATGCCGATGCAGCATGACCGCGTGAGGCAAAAGTGGAGCCGCTATCAATCAATTCTTTCTTGGAATGTCAACAAAGCTGGAATAAAGATCAAAGAAATATGCCGAAAAGGGCGAGAATTGAATGACAGAAGGTCGCACAGCGATAGAAAGTTCGGGAGAGAACTTGCGATACCTTACTGACGCGCAGTTGTGCAAGGGGATCGACGCAATGTTTTTTGCCTATCGAGGTTTCTCGTCCGAATCCGATCGTATCTTAGCACAAATGAGTTATGGGAGGGCTCATCATCGAGCCCTTCACTTTATCAACCGTGTTCCGGGGACAACCATTAATAACTTGCTATCCATTTTGGGCGTGTCTAAGCAATCACTGAATCGCGTGCTGAAAGCATTAATCGAAGACGGGCTCGTTGTACGCAGTGTCGGCGAGAATGATCGCCGCAATCGCAATCTGTTTCTGACCGAAAGTGGCGCACAGCTAGAAAAGCGTTTGTTCAATTCACAGTGCGCTTGCATGAGTGCCGCTTACCGTGAAGCAGGCCCCGAAGCAGTAGCAGGATTCCGCTCGGTCCTTGAAGCGTTAATGGGAAAAAACTTAATGAATGTCTACGCCCGTTTGACTGACGGTGAGCAATGAGTGTCGACGCTGCTGCTTCGCATATCTTAATCGTCGATGATGACGAACGGATCCGAGAACTTCTCAAGAAGTATCTCCTACAGCACGGATATCGAGTAACAGCCGCTGGAGATGCCGAGCGTGCCCGTCGTCTGCTTCTAGGGATTGAGTTCGATTTTGTTATTCTTGATGTCATGATGCCGGGAGAGGATGGCGTCACATTGACCCGATCGGTGCGCGAACATCTAAATACACCGATCTTGTTACTGACAGCGAGAAGCGAGATTGAGGACAGGATCGACGGGCTGGAGGCCGGTGCCGATGACTACTTAGTCAAGCCTTTTGATCCCAAGGAGTTGGTACTTCGCATCAACGCCATTTTGCGACGAATGCCTGAAACAGTCCCGCTAGGCTCTAGCCGAAATATTCTAAAACTCGGGCAGGTTCAATACGACGTGCGGCTTGGCAAAATGCACCGTGGCAGTGAATTGGTCCTGTTGACGGCAACAGAGTCGCAGCTCATGCAAATTTTTGCCCGAAGTTTAGGAAAGGTCTTTGAACGAGCGAAACTCGTTGAGATTCTAGGGCGTGGAAGAGAAACGGCACAGGAAAGAGCAATTGATGTTCAAGTTACCCGCCTTCGACGAAAGATTGAGGACGATCCAAAACAGCCAAAATACCTGCAAACAGTTCGAAGCGCAGGTTATATGTTAGTGTCGGACTAAAGTGTCACTGATAATTTTGTAGCAACTGGAGGTAAAATGAAAACAGTTATTGTTCAGCACAGTGACTGTTATGACCATCAGACTCCTGCGGGGCATCCAGAACAAGTTGCAAGGTTGCAGGCGGTTATGGACGGCCT
Source organism: Aestuariivita sp. (assembly GCA_026709985.1). Taxonomy (GTDB): domain Bacteria; phylum Pseudomonadota; class Alphaproteobacteria; order Rhodobacterales; family Rhodobacteraceae; genus JAPORY01. The sequence goes on along the minus strand of JAPORY010000059.1, from coordinate 8,168 downwards.
CGCCCCGCTTGAGTTGGAGGCCGTTAAGGCGCCGCTTGCCACTGACGCACAGTTGCTGCTCGCGCATACGGCAGACTATCTCAAAGAGTTGGTGAACTCAAACCCATCGGAGGGCTATCACCAAATTGATGCTGATACACTGATGAGCCCCGGTACTTTGCAGGCGGCCCGACGCTCAGCTGGAGCGGGCCTGCTCGCCGTGGATCTTGTACTTGAGAACAAAGCAAACAGTGCTTTTGTCGCCACGCGTCCGCCGGGTCACCACGCGGAACCAGATAAAGCCATGGGCTTTTGTCTCTTTGGGAATGCGGCACTGGCGGCGCGACACGCTCTTGGTGAGCATGGCCTTAATCGCGTCGCGATCGTCGACTTCGACGTGCATCACGGCAACGGCACTCAGGCTATATTGCGGAGTGAACCACGCACTTTAGTGATCAGTAGCCATCAATTCCCTCTTTGGCCAGGAAGTGGGTATCCAGAAGACACTGGTGAGTTCGATAATATTCTTAATGTCCCACTCTTGACGATGAGCGGCGGGGTAGCAATGCGCGATGCCTATCAACGTATGATTTTCCCGCGGCTAAGGCACTTCCGCCCGCAGCTGATTATTGTTTCAGCGGGCTTTGATGCACACCAGAAAGACCCTATTGCGCAGTTGGAGTGGTATGCAGATGATTATTCTTGGATTGCCCGGGAGATAATCTATATCGCACAAGAACTATGCGAAGGACGGGTAGTATCAATACTTGAAGGCGGTTATAACCTAGAGGCTTTGTCCGCGAGTGTATATGCCTATGTTGCTGAATTTGTAAAGGCGTGACCAATGAAGAAAACTGAAATTTCTGAACTATCTTTTGAGGCTGCAATGCAGGAACTTGAGACTGTTGTTGCAAAATTAGAAAGCGGAGACATCGAACTAGACGAGTCGATTTCATTGTTTGAGCGTGGACACGCGCTCAAGCGGCGTTGTGAAGAAGAACTCAAACGCGCTGAGGAGCGTGTGGAGGCTATCACTCTTGACGCAAATGGCAACCCGAATGGCACGGGGCCGTTGAAAGATGTATAAGGCGTTTGACGAAAGCTTAACCGATACGGCAGGTCAAATCGAGAAGCATTTTGAACGTGTTCTGAGTTCTTTTGACCAAGTCCCTGTCACGCAAGCGATGGCGTACGCCGTTCGCGGTGGCAAGAAACTCCGCGGCTTTTTGGTAATCGAAGGAGCTCGTTTACATGGGATAAACGTGGAGAGGGCAATATGGCCAGCCATGGCCGCAGAGGCGATTCATACCTATTCCTTGATCCATGACGACCTGCCCTGCATGGATGATGATTCACTTCGCCGTGGCCAACCCACAATCCACGTCAAATGGGACGAAGCAACAGCGGTCTTGGCCGGGGATGCTTTACAGACGCTCGCTTTCGAGATGGTTGCGCGTCCCGAAGTTGGGTCCGCAGATGTTCGGGCGGATCTCGGGTTGAGCCTCGCGCGCGCTAGTGGCGCGGGCGGTATGGTGTATGGTCAGGCGCTCGACATTGCCGCGGAAACAGAGTCGCTGTCAGCAACGGTTGAGTCGATCAATCACCTGCAGAAGCATAAGACGGGTGCACTGATCCAATGGTCCGCAGAGGCGGGTGCTCGACTCGCTGGGGAAGATCCTTCTCGGCTTGGGGCCTATTCGCATGCTCTTGGACTGGCGTTTCAGATCGCAGATGATATTTTGGATGTCGAGGGCGATATTGACACCGTCGGAAAGGCTGTCGGTAAAGATGCTGATCTCGGGAAGGCGACCTTTGTTTCTTTGTTGGGTCTTAAAGGAGCGCGGCAGCGAGCGCGTGATCTTGTTGCAGAGGCTTGCGATGCTTTGAGTTCGTATGGTAAGGACGCAGAATGCTTGCGCCAAGCTGCTCACTTTGTTATCTTGCGACAGTTCTGAAACTATTTTTTGGGAAAGAGTAAATGAACGATAGACCGCCGACTCCCTTACTCGATCGCGTATCAAATCCTTCGGATTTGCGGCAGTTTAGCGACGCGCAGTTACGCACCCTCGCGGATGAGTTGCGTTCAGAGACAATCTCTGCCGTATCAGAAACGGGTGGCCATTTGGGTGCTGGATTAGGTGTGGTTGAGTTGACGGTTGCCCTGCACGCAGTTTTTGACGCGCCGCGTGACAAAATTATCTGGGACGTCGGGCATCAGTGTTATCCCCATAAAATTCTAACGGAGCGTCGAGATCGAATTCGAACGCTTCGCAAGAAAGACGGTCTTAGCGGCTTTACCAAGCGTTCGGAGAGTCGGTACGATCCGTTTGGAGCCGCGCATTCGTCGACTTCGGTTTCCGCGGCTCTCGGTTTCGCTGTGGCCCGAGACCTCGGTGGTACAGTTCCAGAAGGGGTAGGAGATGCCATCGCAGTTATTGGTGATGGTGCCATGAGCGCTGGGATGGCGTTTGAGGCGTTAAACAATGCTGGCCATCTCAGGAAAAGACTGATCGTTATTCTCAATGATAATGAAATGTCGATAGCGCCGCCAGTCGGGGCACTCTCCGCGTATATCTCGCGACTTTATGCGGAGAAGCCTTATCAAGAGTTTAAGGCGGCGGCTAAGGGTGCTGTATCGTTGCTTCCCGAACCATTTAGGGGAACAGCGAAGCGCGCCAAAGACTTGCTGAAAGGCATGACGATCGGTGGAACGCTGTTCGAAGAGTTGGGGTTTTCTTATATTGGCCCGATTGACGGACATGATATCGGCCAGCTGCTCGCAATTATGCGCACGATCCGTGCACGGGCTGATGGCCCAGTATTGATCCATGCCCTGACCACAAAAGGCAAAGGCTATATGCCCGCCGAAAACGCCCGCGACGGCGGCCACGCGACTGCCAAATTTGATGTCGTCACTGGAAAACAGCAGAAAGCAGCATCTAACGCCCCGAGTTATACCCGCGTGTATGCCGACAATCTCATTCGTCAGGCAGAAATCGACGATAATATCTGTGCGGTTACGGCTGCGATGCCAGACGGTACTGGACTAAACTTATTCGCAGAGCGGTTTCCTAGCCGGTGTTTCGATGTTGGTATTGCCGAGCAACATGGCGTGACCTTTTCAGCCGGTTTAGCGGCCGGTGGTATGCGGCCGTTCTGCACGATCTATTCCACGTTCTTGCAGCGGGGATATGATCAAGTTGTTCATGATGTCGCGATTCAAGAATTGCCGGTACGGTTTGCCATTGATCGGGCCGGACTCGTCGGAGCGGACGGTGCGACGCACGCAGGTTCTTTTGACGTTGCCTACCTTTCTAATCTGCCGGGATTTATAGTAATGGCTGCTGCTGATGAGGCAGAGTTAGTTCATATTGTTGCCACTGCTGCAGCACATGACGATGGCCCGTTTGCGTTCCGTTTTCCGCGCGGCGAGGGCGCGGGCGTGGACATGCCAGAAAGAGGTATACCGCTTGAGATTGGCAAAGGGCGCATGATTCGCGAGGGTAGTGACATCGCAATTCTTTCTTTTGGCGCGAGGTTGCACCATGTTCTGAGTGCGTGTGAGATACTCAGTTCTGAGGGTATATCCCCCACAGTAGCAGATGCGAGATTCGCAAAGCCGCTCGATCAAGAATTGATCCTTAATCTTGCGAAAAAGCACGACGTGCTACTCACGATAGAGGAAGGGGCGATAGGCGGTTTTGGTAGTCATGTTGCGCAATTACTTGCGCAAGAAGGTGTTTTTGACACGGGATTGAAATTTCGGTCGATGTTTCTGCCCGACATTTTTATCAACCAAGCCAGTCCCGCCGATATGTATGCGGTGGCCGGGATGAATACCGAAGATATCGTTGCAAAGGTGCGCGATCTGCTGCAATCACCGAAAAAAAAGTAATAACCTTAGAACTTCTCGGTTAAGCGACTGGCAGGTTTTTGACCATACCATCGGGCGATCAGTGTTTCGGTGGCCTATTGTGATCGCGAGATGCAAAATAATGCGTTCTCCGCCTATTCAATTGGCGCGAACTGTCGTCGCATTGGCGTAGCTTTTGTTAATACAAGACGGGCGCTGTGTTCGCCTTTGGCAGATTTCTTGGCGGCGGGTCGTTGTGATTGCGGTCCGTGGTGAACCTTCTCCCGTATTGAGGTTTATAGCAAAACCCCAGTTGCAGGAGATTTTCGGATCAAGTCTTGCGCGAAGTCAAATTGATCTCGGACAGGCTAGTCATCGCTGCGTCAGACAAAGAATTGAGGTGAGGCATCACAGTGCCTAAACTTCGTGGCGGCAGAGTTTTTCCGCCTTGAAGTTGAATGTTTTAGCCGCTGCGGTGTTCACTAAATGCTATCCATCCGTTGCGGCATCAATTAAATTTGTGACTTCGTCAAAGCCTATACCCTTATGGGTTTCGTCGCTGATGACCACAAAGCTTGGCGTAAACTTTACCTCATGCTCAAGGGCGTTTTGCTGGTACCAAGCGACCAAGTTCTGGGCCTTTTGTCGATCTTGCATACATTGCTCAATGGTCTCTTGCTCTTGTCCAGCAATAAGCCCGATTCGTCGCAACTGATCTGAAATTTTAACCGGGTCACTTAATCGTGCCCATTCCGCCTGTTTTTCGAATATAATCTCGACAATTCCAAAGAATTGTTCTCCAGAATCGCACCTCGCGACAAGCGACGCCCACAAGTCGATCCGGCTAGAATATGACTCTCGGAATAAGAAATTAATTTTTCCGGTGTCAATGTAATCTGCCTTAAACTGCTTGAACAAACCTTCATGAAAGTTCTTACAGGCTGGGCATGAAAATGAAGCATATTCGATAACCGTAATCGCAGCATCAGGGTTTCCCAATTGCATTTCCTGAATCAGCGACGTATCAATTTCAGTTTCCCTCTCTTGGGCCTGTGCGACAGAGCCAAGTATGACGCTGGCAAGAAGTGAACCAATAAGAAATCTTCGGCGAATCATCTCAAGTTTTTTTCCCTTTATCTTGTGTCAAAACACTCGTGCCAAGAAGATCAAGTACGCTGCGTAGCTTGTCATCTTGAATATCATTGGTGAATTTTCTTACCTTCTTGGTAACCTTCGGGTCTACTTTCTTCTCACTTGGAGTGGTACTTTCTGTCAGAAAGGAGGCCATGCCATCAGTAAACCCTTCAGCGGCGGTTTGCGTGAATCGAATCCGTGAGATGGCATTAAAGCCGTACACTTCATTTACGCGTTGTTTTAGGCCCTCTTTCTGCATTTCGATCATCGGTGCATGGGCACCTGATACTAAGATTCGCAAGGTGGCACCGAAACCGTCGGCGGTGAATTTCACGTCGATTGGTCGAGATACCTTGCTGAGATCTGATCCTGCGATCTCTTCCCATCTGGTTAGTATCTTACTCGTCGAAAAACCACGACTTTCGCCGACCCGTCGCAAGTTTGATTGCAGGAAACTTGCGGCGTGTTTGAACCCGTGTGTTGTTGATTCTCGCTTACCCATTGGTCAGTACATAGTGTCTTTGCGCATTTTATCAATTGACGTATAGAGCGTTTTGTTGCCAACGCCAACAGTCGTCATCGGAGGGGGTTCATCTTTGCGTGATCAAGAAGCCTACGGCAAATCTCTTCTCAACTGGTATGACGAAAACGCACGAGTTTTGCCATGGCGGATTTCCCCCCATGATCGCATTGCGGGTCGCGTTCCGGATCCCTACCGAGTTTGGCTTTCAGAGATCATGTTGCAGCAAACGACTGTCGCAACCGTCGATCCATACTTTAGACGCTTTGTTTCCATTTGGCCGACGATCTCGGACTTAGCGGCAGCCGAAGAATCGCAAGTAATGGGGGAATGGGCGGGCCTTGGCTATTACGCTCGGGCGCGAAACCTTATACGGTGTGCTCGAATCATAAATGTAGAATACGGTGGCGTTTTCCCGCAGTCCAAGAGCACCCTTATTCAGCTCCCTGGAATTGGATCTTATACGGCCGCTGCAATCGCGGCGATTGCGTTTGATCATCAAGAAGCCGCTGTTGACGGCAATGTTGCGCGTATCATTGTGCGACTATTCGACATTGATATTCCCGTCGCAAAGTCAAAAACCTTAATCCAAGATTTGGCCAATGAGCTCGTCCCCATGACCCGTGCCGGCGATTATGCTCAGGCGGCGATGGATCTGGGTGCGCTGATCTGCACTGCTAGAAAGCCAAAATGCGTAATGTGCCCACTGCAAAACAGGTGTAAGGCCTATTCGGCTGGAACTGCCGCAGACTTACCGCGGAAACCACCCCGCAAGCCTAAAGCTGAGCGCGTTGGGTTCGCTTATGTTGGACGCAGACAGGACGGCGCCTGGCTAATTGAGACACGAAACAGGGATAATCTTCTTGGCGGCATGTTGGGCTGGCCGGGAACTAGTTGGACAGAAACAGCTCCCATTGATGACGAGCCCTGCGCGGCTGAATGGGAAGAATTGCTTAATGCCGTATTGCATAGTTTCACGCACTTCAATTTATCAGTTATCGTGAAGGTCGCAGAACTACCGGCTGATTGCTCTCCAGAACGCGGCTTTTTTCTTCCTGCAAGTCAGTTTGATCCTTTGCGGTTACCGACTTTAATGCAAAAAATATTCACCGTGGCATCTCAGCACCTCGGGAAAAGTAGGTAAGAAAACGGGGGCGATAACTAACGGGACTCAGATCGGGTCTTGCCGTCCCGAAGTTCTTACTCTGTTGGTCAAGTAAGAGCGAGAGATTGTCTTGTGCCAGTGCGGCGACGGTTGACTACAACATTTTTGAGGAGTCTTAGGCGGGCTTCTCTTTGCCCAAATGAGCGTTTACAACCTTGCAGGTTCAAAGCGAGATTCAGGCATATGTGGATCTTTGACACTTGGTTTTGATGATGAATACGGCGTTAAATTTACAATGCGTTACTGTTTGTCGCTAACACCTCAATAACGGGTTTGAAACTTCTTCGATGATGACGGGTAGGGCCATATTTTTGGAGGGCAGCCTTGTGTTTCTTGGTCGCATAACCAACATTATGCCCCCAGCCGTATTCGGGATAGTGAAAGGCGAGGCGTGTCATTTCTTTATCCCGAGAGACTTTCGCAACAATGGATGCCGCAGCAACTGATAAACTCTTTGAATCACCTTTGACCAGTGCTTGGGCGGGGATTTGAAGTTCTGCCGGAATATCGATTCCATCAATCAAGACAGTGTCGGGCGGGGGATCTAGCGAAAGAATTGCCAGTAGCATTGCTTTGCAAGAAGCCATTCGAATATTTAGTTCGTCGACTTCTGCAGCACTGAGATGCACCACCGAGACGGCAAGCGCTCGTGCACGAATCTCTCGGGCAAGACGACGACGTCTGATGTCAGGTACAACCTTTGAGTCCATTATTCCGTCGGGTATGTTATCGACATCCAGTATGACCGCAGCTGCGGTGACTGGCCCGGCGATGGGGCCGCGACCGACTTCATCAACGCCCGCAACTCGGCGATAGCCTTGTGCTAGGAATGTTTCTTCATAAGAATAATCAGGGCTAGTCGTGTGGTCTGGGCGGGTCATATTTGGAAACCAATCTATAACTGGCTTGAGGGCCGTCGGACAAACTCTTGCGGGTCATACCTTTAATCAGACTTGGACTGAGCTGCGAATTACAGGAAAGTGTCTTGTTCTTATTGGCGCATTATTCTCCCGCTAAAGGCTGTTTTAGCAGCCGTTTGTGGCAACTAGAAGAAAATGTTCGTCGCCAAAACAAAAAACCTTTTTTGTTGATGGCGGAGATAAGGCGCGGAATTTTGCTGGGCGTTTCTGTACGCTTCGATACAACGGGATGAAAGAAAGACATAGTATTTATACGGTTTTGGCGACCCCGGCAGGATTCGAACCTGCAACCTGCCCCTTAGGAGGGGGCTGCTCTATCCAATTGAGCCACGAGGTCATACGAAAGAGTTTACGAACATCTACCGGTAACGAAGGCATGGTTTGGTGCCCAGAAGAGGACTCGTTCATTGATCGTTGAATATTATTGAATGTCATTCAACGGCATTTAATTTTGAAAAATCGTAAAAAACAATGTATTGCATTCATTTCTCAGATCCTAAAGGGATGTCCTGATGTTCAATACCGTTGATACCTATTTAATGTAACGCAAAAACGCACCAGAAAAGCCAGGTTTTCAAGATCTTACCAGAGAATTTT
>JAPORY010000099.1:5628-15588 GCA_026709985.1 Aestuariivita sp. | reverse complement strand
ATACGCCAGCGCCATTCATACCAATGCAATGCTTCAAGAACGGTATCGAAGTCGGCTGCTCCTTTCAAGCGGAGCAAGACCCAAGGCCGGGGCCGTTCGGACTGGTGTTTGTTGCCGAGTTTCGGTTGTTGTGGCGTTTCTTCTTTGGCCGCGATGGCAATCATTGGGATGGGCTCATCCGAGCCAAACGCTTGCGGGGGTATGCGCGAAACCTCCTGGCAGCGGAGCGTGAGTTTTGCCGTCCGTTCGGTTCGATGATGGGGCCCGCCGCTGGCCGGAATACGGATGCTGCGCTCACCGATCAGCGCTGTTGCCAGAATAGACTGCCATAAATCAGCGTCGCTGCCGTCGATTGTGATAGAGTTATGTGAGCGCGAAGATTGGCGGAATGACAGTGGTGACCTTTGCCTCGTTTCGGCCTGTTTGGCCTTACCGGCGATTGCTCGACGGTTACAATTAGAACTGCCGGCGGCGAGTTCGATGGGCCAAGCGACGGCGGCATCGCGGTCGCCAAAACGCGGTTATCGCGATCGGGTTGTCGCCTGCTCTTTTGCCGCTGCGGGGACGATTTCGGTGGTCCCGGTGACGGCGGCGGCAACTGCTGAAGCGCGGTCGATGTTGTTGACCCATCACCCGTTGGGCGATGCCGTGACGCCATGCCGCTGTCAGCACTATTGGCTTGTATCGTCGGTTCATGGCCGCTTAGGTCAATTGGTTGCGGGGCGGCCGGTTGGCATCATGATGCTCGCGATGTGGCGATCGGTTGGTCGCCGGCTACCCGCGATACGCATCTTGGCGAAATGATCACCAACGACCGTTTTGTGCTGTTACCGGGAGTGCAGATTTATGGGTTAGCCTCGCAGGCGCTGACGCTCTGGGCGGCGTGTGTGGCAGCTGATTAGGAGGCGCGCTATGGGCTCCGCCCAGTCTGGGCGTACAGTTTTGTGGGTGTCTCTTATTGTGGGGCGAGCTATCGGGCGGCCGGTTGGGTGCATTGTCCCCCTGTACAAATCCGCACCCGAAAGCACAAAATGCGGGTCTATGGGTTGCCGCTCGCGGATAATTGGCAGGTTTTGTGCGCGGAATCGCTGCGGGGATTGGGTGATAGCCCGCCGTTCGATCTGGCGGCGAACGAAACGCCGAGTTGGGCGCCGATCGAATATGGTCGTAGCCGCCTGCGTGATACGCGGCTTCGCGCACGATTGCTGTCGATGGGCGAAGCTTGGTATGAGTGGCGGGGGGCGGGCGTTGCCGGTGATTTTTCCGGGCCTAGCGGCGCAGAAAGCCGCCTATCGTTTCTTATCAAATGCGAAGGTGAGCGGGCAAGATATTTTTGAGCCGCAGCAAGCGGCGTTAGTGGCTCGTTGTCAAAGCCAGTCGCATATTTTAGCGATCCAAGACACGACGATTTTGACTGATGGTGGCCACAAGCCGGCCGACGGGCTCGTTGATATTGGCGGCGGCGGTTCCGAGAGCTGGGGTCTCGTGGCGCAGATGACGGTTGCCTTTCGCCTAGCGGGTTGCCGTTGGGAGTGTTGCAACTGGACGCGGATTTTCGCGCGGTTGCGGCGACTGATGCGCGGGAACATAGTGAGAGCCAGCGTTGGTTAGACGGGTTCCATCGCAGGCAAGCGTTAGCCGCGGGGCGTCTCCGCGCAGTCAGGTGCTAGTGCTCAGCGACTGCGAGAGTGACAACTGGTCGGTTCTGACCGCCGGCGTGCGTTCAGCCGCGAATAACAGCAGTGGTTTGTTCGTGCGGGCTTGTCGTTCCAAGAGCCGACGGGTGCCGACCGATCAGGGAGCGCCGAACCTGCTCACGCATAGCGATGCGTGGACCCCGATCACGACCTCCTTGATCTTCCGGCGTGTGGCGGCCCACGGGCTCGCGAGGCCCGCCTTGACGCCAAGTTGACGGTGACGGCAGGTTGGGTCGAGATCCTGCCGCCGCCGGAGCAGCCGGTCGGGACGCCGAATTGTCGGATGCTGGCGGTGCGGGTGCAAGAACATGCTTCGGGGTCGCGCCAGGCAGCACTTGATTGGCTCCTGTTGACGACCGAAGGGAAGCCCACGGCCGAACCGGCGTTACCGATCATTGAATGGTACGAACAACGCTGGCAGATAGAAGCGTACTTCGCCGCGCTCAAGACTGGCACCCGCATCAAAGACCGGCGCTTGCAAGCCGCCGACGATCGGCGCCGTTGCCTCGCATTTGATGCCATCACCGCTGGTACCGTGATGTCGATTGAGCGGCTCGCTCGCAATGGCCCGGAGGCACTGGCCGAAACGATGCTTCTTCCCGATGAGATTGACGTCTGAGCCCGGCATCTGGCGAAGCCTAAACATCGAGGGCAACGGGGTCCGCCGAACGCGGCACAAACGATCCTTGACTTCGTGATTAACACCGCCCGCCTCGTAGGCTTTCGACCGACCAAACGGCAACCGACCCCGGTACGCGCAAACTTTGGCAAGGGTATACGATACTATCCTTCTTCGTCGAAAACTCTCGGGCGTTTAAAAACCATTGGCGCCCAGAGCCAACTGTGCCGTATTGAAAGGTTTTCACGGTACGGGGGCAGAAGAGGTCACCGCGTGGATCTTTACCGACGATGTAATCGGAACGTCGGGGGCAAGACAGGACACGCCGTGATCCCGACATGGTCACACGGCACCGGCCTCCGCCACGGTCGGTCGTGACACGCCAATCACCGTTAATCGGATAACGTGGCACGACTGCGCCTTTCCCATCCTGGAACGGGAAAGGCGCTATCCGACCTTCCCGACCCCTCATCAAAAGCGGCCAGATACCCGATGTCTGTCCGACATGAAGGGACGATCTGTGGATCGTCCCTTATATGTTCGTCACGCATAACCCTGTGAACCCTGTTCAACAGGGATTAATAAACCGATCATCGTCCCGGCTGGATAGCCGAAAGGAGTGATCGGTTTTCAACGGTGGGTTCGTGTCGGGCTCGGACAGACTGATCGTCTCGAGAGCACCTTTCGTATTCCTGCTATGGCAGTTGTCATCCGTGGTGGTGCCGGAGAGCGTCCAAGGGATAGTATCGGTGAAAACACTGGGACTCTTAAACGCCGTTTCCGCCCAGCTTTTCCAGCCTCCATCAATGTCTCCCAAAGTGGATTAAGTCGTTAATGAAGTGCGAGTAATTTCTCCTGCTTCAACTTGGATTCCCGCAATTCATGCAAAACAAGGTCACTTACACCTACCCTATTCTGAACTCCCTATTCAGGGCATCTTACATACAACCGGGTCCATCCAGGTCAAAGGTAACGATTATACCTCCGGTCGGCGCAATGCGGTATTTTTGGGTCATTGAACCCATGTAAGGTTCCATCCAAGTTTTTTCGGCGTTTAAGCTAAAATCCTCCAGTTCCAGGCGTATGCTGTGTTTCCCGGAGTTCATAGGCATCCCGGCCACATGCCGGAGTCCGACAACATTATCGCCCTCCGAAACATTGAACACGGTAATACTGCCATCGAAATTAGCCCAGCTTCCATTTGGCACTAGGCTTTGAAAATCGAAACCATCGTTTGTGAAATCTTTGCTGACCCGAACCCGTACAGTCGAGGACTGTCCGACGGCAAAGAAGCCACCCGTCGCACGGATGTTGATCCGTGTCTCATGACCGGGGCCACAGCCATTCACGGTCCCGGGTCCGGCAAGTGAAAGTATAACCGTTGACCGGCGCGTCGGATCGGCTGATTCAATATTCGGTGCGGAGCCGGTCCAGTTCGCAACGCATCTTTGCGTCGTGGCACTACTCATCCAGGACGGTGCGCCTGGAAGCGGCACCTCTTGCAATGTATAGCCTGGGAGACAGTCAGCCTGGGTAAGTTGCGCCTTTACTTCGTTCGGCAACGTAAGGACTACGATCAGAAATCCAATTACGAGTAAATGTGGGGGGGGGCAATCGATACATGATAAGTTCCTTTACAGTTTACGAAACACAAAATTCTACTAGCATGACCGATAACCTGTTGTCAATGTGATGATGCAAACTTTGAGATGCCATGAAAGACTAAAGTAACAAACCGAAGAGCCAATTCGGCCTCTTGCGATATCCTGTTCACCCGGAGATACGAAAAATAGGTGGAACCCAGTGACTACTGAAATGCGAGGTGTCTTCCTTCATTGAGAAGGTCAAATAACATATAACAAAACACACAACATTAATGACAAAAATAAAAAATACCAGTAAAATAAGGATCATTTGTACCTTATTGGTGCCCAGAAGAGGACTCGAACCTCCACGTCCATTCGGACACTAGCACCTGAAGCTAGCGCGTCTACCAATTCCGCCATCTGGGCAAGTGAGCACAATCAAAACCTTTAAGTTCAACATAGTCGTATGGCAAGTCAATTTACGTGAGTCCCAACTTGGTTGGTACAGCGCTGAAAAAGTATCAATTGCTTGCATTCCGAGAGTTATGGTGCCGATGCCCCAAAAGCATCCATGATTGAGTGCAACCCCCAAACTGACTTTTTTGCGTTTTTGGGCTCGCTTTCAACAATGAAGTGCAACGGCCGGCGTTTTTTCACTAGACTTCAGTGTTTATCTGAGCTGGTGGATTGACGCCGGGGTGATCAAGGATGGTTCGCTGTGTTGTCGGCGGTCAACAGCGCCCGAAATCTCTTCGGGAGAGTTTAGTTTGGCCGCTAGGCGAGCGCAAGTGGGGTGGAATTCAAGGCCTACCGGCGGCGCGAAGAGCGGCTGCGGAGTGTCCCCATTGCAATTTCGGTTGCGGTGGTGTTGTGCGGAACCCGACCACTCGCCAACCGCCGCAACGGTGCTCTTACGCGCCGCCGCCGGCCATGTCGAGCACATTCCATGATCGATAACGCCCGCCGGTGATGTGCCGGGCGCCCCTGAGTTTACCACTATCGGTGGCAAGCGGCGCCACCCCGATCAGGGACGCGATCTGCCGGTGGGTCAAAGACCCCAGTTCGTCCATCCAAGCGATCAGGGCGGCGGCGGTGATGATGCCGACACTTGGAACCGAGGTCAGAATTGCGAAAGACGGCTGCCCGGAATGAGATGCGTGGATCACGGCCGTGATCGCGGTTTCCAGATCGCTGATCTGCTGGTCGAACGCGGCATTGAGGACGAACTCCGCGTGGGTCGGCGTCAATTCGGCGCGTGGCTTCACGAGCGACGCCCGCATGACCAGCAGATCCCGCAACGGGTCGGTCTCTGCCGCGACCGCCGGCGTCTCACCGACCGCCGGAAAGGCCTGACCAAACGCCGCGAGAAGACTCGCATCGACCCGATCGGTCTTGGCCAACTGCCCGGTCGCCTGAGCAAAGTCACGCGCCGGCCGCGGATTGAGAACCACCACCTTAAACCCGCGGTCGCGTAGCAACTGGGCGGCCGCACGATGCCTCCGACCCGTCACTTCGAGCACCACAGTCTCCGACCCCTTTCAAGGTCAACTGTTTGGCCAGCGACCGCAGGCTCTTACGCGTGTTACCGCATTCGAGGTCTTGTCCGTTCACATGGACGTTCAGATTATGCTGGCTCACATCAATGCCGGCGACTATTCTTATCCTGTCTTCCGCGCCTTTCCGCACGGATTATCCAGGTTTGTTCCGAGCCTCCATTCCGGCCCCGGAAGACGGCTGGGACGTCAGCTACGCTTTGCTTCGGAACGGATTGATGACATCCGAGGTTTTTCCTCAGCGCAACCCGGACGTGCCGATTGCAATCGGCTTCGTACCGGCTTCCGATGGCGGGATCCGGCACGATCCCAACCCCGAAAATCAATCAAAAAGGAGCGGACTTCAAGGGCAAGTTATCCACAGAAAACGCCTAAAACGTTATCCACATCCCCTTGGATTCGGTTTTTGGTTTGTGAATCATATGAGGGTTTGGTTGCCGAAAGTCGCCAGTCATTCTTCGAAGATAATATGCCTTTTCCGCAAATGCTGTCGGCAGGAATAGAGAATTAGCGTATTTAGAAAATTACATGTGCCGTCACGAACTGCCGCCCAAACGCAACTAAGGATTTGGTTCGGACGACGTCAGATTTAAGCGGCTATCAAGGCTGAAACGGCGATCCCGAATCGGGAAATAAAATCATGTGACATAGTCAGACACGTATAGAACAATGCAGTTATGGCCATCAAATCAGCCTTGAAGATGGCTATGCGAAAGGCTTTTGAAGGTCAACAAGCCGTTTCTGACCCGTGAAATCTTCCCTTGCCGTCCAGATTTATTCATAGACGGTAGACTAAGTGGCAAGGTGAACACTTGCCAGATTCAAATCTGAGTATCAATGAAGCGAGTTAGGTAACCCGATCAGAACAGCAAGGGATGCGAATCCGCTGCCAATAATGGCAACCGCAAGGGTAATCATTGCAGCCACGGTCAGAAGCAGACGGGTTTCGTGCCTAGCCGCATCCTCACGCATCCGTGCCAAACTCGCGTCAATCCGACTTTCCGTTGCTCTGTTCTGCGCTTTGATTGCCTTACAACTTGGTGATCGCAGCGTATTGTCGTTCGCAACGATTATTTTGAGATCTTAGAGTCAGTCACTCACTTTAGCAACTCGCATCCGACTCCGCTGATAATTTGAGTAAAGCACTGCATTGGGATCGCAAATTCCTATCAATTGTTTCAATACATCTGAGATGACAAAATGCCCAAGTTCCAGTAACGCAGTAATCCGTCTTTCTGTGGTCGAGCGGGGCACCTATCGGGGTGTAAATCGGCGGCTGGATAGGATCACTTTGCATCGCCGATACGAAACACTCCATCAGTGCAACACGGCGGCGGGGTTACGGGTCGGCCACAGTCTTTGATCCGCTGCAGAGTCTTGAAGCGGCTAAACCCTTGATGGTCATGCTGAATTGTCGAACAGACCAGTCGCATGACTCTCGCAATTATTGCGGCACGAGGGCAACTCACAAACCGCAATGTCGATACCGCATCTAGTCGGAGATCATGTGCAATTGAATAAAGCCGCCAACTTGCGGCGGGCTCGAAGGCTTTGGATCAACAGCTACGCTGCACTCATACTGTGTACCTGAACAGCTATTGATTTTTGCTCTCACGGCTTTAGTTTTCTAGCCTCTACAGTCTTACGAAAGTCTGCGCCAATAGCATTATATGCTGACCACCTAATCAAATAAGAAAGCATGAGAAGAAGCTGATCTGAGGTCAACGAATTACACCCAGTTTTAAGCTAGCAGGGTTCATAACAGTTAAATTTCGAAGTAATCATGAATCTACTCGTCTTCTATCAAGCCAATGTGTAGATAGCAGTCGGGCGATCACTTAACGAGCGGTTGCGCGAGGCTAAGACATCTTCTCCGAAAAACCAATCTTGGGATAGGAATAGCTGCAAAGTCCAACGCAACTGCGAGTCGGGAACTTGTGATCTTCTTGGCGTGCGCAATTTGCGAAGTTTCTCCGCATTACCGAGCATCCAAACTCAACCGCCTGATTTATCCATTTAGAATCCAATTCTCATTTGAATGAAATCGGCAGCCAGTAAATTCGATAACCGCTACGTATATCTACAGCTATGTCGGAACTCTAATAATGTCGTATTTTATTGGCTCGAATATCTATCGAAGTTCGACCTATGGCGCGTGGCATCCCTTGCGCATTCCTCGAGTATCAACAGTTATGGACCTATCTCGTGCGCTTGGCTGGCTGACTAACAAGCAATATATTACCTCACCACGAGCCAAGCCTGCAGCTCTAACCCAATGGCACAGTTCCAAATATATTGAAGCACTACAGCAAGCCGAAGCAGAGCAAAGAGTAAGCCAAGAGGTTCGTCAGCAATTCAATATCGGTACTGTTTCGAATCCGGTTTTCGCAGAGGTATTTCGTCGCCCTGCCACTGCAGCCGGAGGGTCTATTCTAGCAGGCGAACTACTGGCAAGTTCTGGCATTGTTTATAACCCGGCCGGTGGAACACATCACGGGCTGCCCGCAAGAGCCAACGGTTTCTGTTACTTGAATGATCCCGTTCTCGCGATGCTATCATTGCGGCGAAACGGGGTGAAAAGGATTGCCTACATCGATATAGATGCGCATCATCCCGACGGCGTTGAAGTTGGGTTCGCCGGAGACTCTCACTGCCTGATGATCTCAGTGCATGAGGAAAATCTCTGGCCAAAAACTGGCGGCTTACAGGATGACGCTGGCGGCATTGCCTTCAATCTACCAGTTCCGCGTGGCTTCAACGACACCGAAATGGCGTACGTTCGCGAAGAGCTGATCCTCCCAAAAGTCGCGTCGTTTCAGCCAGAAGCGATAGTTTTACAATGCGGTGCTGACGGCGTGCTTGATGATCCCCTCTCGCATCTTTCGTTATCCAACAATGCGCATTGGGACATTGTTAGAGCTCTGCTACCGCTATCATCAAGATTCTTGGTCTTGGGTGGCGGTGGATATAATCCTTGGACTGTTGGACGACTATGGACCGGGGTCTGGGGCGTTTTGAATGGTTACGAGCCGCCAACTGACTTGCCGTCTGCGGCACAAGAAATTCTACGCCAAGTGACATTTAGAAAGAGTCGTCAAGGCAAAAATCCCAAAGAAAAATGGTGGAAGACCCTAAAAGACAATTGTGAGAATGGTCCTCTGCGCACGGAAATTCGCGAGCGCATTAAAGTTTTACAATCGCGAACTCATATCGGGGAGTGAGCAGCTGACACCGCCGTTCGATTGCGAGCAGTGGCCGTTTCGTCTATCGTGATCTCATCTTTCTTGAGCGCAATGACATTGTTTCGGTAATGGGGTTGAGTTCATCAACTTATGGGCACGTTTTTTTCGAGGTTGACGCGTAACGATAACCAAGAGTTTGGGCATCAAATTTTTGGGATTATAACCCTTGATAACATTTGAAAGATTTAATGGGAGCCGGTTTTCCCAGTGGGGTGAAGAAAGTCTTGCGCAGTGTCTCATCATCGGCGCCAGGCATGTCGAATTCTTCTTCCATCTCGGCTTTGGTTGGCTGATAGCTGGCCGGTTTAAGGCCCGGTACCGTTTCACTGTGCTTGATTGACATGACTTTCCTTGTGCTTTCGAATTTCACGGCAGACCTATACCCTGCTTAGGCAGGCTCCGCTAAATACAGAGTTTTCTTGCATTGGTTAATTGTTAAGACAAGGGACAACATGGCAAATAGAGATACACATTAAACAGGGGCGATCCGAAGACCGCCCCGCGCGTGTTTGATGCAGATCAAACCCTCAGTTGGCGCAGCCCAAGGCTGCCCTTGCCGCAGTGTTTTGAGCGTCATTGTTCCATATTCTGGATCTGCCGCATAGGCAGTTGCGGATATCCTGCGGGGTGCGGGGACTGATTGAGAAACATCCGCTTGTGGTATTGGCTACGAATCCCGGCTGCCCTGATTCATTCGCAGGAGTGTAGGTTCCGCCCGTCATGAAGCAGCGGCGCAGCAGGGGGCGTGCCTCGCCGAACCCGGATGCCGTTGTCTCGACCGTGTAGACGTAGGCCGTCTTGGCGGCTAGACTGGATATGGGTAGGTTGCTGGCGTTGAGGTTGGGGTTGCTTGACGTTATCCGCCCGGCGCTGGCAGTGGCAGCCTGTGCGTTCGTCCTAGCGTTCCTGACTTTATACTGAATGACAAATTCAGTCGGCCCGCCGTCCCCCGACAGCGCTCTCAACGCGCTGAACAAGTTGTTATAGGTACCGCTCAATAGTGTCACGCCGGTTGTTGATACATTCGTAACCGATCCGCTAACGGGGGCGGTTGCCTCGCCCGGTCCCGCGCAGGCCGCGGAGCCTATCAGCCCCGGCGCGGTTATGCTCTGCGCCCATACTGGCGCGGCCATCATCATCACCACCAGCGCGGCGGCGATGGTTGCTAGAGTTTTATTGGGGGGGGGGGGGGGCAACCTGAAAAAAATGGAGGTTCTCCTTTCTTTTTAATAAAAGTTGCTTAACGGGAGGGGCGGCAAAGGG
>JAPORY010000099.1:0-5618 GCA_026709985.1 Aestuariivita sp. | reverse complement strand
CCCCCCCCCCCCCCCCCCCCCCCCCCCGCGCGGCCGCCCGGCGCCCGCCCCCCCCCCGCGGCCCCCCCCCCCCCCCCCCAACCTGAATATCATGGGAGTTCTCCTTTCTTCTTCAGTCAAGTTGCTGAGCGGGTGGGGCGGTCGAGGATCTCCCGAAGGGCGGCGACACTAGCGTCCGACTGACGGATAAGGGCGCCGAGAGCCTTTGCGTGATCGTTCCGATCCTTAGCCCGCTCGCTGCTCGAACGGTTCATGGCTTTGATGCCGTACCAGACTATGCCGATCTGCCCCAATCCGATACCAAGACTTGTCCAGATGGCATATTCACGAAGTGTGAGATTAGCGAGTTCGAATTCAGTCACAATTTCCCCCTTACTTCTTCTGATGGTGTTTACATATACCCGTCAGTACGATAGGTAAAGCAGGAACCTCACGGGCGATTTGGCAGAAAGCACTATGCAGCGACATGTGTGCGGACGCAACCCTTAATTCCCTGCCCTAAATAGCATCAACGCGCCGGATTTTCCGCAGCCTGTTCGGCAATCCGTTGTCGGCGGTCAGTTCGGCATAGGACAGCCGCTTGCCAACGAGGTTGGCCACCACGTCGGCCATCCGGTCAACCGTGTTCCACTCGCGGACGTTGTGCCTGCCCGAGAATTCGTAGATGTACCTTTGCAGATGCTTGACCGACATCTTGTGAAACGTCCCCTTGTGGGCGCGTTTCAGCATTGACCAGAAGGATTCGATGCCCTGCGTGTGGGCCAGGTCCCGTACGTATTCCCTAGCACAGTGGTTCAGGCGTTCGTGCCGGCGGTCAATACCGACACAGGCGGCAGCCTCGTCCGTGTACACCAGCGCGTCCCGTTCGCTGTGTTCCTCGACAAATCCCTGTAGGGTTGCCGATGTCGTGTCGAGAACCACCCTAGCCGCGACCTGGTTGGTTTCCCGGTCCTTGACACTCCTTGCCAGCGGTTCCGTGTCCCGCACGCAGCCTGTCTTTTCCGTGCTTGTTGCCTTCCCTGCCTCCCATAAAGATTTCATCCGCCTCGACGGGTCCAGCAAAGGGGCCGATCTTGGCTTCATACGCTTTGCGGAACCGGTGCATCATATACCATGCGGACTTCTGGCTCATGCCCAGCGAACGGTGCCGTTTCATGAAGGAGATGCCCTTGAGGTTGGCCGAAAACAGGTAGATCCCAACCGCCCACTCGCGGCACTTGATGTTGGACCTCTCCATCACCGTCCCGGTCTTGACACTGAACATGGGTTTGCCCTTGCATTCCCAGTAACGGTGGGCAATCGTCGGATGCTTAATATTGCACTGGATATTAGTGGTTCCGCAGTGAGGGAAATGCGGACCGTTCGGCCAGCGTTTGCTGGCGATCCAGTCCCGCGCCTTTTCCTCCGGGGAAAACATGTCGGCAACCTGAAGTAATGTTAGTCCTTCGCGGTGTGATTTTCCAAGCCCGATTTATGCTTGGACATAACGAATCCAACTCCGCTACGCTATAATTCAGTAACATTTTCGGAGATTGTAAGGGGGAACGAGAGAAAATGTTATCAAGGGTTATAATCCCCAATATTTTCGCAAGACCCCGATGATAAAATCTGTCGGGGATTCTCAGGAGATTATTTCAAGGAGCTCGCCAACCAAATTCAGACAAGGTGTTAGCTTGCAGTCAGGCGACCAAAGTGTTGTCAGACACGCTCTCTATTTTTGTCTGCACAATACTTCTTGTTATCTGTGGGCGAGAGAAGCTTACACGGGCAAATTGTTCGGTCCGACCGTGGCTTGGGGTTTCAATCAGGACTCGATGGCCCGTGCCTACTTGCTTGGTAAGGTAGCGGTCTACGGCTTGGTTCCCGACCGCTCGCAAGTAATTGGCACGACGCTTAAGCTCTGCCCGGTCGACTTGCGGCATTTTGGCGGCAGCTGTACCTTGACGGGCACTGTAGGGAAATACATGCAGCCAAGTGAGGCCACACTCGTTAACGAGGCTGACTGTTCTTTCGAACTGCGCTTCGTTTTCGGTCGGAAAACCGACGATAAGGTCAGCACCAAAAACTGTATCAGGCCGATATCGACGCACCGCTTCACAAAAATTCAGCACATCGAGCCGCAAGTGACGACGCTTCATTCGCTTGAGAATCAAATCATCGCCGTGCTGAACAGAGAGATGAAAGTGTGGCATCAAACGCGGTTCGGTGGCAATCATCTCCATGAGCTGCTCATCGACCTCAACGGGGTCAAGCGACGATAGCCGCAGTCGCGGAAGCTCAGGAACTTGCCGCAGGATTAGATGAACCAAGTCGCCCAGCTTTGCATACTCACACGGCTCTCCTTGCCAAGCAGTCAAGTCTACGCCAGTCAGCACAACTTCAAGAAAACCTTGATTAACTGCGTGTCGAACTTGCTCAACGACTTTATGTGACGGCATTGATCGTGAGTTGCCTCGCCCAAACGGAATGATACAAAATGTGCAACGATGGTCGCAACCGTTTTGCACCTGAACGTAAGCGCGTGATCTTGGTCCGTGCGTATCGACAGTAGGGCATTGGATTTCCGCCTGCAACATGATGTCATCAACTTGCACTCGATCAGTTTCATTCGGTTTCTTCTTCGCCAACTGGTGCCAAAACTCTTCGGTCATTTTGTTGGCATTTCCGACAACAAGGTCAACTTCCGACATCTCCGCGAAAGTACTTGGTTCGATTTGTGCAGCGCAACCGGTGACGACAAGAGTGGCGCCCAGATGATCGCGCCGCAGTTTACGAATTTCTTTACGGGCTTTGCGTGTTGCTTCTTTTGTTACGGCGCAGGTATTCAATACAACTAGGTCATTAAGGTTGTTTTGCTCGGCCAAGTGCCGCATCGCCGCGGTTTCATAGGCGTTTAAGCGGCAACCGTGAGTAGAAAAGGCAATATTACTCATGACCAACTCGCAATGAACTGAGGTGTTAATTCACCATCGAATACATAAGCTGTCTGACCAATCTGCCACACGCCATCATCGGCCCACTCGACCCAGAGCGGGCCCCCGTCAAGTTCAACCCGAACCTTTTGATCAGTTAACCCGCGTCGCTCTGCTGCGACAGTTACCGCACAGGCTGAGGAACCCGACGCGAGCGTCATTCCGACGCCGCGTTCCCATACGCGTGCGCGGACTTCAGTACGGTTGATGATTTGCGCCACTTGAACATTGGTGCGTTGCGGAAACAGGTCATGACATTCGATGTGGGGCCCAAGAGTTTCAATTTCAACGGCGTCAATATCTTCAACAAAAAATGTACAGTGTGGATTACCGAAGCTGACGGCAACGGGATCACCTTCGAGCGGCAAATGTAGAGTGTCGACACAATGGCTCAAAGGGACATCACGCCAATCAAACAGTGGCTTTCCCATATTTACGGCGGTCAGTTGCTCCCCAGCTTCACGGGCCGCTAGCTTTCCTTGCGGTGTATTGAGTTCGATTTCTTTTTTGCCCTTCTCGTCCATCAAATATCTTGCGATGCAACGCGTTGCATTTCCGCACGTCGCGGACGTCGACCCGTCGTGATTGTAGAAGGCCAGTTTTAGTTCCGATGGTGCGCCCGAGATGATGGCTAACTGATCGAAGCCGATACCGCGACGGCGGTCGGCCATTGCTGCGATGAGTTCCACGGGGGGAGAATTTCCTTTACCGCGAGCATCAATGACGACAAAATCATTGCCAAGCCCGTGCATTTTCATGAAGGGGTATCTGTTGTTGATTGCCATCGTCATCGTTCGCTGGGTCTTTATGTCGAGGTTTGAACACGCGTTACGGCATGATCATTGCCAAGGTCGTCTATATGGCAAGTTCTATTCTGTCTGCCGTTATGAACCATTGATAAAGTTATTTGCCTTTTTGACTTAATTCAATTACGTCCTTCGCTACCGGTTTCAGGATCACTTTCGATACCACACTAGCCGCTATCTTGATAGGCGAGAATCGATTGCAACGAGATGGATTTTTGGTTAGGAGGTTGGGGCGAACAATAGATGATTTAATCCCTCGACACGGGGCCGTTAGCTCAGTTGGTAGAGCAACTGACTTTTAATCAGTAGGTCGCAGGTTCGAATCCTGCACGGCTCACCATTTTGGCGCAGAGGGGCATTTTCTGGTCGACATCAAGACGGCTTCGAGTGTTTTTGCCTTGCTTGGTAAGCGCTAGAATTAGTTCTTCAAGAAATTCGTTGCTCACAGGACACCCTCTCAGATCAGCCCCTGATAGCGACGCGGGAGCGAAACTGTCTGAGGCAAATCATAACGAGAGGCCCAAAGGTCGAGAGGAGTTTCGGAGTCGCAGGGAGGGTTGACCAGTCTTAAGCGAAGGCCAGTTTTAGCTTCAACCGCGCAGGTCGGGTCCAAATTGATTGCGTCTGCGATGAAATTGTCAGGCGTTGCTGTCTCAATCGCTTAGCACTTTAGCACGTTCGGCAGAAAATCAAGAGTGTTGCCGGTCACAAATATGGACGCCTAACACTCAATTGCGGTGTAAAAATATGATGGTTTTCTTGAGCAGGCAGACCGTCGTACACTGGAATGTTGAACAAAGTTCCGTCGATCATGGCTTCAGGAAAAGCTCTTTTCATCGCAGTGATCAAAGCTGCGGCTCTGGATTGAGCAGTCGCTTCGTCAAAATCTCAGCACTGAACCTCGAAACCAGATCCGACCTCATTTCTGCTAAATTTCTTTCGGCCCAGCGGAAACGACACATCTCCGTTTGCGCCAATGCCAGGATCAAATCTCGCTTGGGAGCACTGGACAGAGCATTCGCAGCAATCAGCGCGGCGCATCTATTCTCATACATTGTCTCAGTACAGATCCTGATCGTTGTCGACGAGATCGTCTAGAGCCTCGTCACGGTTGTGTTTGTATTGTCACAGGTGAGCGGCTTTGATACGGCGATGCGGGCCGACTTTCGAATGCGGCAGTTCGCCTTGATCAAGAATGGACGTGAAACATTAAGCATGTCAGTGGCTTGCTAAGTCGTCAGGTGTTTGGAGTTCGGTAGGATAATTACGTCATTGCGTTGCGAGATGTGATGGTGTAGATCTTATAACAGTTTAGAGAGTGGCGGAGCTCTAAGATTAGGCACCGGGGTTGCTTGTCCTCGTTTGGAACTAAGCGCTCTTCACCGTTTTCGTGGGTAACAAGAATTTCACTTAGTTGCGCTGCTGAAGATTGGGTGTCTTCAGTGTGAATTGGGCTTCCTAGAGCCGCTGGCAAAAATAATGGAGGGCTGCGATGGGCGAACGATGGGCACAGATAACCGATGTAGCCAGCCAATACAAAAGCAAGGCTTGAGCCATATTTTTTCCACAAAATCGGCTCGTTCCCACGAATTTCTCGCACTTTTTCCCGCCAACGCGCACGCCAACGCCGCGCTCGGGCAACGGCCAGAACGCGACAGACGACAGTGAGAGCGTCTAGAGGTGAAGGCGGAGCCGTTGCTCGACGGTTAAGGCCAAGATGCCGAAGAAGAGATGACACGCGACCTTCGTCGCGCCCTGAACCCGAATATGGCGACCGCCATAGCGGTCTTTGAGCGCCCCGTTTACCCGTTCGACACTCGAACGTTGTTTGTAACGTTCC
>JAPORY010000079.1 GCA_026709985.1 Aestuariivita sp. | reverse complement strand
TCTATAGGAGTCCCAACTGACCCATACTCCCTTACACCCTTGTTCGGTAAATGCGTGTGATTTTTGCCATTCTTCAATGCACAACTGATTGAGCCGATCAGCAGTCGGAGGAGTGCAATCAATACACTGTGCTTGCACCTGCTGTGGCGAAAACAGGACAAGTGTGCCGATTACTGCAAAACACCAAATTACGGCCAATTTTGAAATTTTCATGATGAGTACTCCCAAAAGGTTAGAAAGAGATATTGAGCTAAACTCCAATTTCCGTACGATAATCAATCGCAAATGATCTGATAAATAAAGATATTATAGTATTTGGTTTCGGACCTTCCGCTGAATGATTTCTGAATCGACCTGAAATTATCAACCCTGACTTTCCATCGGTAAATCCTGATCTTCCTGATAATAGTCCTTACCTTGATTCTCTCGGGTGAGTTCTTGTCGATAGCGCGTCCCGTCCGGGTCCACTTCACCGCATGCTCGCGTTTCTGTGACTCTGTCTTGCTCCTTCCTCACAGGAAAGTCAACATAAAAATGACAACTTTGTAAGAAAAAAGCGTGGAACGGGCAACCCCCTGTGATCCCGCCGTGAATTCGGATTTTTTCAGTGACCTATATCTTTATCATCAATTGCGTCGCGCACTTCAATAGCCCAATTAAGGCGTTCCAATCCTTGCCACACCCTTTTTAGTATCCACATTTTTGGAGCAAACCCGCCGACTTGCAGTCGGTCCCGCTTCAGCAATCATGAGAACGAAAGGAACAGGCAATGAAACGACTGATGACTATGCTCCCCGCCGCGCTGGCCGCGCTGATGATGGCAGGGCTGGCTGCCGCCGCGGTCGGAGCCGCTGCGTGTACGCCCGAGGCCGGAGACAACCGGGTCACGAGGTGGACGCAGCAAAATACAGCCAATTGCGCGTTGCCCAGATGCAACCTGCAGACCAGTGCGATCACGAAAAACGGCGTGACTGTTACATTAGACGTGCGCCCTGCCCATTACCCACAAGTCGCTTCCCGCTCCAAAATAGTTTTCAGTGAACTATCGGTTCCGAGGTTTTGACTCAAGCTGCAAGCGCCCCCGAGCGTCGTTGGGTGAGATTGCTTTCTGACCTTAGCAAAATCGGCCAGCATTGCTAATTCATTGTCGGAAAAGGCCGTGTCGGGAGAAAGTTCCGGATGGTTCCGTCCCAGTTCGGTCATCGCCGCTAGGCGCAAGACAATGATGGCATTGATCGCCAAGGCCCGTTGCAATCGTTTGCGATTACGGGGCGCCATTTTCTCAATTTGGCAGCCGGACTTTAAGACCCGTGAAATTCCGTAATTTTCCAGCGTCGCCGGTATAGCGGCAGGATCTGTTCCGCATCGCCTGGGGTCCGTATAGCGACGGTTGTTAGGAGTCGCCATAAAATCGGTGAATTCCCATCCGCTGGTGGTTGGGTTTCGCGGGCTTCCTGGATCGTCAGATCAACGCTATGCTGATGGGTGCTGGCGTCGCAGGACGCCGGGAGTGTTATCGTATCCCAGCGCAGTTCAAGCTGTGCTTGCCGCTCCGCACGGGGCGCCCGCGCTTTCTGGACTCCGGTCGACTTCTGTTCCGACTGTCAGGCGACCGTAATGGTGAGTTTCCCCTGACCGGATTGGGTTTGGATATGATCAAACAGTTTGCCGTTGCCATGACCGAGGCGCCGATTATGCTTGGCCCGAACCAGCAGGTCGAGGCCGGTATGTTCGGTGGTATAAAAGTCGAAAAAGTCGGCTTCATGGTCGGCCACCGCAATCAGGCGGGTGTCCGCGAACCGGGCGGCAATGTCGGCACTCGCTTGTAACGCCCGAAGCCAACGACCGGACTTTCGTTCCCGCACCGGTTTGTTTTTCTCCTGCCGTCTATCCGGGGCATCAAACTCCACCCGAATAAGACCGAGGGAAACACCCGCACCGTTGACCGCATCGGTCGAGTGCAAATGTAAACCAAGCGTACCCGCATGGTTCTGACCATTGCGACCGATGAGACCGAGTCCCGCGCAACCGTGATGGGTGGCAAAGTTAATATCGGTGCCATCTTGGATCAGCAAAACCAAGTCTTGTTCGGAGATGCGACGTAGCGTTTGATACCGATGCCCAGAGAGGATCGCCGCAACCGTCAAACCGTCGCAGTGCAGTTGATCAATCAGTCGATAATACCCTTTCACCATCGCCGGGTCTCCTGCTGCGGCGGTGAAAAACGTCTGTGACGGGCGGCGGGCTTGTATTTCGAGACCAGCGACCAACCATCTGACTAGGCGTTTGTCACCAATCTCGGTTCTTTGAAACTCTTTCTTGATCCAGTTATCACTATTGAGCGCCGCGGGAACGATCGCCGGCAGACCTAATTGCGACCGTCAATCGGCAGCCAAGGACCGAAAATAAATCTGTTTCGGACCCTCAGTTTGTCCGCGCCGCCTGCGGCCCGCGATGTGCCCAATGCAACGCCAACCCACCGCCCGAAAACAGGTACCAGAATAGATCGGAGCAACGAAGGTTTCTAACGCCGCCAACGGTTCCCGATACTGCTACCAATAATCGCGCTTCACACAACGGATTGCGCGGGCCAAAACCCGGCTCGCCAAGTTCCGACAATTCTTCGGTCGGGTCAGAAAGCGACTGAGACACAGCATCTTGCTAAGGGTTGGTTTCGGCGTTGCGGTCGCCCAACCAAGCCAAGCATCACGCGCCTGTATCGTGCGGGCGGCCGGCGAAAATATCAAGCCGCCAAGCCAACCATGGTCGGAGGCAATCAGATATTTGACCTGACGCCCCACATGCAAAACCGCGCTTCGTGGATGCTCCTGCGCAGCAGTGTGTTCAACAGCGCCCGCTGTTCCGAGGTCGTCACTCGCTGCAACGATAGTCCAGCGATGCGTCCAACATCGGGCGGAATATCCGGTGACAGCGCCACCGGTTGCGACGCAAACGTCAGCTGACCGTTGCCACCGCCGCGGGGCTGCGCTGCGGGCAATCGAAGCTGACCACGGCGTTCTAAAGACCGCAGGGCCGCAAGGCAGGAGGTGACCTATAGCGCGTCATGGTTGTCGCGAAAATCAAACCGCTCACAAACCCGTGGAGCCAAGGCATTGCGCCCGATATCGGCATCAGCCACAATCGCAGAAAGAATACCCTGCTCAAGGGCCGCCGTGAGCGTCGCGAGAATGGGTTTTTTGTTTTCCATGCCCCAATCGTAACACCGAAAAATTGGCGTTAAGGCCTTCCTTCTGTCCAATGGGCAGGGGGCAGGGGCAGGGGGCGTCTGTCCATCTCTGCGGACCGATTCGACGATCTGAATGGATTTCCGCGGCGAGTTCGGCGTGGATTTGGACCGGATGAACATAAAACCAGTATCGGGAATCGCATCGATTCGTCAACAAAAAATGTGTCACTAGGCACCACAAGGAGCCGATCGCGCGAATCTATAAAAAAGATAATATATTCAAGGACTTAAAAATAATTCAATGCGATCAATTATGGTAAACCGTCGAAGTCAGGAGCGGAATTCATCATCCTTAGATATTTTCCTAGGGGTGTTGTAGTTCTTGAAATTTCTGAGAGTTTGCCAGGCATTCGTTAGAGAACCAAACTGACGGACAGGGTAAGTTTCAACGTAATCAAATGTATCAATGTCGCCGGATAAATTGCCCCGTGGATCAAGTCGCAGACTTCGCTGAGTGTCTGTCGTTTTCGTTTGATCAATACACGTTTCGCGGATGAATGGAGATGCTATAGCCATTCTGCAGTATTTTCCACGTTAATATTCAATTTGTGGTAACTATTCAGCACCTAATTTTAGCGCCGCTTCGCCACGCGTGCAATCGAAGAGCTAGATGTTGTGGCCTTTGGGATGCCCAAAGGGTTCTTTACCCCAATGGGCGGAAGGGTCAAGCCGTTGCTCTTGGATGATCGCTAGGCGTTTGTGATCAATTCTGTAGCGAGGTCGTTCGTGAACGGTGCAGCCTATACAGTATGTTCGAGCCCCGTTTGCAAGCCGGCCAGCACCGTCAGGAGGAGAGAGCGGTCGATCGCAGCTTCATTAGTCTCTCCCTGTACGACAGTACTCGACCCGACAAACCTTGGTCAATGCGGCTGCTAGCAAAGCCGTTAAGTTTCGAAAATCTCGTTAATGTCCTCGGCACTGAGGAGTGCCAATAGCCAACGGTCAACATCATCGGGTGAGGCTTGCCGGACCGTGACAGCAATCTCTTCCGGAACTGTGCCAAACTTTGCCCGCGCTAATTTTAGAAAAGCCTTCACCATTCCTTTGACCTCTCCTCTAGCCTCGCCTTTAGCTACTCCTTTAGCTTCGCCTTCGGCCAGTAGTTCTTGATAGTATGATCCCACAATAACCTCCACTTGTTCAGAGTTAACCTGCCGGACAACTTCCGTAAACACCGCACGCGGTGGGGCAACAACATGAAATATATAGCGGAGAACCGCCATTGCCAAGTCACGACTATCCTTAACAAGTCTAATAATCTCAACCATGCGCGCAACATCTTCCTCTTTGCCGTGCGCTTGCGATAAACATAAGCATAAAAAGCCACCCCGAACTTCCGGGTCACTAATCCCCGCCACAGCATCAGGTCGCAGGTGATGGACATTATAATTGAGCGTCTGCGGCAGCGGGCCGGTCTCGTCGTCACGATCAATCATCGCGTCAAGGGACAACGGCACCGACCAAGACGGGGCGCCATGATAAAAGACCAGCGCGATGATCGGCGGCAATTTGGTTCCTTTACCATGGTCTTGGTAATAACGCCGCCAAATTTTGAGTTTGTAATCGGCAATTTGAAAGGGGGTCAAGGGATCCGGACGCGACTTATGCTCCAGCAACGCATAAATCAACGCCGGCTTCTTGGCGGTCAATTTGACCTCAAACAGTCGATCTGATTGGCTAGCGCGAAGCGCCGGATCAATAAAGGAGCCTTCGACCAACTTGGGCGGTTCCGATGACATTCGTTTGGTGATCGCGGGTGGCAGATAGCACTTCAAAACCGTATGCGAACGGTTGGTATCATCAAATATCAGCTTGAACAGTCCATCATGCGGCGTTTGAATGCGCACTGTTGGTGGGGCTTCGACTTTATTCTCAGTCTTTGTCATACTTGCTACTCCCGCCATTCGACCGCCCTAGTAACCCATCGCACTGAAAATGGTGAGTTCGGTTATGATCGACTTCTGTTCATTAGTATAAACTTCAGAACAATCAACAACAACAAGCAATCCGTGCCGGTACGGCGATTATCGCTGCTATTTCGATTTTAGATATTCGGGGGGCCGATACCGGTCGCAAAAAAATCCATGAATACGAGTTTTTGTGCCGTTGATCGGCTAAATACGTCCTGCAGACTTGCTGTCCGCCGTAAATCTACCCATTCTCATACAATCAGCATTGCGATTCTCGGGCCTGAGAGCGGTAAGTTTTGGTCAATAAAAAGAACAATTTTGCCTTGTTTTCAGGCGGTGATTGTCAATTACGCGGATGATTTTGTTGTTCTCGGCAAAGCGAAGTGAACAGAAATGTTGGCGGCGGTCGAAGCGATAATGACGAAATTAAACCTGCCGATCAATG
This sequence comes from Aestuariivita sp., assembly GCA_026709985.1. Classification (GTDB taxonomy): domain Bacteria; phylum Pseudomonadota; class Alphaproteobacteria; order Rhodobacterales; family Rhodobacteraceae; genus JAPORY01. The sequence goes on along the minus strand of JAPORY010000079.1, from coordinate 55,562 downwards.
ACCGCAAGACTCGATGCTTGCGATGTCCTGAGGAACCATTTGAATTTCTCGGGTATCGTCTTGGGCGCAATGATCGCAAACCAGGCACGGGGTCGTATATCGCCACCCGACCAAGCAAGGCGAGGGTTCAGAGCCTTTGCCGTAACGTTAGTGAGCAAACGGCCGCAAAGTATGGCGGGATGGACACGCAAGAGATGGTTACTCGGCTCAACCGTATGATTATCGGCCGGGCCAACTACTATCGTCTTGGGCAAGTCAGTCCCGCCGATGGTGCGATTAAGGCGCACACGACGAAACGGCTGCGACGGTGGCTCTGTCGGAAGAATAAAGTGAAGTATGGGAAATATGTGCGCTTCTCAGATGACAAACCATGGAATACCTACGGTCTGAAACGCCTTGCGCCAATGACAAAGGGCTTTGCGTGGGCGAAGTCATGATACCCAATGGGAAAGCCGAATGCGGGAAATCCGCGCGTTCGGTTTGACGAGCGGGGGAGAGGAAACCCAGCCATAGGCAAGGGCGCCTCCCCTCGACTCTACCACCTGTTGTTCGTCATTACGTGCGCAATCGTTTCTCAGGACGCACGCCACACGTCGCATGGATCGGATGCACTTTTCCCGTGCGAAACCGATGTTCCGACCTAAATGACGATTTGGTTTACAAACTGCACATTCTGTACAATCTTCTCACGCCACACGAATTGGAGTTTGGGAGAGTTGAAATGGCCAGTTCAAGCGAACCGACGGGCGGGACGGAGGGACTTCTCCTTGAAGAATTTCCTGTGTTTTCAGGTGCCGCCAAAAATTTCGTTGCAGATATCCTCGCGAGGCGCACTAGCCGTCGCCGATGCGTTGGAGGCGATTGCGGCTCGGGGGGAAGCTGAAGACATTGCGGACGTACCAGAAAGGCTGGGGCCGTTCGTTGTCCGGCGGCGCGGCTCGAAGTATCCCGCACAACGGTCTAGGAATGGGCGCGGACGGCAAGGCTGATCGCGTGGAAGACAACGAAGCGCGGGTTGCACATTCCGGCGGCGCAGATTCTCGGACCAGGTCGGGTCGTTCCGGGTCTCAAGGATCTTGTAGACATTATCGCAGACCCTGAACTGGCATGGACGTTCCTAACTCAGGAATGGGGCTTTGAGGAGATGGTCGCGCTGCCGCTTGATTTGCTCAAGAGCGGCCGCATAGACGAAGTATTGGACGCGGCACCCGGATTCGGTACTGCGTTTGAACGATCGGAAGCCCTATCGTAGAAGCCGGATCGCTCCCGTCCTGATAACTACGTTTTCGCCTTCCAGCTAACGGATCATGGTGCGCTACCATCAATCGGAACCGCTTGGACGAGCCCAACCGATTCACGGTTCTGCACGCGAAACGGCCGATTTACGGTGCTCTACGCGGCATCCGATTTCACTACGGCGTTCGTTGAGACGGTGGTGAGGGACAGATTCCGAGGGCGCAAAGGCTGTGAGATCGCGGTGAAGGAAATCACGGCGCGGGTTTGGGTGCACATTTCCGTGCAAGCGGATGCTGCGTTGACGTTGTTGGATCTGCGCGGTGACGGCTGCACTAGGATCAGTGCGCCGACCGATGTGGTGAATGCGAGAAACCACGCGGCAGGTCGAGCATTTGCGAAGGCCATCTCCGCGGATCATGTAGATGTCGATGGCATCGTTTATGCCTCGCGCCTGACTGGGGAGGATGTCTATGCCGTATTCGGGCGCTCTATAGGAAAACTAGTCGACGAGGAGACTGGATTGTTGCAAAACCACCCGGAGCTGCCGAAAATCTTGAAGCGGTACGGTATCGGCCTTGTATATTAGCGCAACAGAGGGCTCGGTTTCCAGCTTACAGTTGCGTGCTCGTCGTTAGAACCCTCACGCAATACCTTACCTTGTAATCGGTGCCTGCTAAAAAACGCGAGAATCCCCAATAACAAATTGATGTCGTTCACTTTTTGGTTGATTTTGCGCTGGCGAAGATTTAAGATTTTCCGTAACTACTCGGCTACAATCCGCTCGTCGCCATTGAGATTGCCCTCAAAGGAAACGCCGTCAATATCGTCAACGAACAAGGCATAGATTCCGATTCCTCACATTGAGGGCGTGTGTAGTTACGTTGATACTAGATTTGAGAGCGCCTTTTCGAGCATATGGCGAATTCCATTCGGCCCCCGATTGCGAGGATAGCGATTTATGATACCGCAGGAACGAGCGGAACGCAGCGCCGAGGTGATGTGGCAAAATGACGCCGCCAGCAAGTGGCTTGGCATGACCCTCGAATTAATCAAGCCGGGTGAGGCTATTGTATCTCTCGAAATAAAGGCACAACACTTAAATGGTCACCAAAGATGCCACGGCGGTTTTATTTTTGCGCTCGCCGACAGCGCTTTTGCTTTTGCTTGCAACAGCTATAATCAAGTAACTGTGGCACAAAGCAACCAAATCACCTATATCTCGCCAGCCAAGCTTGGCGAGATGCTCACGGCTCGAGCTATTGAGACTGCAAGAACGGGTCGTTCGGGGGTTTACGACGTCGAAGTCCACGGTCCCGACAATCGAAAGATTGCTGTTTTTCGGGGCCAGTCTCGCACAATTAAGGGCCAGCATTTCGAGGAAGACTGTTTGTGAAAGACCTCTCACCGCGCAAGGAAGACTTAGAACCGATTGAACTAGCCTCGCGGGACGAGATTGAATCTCTCCAATTTAAGCGATTAAGCTGGTCGCTCAATCATGCCTACAGCAATGTCGCTTTGTATAGAGCGTTGTTCGATGCCGCGGACATTCATCCTGATGACCTCTCAACTTTGGCAGATTTGACCAAGTTTCCGCTCACCACCAAACAAAATTTCCGCGATAACTATCCGTTCGGTATGTTCGCAGTCCCCCGTGATCGTGTTATTCGCATTCATGCCTCATCGGGAACAACCGGTCAACCAACGGTGGTGGGTTATACAGAAGGTGACTTGAAGATTTGGGGAGAAGTTGTTGCACGATCCCTGCGGGCAAGCGGGCTGCGAGCCGGTGACCTTCTACAGAACGCATATGGCTATGGATTGTTTACCGGCGGGCTCGGCGTTCAACTCGGTGCGGACGCTTTGAAGCTAACAACGATCCCAGTTTCTGGCGGTATGACTAGTCGGCAGGTTCGTCTGATCAATGATTTTGAGCCAAATGGAATTACCGTCACACCATCGTATGCCTTATCAATCCTTGACGAATTTGTTGAGTCAAATCTTGATCCAAGGCAAACGTCGCTCAATGTTGGCATATTCGGTGCCGAGCCTTGGTCTAATGCCATGCGACAAAAGATTGAGAATGCTTTTGATATGCATGTTGTTGATATCTACGGACTGTCAGAAGTAATTGGACCTGGGGTTGCAAACGAATGTGTTGAAACCAAGGACGGCCTCCATATCTGGGAAGATCATTTTCTTCCCGAGATTATTGACCCGATTACCGAACAGGTTCTGCCCGAGGGCCAACTCGGTGAATTAGTCTTGACCTCGCTCACTAAAGAGGCTCTGCCGGTAATTCGATATCGCACTGGAGATTTAACTCGGTTGTTGCCGGGCACCGCTCGTAGTATGAAGAGAATGGTCAAAGTTGTCGGTCGCAACGACGATATGATTATTCTTCGAGGGGTTAATCTTTTTCCAAGCCAACTTGAGGAACAGATCCTCGCCCAAAAAGGTCTTGCTCCCCATTTTCAAATTGAGTTGAGCCGTCCCAAGAATATGGATCAACTGCGACTACTAGCGGAGTCCACGCAGGAGTGCGCTAGTGACGATGATCGGGCCAAGTTAGGAAACAGCCTAGCTACCAAAGTAAAATCTGAACTCGGGATTTCGATTTCGGTAGATGTTAGTCCCCCAGGAACGATCAAGCGATCGCAAGGAAAGGCTGTGCGCCTCATTGATCATCGCCCACGAGACTAGAGTGAGTTTTTGCTGCGGCAAATTCGCGTAACCAAGTACGGAGAAAGTCTTAATGCGTCGTGTCGTCATAACCGGGATTGGAATTGTTTCATCTATTGGAAATAATACTGATGAAGTGACGGAGTCCTTGCGTGTCGGACGGTCTGGGATTGAGGCTAGTTCCGAGATGGCAGAGTTGGGCTTTCGCAGCCAAGTAATGGGTTCTTTGAATATTGACGCCGCAGAATTCGTCGATAAGCGCACTTTGCGTTTCATGGGGCCGGGCGCGGCGTATGCGCATATTGCGATGCAACAGGCCATCGCTGATAGCGCGCTTGAGCACGGTGAAATCTCTAATCCTCGAACCGGTCTGATTGTCGGGTCAGGCGGTCCATCAACCTCAGCAATGCTAACCGCTCATCAGGCTGTCTTGAAATCTGGCGCGACAAAACGCATCGGGCCATTCGCCGTTCCGAAGTGCATGTGCTCGACCATATCAGCTAATCTGTCGACAGCCTTCGCAATTAAGGGAGTAAATTTTTCGATCACTTCTGCGTGCTCAACATCGTTGCATTGTATTGGAAACGCTACGGAACAAATTATGCTCAATAAGCAAGACGTGATGTTTGCAGGCGGGGGCGAAGAATTAGATTGGACCCTATCATGTCTATTTGATGCTATGGGAGCGATGAGTTCAAAGTACAACGAGACCCCCCAGCGGGCGTCTCGCGCCTTTGACGCTGATCGCGATGGATTTGTGATTTCGGGCGGCAGCGGTATTGTGGTCCTAGAGGAGTTAGAACGTGCGAAGGCGCGCGGGGCAAAAATCTACGCTGAGGTCACGGGTTACGCCGCGACTTCAGATGGTCATGATATGGTAGCCCCTTCAGGCGAAGGGGGTGAACGCGCAATGCGATTGGCGATCTCCTCGGTTCCAAGCGAACGGACGATTGATTATATCAATGCTCACGGAACCTCTACGGTGGTGGGCGATGTGGGTGAGGTTGCAGCCGTGCGGCGTATTTTCGGCGACGGACAGACGCCGCCGATTAGTTCGACAAAGTCGATGACGGGCCACGCGCAAGGTGCGGCTGGAGCTATTGAAACAATCTTTTGTCTCCTCATGCTCAAGCATGACTTTATTACACAATCAATCAATATCGATACTCTTGACCCCGATCTATCGCCAACAGAAATTGCTTTAGAATTGGTCGAAAATGCCGGCCTTGATAGCATCATGACCAATAGTTTCGGCTTTGGTGGAACCAACGGGTCAATGGTATTGTCGCGATATCATGGTTAGGGTCTGACATGTCGGGAGTGTTGCAGAACAAGCGTGGGCTGGTCATGGGAGTTGCCAATGAACGCTCAATTGCTTGGGGAATCGCCAAAGCGTGCCATGAAGCTGGGGCCGAGCTAGCCTTCACTTATCAAGGTAACGTATTTGGCCGACGGTTAGATCCTCTGGCGCACTCAGTCGGATCCGATTTTACGGTAGATGTCGATGTTACCGATGACGCTTCACTTGATATCGCCTTTGAGGCCTTAGCAAAAAAATGGCCGACAATTGATTTCTTAGTACACGCGATTGCGTTTTCGGATAAATCGGAATTGAACGGACGCTTTCTTGATACAACCCGAGCGAACTTTAAGCACTCGTTGGACGTTAGTACTTATTCCTTTATTGAGGTTGCACGCCGCGCTCATCCCCTGATGGTCGAGCGGGGCGGCACGCTGTTGACCTTGACTTATCAAGGATCCATGCGCGTTGTACCAAATTACAATGTTATGGGAGTCGCAAAGGCTGCCTTGGAGGCAGCGACACGGTATCTTGCCAACGACTTAGGACCTGATGGCATTCGCGTAAACGCTATCTCCCCTGGCCCAGTGAAGACCCTTGCCGGCGCTGTGATTGGTGGAGCACGCAAGACTTATAAGTACGCTGACCAAAACGCCCCCTTGCGCTCTAATGCGTCACTTGAGGCGATAGGCGGTACGGCCGTCTATCTGATTTCGGATGCGGGTGCCTTTACGACAGGCGAGTTGATTCGAGTTGATGGTGGATTTCATGTGCTTGGGATGCCGCAAATCGAAAATCTATAAATTCTCAATGACGGAGTGTACCAACGCGTGTCGTGCTTGCATTTCGATTCTGGCAGCGTACGAAATTCGCGTCATCGAATTTAGACGCTGAACCGAGCCAGTGACCTGAGTGAAATTGGTGATGGGCGGTCAAACTAAATAGCATAGTTTATTCAGGGAAACTTGGATTATTGTAGCGGATTTGTACCTTAGTTTTGGCCAGTACTGGCCGAACTTTTGGAGCGATTCTCAACAAGCGTCTGTACGTTACCACAACCCCATAGGGGCATTGCAGTTGAAGCGGCCATAAAAAATGCGGCGGGTCATCAACGAAACAGGTGCGGAGTTTCAAGCCAGGAATGTGATGGTCATCGCTGCGCAGGAATTGGGGTCAAGCACGTGATCGGATGAAGAGCAGTGAATTGCGTTATGGAAGGTAAAAATGCCGAAGCGAACCGATATTTCCTCTATATTGATTATTGGGGCAGGCCCAATCGTTATCGGACAAGCTTGCGAATTTGACTATTCGGGCGCACAGGCATGCAAGTCCCTCAAAGAAGAGGGGTACCGTGTCGTGCTTGTCAATTCGAACCCGGCAACCATAATGACGGATCCGGAACTTGCAGACGCCACCTATATAGAACCGATCACCCCAGAATTTGTAGCAAAAATAATTGAGAAAGAGCGACCCGATGCGCTGCTGCCGACAATGGGTGGGCAGACGGGCTTGAATATATCCCTTCAACTTGAGGAAATGGGCGTACTTGCCAGCCATGGGGTCGAGATGATTGGCGCTCGGCGAGAATCGATCCAAATGGCTGAAGATCGCGGTTTGTTTCGGGAGGCAATGGCCCGAATAGGCCTGGAAAATCCGAGGTCGGCCATCGTTACCCCGCCACCGGGGAAGGAAGGTCCTGATCTCAATGCCGGTATTGAAGAGGCGCTACTTGCGCTTGAAGCAATTGGTCTGCCGGCGATCATTCGTCCGGCCTTTACGCTAGGAGGAACGGGCGGCGGTATCGCCTATAATCAAGAGGACTTTATCCATTATTGCCGCTCGGGTATGACGGTCTCTCCGGTCAATCAGATTTTGATTGATGAGAGTCTCTTGGGCTGGAAGGAATTCGAGATGGAGGTCGTGCGCGATCAAGCGGACAACGCCATCATCGTTTGTTCTATTGAGAATGTTGATCCGATGGGCGTTCACACTGGTGACTCAATCACCGTCGCCCCAGCCCTAACGCTGACCGACAAAGAATACCAACGAATGCGCAATGGCTCAATCGCGGTTCTTCGCGAAATCGGGGTTGAGACTGGAGGCTCCAATGTGCAGTGGGCGATTGAACCCCACAGTGGTCGGATGGCAGTTATTGAGATGAATCCGCGTGTTTCTAGATCGTCGGCACTGGCGTCGAAGGCGACAGGTTTTCCAATTGCAAAAATCGCTGCCAAGTTGGCGGTTGGCTACACGTTAGATGAACTTGATAATGACATAACAAAGGTGACGCCCGCGAGTTTCGAACCCTCAATTGATTACATTGTAACAAAAATACCGAAGTTCGCTTTCGAAAAGTTTCCCGGTTCTGAGCCTCTGCTTGCAACGGCAATGAAATCTGTCGGCGAAGTCATGGCCATTGGCCGCACGATACATGAATCGTTCCAAAAAGCTCTCGCATCCATGGAGTCAGATTTGACGGGGTTCAACGAAATCACCATCGACGGAGCTCCCGACCGGGCTGCCGTTATCAAGGCGCTCTCAAAACAGACGCCGGATCGTCTCAGAATTATTGCGCAAGCGATGCGCTTTGGTCTTGATGATGAGATGATCAACTCGGTCACGAATTTTGACCCGTGGTTTATTGCGCGCATTCGTGAAATCGTCGAATTTGAGGTGCTGCTGAAAGCGGAGGGTTTGCCGCAGTCAATTGACGACCTGCGCACGATAAAAATGATGGGATTTACCGACGCTAGGATCGCACAGCTAATCGATCAATCGGAGGCAGAGGTTCGTTCTATGCGCCAGCGATTGGGGCTGTTTGCAACCTTTAAGCGTATTGATACCTGTGCCGCGGAATTTGAGGCTCAGACGCCCTATCTGTACTCAACTTATGAACACCCGATGATGGGCGAAGCCGAGTGTGAAGCTCGACCATCGGACGCAAAGAAAATTGTGATTCTTGGCGGTGGGCCCAATCGAATTGGGCAGGGAATTGAATTTGACTATTGCTGCTGTCATGCCTGCTTCGCACTCTCAGATTCTGGCTTCGAAACGATAATGATCAACTGTAATCCCGAGACAGTCTCGACGGATTACGACACCTCGGATCGGCTATACTTTGAACCGCTGACCTTTGAACATGTCATGGAGATTCTGACGGTTGAGCGGCAAAACGGGACTCTTCATGGGGTCATCGTGCAGTTTGGCGGTCAAACGCCGCTGAAGCTTGCACGGGCGTTGCATGAGGCTGACATACCTATTCTTGGGACAACGTCAGATGCGATTGATCTCGCGGAGGATCGAGAACGCTTTCAGCAACTTGTGGCAGATTTGCAGTTGCAGCAGCCAAAAAATGCCGTGGCCGCAACGAAAGTGTCAGCGATGACCTTGGCCCAAGAACTCGGGTATCCGCTCATTATTCGGCCGTCATATGTCCTTGGGGGGCGTGCAATGGAAATCGTACGCAGTCAAGATGAACTAGAGCGTTATATTGCTCAGGCGGTTGAGGTTTCAGGCGACAGCCCGGTTTTACTCGATAGCTACCTTTCGGATGCAATTGAAGTTGATGTTGATGCTTTGAGTGACGGCACTGATGTTCATGTGGCAGGTATCATGCAGCATATTGAAGAAGCGGGCATTCATTCTGGCGATAGTGCCTGTTCTTTGCCGCCACATACCTTGTCGGAGGCGGTGAAGGCGGAGGTGGTTCGGCAAACGGTAGCGCTCGCCACGGCTCTTCAAGTTGTTGGCCTTATGAATGTCCAGTTTGCCATAAAGGATCAGTCAGTTTTCCTAATCGAAGTAAACCCGCGCGCTTCTCGAACCGTACCTTTTGTCGCGAAAGCAACCGATTGTGCTATTGCTGCAATAGCAGCGTTAGTGATGGCGGGAAAGCCATTATCAGATTTCCCAATGCGACCGGCATACGAAGTTGGGTCTGGTGCTTATGATAGCATTCTGCCGCTCGCTGACCCAATGACCCTTGTGAACCCAAATATGCCGTGGTTTTCCGTAAAAGAGGCAGTAATGCCATTTGCCCGTTTCCCCGGAACGGATACAATTTTGGGACCTGAAATGCGATCGACCGGCGAAGTGATGGGGTGGGATCGTGATTTTCCGCGCGCGTTTTTGAAGGCGCAGTTGGGGGCGGGCGTCGTGTTGCCGACGTCGGGTTGCGGATTTATCTCAATTAGGGACTTCGATAAGGGTTCAAAAATTCTAGAGGCCGCCCGATTATTGATTGATCTTGGATTTTCATTGGTCGCGACCCGCGGTACTAATGCGTGGTTAACCGAGTGTGATGTTGAGTCCACGCTCGTGAATAAAGTCTACGAAGGCCGTCCAAACGTTGTAGATTTGATGAAGAACAATGGTGTTCAACTGGTGATGAATACGACCGAAGGGGGGCAAGCTATCGCTGATAGCAAGTCAATTCGGGCGAGAGCCTTAATGGATCGCATTCCATACTTCACGACTGCAGCCGCTTGCTGCGCTGCAGCCATGGCGATCAAGGCGCAAGCTGAGGGCAACATCGGCGTGAGGCCGCTTCAAGGTTGTGAGCCCGTCGGTTAGTTTGAGACGTTGTGTGAACTAGAAAAGTAACTGCTGAACCTCGGGTGATTGAGTCTCAAGGCTTTTACGCATTTTGTCTAAGGCGGTTGCTTCGAGTTGCCGGACACGCTCCTTCGATACCCCCAGCTGATTACCAAGACTCTGCAGAGTGCGCGGGCTGTCACTCAGTCTCCGTTCATTCACGATGAGACGCTCGCGCTCGCTCAAGCCATTCATTGCTATCGTTAACCACTCGCGAAGCTGTTCTTGGTCATGCACCTGTTCGAAGAGGTCTGCTGCTTGCAGGTTGTCGTCAGCGAGCGACTCCACCCATTCTCGGGCTTCTTCATCGACCGTTTGGGGGGCGTTCAAAGAGTAATCAGAGCCGCTCAAGCGACCCGCCATCATTTCGACATCGCGCAAAGGCACCCCAATTTCCGACGCAATCAGCTTATTGATCTTGTGCCGGTCGATTGTGTTACCCCATGCGACGTAGTCGCGCTCGAGTCGAGCGCGTACGCGCCGCATATTGAAGAAGAGTGCTTTTTGAGACGAGGTTGAGCCGGTCCGCACCAATGACCAGTTCCGCATGACGTAGTCTTGAATTGAGGCTCTAATCCACCAAACCGCGTATGTCGAAAAACGAACGCCCCGTTCGGGATCAAATTTGTCGGCGGCCTTCATTAGACCGAGGCCTGCCTCTTGGATAAGGTCGTTCATTGGGGCACCATACCGGCGGTACTTTGAAGCCATGGAAATTGCCAACCGCATGTACGCCGTGATTAAGCGATCCAGTGCTTTTTCGTCTTGATTGTTGCGCCATGCGCGCGCAAGTTTCAATTCAGTCTTGGCGTCAAGCAATTCTGTATCCATTGCTTTGCGCTTAAATGACGAATCATAGTCTGTTAAGGATGTCATCCTTTTTGATCCCTCCACAATTTTAGATGACATGAACCACCTTGTTTCGACGGGTGATTATTCTTACGTTTTAATTCGGAAAGTGGATCAAAGAAATTGTTGTGGTGCTACCGAAATTAACTCTCATTCTCGGCGGGGCGGCGTCAGGAAAGTCGCATTTTGCAGAACGGCTGGCCATTGATAGCGGTATTTCGGTGACCTATGTTGCAACTGCTGAAGCCAAGGATGCGGAAATGAGGGAGAGAATCGACCGCCATCGACACAGTCGACCGAAGCACTGGCGGACGATTGAGGTTCCCTTAGACGTCGCTGCAATTTTGCAAAAACCGCCCAAGGGCGTAATCTTGCTTGATTGCGCCACTGTCTGGCTTTCAAACCAATTTCTTAGATCAGAAACAGGCTTAGTAACGGAGAAAGACCGATTGCTTGAAGCCCTAAACACCTGTTCGGTTCCAGTTATTGTTGTGTCAAATGAGGTCGGTACCGGGATCGTACCGACAAATTCAGTCGCCAGGTCTTTCCGCGAAGCTCAGGGACGCCTGAATATCGACTTGGCCGCAATTGCCGAACTCGTAGTGCTTGTAGTTGCCGGGCTGCCGCAAGTTTTGAAGGGAGAGTTCGCGTGAGCGTTTGGTATTGGGTACGACATGCTCCAACGAAAGCAAAAGCTTTTGCCGGTTGGAAAGATGTACCCGCCGACTTTTCGGGTATAGATGAACGGATTGATCGTCTTGACGCTTTTCTTCCACGAGACGCGACATTGGTCGCCTCTGACTTAGATCGGGCGTCAGCCACAGCTGATTTGCTATCAAAAGGACGACATCGTCTTCCCGATAAGCCTGCTCTTCGAGAGTTTAATTTCGGCGATTGGGAGGGATTGACCGCTGCTGAAATCGCCACAGCCTATCCGGAATTGAGCCGCGCCTATTGGGAAGAACCTGGTGAAGCGGCTCCACCGAATGGGGAGAGTTGGTACAAAGCGGCGCGACGCATTCAAGAATCAGTCGACTGGCTTGCTATGCACAATCCCGACGCAGCAATTATTGTTGTTGCGCACATGGGAGTTATTCTGACGCAGATTCGTAGGGCTCGGATGGTGAGCCCCCGTGAGGTCATCTCAATGCCTGTTGATCATTTGTCAGTTACCAAAATTCGGTTCGAACAAACGACCTGGCAGCTAGAGTTACTGAACTACTCTGCGTGATTACATTTGGAACTACGCGCCTCTTGCGGCAATTATCCTTCGCGATTGCGCAGCTAACGACATTTCCAGTGCACCTAAAACAAGTTTTTGCTAGTAATGGCGGCGATTGAGTGCCTTTACTGTTTTGCAACGCATAATCTATCATTGCCTATTTGCGTCTGCTCGACGAAGATTTTTGAACTCTGATGATGGTCCTTTTTCAGCACTGCCGACCTCAGAATTCATCAGATTGACCGAAGAACGGTAAAGCTGATGCGCTCACTGTCAGACTGATTGCCGAGCAAAAATGCGCTGCTACACGCCGTTTAATTCTCATCGGTATATAGTCCCTCTGCGAGATATTGCAGGATTGCAGCAGGAAATGAGGAACTGTCGATGCGATAAAGAACGGGTAATGATAGTCCCATCAGTTTTCGTATTCTTTTCGGCGGGTGTCGTAATGGTTCTGTGTGTTCAAGATCAATAATCAATCCCAATCGCACGGGCGCTGCTGACTTGGCCCGGAGCAAACCTATCCCTCGGACTTCGATTATTCCCGATAACTTTGCTGGAGGCGATGCCAAAATTTGATTATCAGTAACAGAAAGAACTGTGCGATCGTCGGCTACGAGTGTCGCTCCTCGTGAAATTAATTCGAGAGCTAGAGTCGATTTTCCGCTTGCCGATGGTCCCGAGATCAGTACTCCTTGGTTACAAAAGGCTACGCAACTTGCGTGGACAATTTCGCCGATGTTCTGTGCTGTATACGATGTCATCGGCGGCCAGAAAAAACGCGACCTTGAGCAAGATCAAGGCAGTCGGGACGGTTGAAGGTGAGCATTGTATCATGTCTACTGTAACAACCTCCTATCATCTAGAAGCTTGGATTGTCGACCAGAGTCTGGTTCGTCGCCGCTGTAGTCCTGTATTGTAGGTGACGCGTACCATTTGAGAAAACGACAGACTTTCATACAGTCACTGATAACGATTTATTTTTAATCACAAATGTTTGGATATTGAGCATCTTGGTTCCAAAACGGGTCTGTTCACGCAATTGTCCACTGTATTTTTGCTTTGAGTGTAGATAATTAGGCCAGATCGCAAGATTGATTCCGCAAAGGAAGTTTGGAGACAACTTTAGATGCAAATTGGGCGAGTGAACTCAAAATTTCTGATTGAGAATCAAGGTATCATCAGTTCTGGCACGATCCATTACAATTTGCAAGAGCCTGCTCTTGTTGCAACAGCTCTGCGCCGTGGCGAAGGGACACTCGGCAAAGGTGGCTCGTTTCTGGTGACTACGGGGAAGTACACGGGGCGATCCCCTAATGACAAGTATGTTGTTTGCCCCTCTGCGGATGTGGAGAGTATTTGGTGGCAGAATAACCAACGGATGAGCTCGGAAAACTTTGATACGCTGCACGCTGACATGATTGAGCACATGCAAGACCGCGATTTATTCGTACAGGACCTTGTTGCGGGCGCTGATGCGACATTCCGTGTGAACGTGCGTGCGATAACGGAACTCGCTTGGCATAATCTATTCGTTCGCCATCTTTTGCGACGACTGGAACCGCATGAACTTGACGACTATACAGCTGACTGCATTCTTATTAATTGTCCGAGTTTTCGGGCAGACCCGTCGAGACACGGATGTCGCTCCGAGACGATTATCGCTCTTGATCTCGGCAAGAAGACAATTCTGATAGCTGGTACGAAATATGCGGGCGAGAGTAAGAAGTCTGTTTTCACCCTCCTAAATTTCCTTTTGCCTGAGAAAAATATTCTGCCGATGCATTGTTCGGCGAATCATGAAGTTGGTAATCCTGCGAACACAGTGATATTCTTTGGATTATCCGGCACGGGTAAGACGACTCTTTCTTCCGATCCGAAACGAGTTTTGATCGGCGATGATGAGCATGCTTGGTCCGATCAAGGCATCTCCAACTTTGAAGGGGGTTGTTACGCAAAAACGCTCTCGCTCAGCGTTGAGGCCGAGCCTGAGATTTTTGCAACAACGCAAAAGTTCAGTACGATCATTGAGAACATGCGATATGATCCTGAAACCTTTGATCTGGATTTTGACGACGACAGCATCACCGCAAACATGCGCTGCGCGTACCCGCTTGACTATATTTCTAGTGCGTCATCGAATGGATTAGGCGGACATCCCAGCAACATCATTATGCTTACCTGTGACGCGTTCGGCGTGTTGCCGCCGATCGCTCGGCTTACTCCCGCGGAGGCAATCTATCACTTTCTTTCTGGCTTTACTTCTAAGGTTGCAGGAACGGAGCGGGGAGTTATTGAGCCGCAACCGACTTTCTCAACCTGTTTCGGTGCACCTTTCATGCCCCGTCGGCCTGAAATTTATGGAAATCTCTTCCGTGAACGAATAGCAAAACACAAAGCCGATTGCTGGTTGGTCAATACAGGTTGGACTGGTGGTTCGTATGGTACGGGTAAGCGAATGCCGATTGCCGCCACACGGGCGTTGCTTTCAGCGACGCTTGAGGGAAGAGTGTCGCAAACGAAATTCCGTACGGACCAACATTTTGGTTTTTCCGTTCCAGTCTCTGTGCCGGGCGTGTCTGAGACACTCCTTGATCCGCGTCGTACTTGGGAAAATGGAGAGGAGTATGATCGGCAGGCGCAGAAGTTGGTTGGGATGTTTGAAGAGAACTTTCGACAATTTCTTCCCAACGTAGCCGCTGACGTCAAGGCCGCCGCCCTCAAGAGCGTTGATTGATTTTTGGCACATTTATTGAGACGCCACGAGTTATTGAAGCTTTGGGCGGGAAATTGCGCGACAAGAAGCTCTTTGTGGCCTATGCCCATGCTAGGCCAACGACACGCGAAAATCCAACCGATAAAGTTTTGGTTTTCACCCGTAGTCGTGATAACAATACGACAAAGGCCGCACTTTTTTCAGATTGAATTTTGATCAAAAGTCAGAGTTGCAGAAATGAAGCGTTAATAATCCTCAGGTTTACGTGAATAAACGCTTAGAAATATAAATTCTCCAATTTAGAAATCGCCAGAATGCAAGACGGGACAATTTTTAGGAAATCAATGGGTACTTTATCGCGTCCCGCTGGATCTGGATCTAGTGGTGCTGAAAAACCAGTTGCGAACGGAAAAATGAATACATTGCTGCCTGAAGATTTGGCAGCACACGGGTGGTATCGATTTGTCCTTTCTTTCCCTCCCCATCTCGTTCGCGAATTTGTAACCCGATTTGGCCTGAGCGGCGATAACCTCCTGCTTGATCCATTCTGCGGAACTGGTACAACACTTGTTGAAGCCAAAAAACTCGGAATCCCAAGCGTTGGGTTAGAAACAGTCGCAGTATCCCGCCTTGCAGCAAACACGAAAACCAATTGGTCGATAAATCCTGATCGATTTGCAGCCCATGCGCACCGAGTTGCGAGTGCGACATTGCGATTATTTGAAGAACAAGGGGTCACGGATGTTCCAATGGCAAGTATTCCGCCAGAGAGAAAACTCCGTTCTTTGCCTCCCGAGGTCGAAAGGCTGATGCTCAAGAATTCGATCAGTCCATTGCCGCTACACAAAGTTCTTATCCTGAGAGATATGCTTGCGGATATGCACGCTAAGGTCTTTGCAGCGCATGAATCCTTGGCCCTTGCGCATTCGCTTGTGAGCGACATCTGCAATCTACGGTTCGGGCCCGAAGTCGGTGTTGGAAGAATAAAGACTGATACCAACGTGGTTGAAAGCTGGCTTAGCAGTATCCAGGCCATCGCGACGGATCTGCGCCAACTCCAGCCGCTTGACGACACACCATCCTCCGCTTTTGATTGTGACGCACGGAATATCGATTCTTGTATTGATCCTTGTAGCGTTGACGCCGTTATTACTTCGCCGCCTTATCCTAACGAAAAAGACTACTCGCGCATTGTTCGATTGGAGTCAGTGTTACTGGGTTTTATTGAGAGTCGATCTGACCTCCAGAAAATGAAACGAAACCTATTACGCTCCAATACGCGTGGTGTTTACAGCGACGATGACGATTGTAGTTGGGTTAGCGACCACGCCGAGGTAGATAAGATTGCCGATGCAATTGAAGCTCGACGAATAGAACTCGGCAAACAATCTGGGTTTGAGCGGATGTATCATCGCGTGACGCGTCTCTATTTCGGCGGAATGGCTCGTCATTTCGCTTCCCTGCGGAAGGTTTTGCGGCCCGGTGCTCGCCTAGCCTATGTCGTGGGAGATCAAGCCTCCTATCTCAGGGTGATGATCCGTACGGGGCAGATTCTGGGTGATCTTGCGGAGCGAGCAGGATACGAAGTAGAATCACTTGAATTGTTCCGGACCCGGCAAGCGACAGCAACCAAACAGAAGCTCCGAGAGGAGGTTCTAGTTCTAAGGTGGCCGGGCTTTGACAGTACCGGTCAGCGGTCGTGAGTAAAAAACGTGAAACGGCTGCGCAGCGGATCATTTCGAGAATATTCTTGGAACGATACCATTCAGGCATGCAAGAAGTACCTTTTAGTCGCGATGAAATTATCTCGACGGCTGCGGTGCTAGGCCTCAAGCGTCCAAAGAATATTGGGGATATCATTTATTCGCTGCGCTACAGAATACAGTTGCCTGACAGCATTCGTGACTGTGCTCCGAAGGGTAAGGAATGGGCAATTTTCCCTGGTGGTCATGCCATTTACGTGCTGAAGCTCACCCCCATTAACGTGATTGAACCAAGAATTGGACTTCAGATTATTCGAGTTCCCGACGCGACTCCAGGCCTTATTTACAGATGTGCTATGTCGGACGAGCAAGCTCTGTTGGCCAGACTTCGCTATAATCGATTGCTAGATATATTTACTGGTCTGGTTTGCTATCCTTTGCAAAGTCATTTACGTACATCGGTTAAGGTCAGAAATGCCCTCAAGTCAGGAGACAGTGGTTTCCAAGTAGAAACAGATGACTTGTATGTTGGTATAGACAAGGATGGTGCCCATTACGTTTTGCCTGTACAAGCCAAGAGTGGAAGAGATGCTCTTAGCGTAGTTCAAATCTGGCAGGATTTTCTCGTTGCCGAGCAAAAGTTTGAAAAGTTGGTTGCTCGCCCAGTCGCTGCGCAATTCATGGATAAAGGCAGAATTGCGCTGTTTGCGTTCGGGAATCTGGATGAAGAAATTACGATTACTGATGAGCGGCATTACGAGTTAGTTCCAGCAGAACAGCTCAGCGACGAAGAGTTGAGGTTTTACAAAACAACGGCCAATATGAGGCGACACGTAGATTAGTGACAGAATATTGACCCGACACAGGTACCGAAAGGGTATAAGTCACTTTTGTTGGTAGGAAAGCTTGTTTGGGCGTTGTTGAATTCGAGGAACATTTTTTTCTTGCCTTTTCGGAAGACCAATTAATCAATCAGACGGGGGGATATTTCTCAACGTGAGATCGGGAAAAACCGATCCGTTGAGTTTTTTGACGACCGGTTTAAGGAGCATTTATTCGATGAACCAACCTGATTTTCCTCAGAATGCTACTACCTTGCATCAAAGTTACTCTTCAGTTTCTTCATAATCTTAGAGCATATCAGGAAAGTGTTTCTAGTCCGACCCTTTATCACACGGAGCGCACTTGCCCATCAGACGAAAAGCCCGCGCCGTATAAGATTGAAGCCTAAGAGTACCAAGACTATGAGAGTTACCGTACGAAATCGATTTGCATCTAATTTTTGCTGTAGACGCATTCCAATCGCCATGCCAATCAATGCCGGTAAAATGAGAAATGCCGACAGGAATACATTTTCGAGGTTAAATATCCCCGACTGCAGATGGGCTAAGAGGTAGGCAATAGACCCAATTCCGTATACGGTGCCTTGCACGATGATTTGGCGAGACTTCGGGGAATTTATCGCAAGCAAATATAATACTGTAGTCGGTCCCCAAGTTGCAGAGATCCCTCCAAATATCCCCGTAATTGAGCCGATTATCCATTCAGCACGCACTCTGTGTTGAGGAGAAATCGTCATTCTAAACCCAATTAATTGGATGACGGCAAGTGTGACGACGGGGACGCCGATTACGAGATAAAGGACGTGAGTTGGGATGATCGCGACGCTTTGAGCCGTTAGCGTCAACACCAAGCAGGTTGCCAACATAAATCGCCAGTGCTCAGTTGCCGCCTCTAAAGCCGCTCGAATGCCATTTCGGAATGTTTGATGAAGATTAGTTAGCAGCGCCGGCAGCACAATCGCTGCAAGGGCAAGCTTGGGCTCCATGATGATCGACAAGCCAGAGATCATGATGAGCGGTAAGGCAAACCCGATGGTGCCTTTGACAATTCCAGCCGCTATGGTCACAACAATAGCGAGCACTGCTGACGTCGTCGTTAGACCAAGCAGTTCAAGCATATCTATTCTTTTTTTCGGCCCTGAATTTGATCGGAAATTCTCAAATATTGACTAATGATAGATTTCTTGCAGCGTTACGATAACTGCGCTCTCTGTAAAAGTTTTCTTTAACAGCGTGACAGTCATTGTTTGCTTGTCAGCGACTTTTGCATTGAGTCAAGAGGTACCTTCAGTGCGCAATACTAAGCCGTGCCGAAAGAACGCTCTCACGAGTGTTAAGGCTGTGACACACAAAAAAGCGCTTATGGGGGTTCGCTGCAATACCAATTTGCTTAGCGCTGTTTGGGGTTGTTTTTGCGATGGAACCTCAATCGCAGCTGGCATATATTTCCCATTTTGCGGAGATGCGCTTCATTTGTTAAAATGTCCCACTTCAACTCGCAGTCGAAAGGCAGTAAAGCCAACGAACTCCAAATTTGCGTTTTGGACCTTACAGTGAATGAGATCGAATTGTTTGGTGTTCAAGTGACGTTAGCTTCGAATTTTATCCGTGGAGTATTTTTCTCCTCAAGGGCCTATTTATCCTTAGTTTTCGGTGAGGAATGATCAATATCGCTCGTCGAGGGCCGCCAATTAATCAAGAGTTGCGGCAGGGGATGATATCAGTCTCGGCCTTCAAGATTGCTTGTTTTTTCTAAGCATCAAGAACAGAAAGGGTCAACGCCATGGCTCGTGATGAACAAAATTCTACTGTCGAGACCGACCTAATACTTGAAGATCTCCTACAACTTTCTGACCGGGCTGTTGCAGCTATAGACCAATTACTCAATCGAGCCGTCGATCGATTGAGAGTAGATATCGGTCATGGCGATAAAATCGAAGTTTATGCTATCGAACGAGCCCAGACCGCAACGCATGGATTGGCTTGGCTGGCGACCTATCGTGAGAGCCTTCGTCAGATGTTAAATTGGGCGGACCGTTTAAACGTTAACGGTAAATTTGGCGAAATCGAGCAGTTAATCCTGCAGATCGCTTTCGGCGAGTATCTTTGTCAAATCTCTGGTGGGCTTCAGATGAGCCAGACCGAGATTGTGCGCCTGCAAGATATGGGGCTATCCGAGGCCGAAAAAGACGAATTCATCACGTCAGAAGTGAGTATTCTGATGCATGGCGGCAATACGCAGGCGGCTCGGTTACGTCTCACCGAGTTAATGCGCCAGATCGACGGCGCCACGATCTTTGGCGATGCAGCTCTTGATACTGAATTGGAAATGATTCGCGATCAGTTTCGGCGTTATACCATTGAACAGATAGACCCAAGAGCTCACGAGTGGCATTTGCGCGACGAACTCATCCCAATGGCAATGATCAAACAGCTTGCAGAATTGGGCGTGTTTGGCTTGACTATTCCAGAAGAATTCGGCGGACTCGGCTTACCTAAAGCCGCCATGTGTGTGGTATCTGAGGAGTTATCGCGAGGTTACATTGGTGTTGGTTCTCTAGCGACTAGGAGTGAAATCGCTGCTGAACTCATTTTGGCCGGTGGAACTGAGGCGCAAAAGAAATACTGGCTGCCAAAAATCGCTTCGGCCGATATCTTGCCCACAGCCGTATTCACCGAGCCGAATACCGGCTCTGATTTAGGCTCACTGCGCACGCGGGCGGTGCGAGACGATAATGGAGATTATCGGATTACGGGCAATAAGACATGGATAACGCATGCGGCGCGGACGCATGTTATGACGTTGCTCGCACGAACTGATCCCGAAACAGACGATTATCGAGGGCTCAGCATGTTCTTGGCCGAAAAAACGCCTGGAAACGACGAGGAACCGTTCCCAACCTTGGGAATCACGGGTGGTGAAATAGAAGTCTTGGGTTATCGCGGCATGAAGGAATACGAAATTGGTTTTGATAACTTTCTTGTTGAGTCGAAAAATCTTCTCGGTGAAGAGGAGGGCAAGGGCTTCAAACAGTTAATGCAAACATTTGAGTCGGCACGAATTCAGACGGCCGCTCGAGCGGTTGGTGTGGCTCAATCTGCACTTGATCTCGCAATGAGTTATGCCGAGGATCGCAAGCAGTTTGGGAAACCCTTGATAGAGTTTCCACGAGTCGCGAATAAACTTGCGATGATGGCCGTCGAAATAATGATCGCACGTCAACTCACCTATTTCTCGGCGGCTGAAAAAGATCAGGATATTCGCTGTGACTTAGAAGCGGGAATGGCAAAATTGCTAGCAGCCCGGGTAGCTTGGGCGTGTGCAGATAACGGCTTACAGATCCACGGTGGTAATGGGTTTGCCTTGGAATACCGAATTTCACGTGTTTTATGTGACGCTCGTATTCTAAGCATCTTTGAGGGTGCATCAGAAATTCAAGCGCAATTGATCGCTCGTCGTCTCCTGCAATAGCAGTGCTCTAGCTGCACTTGTTGGCTGCAATCAAAAAAGCCGAAGCTTTGTTGGCACAAATAGTCACTGGCGTGACACTGTTGTATTCAGGAGACGCAGAAAACGGGTGCGAGCCTCAGGCAGTCTATTATTACCGAGAGCAGGTGCGAGCTTCGAGGTCAAAAAGTGTCCAGTAACTGCGAGTGCCTGCGTGATTTCAGCGTTTGAATCGCCAGCATTGGGCTTTAGAGAATCGGGGAACGGAAGCAGCCTCGCCGCCCATTTTCCCGCCGCCTGCGATGAAACCGCTCGGCCAGTTTTTGGTGAAACGTAGTGCAAATCATCGGACCGCCCGGTTACGGCGCAGGTTGCCAAATTCAATCCGAAGCCCGTTTCAGCAAGCAAGATTAACTCCCAGTGCAGATAGGCTTGAAGCCAATTCTCGCCCTGCCCAAGTTGATCAAGTAACCGTTCGGTACTGCGATATAATTTGAGGTGGCTTTCTCTTTCTGGTAAAGCAAACGCCAACAGACTCACTATGGCGTTCAAACCCGCCAATTTCAGCTTATCTGACATTATTCGCGCAGCTCGGCTTTTGATGAGTTCAACCCGAAAGGTTCCCATATGTTCCTCTAGCCGAGCCCGCCATTCGAGATCTAACTGCGCTCCGGGCTGCAATATGGGGGCAATTCGTCTGCTGCGCCCGCCATGTACGAGACCAGTGTGACGGCCATGCTCTTCGGTCAGTGCACCAATTATAGCTGCTGTTTCGCCATGCGGCTTGGTCGACAAGAGTATACCTTCAGAGTGCCAAGTAATCATCAACGGGAGTCCATATGTAAGGACAGAAACTGTTGCGGCAGATTTTGCTCAACTAGCCCGATAATTTGTGAAGGTAGCCAACAGGTGTAGACGGCGCTTCGCTTGTCTGTGATTTCCTGCCGGTTATTTGACCGATCATGAGATAACATCTCCCAATCTAGCCAGGTTTAACAAAATATGCTACAAATTGGCAATATTTTGCCCCAGAGTTAAACGTCTGCTAAGACACTTAGCTAATCTGCGCACCATTGACTGGTTATAAGAAAAATTTGGCTGATCCGAACTTATGCAAAGCCCTGCCGTGACGCAACGGAATTTCTTTAAGGGGACACAGCCAATTGGGGCTTCTCCGATCCCTTTTTGCGTTATGCTGCCGGCGGCGATGTCGCTATGATTTTGAGCGTCTCCATTTATTGACGGGTTTGCGTGAGCACCGTTCAAAATGCCGGTCTGGTCTGACCGAAGCTCACACGCGAAGGATTGAGTTTAGCACTCTGACAACGCAGTTTGCCATTGTCGCCGCGTGATTGAGAACGAGATCTTCAAGACTTTGTCCGATTACTGCGAGCGCATTGGTGAAGTTCGTTTGCGTCTCCGGTATATTTGCCGCCACCGCCGCGTTGTGAAAGTGGTCTCCACGGTTGGTAAACAATCGGGTCATGGCGACAAGATTGCAGTGAGCATAGCGCTTTTGGCGGACGCCACCGCTCACTTTTGCCATGAAAGTGTCCAAGAGCGGTCGTTTGCTTTAACGTTTGTATAGTTTCTCCAAATAGCAAACAAAATCTAGGGTAATTTTTTCTTTTTTGGCCAAAAATTTTCCCCCGCAGGCACCACGGACTCTGTTGCCCCGGGGCGAAGTGACACACGATCAGGCTGCAAAATCTGACAGCATTTGACCAGACTTGACGAGGAAGCCGACGGCACTTGACGGTGCCTCGCGCCCCGCGGCTAGCTACGGCATCTCAATCTCTGCATGCGCACCCCGAAATTCGTTCGCGGGCAGCGGCGTATTTCGTTGATGCGTGTCGACGGTTCAGATGTAGGTATCGAACGAACCGCATTTCTACCGCTTCGTTATGCACGTTGTGACGGCCTACTTGTAAGGTTCTTTGTACGGGTTTACGATCGTGCTGATTATTATTGGCGAAGTCTCACTGATTGGTACAAATCTTCTCATATTCTGTTAGTTTGTCCCGCAAATCAGGAATCTTCAAAAAAACTTACCAAAAAGTGAACTTGAGGAAAGCCTCGGAGTTTCTTAGCACACTCTTGCTATACAGTCGGGTTGAACGGACATATGCTAGCCTGTGCCGTCAGTCAGAGGAAGAGAAGACTGTAAGGTCGGACATGATTTTAACAAGATATCAAAAGCAAAAACCAGATTAATCCAATAAATGCCGACCAGAACGATCCTCAATCTCAAGCACCCATAGGTCTGGATCAAGGGCACATTGCCTTCGGATACTCGCATCAATCTCAGCTTCGTTAGTTTGATTGAGAAGCATCCACGACGAATTGCCAGACGACGGATCAATTGATCTCTGATAGGCGGAAGCGTTACCATCAAGTGTATTGAGCTTAACTAAAATCGCGCCCGCGGTATCATCCCCGTGGATGACAACATAGCCCGATATTCCCGCAAGCTGTAATCGTTTAAAGTATGCTTGCACCCAAAACTGTGAGGATAACCGTGTCACGAGGACTTGTCCTGAAATTCCAGTCCTATCTCTGCGTAACGCTCGCGCTCGTTTAGCCAACCCGGACGCACCTTCACCCGCAAGAATAAGTGCACTCGGCGCTCTAGGAAATGCTCTAGGTCAATTCGTGCAGCCGTGCCGATTGCCTTAATGGTCGCTCCACAATTACCAAGGACTAGCCCCTTATGCCCCTTACGATTGACATAAATGATCTGGGAAATTCGGACCGAGCCGTCACTTTGTTCTTCCCAAGTCTCGCCCTCCACCGTAAGTTGATAGGGAATTTCTTGGTGCAAGCGAATCATCAGTTTCTCTCGTGTCCTTTCCGCCGCCAACAGTCGTAGCGGTAAGTCAGAAACTTGGTCGTGATCGAAAAACCAAGGATTTTCTGGCATCTCATCGGTCAACCAATCCAGTAAGTCAGCGACGCCATCGCCCTTGGTCGCTGATACAAAAAAGGTGTGTTCAAAATTGAATTGGGAATTGATTTGCGCTGCAAGCTGTAAGAGTGACTTGGGTTTTGCGCGGTCAATTTTATTCACGACAGCCGCAAGCCGTTGACTGGGATTGCGCGTTTTGAGAGACGAGATGATCTGCTCAATCCCGGGAGTGATGCCGCGGTGGGCCTCATAGAGAACAAGAATCATGTCAGCATCTTTCACACTGCTCCAGGCCGCGGTTACCATTGCATGATCCAATCGGCGGCGCGGTGCAAAGATACCAGGGGTGTCAACAAAAACGACTTGCGTATTTCGACGGTTTATAACGCCGCGCACCCGCACTCGAGTTGTCTGGACTTTATGCGTAACTATGGAAATCTTGGACCCAATAAGCCTATTCATGAGCGCTGACTTGCCAACGTTCGGCTCACCGATCAGCGCAACAAAACCCGCTTTGGACGTCATGCGCTTTTATCGACTAGAGTCGACATCAGCAGCTCCGCTGCAGCTTGCTCCGCCTGTCGTTTAGAGCTGGCTTTAGCCTGCGCCGACTGCCCGTCCTGTAGATTGACAAAGACAGAAAAAGTCGGTGCGTGGTCGGGACCCTCTTGGGAAATCACAGTATAACTCGGTGGCATCATGCTTCTCGCTTGAGCCCACTGTTGCAGCAAAGACTTTGAATCCCTAGCGTCTATCGCGACGTCGCGAATTCGCTCACCCCAAAGGTGTCGGACAACTTTTCGAACTTTGTTTAATCCCGCGTCATGGTATATAGCTGCGATTACCGCCTCTAGAGCATCTCCCAATAAAGCGTCTTTGCGTCGCCCCCCAGAGAGCATCTCAGTTCGACCCAACGAAAGAATCTCGCCTAGATTGATTGAGCGGGCGATCTCTGCGCACATCTTGTTGCGAATTAAGCTATTATATCGAGGCGCTAAATCTCCAACAGCGACATCAGGGTCGACTTCAAGAAGTGCCTCAGCAATTATCAATCCGAGGACGCGATCACCCAAAAACTCGAGTTGTTGGTTATTTTCGCGATCAACACTCTTTTTCGAAGAGTGCACGACCGCTCGTTCCAAGAGGGCAGGTGTTCGAAACTTATGCCCGATTCGCGCCTCAAAGGCTTTGAGTTTGTCTTCGCCTGTCACTCGATTGACTTAAAGAAACGGTCGCCGCGCCAAGTCCAGAAAAAAAACAGCGAATTACCAGCAGACGAGAAAAAGATACGATCTGCCCGACCGACGAGGTTTTCATATGGAACAAAACCAACACCGCCGACTCCTGTCGAGAAGCGACTATCTGAGGAATTGTCGCGATTATCACCGACGGCGAAGTAGTGACCTTCGGGGACCGTGAATTCCTGCGTATTATCTGAACTTTGATTGCGAATATTGAGGACAATGTGACTGCGACCGTTTGGCAATGTCTCTAGTTGTCGTTGTTTTTCACAGGTTCCGCCTTGGCCAATAATTCCATTAGAGCACCTTGGCATTACGCCTCTATTTCCTTGAAAATCTGAAATCTCGGTATGGGTCCCGGCATCTTCTAAGGAGACGGCCTCGCCATTAATGATCAAGACGCCATTGACCATCTGCACCGTATCACCGGGCATACCAACTATTCTTTTGATGAAATCTGTTGCTGTGACGGGATGACTAAAGACGACAACATCGCCGCGCTCGGGACTTCCAGCCCAGAAACGAGCGTTGCTGCCTTTGAAAATCCGACACATATCGGCAGAAGAGATATCAATTCCAAGAGAAGCAATTCGAATACTCGGACAGGAGGCGAAAGAATATCCATAGACCATCTTATTTACGAATAGAAAGTCTCCAACGAGAAGAGTCTCTTTCATAGAGCCAGACGGAATCCAGAATGGCTGAAAAATAAATGTACGAAATACCCCAGCAATCAATAGGGCGTAAATGATCGTTTTTACCGTTTCAACGACACCGCGATAAAGTCTTGTTTTTTTGGTCATTTGTTTTCCGTTGGATAACTGCTTGATTGCTATGATCGGTCCCGAAGCACAGGCCTCAATCTGTCCAGATGGTCTTGCTCGTTAGTAGGGGTCGCCTCAATGACCACAAACGCCTGCGCCCAAGGGTAATCATCAGTAAGGGAAAGATGAATTGACGCTATATGCCCAAGAGGTGTGATGTCATTCAGTCGACCCGCGGCCCATCCCGTCAACTGCAGTGTTGGCTGGCCAGAAACAGCATTATTGACGATCATATCTTGCCAAGAAATCCCCATACGCAAGCCAGTTCCCAAAGCTTTGCAGCAAGCTTCCTTTGCCGCCCATCTTTTGGCGTAGGTGCCGACGTCGTCGAGTCGCCGCGCAGCTTTGTTTCGCTCCTCGCTCGAGAAAACGCGATATTTAAATCGATCACCGAATCGCTCCAATGTTCGTCGAATACGATCAATGTTGGTTATGTCGGTTCCGATACCCAATATCACGTTTTATTCCATCGCAAAGGTGGGAAAGCTTACACCCAAGGCCCAAGCCAAGCAAAGTCCAAGCCCCATACCAGTACCAATAGCACCCTGTCGCTTCGAAACCCAACGCCCAACAAGACCAAAAATAATCATATACAAAAGAATGATGGGAGCAATCATGACGAGAAAAAACAACTCCTCAATATCAAGTACGACCGCAAAACCCAATGATCCAAAAAAAGCACCGTGAACCAACCCACGCTGTAGCCAATTTGTGCGTCCCTGATTAGAAATTAAGGTGTCTGCGACCATAAAGGGAATTGCACCAAGAGCTAACGCAACAATGACAAAGATACGCTCACTGGGCGGAAAGAAATTAGCAGTGTAACGATCAAGCGCAGTACCGAACAGACCTAAACCCCAGATAAGGATAGCAATACACCCAATCCATGAAAAACGTTCGTTCGATTGGCGATATATTCTGAGGAGCACCAACTGAATCAATCCATACAATCCAAGCTGAACCGTGAGGTGATCGGCGACTAGGATGGTTAGAAAATTAGGGTTGAGCAGTACGGTCAACGGTGGAGCGATCAGAGCTGGAAGCGTCGCCAATACAACAATTTGCATGCGTGAGAATTGTTCAGCACCGAGATCTGCCCGTTGCGGCAAAATATACGAAAGTGGCCACGCTAAACCTACTAATCCCACGAGCATAATCAATATCCAAGGGCCAGATACCGGAATAGGCGGTAGGAAAGTTCGATCAAAATAGGCGTTGAGCCATCGGACGGCTTCTTGTTGGCCGCTCCGACTGTACAAGACACTAATATGTTCAGTTGCAGGCGCAAAAACTGCTCTGCGACTTATACCTGCGAACTCTATTGTTTCGCCTTCCAAAGTACCAGATTCTATCATTTCGAGGGTTGTTTGGGCAAAAGTCCTTAAGCGACCTTCCCACTCGCCATTGATGATTAACATATTTGGCGGATGCGTGTCTGTGATCGCCTCACTAAAGGCTGAAATCAAGATGACAGGACCAACCGGATCGGGAGCCGCTAGCGCCGCACGGACAAAAACATCAGTCGCCATCGAATGTCCGACCAAGGCAACGGGCGCCGTCGAGCTTACCCCATCAATGACTGATAACGTTTGCTCAACCAACAACTGAGTCGTGCCATCAACGGCACTCACGTCACCACTCATGGGCAACGGATGTTGTCCATGACCCAAAAAATCGAAGGTAACGACACGGTAACCAGCCCTGGCAATTGCTAGACAATAAGCACGCATGAATTGTCGAGAACCAGCAAATCCATGACCGACGATAACCGTTGGCCCTTGGCCGTTGTAAACGGTGATGGGGGTATCACCCATTCGATCATCAATGATCTCAATATCACGACCAGCATCCTCAAGGACGTAGATTGCCATCGCGGTCAAAAGTCCAACGCAAACGAATACAAAGAGTGGCAATAACCGCTTTGCTTCGGCGAGTCTCATGTCCAACAAACCAACATTATGAACGATGCATTGATAACGGGATCGGCAGTCGATATCAGCAATCAGCACTGACCAAAACACCAATTGCGATCAATGAATCAGATTGCTTCTTCATTGACACTGCAAATGGACCAATACTGTGCCGCCCCGCAATTGCAATCTTTCTTCTACCTCTTCGGGTCTGAATTTTAGAGAGTTGCTCGTTGCCATTAATATCGGGCCGACAGCGCTCGTGTCGCTATCAAGAATCTTCTCGAAGCGACCGACATTAGAAGGTTGAAAATTCTTTAGACTTGTTGATCACTGGGAAGAATTGATCGGCATCGGCAAGGGTTACGATGTCGACATTGGATCATGGCCGAGCGTCCGCAGGCCAGAACCAAAGCTGACATCGGGCGCAGTTCCGTTAGCGAACTTTACGAGCCTTATCCATGATCTCCCGCATCTGATGAATTGCGGTTTTCAGCCCGCAAAAAATTGCTTCTCCGATCAAGAAATGACCGATGTTCATCTCTTGTATTTCTGGTATGATTGCAATCTGATCAATCGTTTCGTAGCTTAGGCCATGGCCAGCATGGACCTCTAAACCGAGTTCACTCGCGTATGATGCGATTGCCCGGATTGCCTTGAGTTCCTGATCGCGTTGGCTAAACTCATGCGCGGTGTGGGCGTCACAATAGGCCCCGGTATGCAACTCGACAACTTGTGCGCCGATGCGTTTGGCGGCTTCAATCTGATGCTCGTCTGCCGCAACAAAAACCGAGACGCGGCAGCCAGCGTGCTGCAACGGCGCAATGAACCGAGCGAGTCGATCCTCCTCATGCGTCAACTCTAAGCCACCTTCGGTGGTTCGTTCTTCTCGTCGTTCTGGCACCAAACAGACTGCGTGCGGTTTATGATCCAAAGCGATCCTTTGCATTTCCGCGGTAGCGGCCATCTCAAGATTCAGGGGCAGTGAGAGGGTCTCCATTAAGCGCGCAATATCAGAATTCGAAATGTGACGACGATCTTCGCGCAAATGGGCGGTAATACCGTCGGCACCAGCATCTTCGGCCAATTTCGCCGCCCTTAAGGGATCTGGAGTATAACCGCCTCGCGCATTTCGAACGGTAGCAACATGGTCAATGTTTACCCCCAAACGCAACTTTGTTGAGTCTGGCATCTCTAAACTCCTACGCATTTTGATGTATTAGGTTTGGTCCACCTTTTGAGCCTTCCGCTGACGCCTTTTTTTGATCGTTAGTAGCTTCGCTTTGATGACCCCGCGACGACGTTTTTGATAGGCACGAATAAGCGGCACAGATAGGAAATATACGATAGATGCTGTTAGGACGCCGGGTACAATGCCGCCCAAGAGATAAGGCAAAAAGACCTCGGCAAAAAACACCTGTAAACCCGACCAATCGGCACTTTGGTTCGAAAATAGCGCGAGCAGGTTTTCTTTCAAGTCGATCCAAGCGTCAACAAAAGTCGTCACTAAAGACCGTTGCGTTCCCTCGACATACTCTCGTCCCAGTATCCAGTATCCGGTTTGCAATGAGACAATACCGATTGGAACATAGGTCAGGGGATTGCCGAAGAATGTGGCCATCAAAGATGCAACGAGGTTACCCCGCAAAATATGAGCAATGATAACTGCGACAATGAAGTGCAATCCATAAAGCGGCGTAAAGGTCACGAAAACGCCAGCCCAAATGCCGCGAGCGATTCGTTCGGGACTATCGGGCAGGCGCCGAACCCGATGTTTGATATATTGAAATGCTCGGTTCCAGCCGCCCGGCGGATACAGGAAGTCGGAAACGACTCGCAATGCGGAGCGACGATCACGGCGTTTAAAAACCACCTAACAAGCCTCGTACAGGTGCCGCTAACTCAACGTCTGCGAACTGGTTGCCGCCTGTCGATACCGATCGAGAGCGGCAACATCACTATCGGCCTCAAGTGTTACCATCAGCGATAACAATTGCTCAACATCTCTCAATTCCACATCAATCAACATTCGAAAAAAATCAGGCTTGCGATCAATGAACCGCAAGTCTGAAATGTTTGCCTGCTTCTCCCCGATCAATGTACAAATCCGTCCCAGAACGCCTGATCCATTGCTGATCGTAATCTCAAGGGTGGTGCTATAAATCGGAGGATGCGTACCTTCGTGCCAATTTAAATCAACCCACCGATTGGGTTGATCTTCATATTCGCCGAGCAGGTCGCAATCAATGGCGTGTACCACGACGCCTTTGCCTCGATGACTAATGCCGACAATTCTCTCGCCGGGCAATGGACCGCAACACCGGGCTCGCTCAAAGGATTGACCGTGCTGCAGACCGATTACAGCGCGGCGTGGCGAAATTTCATCTTGGTCTGACGGTAATATATCAGGATAAACGGCTTGAATAACATCGTGAGTGGTGATTTCGGCACTGCCGAGTCTTTCCAACAGCACCTCGTGGTTCTCCAGCCCCAGATGTTTAGCTGAGATGGACAAGGCTTTTTCTGTAGCTCTTCGTCCAACATGTTCGAAACCGGCGCGGGCAAGTTCCCGACCCAATCGAATAAATCGTCCGCGGTCCCGCTCTCGCAGAGCACGCCGAATTGAGGTGCGTGCTTTGCCAGTTGTCGCTACATCAAGCCAGCTTCGTTGCGGCGTTTGACCCTCTGCTGAAATAATCTCAACCGATTGGCCATTCTTCAGCCGTGTCCAGAGTGGAACCCGCAGTCCATCAACCTTTGCTCCGACAATAGCTGAGCCAATACGGGTATGGATAGCATAAGCAAAGTCAATCGGTGTTGCGCCTCTGGGCAGTTTTATCACGTCACCTTTTGGTGAGAAACAAAACACCTTGTCAGAGTACATTTCCAACTTAACCGCTTCAAGGAATTCGTCATGATCGTCGCGCCCCTCAAACTGCTCGGTCAGGGATGAAATCCATTGCTCTGGCTCGACGGCAAACGGATTCTTGACGCGTACGCCATCGCGGTATGACCAATGGGCTGCAACCCCAGTTTCCGCGACATCGTGCATGGCTTGACTCCGAATTTGAACTTCTACGCGCTTTCCGTCGGTTCCTGAAACCGTCGTATGGATTGAGCGGTAACCATTTGATTTGGGCTGACTAATATAGTCCTTGAACCGCCCCGGCACTGCTCGCCATCGTCGATGAATTGTTCCGAGCGTCGCATAACAGTCTTCTTCGCTACTCGTGATGATTCGAAAACCGTAGATATCTGAAAGACGCGAAAACCCAAGCTCCTTTTGGTTCATTTTTCGCCATATTGAGTACGGTTTTTTTGCTCGTCCAAATACTTCGGCTTTGATCTTCGCTCGCTCCAGTTCCGTTTGCATATCCCCGGATATGCGTTGGATGATATCGCCGCTATCACGCTGTAGACGGATGAAGCGACGAATTATCGATTTTCTAGCGTCTGGATTCAAGACTCGAAACGCCAGATCCTCTAGTTCTTCGCGCATCCACTGCATTCCCATACGGCCCGCGAGAGGGGCATAGATTTCCATTGTCTCTCGAGATTTATTTATTTGCTTTTCGAGTAGGATCGAACGGATTGTCCGCATATTGTGGAGGCGGTCAGCCAGCTTAACGAGAATAACGCGCAAGTCTCGTGACATGGCGATAAACAGCTTTCGAAAATTCTCTGCTTGTTCAGTTTGATGGCTTGATAGCTGCAAGTTTGTTAGCTTGGTAACGCCGTCCACCAACGTCGCGACTTCGCTGCCGAACAAAGCTTCAATTTCTACGAAGGAGGCTTTGGTATCCTCGATCGTATCATGCAAGAGAGCAGTTATAATCGTTGCGTCATCAAGCCGTTGTTGCGTAAGGATTGCGGCAACAGCTGCGGGATGGGAGAAATATGTATCGCCAGAATGCCGATACTGGCCTTGATGCATTTTTTCCCCGAACGCATACGCCTGAGAAATGCGTTCACAATTTGCTTTCGGATTGTAAGCGCGGACCAATGCGATCAAGTCATCGACGGTGATCATATGGTCGGTATTTTCTTTAGCCCGAACCATGAGCCTCCATCAGAGCCCGGAGGAGGTTTTCATCGGCTTCATCATCGTCAGGTTTATCGATCTCGCCGCCAAGGAGAATCGACATGCGGTCTTCTTCTGGTTCATCAATTTCGATCTGAGACTGGTTCGATTCGATGAGGCGTTCGCGAATATCGTCGGCGCGTTGAGTTTCCTCGGCGATCTCACGCAATGCAACAATCGGATTCTTATCATTGTCGCGATCAACGGTGATTGGAGCCCCTTCCGAAATTTCACGCGCCCGATGCGCTGAGAAAATCACTAAATCAAACCGGTTCGGAACTTTGTCGACACAGTCTTCAACAGTCACACGGGCCATTCACTCTACTCCAAAAAATGATTGCTACGTTAATACTGTAGTCTATTGATGTCGGTTTTTCAAGGTAGCAAAGCGTTGCAAAGATTTGATCAGGGCGTGCTTGGTCTATCATGGAAGTCAAATGGCTGCGGATATGGATCAGTAATATCTGCTGGCAAATGACAGATGATGGGTTTGCTTGGAGCCGCAAGTTTTTGATTTTGGAAAAATGGTACGCTAATTCGGTCTTTCCTACTTGTCTTCGGCCTCAAATTGCGGTCGCATTGAAGCCACCATCCCAGTTCACGAATTTCCTTAGCTTCGCAATCTCGCGTCGCCGTCCGTATAAATTCTATGGGCGGATCATTTTTTCTCTGAACTATATCTCTCTACTCAATCTTCCTGGACCGTGACAGGTGTTAGATACTAAATCAGGATTCTAAAGTTTAAGTTGGAGACAACTTTCGTTTTGTTTGCGACGTTACGTCACAGCGGTGTAACTTGCAAAAGTCATCTTGCAACCAATTCATACAAAGAACTGTCGACGACAAACGGAAAAGTGCCCAGATGTTCTCAGAGAGGGGAATATATCGTGGCCCAAGCGTTGGAATTTGAAGGTAATTGAGTTTGCTTGTGTCTTCGGCTATGGGCTCTCTTTGTTGCCGAAGGCTTCCTTATAGAGGTAAGCCACAAGCGCGGTGAAGTTGAATTTCCAAGGGATAACCGGTCTCCCTAGTCGGGTGTCGGCAGTTGTAAGGCTTCTCGTCATGGGAGTTCGAAACTTCTGCAGGGTTTGCAGCGGTTAGCGCGGCAGAGGGCCATGGATCAATTCAAAGGGTCGGTTCTTCGCAAATCGTTTTGCGATGATGATTGAAGCAGTCACCAAACGCTGAGCGCTTACCGACCGGTGAGTACAGTAGAGTGGGAGGATCGTGTCAAAAACTCTCTTGCGACGCCAATCGCTATTCTTGCCGGATGTTTACCCAATGCCTTGTCTCCGATCGGACACTGAATTTGAGCAACCTCATTCTTGGCATGTCCAAGCGAGATTAGGCGGCGACGAAAACGCGCCCATTTTGTTTCAGACCCGATTAATCCCGCGTACCTAAACCCACGGTCCAATAATCGGTGACAGACTTCTAAATCGAGCGCATGGGAGTAGGTGACGATATAGTGTTCCGCATGTCGGGGGACATTCGAACAAAGTAGCGCCGGGTTTTCGGTAGGTAGAATCGTAAGATCTTCAGAGACATTTTCTGGGAAACGGTTCTGGTTCGTGTCGACCCAAGTGACATCAAGATCAGGCAGCGTTAACAGCACCCTGATTATGGCTCTCCCGACATGTCCAGCACCCCAGACCCAAACACATCGACGAGGATCATTGACCGGCTCAATCATCCATTCATTAACGAGTTCGGGCGTCAAAGAGTGCCCCGCTTCAGACTTTTGCGTAAATCGAAGGTTGATAGCGGCGGGAACAATTTTACTCGGATCCGATATTGAGCGTACAAAAACGCCTCCCGAAATCTGATAAACGGATTCCGCATCAAACAACTCGGTCAGCAAACCAACACTGCCGCCGCAACACTGCCCTAAATTAGGTCCGAGTGCGTGTCGGACAAACATTTTGGGCAATTGATCTGAGATTTGCCGCCGCGCCTGCGCGGTCGCTTCCCATTCCAAAGACCCACCCCCGATGGTACCGAGTTGTCCATCTGACCAGATCAACATGGAGGCGCCCACTTCTCTCGGCACCGAGCCCGAGGTTGTTGCAACGACAACTCTGGCGACACATCCATGGTCTGAGATCAAACGATGTAACTCGGATAAGTCAATTCCCATTTGGGAGCCTCATATCACAAAATCTGACGATTTCTCGCCTGTCTATCAGACCGTTACCAGGGCCTCGTCAATCACCCACAACAAGCTGCCTCAATAGCGGCGGATTTGTTGTTACTTTAGACCACACGCCGGAAAGTAAGTACGAAAAACCGATATACGATTTTCCTTATTCGCACGCACGAAATGTGAACGATCGGGAAGCACGGTATCGTACACTATACGAAGGGAACGTTAGAGCGCTGAGTGACGACGACGGTCAGGCTACGCCTTTGAGTGCCCTCCAGACCGCTTCCGCCGTTGCGGGAGCGTGAAGATTCGGATACCGCGAGCCAATAGACGAGATTGCATCACGAAGTGCGAGAAAGGCGGATATGCCCAGCATCAGTGGTGGTTCCCCAACAGCTTTTGAGAGATATATCGTATCGGTTCGATATTCGCCCTTCCACAACGAGACGTTGAATTGTTCTGGACGGTCAGAACACGCTGGAATCTTATAAGTAGAAGGCGCATGTGTCTTGAGGCGGCCGCTCTGATCCCAGACTACTTCTTCCGTCGTTAGCCACCCTGCGCCCTGCACATAACCGCCTTCGATCTGGCCGATATCAATCGCAGGATTAATTGATGCGCCCACATCATGCAAAATGTCAGCTCTGAGAATACGGTTCTCTCCGGTCAGCACATCAAGAACAACCTCGCTGACGGCGCAGCCGTAGGCGAAATAATGAAACGGCTTACCCGTCCCGCGGATTCTATCCCACTCAAGATTGGGAGTCTTGTAAAATCCCGTTGACGATAGAGATACTCTCGCCATCCACGCAGATTTGGCCGCTTCGGCGAATGTTATACAATCATCACCGATTCTAACCAAGCCATTCTTGAACGTCACCTGATCTGGATCGGTCTGATACTGACTCGCCAAATGCGCAGTCATTCTCTGACGAATGCAATCACAAGCCGCCTTAGTTGCCATACCATTCAGGTCTGAACCCGAGGATGCCGCTGTTGCCGAGGTATTTGGTACCTTCCCTGTGTCCGTCGCGGTAATTTTTACTTGCGCAGACGAAATACCAAAGCTTCGGGCAGCGACTTGGGCGACCTTTTGGAATAAGCCTTGCCCCATTTCTGTACCGCCGTGATTGAGATGTACCGAACCGTCTTGATAGACGTGAACAAG
Source organism: Aestuariivita sp. (assembly GCA_026709985.1). Taxonomy (GTDB): domain Bacteria; phylum Pseudomonadota; class Alphaproteobacteria; order Rhodobacterales; family Rhodobacteraceae; genus JAPORY01. The sequence continues at coordinate 20,702 of JAPORY010000079.1, read as the reverse complement.
TGCTCCCGCTTGATTAAGGTGGGTGAGCGTGAAGGAAATGCCAAACTTCACCGGCGAAAAGGCCAAACCGCGTCGCAGAACTTGATGATGCTTATTCCATTTACGGGTGGCCTCGCGTCTCGCCTTGTAGTCACAGTCAATCAGCAAGCGCTCGGTCATTTCATGTAGATCGAAATCATTGACCGGCATATCGTAATGGGTCGAGTTTGCTTGTTCACCTTCTTTTACTCGAGCGGCGGAACGATAGTAATTTCGCTGACGAAGGATAACGGGATCAACTTTGAGGTCGTGAGCGACATGATCCATAACCCGCTCAATGCCCAACATTCCCTGCGGCCCGCCGAATCCACGAAATGCTGTCGCGGAGCAGGTATTGGTACGTAAGCGATGGCTCTCAATTCGCATTGAGGGAATAAAATAAGCGTTGTCAGCATGAAGCATCGCACGGTCGGCGACGGGTAGAGACAAATCCATAGACCAGCCACAACGTATAAAGTGATAAAATGACACCGCTAATATGCGTCCGTCATCATCGAATCCAACTTCGTAATCTATCCGAAAATCATGACGTTTTCCAGTAATGCGCATATCGTCATCGCGATCGTAACGCATCTTGCAGGGTCGGCCGGTGCGTTGAGCAACAACAGCGCAAGCAATAGCTGGAGCATTTCCCTGACTTTCCTTGCCGCCAAATCCGCCCCCCATACGCCGAGTTTCGACCCGTACCGACGCCATTGAGAGATTAAGAGCATCAGCCACTTTGTGCTGAATCTCGGTTGGATGCTGCGTTGAGGAAAAAATATGCATATCGCCGTTTTCTTGCGGCCAAGCCATTGCGACTTGTCCTTCCAGATAGAAATGCTCCTGGCCGCCGATAAACAATTGATCATTGAGCTTCCGAGGCGATTTGGCGAGAGCCTCGGCACAATTACCTCTCTCATAAATTCGAGGACCATCTTCAAATCTACTATTGGCCGCGAGCGCTTCTTCAATGGTTAGAATCGGACTGCGCGGTTCAATCTGAAGACGCAATTTGCGTGCCGCCTTTCGAGCAGCAATATGCGAGTCTGCTGCGACGAGAACCACAGGTTGCCCATCGAAATAAATTTCTCCACGAGCTAGCAGGGGCTCATCGTGATTTGAGGGTGAAGTGTCAGCTGCAAACTCTAGATCTTCTGCGCACAAGATGGCCTTGACACCTTGCGCAGATTTGACCTTAGCAATGTCGATATTCTGAATGCGACCAGCAGCTCGGTTGGATAGGCCAAAAGCTAAGTGAAGCAAATCCGGCGGCTCGGGAATATCGTCTATATATCGTGCGGAGCCCGCAACATGTAAGGCCGCAGAGTCATGCGATAAGGATTGTCTTGAACTCATGCGGCAACCTTAAGGACCGAAATTTTTTCCCCACAATGACTAAACCAGACGCGTTTGAGCATATTTCGGGCGCACTCCAACCGATAATCCGCAGAAGCCCGCATATCTGAGAGCGGTGAAAAATCAGCGGCGAAAGCTGCCATTGCCGCGTCAATGGTATTTTGTGTCCACGGTTGATCAATCAGAGCCTGTTCTACTGTCGTCGCACGCTTGGGGATCGCTGCCATTCCACCAAAGGCGATGCGTGCGGTGCGGATCAAACCATCAGTTACCTGTATATTGAACGCTCCGCATACGGCCGAAATGTCCTGATCGAACCGTTTAGACAACTTATAAACGTGTAAGTTATTCGCTTGTTGGGGAATACTGACGGCTTCAACAAACTCTCCCGCTTCTTGATCTTGCACTCCGTAATCGAGAAAAAAATCTTCCAGAGGCAACTGTCGCCGGCTATCACCGCGCCGCAAATGCAATACAGCACCGAGGGCGATCAGCGGTGGCGGATTATCACCAATCGGTGAACCATTTGCGATATTGCCGCCGATGGTGGCGGCGTGACGGACCTGTGCAGAACCATACCGCCGAATTAGCTCTGCGAAGGTCGGGAATTTGGACTCAATGGCAAGGTGCAACTGCGCCATGGTTACGGCTGCCCCAATCCAGAAGCCGTCATCCCTCTGCTCAATGACCTGCAAATCTCTACACGCATGCAGAAAGACCACGTCTTCAAGTTCCCGAAGGTCTTTCGTCAGCCACAGACCAACGTCAGTTGCGCCAGCAATCAACGTTCCATGCGGATGATCAAGGCACCATTCAGCTAGCTCATCAGAACTTGTCGGTAATTCTGGTATCGCTGATACCGATGGTGGCGTGTCGATCATCCAGTCGGGAACGGGATCCGCAGCAGCCCTTTCGGCCGCACGAATAATCGGCATGTAGCCTGTGCAGCGACAAAGATTGCCCGCCAGGGCGTCGTTGAAATTTGTATCGCCATTTAAGTGTGCGCAGGCCATCGTGGCAATGAAGCCGGGCGTGCAAAAACCGCATTGGCTCCCATGATACTCAGCCATTGCGGACTGAACGGGATGGGGCTGGTTATTCGGGCCGCTAATCCCCTCAACAGTCCGCACGGCCTTGCCATGCAACTGCGGCAAGAGCAAAATACAGGCATTGTAGCTATGAGAGCCTGAATCATCGGTTACAATCACCGTACAGGCGCCACAGTCTCCTTCGTTGCAGCCTTCTTTCGTTCCCGTCAAAAGGCGCTCTGTGCGCAACCAATATAGCAAGGTTTCGGTCGGGTCTGCATCCTCAAGATGGACGGTCTCTCCATTGAGAAGAAACGTGATGTTCATGGATTTTTCTCGTCGCATTACCAGGGAATCTAAATGGGTCTCTGCGGATCTTGATGCGACGTAAAGATCGCAGACACTTTTGCAAAAAGTTAAGGCAAAGGAAGAGTAGCCGCAAGTCAAAAAGTTCGAATTTGCTCCCGTGGTTAACTTGGGTTTACTTGCGTATCGGGAAGATTTTCATACCGCTGCCAATTAGGGAGTTCGGAAACAGAAGCAAGTTGCTGGTAAGAACCATCGAATTCAAGCAAAGTTTCCAATCCCGTAGCGGCAATTTGCGGGCGAACAGTCGTAACAACTCTTAAAATAATGATGTTATCAGGTTTTCCCGATTGGATTTTTCCATTGGCTATCAATGCCGTCCTTGCGTTTTTGACCGCGTGTTTTCGCGAGACCGCAGAGTGTTGCTGATTTACTATCAAACACATGAGCGTATTGGGATTGCAGTGAGGGATGATATTCACGGTAATGTTGGTGTTGACTGGTTAAACCACTTTCCAATCGCGTCATTATGCGCGTATACCTCACACGAGTCGTTGCCTTGTGTGAGCTGACATCCTCCCAGTCAGGCTCGATTTTGGAAAAATACCATATATTGTCGTAGCTGCGCATTCCATAGGTAAAATGATGAGCATGAATCGATGAATTCGACTTCAAGAGAAAACACGAAAATTTCGCAATTTGTGCATTTGCGTGTTCATTCGCAATACTCGCTCTTGGAAGGCGCAATACTCCTAAAGGATCTTCCCGATCTTTGTCGCTCAAACAATATGCCAGCAGTGGCAATTACCGACAGCAATAATATGTTTGGTGCCCTGGAATTTTCAGTGTTGACGGCTGAGTCAGGCATTCAACCAATTATCGGATGTCAGATTGATGTGTCGGTCCCAAACGAACCGACTGACCGCAGGAAAGCAGATACCGCTGCCGCGCTGGTTTTATTGGCGCAGTCGCAAAAGGGGTATGAAAACCTCATGCAACTCAACTCCTGTCTATATCTGAATCAGGTTGCGCAATGTCCTCAGGTTAGCATCAACGACCTTTTGAGTCACAGTGAGGGTTTAATTTGTTTATCCGGCGGTCCAAACGGTCCCGTCGGTAAACTCCTACAACTCAGCCAACAACAGGCAGCGGAAACACTTGTTGATCAGCTTGCTGCGGCCTTTCCCGACCGCTTGTACATCGAAATCCAACGCCATCCCCAAGAAGATATGATGCTACCCGAGGTTGAACGTCTAACCGAACCAAGCCTCATTGACCTTGCCTATCAAAAGGGTCTGCCCATCGTCGCGACCAATGACGCCTATTTTCCCGATGCCGCAATTTATCAGGCGCATGATGCCCTGATTTGTATTGCCGAGGGGGCTTATATCGACCAGCAACAGCCACGACGGCAGCTGACTCCAAGACACTATTTTACGAGTGCGACAGAGATGGCGGAGATATTCTCTGATCTGCCAGAGGCAATAGAAAATACGCTCGAGATCGCCCAACGCTGCGCCTTCAAGGTTGCAACCCGTGATCTCATATTGCCGCAATTCGCCGAAAATGAAGTCGAAGAACTGCGTCGGCAAGCACGCGAAGGCTTGCAAGCCCGTTTGCAGGTCATTGAATTAACCGCCGCCCCAGAGTCTTACGAAGAGCGCCTTGAATTTGAACTTAAGGTCATTGAAGACATGGGTTTCCCCGGTTACTTCCTCATTGTCGCAGATTTCATCAAATGGGCAAAAGAGAACGACATTCCAGTCGGGCCTGGTAGAGGTTCGGGCGCCGGCAGTTTGGTCGCTTATGCGCTAACGATTACCGACTTGGATCCGCTGCGATACTCCCTTTTGTTTGAACGGTTCCTTAATCCCGAACGAGTGTCGATGCCAGATTTTGACATCGATTTTTGCATGGATCGTCGGGAAGAAGTGATCAGTTATGTGCAACAAAAGTATGGTCGTGACCGAGTTGGGCAAATCATAACCTTTGGCGCTATCTTATCGAAGACGGCGGTGCGTGATATCGGTCGCGTTCTACAGATGCCGTATGGTCAAGTCGACAGGATTAGCAAAATGATCCCGATGGATGGGGTCAAACCAGTATCCGTTGCAGAGGCCTTGCGCGAAGAACCGCGTCTCGTCGCCCTGCAAAGTTCTGAGGATGTCGTGCGACGGCTCCTTGACTATAGCCAACAAATTGAAGGCTTGCTGCGTAACGCCGCAACCCATGCCGCTGGGGTGGTAATCGGTGATCGTCCGCTTGACCAATTGGTGCCGCTATACAGAGATGCCCGCTCGGAGATGCCCGCGACCCAATTCAATATGAAGTGGGTTGAGCAGGCAGGATTGATTAAATTTGATTTTCTCGGCCTAAAGACCCTGACAGTCATTCAAGAGGCGGTTAATCTGATTAAAGCGTCAGGGCGCCATCTCCATATCGTTGCCGACGGGACCGAACTTTATCAACCGCCGGAATCGATGATTGATGATATCGGTGCCATACCTTTAGACGATCCAAAAACCTACGAACTCTATGCGAACGCTCGCACAATTGCCGTCTTTCAAGTTGAAAGCGCTGGTATGATGGACGCGCTCAAACAAATGAAGCCAGATTGTATTGAAGACATCATTGCCCTTGTTGCGCTGTATCGACCTGGCCCAATCGACAACATTCCAAAATTTTGTGAAGTCAAGAACGGACAATCCGAGCGAGAAACGCTACATCCTTTAATTGATCCTATCTTGGATGAGACACAGGGAATTATCGTATACCAAGAACAAGTCATGCAGATCGCACAGGATATGGCCGGGTACTCTTTGGGCGGTGCCGATCTTTTGCGACGGGCGATGGGCAAAAAAATACAGGCGGCCATGGATATTGAGCGGCCGAAGTTTATGGCCGGTGCTTTAGAAAATGGCGTAGCGAAGCAAACAGCAGAAACCGTCTGGAGCTTGCTCGACAAGTTTGCCAATTACGGCTTCAACAAGTCGCACGCCGCAGCCTATGCCGTGCTGAGTTATCAAACCGCGTGGCTAAAGGCTAATCATCCCGTGGAATATATGGCGAGTATGATGAACAGCGAGATCGGAGCCTCTGACAAGCTCGCGATTTATTTTGAAGAAGTGCGAAAACGTATGAACTTGCCGTGGGTGCCGCCGTGCATCAATCGCTCAGGAGCAATGTTTGAGGCGCGAGATGGGCAGTTCGTTTACGGTCTAGCGGGGTTAAAAAACGCCAGCACGGAGTCAATGCGCTCGCTGGTAAAGGCTCGCGGGGAGCAACCATTCACCACCTTATTTGACTTTGCGCGGCGTGTTGATCTCAAACGCCAAAAAAAGCGGGGATTGGAAAACCTGGCGCAAGCTGGTGCGTTTGATCAACTTGATGCAAATCGTCGCCGAGTCTTTGAAAGCCTCGACGACCTTATCGCTTATTCTGAAGCGGTCTTTGAGCAGCGCGCCTCAAACCAGATTTCTTTGTTTGGTGATTCAGGCGTTGATCTCCCAGAACCACGGCTCAGCACGGCTGCTGATCAATCTGCGCCGGAGCGATTGGCCGAAGAGTTTGCGTCGGTCGGCTTTTACCTTTCGGGACACCCACTTGATGAAACAATTGCACCGCTGCGACATGTCAGAGGAATGTGGTCCCAAATTCCCTTTATGACTTGGGATGAGGTACAAAATAGTTCGCAAGATAAGTCGATTATTATCCTGATGGCAGGGGTGATTGCGGGCGTACAAGAGCGAAAATCGGCGAAAGGCAATCGGTATGCATTTTGTCAGCTCTCGGATCCAACCGGCGCCTATGAAGTAACGATATTCTCGGATCTCATGGCGTCCGCTGGCGAACTCTTGGTCGCGGGAGAAAGAATCATCCTGCAGGTTGAGGCAACAATTGACGGTGAGCAACCGCGCTTGATAGCGCGTTCAATTAGGGCGCTTGAAACTGTACTTGAGGACCTCGGATCATCGGGGCTGAAGGTATATGTGCGCGAACATGAAACAATTGACCAAATTGCCAAGATACTCGACAGCATGGGCCAACGTCAGGACAAGTCGCGCACCGGCCTGATTTCCTTATGTCTGATGGCCGATGATTTGCCGGGGGAGATTGAAGTTGATCTTGGCGATAAATTTCCAGTCAATTCAACGATCAAAGGCGCAATCAAGAGCTTGCAAGGGGTAATGGCGGTTGAGGATTTTTAGATTTTGATGTCCCTATAGGTGCGCTGTCATACATGGGAAATGACCAGCAGACGTCACTGATGCTCCGGCCCGATGATTAACCCAAGCATCTGACAGGCTTGAAATTTCCGAAAAAAGCCTTGCTTTTGTAATCTTGCTCATGAAACGCGCTTGTTTTATGCCCGTTACAAGTGAGCACGATGAGGACACTTCCGTTGGTATCGAAGGCAGAAAAAAAACGACGACCCAAGGCGGAGCAGCCCAAGGGGTTTCGCGATTACTTTGGAACGGCCGTTCTTCAGCGTATGGAAGTCCTCCGTCGCATTGAGGCTGTCTACCAGTCCTATGGATTTGATCCGCTAGAGACTTCCGCCGTTGAGACAGTGGAGGCTTTGGGGAAGTACTTGCCCGATGTTGAGCGACCGAATGAAGGAATATTCGCGTGGCAAGAGGATGATACTTGGTTAGCGCTACGCTACGATTTAACGGCACCATTATCTCGCGTCTATGCTCAATATCGGCAGCAATTACCTCAGCCCTATCGCCGATATGCGATGGGCCCAGTATGGCGGAACGAAAAACCAGGACTGGGACGTTATAGACAATTCTATCAGTGCGACGCAGACACGGTCGGCTCCGCATCAATTGCGGCCGACGCAGAAATCTGCGCCATGCTCGGTGACACCCTTGAAGCAATCGGAATTTTGCGCAGCGATTACATCATTAAAATTAATCACCGAAAGCTTTTGAACGGCGTATTGGAAACTGCAGGTTTGCGCGATCAGAATGAACGCGACGCTGTATTGAGGACGATTGATAAATTCGACAAAGTGGGCGTCAATGGGGTGCGCCAACTTCTCGGAACAGGCCGTTTAGATTCATCGGGGGCGTTCATTGAGGGCATCGGTTTAAGTGATTTGCAGATTGAGGCGATTACCGATTTCCTAACCGCTTACTCCGGCGACGACTCTGTCTGTCTCAAAGACTTGCGTTCGCGCGTCGAGGGGGCGGCAACTGGTCGTGAGGGCGTTGATGAACTCGAAAAAATATCGGAACTTCTTGCAGCCCAAGGTTATGGCGATGATCGCGTTACGATTGATACCGCAATCGTCCGAGGTCTTGGTTATTATACTGGCGCTGTCTTTGAGGCAGAACTCACTTCATTGATACGCGATAACAGTGGTCGGCAACAACGGTTTGGTGCTGTAGCAGGTGGTGGGCGCTACGACGACTTGGTCAAACGGTTTGTCGGACAAGCGGTGCCCGCAACCGGTGTATCGATCGGAATTGATCGCCTCTTTGCTGCTCTTGAAGTCGCTGGGCAGTTTGCGATTGAAGCCAACGGTCCCGTTCTGGTGACAGTAATGGATCGCGAACGGATGACAGATTATCAGACAATGGCTGCGGAGTTGCGGCAGGCTGGCGTTCGGGCAGAGGTTTATCTCGGAAATCCGAAGAATTTTGGTAATCAGCTCAAGTATGCCGACCGGCGCAATTCTCCTGCTGCAATCATTGAAGGTACAGATGAGAGGGCTCGCGGGGTCGTACAAATTAAAGATCTACGGCTGGGAGCGGAAATTGCCAAAACAGCAAACTTAGAGGAATGGCAACAGCGACCGTCACAAGTTGAAGTGGTGCGGGACGAAATGGTATCAAAGATCCAAGAGATACTCGAAAAAAAACCGTGATGCTCACCCCTGTACGTGCCTTCCCAGAGGTCATTCGCCTGCAACAACCAATGATTGCCGCGGGTGCCTTACCAATTGACATCTCAGTCTTGCAGTCAGCCGAGTTATTTCTTGATCTTTACGGTGAGGATATCCGCGGGCGTACCTACACCACCTTTGATCCCTTTCGCGGGGAACAGATGCTGCGTCCCGATTTTACCGTGCCCGTTGCCGAACATCACATGACAACAGCGGCAGGTGCACATCGTTACACCTATGCCGGCTCGGTTTTCCGTCGTCCAGAGCAAGATGGTTGGCGACAGCGAGAGTTTGTTCAGGTTGGATATGAAGTGTTCAACGTTGTCGATACGGTCGCTGCAGATATTGAGGTGTTCGCCTTGTTTGGTGAGATCTTAGCCCCGTTCGATTTGCGCCGAAAAACTGGCGATATGAGTATCGTGATGGCAGCGGTACAAGGGTTGAGTATATCCGATGGACGCAAATCAGCCTTAATGCGACACATCTGGCGACCGCAAAGATTTCGCGCCTTAATGGATCGATACGCTGGGCGTACTCCCGTGCCGGCAAGCCAACGTCAATTAATGGGTGACAGCACTGATTGGCACTTATTTCCCGAGTTCGGCGTGAGACGGCGCGAGGATGTTCATCGGCGCATCGCTAGGCTGCGCGAGGATTTTCGCGGGCCTCAGATTCCCCCAGATGAATTTAACTCCCTCGAAGCGCTGCTTGAGATTCGAACAACAATGCCCCAAGCAATTGAACAACTCACGATCATCGCGGATGACCTCCCAGCAATAAAACCAGCCGTCGACCGTTTGACACGAAGGCGTGACGGGCTAGTAGCACGCGGTGTTACGGTCAGTTCAATTGAGTTTGAGGTGTGTTACGGTCGCACACAGATGGAATATTATGACGGCTTCGTATTCGGTTTTTTGTCAGACGACCATCCTCGTTGGCCACCGGTTTCAACGGGTGGACGATATGACGCGTTAACTAAGCGTTTGGGTCGAGGTACCGAGTGCCCAGCAGTCGGCGGCGTTATCCTGTCGGATCTCATCGGCCAGCTGAGTTGATGGTTGTTCGTGTTGCGATACCCTCAAAGGGACGTTTGCTGAGAGCGACCCTTGATTGGTTAAGCGGACGAGGCTTTCAGTTTAAGAAACTGGAGTCGGAACGCCGCTACGAAATCTCGACTGACAGTGTAAAGGGGCTCGACTTTGTGTTGCTACCAGCCGCGGAAATCCCGAGGGAATTAGCGACCGGACGTATTCATTTCGGAGTGACGGGAACTGACTTGATCTACGAGAAATTACCTCGACATTCGACAGAGGTTATTGAGAAAAAACGACTAGGATTTGGTTTAGCAACCTTGGTGATCGCTGTCCCTTGTTTTTGGATTGATGTTGATACGCTTGATGATCTTGACGCAGTTGCTGCCGATTTTCGAGAACGTCACAATATGCGATTGCGCGTTGCGACAAAATACCATCACTTGACTCGTACATTCTTGGGCCGGGCTGGTGTAGCTGATTATGCGCTTGTTGACAGTCAAGGATCAACAGAAGGAGCGATAAAGAACGAATTGGCCGATGTGATTTCAGACATCACTTCTACCGGCGAGACGTTGCGGCAGAATCATCTAAAAATACTGTCGGACGGGATCATTTTGAAAAGCCAAGCGACCCTGTGGGAAAGCTGTAAAGCCGAATATTCGCAGGGGGATCGGGAAACGCAAGCAGCCTTCTTAACCAAGCTCATTGGGATCGAATATTAGGGAATTACTTAACCACCCGCGATTTTTCTACGAATCGCCGAAATTTAGTCATCGTGGATGCCTGTGCCGTGTTCCGCAATCGTGTTAGTGCGCTTGCGCCCAGTTTTTCCCACGGCCAGCGTCAACGGTAAGTTCAACTGCTAGTTTGATCGACGGCTCAGCTGCTTTTTCCATAACTTCGCTCGCTCGACTGACCAACTCATCGGCCGCAGCTTCTTCAACCTCGAATAACAACTCGTCGTGAACTTGAAGCAGCATCATTGCTGGCAAGTCAGCAATAACAGGCTGCATCCTAATCATGGCGCGGCGGATAATATCGGCAGCCGTGCCTTGAATGGGCGCATTGATTGCTGCTCTTTGCGCTAAACCAACCCGCGGGCCCTTCGAATTAATCTCGGGCGTATGGATGCGACGACCAAACAGCGTTTGCACAAACCCATGCTTCTTGGCAAAATCTTTAGTCCGATCCATGTAATCGCGAATTCCCGGAAATCGCTCAAAATATCGGGTAATGAAAACATTCGCATCGGCGCGCGGGATACGTAGGTTGCGTGCCAGGCCAAAACCCGACATGCCATAAATAACGCCATAATTTATCGCCTTTGCCCGCCGACGATAATCGGAAGTCATTTGATCCAAAGGAATATCAAAAACCTCCGCGGCCGTCATGGCATGGATGTCGTGACCTTCACGGAAGGCCTGCTTTAGAGTCGAGATATCAGCAATATGGGCAAGGATTCGCAATTCGATTTGCGAGTAATCAAGCGAAATCAAATATCTTCCCGAATCAGCAACAAATGCTTCTCGAATGCTCCGGCCGTCTTCAGTTCGAATTGGAATATTTTGTAAATTAGGATCAACGGAAGCAAGCCGCCCCGTTGAGGCACCGGCAATCGTATACGAAGTATGAACCCGGCCGGTGCTGGGGTTCACATGACTTTGTAACGCATCGGTATAGGTTGACTTCAATTTAGCGAGTTGGCGCCAATCAAGGACGCGAGCCGGCAATTCATGCTTGACCGCAAGATCCTCTAGTAAGTCAGCTCCCGTCGAATAAGCACCGCTCTTGCCTCGTTTGCCGCCCTCCAAACCAAGTTTGTCAAATAAAATTTCGCCAAGTTGACGGGGCGAGCCCACATTAAACTGCTCACCAGCCAGTATGTGAATCTCGGATTCTAGCGCCATCATACTTTTGGCGAATCTCTCCGACAATCGCTGTAGTACCATACGATCAATGCCAATGCCGGCGCGTTCCATTTGGGTAAGGACGGGAATTAACGGTCGCTCAAGCGTTTCATAAACAGTGGTTACCCCCGCAGTCCAAAGGTCTATTTTGAATTTCTTCCATAGTCGCAGTATGACGTCGGCTTCCTGCGCCGCAATTGAAATCGCCTCCCCAGTTGAAATCTGATCAAAGGTTCGAGCAGTCCTGCCACTTCCCATTATCGACTTGGGATCAACCATACGAAAATTGAGATAGCGGTCACTCAGCGAGATAATGCCATGCTCATGCTCGCCGCCATGCAGCGCGTAAGACATCAGCATCGTGTCGTCAGTGGACGTTATGCTGATGCCAAAATCGACTAAAACTTTTGCATCGGTCTTTATGTTGTGCCCAATTTTAAGAATGCTATCATCAGAAAGAATCGGATTGAGCGCATGTAGTACATCAGTCGTCGTGAGAACTTGCGGTAATCTTGCCTTATTGTCAAAAAGTTCGTCGCTACTTTGGAGGTTAGGACGAGTTGGGATGTAGCATGAGGTGCCAGGCTCAACACAAAGAGAAATCCCCGCAAGTTTGAAGCTTCCGCTATGCGTTTTTGCCGCTTTGGCGCTCAGTGCAACCCAGCCCCGCTCTTCAATTGATGCAACCCAACGTGCCAATGATACTTGATCAACGATACAGTCATAACTCACATGATCAAAGGAAGTCGCGTCGGTTTGACCGCCTTGTTCTCCAGCGAGTCGCGATGCTGATGCCGATCGACCAGTGGGTTGGTCATAGGGAGCAATGCGCTTCATCAGCGTGTGAAATTCCATCTCGGTGAGGAAATTTTGCAGACGCTCAGGGTTGGGTTCTTGAACTTCGAGATCCTCAAGTCCAAAATCTATGTTCATATTCTGATCAAGTTTTACAAGTTCGCGAGACATCTCAATCTGCTCGCGATAGTTAATGAGGGTCTCACGGCGCTTTTGTTGAGGAACTTGATCAGCACGATCAAGAAGTGCGCCTAGGTCACCAAATTCATTAATCAGCGCAGCCGCAATTTTCGGACCGATACCCGGGGCGCCCGGCACGTTGTCAATGCTATCACCAGCCAAAGCTTGAACGTCGACCACCCGATCAGGAAACACGCCGAATTTTTCCTTCACAGCGTTGCGATCAATACGGCGATTTCGCATAGTATCGAACATTTCAACCCCATCACCAACAAGCTGCATCAAGTCTTTATCGGAGCTAATGATGGTGACACGGCCACCAGCCGCCCGCGCTTTTGTAGCGAGAGTCGCGATGATATCGTCAGCTTCAAAACCCTCCTTTTCATATGAGACGATATTGAATGCAGTCGTTGCCACCCGTGTGAGCGGCATCTGTGGCCGCAGATCCTCCGGCATTTCATCACGATTTGCCTTGTAATCGCTGTAGATTGTATTGCGAAATGTTTGCGACCCTTTGTCAAATAAGACTGCGATATGGGTCGGCGCATCGTGACCGTTGTTGTCGGTGATTAACTTGTGCAGCATCCCGCAAAAACCCCGAACTGCGCCAACGGGCAGGCCGTCAGATTTTCGCGTTAGAGCAGGCAATGCGTAATAAGCACGAAAAATAAAGTGGGAACCGTCAATGAGGTGCAGGTGACTCCCCTTGCCGAATGTTGTAGCCATGACGTTCCTTTTGGTTGGCGATAATTTCTCGCAATTATCTTGCGCTTGTAATGGGTTCGGTGATGATCCTTCGATCATCCCTTCGCAATAGTTGCAAACTGATCAGATGCTATGAAGAGGTGTTTTCAAAGCTGGCGTGAATAAATTTGCAATCGCAATAAGGGCACTTGACCCAGCCGACATCACGCGGCACCTGTAGCCAGATACGCGGATGCCCTAATGCTCCTTCCCCGCCATCACAAGAAATTCTGAAGGTATCAACAATTTTGGTTTCAGGAGCCTCGATTGTCATTTTCATTGCCCATTAAGTCTGTTTTGAGAGATGAGTTCGCCACTACACTATGAAAAAGCGCAGGTATTGAGCAAGGGATCAAGAGAAATAAAATTGAGCCAAGGTTCATTGCTACGGATTTACCTCCAATCATGCGCCTTGAGGCTCGGTTGGACTTTGCAAGCCTTGAATGCGGAGAGGAGAAATTGTGCCTAAGAGACCAGTGGTATTGTGTATCTTGGACGGCTGGGGCGAGTCTGAGCACTTGGAGGGAAATGCACCCTATCTTGCTCGAACCCCCAACTTCGATTCGCTCATTAGAACAAGACCACGGGCGCGATTAATCACCCACGGGCGCGATGTCGGGTTGCCTGCAGGGCAAATGGGTAATTCTGAAGTTGGTCACGCCAATATCGGCGCTGGTCGCATTATCGAAATGGATTTGGGAAGAATTAACAGCGCCATTGCGGATGGCGGTTTTGCAAATGCTGCGGCATTGACAGAATTCATAGCAACCCTAAAATCCAGTGCGGGGAAAGCCCATTTGATCGCATTGATATCGGACGGCGGGGTGCATGGGCACATTGATCACATAATCGCCGCCGCCAATTTACTGTCCTCTCAAGGTATTCCAGTCGAATTGCACGCTATCGCGGATGGGCGCGACACAGCGCCGCGATCAGCAGAGACTTTCATTGACCGCCTCGAAAGCGAATTATCAGATCGCGCGAAGATCGTGACGCTCGTTGGCCGCTATTTCGCGATGGATCGAGATAATCGTTGGATGCGCACTCAAAGCGCCTATCAAGCGATTATTGCCGGTAGCGGTCGTAAAGCTACTGATTTAAGGAATGCTCTTTCCAATGCTTACGATCACGACGAAACTGACGAATTCATTCAAGCAACTGTAATTGGCGATTTCGAGGGTTGCGAGGACAGAGACGGGGTTTTCTGCCTGAACTTTCGTGCCGATCGTGTTCGCCAATTGATGTCGGCAATTGGTCAGCCTGACTTTGACGAGTTCTACGTCAGAAACCGTCCAACCTTCGCGGCTTTGCTTGGAATGGTGGAGTATTCGGCTGATCACAATGCCTATATGCAAACGGTTTTTAGCGCGGATGAAGTCGTCAATACGTTAGGTTCTTGGCTGGCGCAAAACGGCCTAAAGCAATTTCGCCTTGCCGAAACCGAGAAGTATCCGCACGTGACATTCTTCTTCAATAGCGGCAAAGAGGAGCCAGAAGAGTATGAAGATCGTTTGATGGTTAATTCGCCGAAGGTTGCAACCTACGACTTACAGCCCGAAATGTCTGCCCCAGAGGTGACCCGATGCCTTGTCAATGCTATTCAACAAGACTACGATCTAATTGTTGTCAATTTCGCGAACCCGGACATGGTGGGTCACACTGGAGATTTGGTAGCGGCGATTCGAGCATGTGAAACCGTTGACCAAGGTCTTGGCGAAGCCGTGGGCGCAATAACTGCCGCCGACGGTGCGATGTTGGTCACAGCGGATCATGGAAACTGCGAAACGATGATAAATCCAAGCACGGGACAACCGCACACGGCTCACACATGCAACCTCGTGCCGATCTTTTTGGTAGGCGGTCCTTCGGGAGTTGAGCTTCGAGATGGTCGTCTCGCCGATGTGGCACCGACTCTTCTTGATTTGCTTGCAATTCGACCGCCGCACGAGATGACAGGAACTAGTTTGCTCAAGGAAACATAGCTTCGCCACCATCAATTTAGCCTTTGAGCAAGACGGAAAAAAATCTGCAGTTTTTTGCCTGAATTGGTGGTTGATGTAACGAGGTTGTGCTAGATTTGCACAAAAGCAGTCGTAGTTAAAGGCGTAGACCTCAAGAGAACAAAGGGTTGTCGAAATTATCGAATTTGATTTTGCCAAGGATGGAAAACGACGAATGAAGCACTTTGTGATAGTTGCTCTAGCTGGAATCGTGTCTGGGACGCTCGCTGTAACCCAAATCGCGGCTCCGCTGCTTGCGCAAGAAGTTAAGCAAAACGCAACCGTTTACCAACAGTTGGATTTGTTTGGAGATATCTTCGAACGAATACGGGCGCAGTATGTGGAGGAGGTTGACGAGGTCGAACTGATTGAGGCTGCGATTAACGGTATGCTGACCTCTTTGGACCCGCACTCAGCGTATTTGCCGCCTGAAGACGCGGAGCAAATGCGGGTTCGAACCCGTGGAGAGTTTGGCGGACTTGGCATCGAGGTAACCCAAGAGGATGGATTTATCAAAGTTGTCTCACCCATTGACGGTACGCCAGCAGACGAGGCGGGCATGGCTGCGGGTGACTTTATTACCCATGTGGACGGAGACAGTGTCCTCGGCTTAACCTTGGATGAAGCGGTCAAGAGGATGCGGGGTCCTGTTGGTTCTGAGATTGTAATCACCGTCGTCCGTGAGGGTGAGTCGGAACCCTTTGATGTTTCAATCATTCGCGATACTATCAAATTGACAGCTGTACGATCGCGTTCGCATGGCAAAACGGTCATTCTACGAATAACCACCTTTAACGATCAGACAATGCCTAATCTTGAGGTTAGTTTGAAGGAACAGCTGGAAAAAGCTGGTGGAATCAATGCGATTAATGGGATAATTTTGGATCTGCGCAACAATCCCGGCGGATTACTTAGTGAAGCCGTTCGTGTTTCAAACGCCTTTCTAGATAAAGGCGAGATCGTATCAACTCGTGGTCGCGATCAGAACAGTGGAGAGCGTTTTAACGCGACCTCGGGGGATTTGGCAGAAGGTAGGCCAATCGTTGTCCTCATAAATGGTGGCTCGGCAAGTGCGTCTGAAATTGTTGCTGGTGCTTTGCAAGACCATCGACGGGCAATTGTCGTGGGAACAAATAGTTTTGGTAAAGGTTCGGTCCAAACCCTGATTCCATTGCGTTCCGATGGCGCGATGCGGATCACGACAGCGCGATACTTCACCCCGTCAGGGCGTTCAATTCAAGCACTTGGCGTGTCACCGGATATTTTTGTCGAGCAGCCGCGTAATCGATCTGCTGATAGCAGTGCCAAAGAGGAAGAAAGCGTACCTGAACGATCAGAGGATTCGTTACGTGGTCGATTAAACAACGATAGTTTGACCGAAGACGAAATCAGGCAAATTGAAGTAGACCGAGAGCAAGCGAAAGACTCGGCGTTGTTAAGGGAAGAAGACTATCAGTTGGCCTATGCCGTCGACATTCTCAAGGGTTTGTCGGCGATTACCGACAAGAACTGATCCTGCCGTACCAATAAGATTTGTGATCGCTGATATGCTGCTGCTTGGCGGTATCGAAGCCGAAAGGTAGTAGTTAGGCGCTGACAGGCGATAATTCAATCCTCAAGAGCGCGTCGGATCATTTCGATATCTTCGGCGACTTGACCATCAGTGGATGCTAATTCCTCAATACGACGGACACCATGCATGACCGTTGTATGGTCGCGCCCGCCAAAGTGTCGACCGATTTCAGGCAAAGAGCGAGCCGTTAAATTTTTTGATAGAAACATAGCAACTTGGCGCGGACGGGCATAGGTCCGCAATCGTTTTGGACCGATCATGTCACTTAAGCGGATGTGGTAATAGTCTGCGACCTGTCTCTGGATCTCCTCAACAGTGATTTTTCGCTCTGCCGCCCGCAAACTATCCGAAAGGCAATCCTTCGTAAGATCCATGTCAATCGGTCGACCGACTAAATCAGAGAACGCAAACAGGCGATTGAGGGCGCCCTCAAGAACTCGAACGTTGGTAGACATTCTCAGTGCGAGAAACTCCAAAACCCCATCGGCAATATCAATATTGAACTGATTTCGCTCGCGATAGTTTTCTACCTTTGATTGCAACACCCCAAGCCGTAGTTCGTAATCCGTTGGGTGAATATCGACGACGAGCCCGCATTGTAGACGAGATTTAATACGATTTTCCAGTTTCTTAATTTCGCCAGGCGCACGATCAGCTGAGATCACAATCTGTTTCTTCTGGTCAATCAAGGCATTGAAAGTGTGGAAAAATTCTTCCTGTGTTGAGTCTTTCCCAGCGATAAACTGCACGTCATCAACCATGAGCACATCGACTGAACGAAAGATGTGCTTAAAATCCATCATGCGTCGCTCGCGCAAGGACTGAACAAAGCGATACATAAATTGTTCAGCCGAGAGGTATAGCACCTGTAAATGGGGCTTGCAGGTGCTCAATTCCCAAGCAATTGCGTGCATGAGATGAGTCTTGCCAAGACCAACGCCTCCGTACAGAAAAAGCGGATTGAAAGCTAATGAGTCGGCTTCAGCCACGCGTCGTGCAGCCGCGTGCGCGAGTTCGTTTGGTTTACCAACAACGAACTGGTCGAAAGTAAATCGGTAATCAAGCGGCGCAGTCTGCAACAGCGCTTCTAAGTAGGTTGATTCGTCATGAGCATCAGTTTTTTCCGCTTTCAGGGTCGCGGTCAATGATGATGCGAGTGCCTCCTCCGAATCAGAAACGGTAAACTTGAGTCGACTGACGGGTTGACCAGACTTTGCAAACGCCCCAATAATCCGATCACCAAAGTTTTGGTTGACGTAACTTCCCATGAAGGCGGTTGGTACTTTGAAGGATGCAATCCCTTCAGCTAAAGAAGAAAAGACCAATGGCTCAATCCACGAGGCAAAGTTACTCTGGCCTAAGGACTTTTGGAGTTCTTCTTTCGGCTGGTTCCACTCTTCTTGTTTCATTCCCGCTTCGCAAGCTCCCTGTTGCAGACCAATACCAGTCTTTCAAGACCCATTGACCATAACGGTCAGAGACGCGAATCAAACTCGGCACGACCGATAAATTGCCGCACCCCCGCTCACTTTAGCGAGTTCCCAAAGACCTTGAGAAAGTGGCAAGGTTGCCACAATCTTGGTCATTGCTATTTTTCGACAGGGCTCTGTCTCGGAGGAATCAATCCGAGAAAAGTAGAAATCGCGGCTGCGGCAAGTCCATATTCACCAGCAAACCGCGTGTGCTGACGCAAACGCCCACATGCCGTGCGTTCCCAGCACACCTGTCCCCCAGACGAGTGAATCGCTGAGCGCACCTTAACAAGATATTTTAGGGGACAGCAACAAAACTATGCGCTTGACATTAATTTTTTTTGAGCGAATCGTTTTTAGGGTTGAAATTTCGGGTGGTTGCCACGCTGAATTCTGGATGACTAGGCTATTAGACAAGGTTCTGGCCTAACCGATTAGATTTTCTTGAGCGCCTTTACGCGTGCCGCAAGGCGTGAAATTTTTCGCGAGGCAGTATTCTTGTGCAATACCCCTTTCGAAACTCCGCGCATCAGTTCAGGTTGGGCAGTACGCAGCGCCGATACTGCAGCGTCACGATCACCGGAAGTGATGGCTTCGTCGACCTTGCGCAGGAAGGTACGGATGCGCGATCGTCGTGCCTTGTTTACGGCAAACCGTTTTTCATTTTGGCGGGCGCGTTTTTTTGACTGTCGCGAGTTTGCCATCGTTTAATTTCCTCATTTTCATTCTATGTCTGATCAATAGTGTCTTTCGCACTATAACGTTACAAGGTCGAATTCATTCCAGCCTTTGTTTTCAAATCAGTCAGCCCTAACAACAGATCAGGAGTGGTGCAAGCCGTAAACGCTCGACTGTATAGTTGATGCACAGCAAGCGAATTGCTTGCGTGAACTTCTAGGACGATTAAGAGCGGTTTTCAAAATCAAGCTTACGAATTGATCCCAAAGATTTAAACCCTGTTACATCGCAAGTTATTTATCTCGGAACTGCGGCGTTCGCTTATCACGAAAAGCTACCATACCCTCTGACTGATCTTCGGTCGCAAAGAGTGCGTGAAAGACACGCCGTTCATACTCTAATCCCTGCGATAGAGGCAGTTCGAAAGCATGATTGACGGCATCCTTGGCGGTAATCGTCGCAATTAAAGATTTTTCGGCAATTTTTTGAGCAGCCTCCATTGCCTCTTCTAACAAGTTTTTGGCCGGCACGACTCGAGAAACCAAACCGATCCTTTCTGCTTCATCGGCTAGCATAAATCGTCCTGTGAGGTTCATATCCATAGATTTCGCTTTGCCGACGGCGTGAGTGAGGCGTTGCGAGCCGCCCATGCCCGGAATGACACCTAGATTTATTTCCGGTTGACCAAACTTTGCGTTATCGGCTGCAATGATGAAATCACAAGCCATTGCCAACTCACAGCCGCCGCCAAGTGCATAACCGGCCACAGCGGCGATGATCGGTTTTCGAACACCCATCAAGCGTTCGCTGGGACCGGCAAAGAGATTTCGGTTGAATGCATCCACAAAGGACAATTCTGACATTTCTTTAATGTCGGCACCGGCGGCAAAGGCTTTCTCTGATCCGGTGATAATGACACAGCGAATTTTGTCGTCTTTATCAGCGTCTTCAAGAGCAGAGCAAAGTTCCGATAACATTGACTGACTTAGCGCGTTCATCGAGTCGGGTCGGTTAAGTCTGATCAGACAAGTATGATCTTCTACTTCGACGATAATTGACTCATAAGCCATAGGTTTTCCTTCAGATTTGAAGCTACGCAAGCGTGGAGGATATAAGATGAACGGTCCCTTCTTGCAAGAACCCGTTCCGCATATGGCTGTTGAAGTGTGGATACAGAGGTTATTTGAAGACTTTGAAATTGGTTTATAGCAAACTAGCAATGGGCACTTTTTTAGATTCGTTTGGCCAAAATTGCACTTCCTCAGGTAACTTCTTGCTCCCACTCCCATTTTCGCGGCGAATTTTTTCGTGCGGTCTCTCTATCGGGGCCCGCACGCATTTTCCAGACCCTGCCAACACTTTTGGGCACACAACTTGATCCAAGCCTATTGCCGTATCTCAGCTGCTTGAGTTACATTTTCGCCCGCGCCGACAAGGCCTGAATCGCCAGTCAGATTGCACGCAAAGGAAACGCCGCTGACATAATCAACCGAAACACCAAGATTAACCGCTCGCTCGCGGCATGTCAGATGACGGTGCCACTTTAGGAGCTTCACTGACGTTGGAGAGCACACGGCAAAAGAATACTATAAGGCTAGGAATGGCTACAAAATTCTGTCTGATTGTTCAAAAGGGCTCAGTTTAGTCAACAATGTTCCCTGCGGCTCCTTATGGAAGCCGTGCTTTGAAGTTGTGTTTCGCATCACCATCGGTGA
>JAPORY010000072.1 GCA_026709985.1 Aestuariivita sp. | reverse complement strand
TGTGGTTCAAGCCTTGATTTTGTATTGGTGGGTTATATTTCTGTCGCAATTTTTGTCCCATGACTCCACCCCCATTGTTTTTGCAAGCGGCTCTCGTGTGAACGCATTTCTATCGTTTGTGTGTGGTCGTGAGAGCAGAGTTATGATACTAATCCGTGCGGCTAATTCGAGCACCTCCTGCGATTGGAATTACTTGTATGTTAATACTGCTGAGAGTTGCTTTCCATAGGATTTTCTGAAGCAGCCTTTTAGGCAATATCTTGTTCTAAATTGCCCGACCTTTCGAGCAATCCGTCAGACGACACGAATCTGAGGAGTTTGACATGAGTGCCAACAAATTATCTAGATTGTTAGCGCGCTTTGTTGTGAAGATGTTGCTACCCCACCTTGAGAAAGGAGACAGAACAGTTCGAGCAGTGTTCATTGACGACTACGTTTCCCGGAAAATTCTCCTTGACGGCCTATACGAGAAACAAGAACTCAACCTTCTACGAAAAGAGGTGTTTTGCAAGCTTCCTAAAGATTCGACCGTGATTGACATAGGTGCTAACATCGGAAACCACTCGAACTATTTTTTCGATCACTTCGTCTCGGTTATTGCGGTTGAGCCAAACCCTATGGTTGCCGATATTCTCTCAGCAAACGTGAAATATCTTTTGGACAGCCACGACCATGAAATGAGGCCTGTCGTGCAGGTGGTTAATGTCGCATTATCGAATACTAGTGGTAAGCTTGGTTTCAAGGTCAATCACTCAAATTTGGGTAAATCTGAGATTACAGATAATTCTACGGATATGAAGGTGGATGTAATGACGCTTGATTTATTATCAAGTGAACTTAGGACGAGAGAAATTAGTTTTATCAAAATTGATGTCGAAGGCCATGAGGAGAATGTCCTTGATGGTGGTACAGGTCTCTTGTCTAATTCTAGTCCGATAATCGCCTTGGAAGGATTTTATGAGGATGATCCAGAAAAAGGAAATCGTGTCGAAGAACTTTTACGTTCTATGGGTTATAAGTTTTTCTACCGTCAAACTTATAAGAAATTCGGTGAAAGTTCGACATTCTACAATATGATGCCAAAGTTCATACGGCGATTTAGAGATCTGCGCTTAGAAGAAGTGAGTTCTTTATCAGGAGAAAATTTCGCCATGGCGATATGTTCAAAGTTTGATATCACCAAAGCACCAAATGTGCGTTAGAATATTAACTGTTTCTTTCGTTGATTCACAACTACCTCCTCGGAGCAGTTAGCACTGGCAGCAATTAAACCCGTTAACCAAACAAATCCCCGTAAACGGAATCTTTTTCATAGTGAGCAATTTGGGAAGTTTCTTCGGATTAATTTTCCGCACAAGGCAGCATTTTAGTGGTGGAACGGAAATCTTCTTCTATTTCTTCAGCTATTGCGCTATTGGGCACTTCTGGTAGGCAAAATTCGTACTCGGAAAAACGCTCATTGTGGCAAGGAATATAGAGTGTGATGCTGTAGCTCTAGCCTTCGGAGCCCTTGGAATAGCGAGCGTCCTTCAGACTGAATTGAAACGGGGAGGAATTACAGCCAGAGAGATTGTTCTCTTTTGAGTTTTTCGATGACTGCCCGAGATAAACCAAGACATCTTGCCTTTTTGCTCCGTTTTCTGCATTATGCGATGCATTACCGAGCATTGGAACGAAGTTACCGAAGATTTTTGGGAAAGTCAAGCGCAACAGCGGTGAACGGGCGCATTCATACGATGATGTTGGAATTCTAGAAAATAGCTTGCGAGAGGTATTTGGCAGCTTCCTTGCGAGCAAAGGGCTTCATGTGATCTCCGTGAAACCGCAAGAATTCCTCGACGCACGAAGAATCACGCTTGGATAAATCCCGAAGCCACCAGGCGATCGCTTTCTGAATAAACCACTCGTGATCCGACACATAAGCCTCCGCCCAACCAAGAATTCGCTCACGGCGCTCGATGTCTCCCTTTTCAGGATTCTTCATCCGAGCCCAAGGCAAAGTGACGACGAGCGCCGCTCGACGAGCCCACATCTTTGAGGATGTGACCCACAACTCAACATCCTCAAGACGAGAGGGGTCAGCAAGCAGTCGCTTTTGTCCCGCCATGCAAGCATGATCCGCAATCGCCCAACTATCAAAATCCTCGGTCCACGAAATGATTAATTGCCAAATCTTACCATCAGGAGTAATGCGAGGCCGTGTCAAAAGTTTTGACGCCGCGAGTCGGCACTCGTAAATGTTGGTTTGCCAAAGTGAGTCCGCTACCAATGACCAGTCGGCAACTGACAGACGGTTCTGCCAAGATCGGGTTAGCTGGTCGATCTGACCATTGCGCAAGCCGAGATAAGGTCGGTCAACTTTGTGATAACGAGCCATCTCAACAGCTCGCTCCACATCGGCTTTCGCCTCGAGTTCAGCAAGATACGGCGCCACGGTCTCAGTCATTCGACGGTGACCGATTTCGCAAGATTTCTAGGCTGATCAACATCAGTGCCCTTCGCCACAGCAACATGGTAAGCCAATAGCTGAGCTAAAATTGAATAAACAATCGGGGTGAGGAGTGGCACGACTTGCGGCATGCGAATGGTCGACCAAGCCTCACCACCTGCCGCCGCTATTCCAGCCTCATCTGATACAAGAATTACCCTCGCCTTGCGGGCCAAGATCTCCTGCATATTCGAAACAGATTTCGCAAACAATTCATCTTGAGGCGCCAAAACTACCACCGGCATTTGCTCGTCAATTAATGCCATTGGACCATGCTTGAGTTCACCAGCCGCATAACCCTCCGCATGAATATAGCTAACCTCCTTCAGCTTTAGAGCACCCTCTAGAGCAATTGGATACATGCTCCCACGGCCAATAAACAAAACATTGCTCGACATGCTCATCCGAATTGCTATCCTGCGGATACAATCGGCTTGGTCCAACGCTAGACTCAAGCGAGTTGGAAGATCCCGCATGGCGCTAATATATTCGTCAAGAACACTCTCACTCTTGACACGATGAGTTTTTGCAAAACTCATACAGAGCAGTAGCAACACAATGAGTTGGCACGTGAAAGCTTTGGTTGACGCGACGCCAATTTCAATACCGGCATGGATCGGTAAACTCACGTCACTCTCACGAGCAATAGTACTCTCAGCGACATTGATAACCGATAAGACATGCCCCATTTTATCGCGACAATAGCGCAAGGCGGCCAAAGTGTCGGCAGTTTCCCCCGATTGACTAACAAAAATCGCTAAAGTGGTCGATGAAACTGGTGGCTCCCGATAGCGAAATTCCGAGGCGATATCGACGTCAACTGGAATTTGGGCAATTTGTTCAAACCAGTATTTCGCCACCATGCACGCATAGTGCGCCGTGCCACATCCGACCAGGAGCACACGATCAAATTGTGCAAAGTCGGGGCAGCCAGCGGGGAGTTTAACCTCTCCCTCGGTTGTGAGATAACGATCAAGGACGTCCGTTGCGGCAGCGGGCTGCTCAAAAATTTCCTTAGCCATAAAGTGCCTGTGACCCGACTTTTCGACCTGAAAGGTGTCGACCAAAACCCTTCTGACCGGGCGGCTTATCGGAGCGCCGTTAACATCATATATTTTGACATCGCCTCGCGTCAAAATCGCTTGGTCGCCATCCGCAAGATATGTAATGCGGTCGGTAAATGGCGCTAAGGCAATGGCATCTGAACCGAGAAACATTTCGCCCTCTCCGTAACCGATCGCCAATGGTGACCCCCGCCGAGCGGCAAAAATCAGATCATCCTCGCCTTCAAAAATCAACGCTAGTGCAAACGCGCCTTCCAACTTATTGACTGCTAGGGATGCGGCTTCATGAATACTGTGACCCTGTGTCAAAAAATAGTCCGTTAGTAGCGCGATAATCTCAGTATCGGTATCCGTTTGAAACGGAATTCCGCATTTCGCGAGAAATCCTCGGAGTTCCACGTAATTTTCGATAATACCGTTATGGACAACAGCAACGCGACCAGCTTGATGGGGATGAGCATTCGGTAGCGTCGGTGCCCCGTGCGTTGCCCAACGCGTATGTCCAATGCCAGACTTGCCCGCTAGTGGTTCATGAACCAACTGATCGGACAGAGTAATCAGCTTGCCAACCGCACGACGCCGGTCAAGAACCCCATCATTGATCGTCGCAATTCCGGCACTGTCATAGCCGCGATACTCAAGCCGCTTTAGTGCCTCGACAAGAATTGGTGCCACTTCGTGATTGCCGAGAACACCAACAATTCCACACATTGCAGCGACCGTCCTCAGAGATCTATTTTCGTCGGGAGCGCAGCAGTGCAAACATCTTGCCAGCGCCGCCCAATTTCTTGCTCATGCGCGTGCGACCGATTGCCAGGGCGCCATCTTCAATGTCACTATCGACTACAGTTCCGGTTGCGACCATCACGTCATCGCCTACCGTTACGGGCGCCACAAACATCGTATTCGACCCCACAAAAGCGCGGTCGCCGATCTTGGTTTGGGATTTGCCAACGCCGTCATAATTGCAGGTAATGGTTCCCGCACCGATGTTTGTCGTCTCGCCAACCTGCGTATCGCCAAGATAGGATAGATGGTTGACCTTGGTATTCTTACCAAGTTCGGTCTTCTTCAATTCGACAAAGTTACCGACCCGGGCTCCCTCAGCAAGTGTGGTTTCGGGGCGCAGCCGTGCGAATGGACCCACGGTGCATCCTTCGCCTATAATTGCACCTTCCAAAAAAGAGAACGAACGAATATGCGAGCCTGAATTGACTTCGACAGAAGGTCCGAAGATCACATAGGGGTCGATTTTGACATCAGGCGCGATAATCGTATCAAATGCGAAGTGAACGGTTTCGGGAGCGACGAGCGTCACGCCCTTTTCCATAAATTCACACCGTTTACGCGCTTGAAAACAAGCTTCCGCTCGTGCCAACTCGGCTTGGCTGTTAATACCCAGCGTCTCTTCTTCTGGGCAGGTGACCACCGAACAACTCAAGCCCCGATTTCGGGCAATCGAAATGATATCGGTCAGGTAGTACTCGCTAGCGGCATTATCATCGTGAACGTCAGAAATGAGGTCAAATATCAGATCTTTGTCGCCGGCCATTAGACCGCTGTTACATAGTGTGATTTGCTGTTGCTTCTCAGTTGCATCCTTCTCTTCAACAATGCGCTCAAGCAGGTTGCCCTTCATGATCAAACGTCCATAACCGCTCGCACTGTTCGAATGAAAACCCAGTATCACGAGGTCAGATGAGGATCGAGAAGCGATCAATTCCTTGAGGGTAGACGGCAGAATTAGAGGCGAATCGCCATACATAATGACGACGTCACCGTGATAGTCGGCGAGAGCGTCTTTGGCTTGAGCGACCCCATGGGCGGTGCCTAGCTGTGGGTTTTGGACAACGATAGTTATGGCGTCATTAACTTTTTTTGCCCAATCCGAAACCTGCTCAGCGCCGTGACCGACCACCATAACTGTTCGGCGCGGTTTGAGTTCTTCACCGGTTCGCAGAACATGCGCCAACATCGGTACTTGACCGAGTGGGTGCATGACTTTTGGCAAATTTGAGTTCATGCGGGAACCCTTGCCTCCAGCCAAAATGATAAGGGCAAAACTCATATTCGCTCGCTTGCTCTTGCAGTGACCGCCCGTTTTTTTGTGTTTACGCAATCAAGCAAGTAGTCGAATCAATTCGAATTGCGATTTGCAACAGTTTCGGCGAAATAAAATGGAGATAGGAATTCAATGCTGCTGTTATTTTGATCCAAGTTATCTGCTTCTTGCACACAACATTTGGTATTTGAAATTACTTTCGGATTCTGTTGGAAATAGCTCCAAGTTGCAAAACACCAATCATTAAGTTTCTGATAAGAGCGTCAATTACGCCCTGACAAATAGAAATATAAACAGTTCATTGCCATAACGCACTAAACGGTATCAGGTAGATGTCCTTTTCATAAGCAATAACTCTTGGTGAGTTACACAATATTATTCCGCAATGAAAATCACCGCCTGTATTGGCTTGCAATTCTTTGATTCCCGCAAAATCTTGATCTGTGATATTTTCCGTATTCTTGACCTCCAACGCCACGAGTTTGTTCTGCCTTTCGAGGATAAAATCGACCTCTCGTCCGTCGCTGGTTCGATAGAAGCTGATTGTTGCCCGTTCACCTGTAGCATTGTTTTGCTTGCAAAGTTCGGAGAAAACGAAGTTTTCCAATACATGACCAAATCTCATCGGGTTATTTCTTGATAGATCGGCGGGCGTACTCTCCAAGAGATGACATAACAACATTGTGTCGTGGAAGTATAATTTTTTTGCCTTGACCAGCCGTTTTGTGATTTTTCGGTACCACGGTCTCAGGGCATTTGTAATAAACAAGCCACTCAATAGCGTACGATAATTTCGGGTTGTTACAGCGTTCAATCCGATTTCACGACCAATGCTGGCGTCATTGACGAGGCTACCAGCCCGTGTGGCCAGCGACTGCAACAGAATCGGCATGAGTTCGATTTTTTCCAAATTATAAATGGAGCGCGAATCATTGAGCGTTATTTTTTGAATATAGCTGTTGAACCAATGGCCTATCATCGCTTGAGAGTGCCGGGCTAACTCCGGATACGTCGCCTTACGAATAATTTCCGTTAATTGGATGTTTCTTATTGTGATATCCGAAAAGTCCTTCGAGAAACATCTTTCAATAAAGCTGGGCGTTTGGTTCATAACCTCCGCCGCACTCAATGGTAACAAAGTCAATGTTGCCATGCGTCCGACCATAGCATTCGCGAGTTCAGGGATCACTGCCAAGTTCGCCGACCCCGTAAGAAGATATAGGCCATTAGGATTTGTATCATTGTGAAGTGCCTCCTGACGTTGCTCATCAATAAGGATTTTCAGGGGTCTGAAAATCTCTTGAGCGAACTGGACTTCATCAATGATGAGTGGCTTTCCCGATTCACGAATGTAACTCAGCGGATTGCGCTGTGCGGCAGAGCGTTCCAGCAGATTATCAAATGTGATAACTTTTGCCCTAAAGTCATCTGCCAATAAGTCACATACAAGCGTTGTTTTTCCCGATTGACGCGGTCCATTGATATACACCGCCGGGAAATATTTGAGGGCGTCCAAAACAAGCGGCTTTAACTGGCGATTTATCGGTTTCATATGGCCTTAAGCCTTTTCAAAAAAGAAACTTTAGCATTTCTAAAATCGAAAGACAACTTTTGATTTTGCAATTTCATTGTGTCGCGGTTCTGGATATGAAGCCGGTCGAGACCTTTATTCAGACGCATTCGTATGGGGGTGGTCGTCCCCTTTCGGACCGCCGGACCTTGGCGCTGTCCTTCATCGTCAAGGCGGTTTGGGAGCTGGCGACCACGTGGTCGTTGACCGCCCGCTTTTTGTTTACGCAATCAAGCAATTAGTCGAAGCAATTCGATTACGATTTGCAACAGTTTCAGGCGCAATTAAATAGATTTAGGAGTTCGCCGCAGCTATTATTTAAAGCTATCAGCTTCTTGTAAACAAACATTTGGTATTTGAAACTAACTTCGGAGTCTGTTGGAGGTAGACCCATGTCTCAAAACACCAATCGACTACTTTTCTGAAAAGAGCCTACATTACGCGCCGAAAGGAAAAGAGAGGGTACAAATCCCAAGTGTCGGCTGATTGATCAAAGCATAAAAACCCGCTATTGACAGACTCATGACCGTAAGTATGCGGTTACCATGAAGAGTCTGCTCAGTTATCCCCATCTTTCTTTTCGCGTTTGTTCTCGGTTTGTCCTACCAGTGTATTGGTTGGGGACGGGTTGGGTAGCGTGTCGGGATCGATTCCGCCGCGCCGAAGAATATAGCTCTGAAAGGAGGGTATGGGACAAGTCAATCCCATCCCATCTACCGTTTCTTGTAACGCACCACAATGAACAAGATGGGTCACAAATTCGGCTGGCGTGTGCCCGGGAGGGATTTCGAAATCACCCCCCTTATCTTTTTTGCAATAAGATGTAAGTTTTTTTCGGAGCACCGCTGAATCTAGCGGTGTGCCCTTCCTCTCGGCAAACCCTACGTCATAGAGAATTCGTCCCGTTAATTTTGGTGAATATCGCATCGCCTCGCTGTACTGCGTTTGATAATATCCCTCTCGAAGACCATCGGCGCGGGACTGCACCGCCTCCCAATCGGGGATCCGGTCGGCGTCGCCATCGACCCCTTCGGTGAGGAGAGACTCTGCCATCGCCTGCTGTGCCCAGTGGAGATGGCGTGGCCAGCCGTCGGTGCGGGACATCAGGTTGTCGATCCGGCTACGTTGTGCCCTGATCACAATCCCGAAATGCGCACACCATTTATCAGTCAATTCATCGCGTTCCTTTGCGTCAAAACCGCCGACCGAAAACGGCCGCAGACCATGAGTTAAGCCCAGATCTCGGATCACAGACTGCGTATCACCCAGTCCTGCCAGCACAAGTGTGACGGGCAATGTCGTCGAAGCATCATGGATTTGTTGCATGAATTGGGCATATGGGGCGCACTTGTTACGGGCGAAACGTTGGACCTCATCCACCGCGACAATCACCGGTGCCTTCCA
The DNA here is from genome assembly GCA_026709985.1 of Aestuariivita sp. GTDB lineage: Bacteria > Pseudomonadota > Alphaproteobacteria > Rhodobacterales > Rhodobacteraceae > JAPORY01. Next base: position 7,368 of record JAPORY010000072.1, on the reverse strand, counting down.
AACAGAGCGTGGACGCGTCCGCTGAAGTTCGGTCAGGTCCGCATACGAGGGAATCTGAAGATTCGGCATCTGCGGAAGCCTTTGGATCCAACTGGCCCCGATGCGTGTCCAGAGATCAAACCACTGTTCTCGTTCGCACGCCCCCGCAAACGCGATCGCTCGGGCAACATTCGGGAGGTTCTTTTCCAAATCGGTATTGCTGACTTTGACAACCCTAGCATTGATGTCGCTTGGTGCACGGCGTTCCAGTTCGCTCAGAATCGAACTCTTCCCCGCACCCGGCGCACCCTGTATTATGGTCGTGTTGCCCGCGAGCCCTTCCATCTTTTCGCCCGTTCTACGAATCTTTGTGAGAACATGTTGCAGAATATCCACCCGCCCGACAAAGACTGGCGGTGGCATTTTTTCCCCATCATCAACAAAGTCCTGTAAGCGTTTATGCGAAAATTCGGCCATAGCGGTCGTCTCCCTGATCGGCTTTATCCTTAATCGAAAACGTGCCCAGAAACAACATCGACTCCTCCTCGCCGACCTGCCGCTGCCCGAACGGGAAACACAGGCGGTGAAGGGTAAACTGGTCGACGGGTTGACTTAAAGATATGCCGGTCTGCCGCCGCTGTTTTTTTTTGTCCCAACAGCGACTTCTATGAGGACAGCGGTCAAAATTCTGTTCGTAAGTTAGGTGGCAATTGCTTCTAAATGAGAGCGAGTTTTTTGTGCGGTCTGCGCTATACATTGAGCCGTGTAAGCACTTTTTCTGAGACCGAGGTGATCCTTTAGGATGCAACGCTTCGTCCAAGCCTATTGCGGATCTCAGCCAATTGAGTCCCCTGATCGTTCTCGGCTGCAATCCCCTATTCGTCATTTCTATCGGTCGCATCGGTCAAGCCGTTGAATACCTCAAACGATATGCTAAAAGCGGGGAGAAGTATTTGCCTTAAGCTTAACAATTCCGCGATATACCACAATACATTGATAGTGCCCAAGGAATTATGCGAACTGTCATCTTCGATTTAGACGGGACTCTAGCGGACACGAGCGGTGACCTGATCGCTGCGGCCAACCGGTGTTTTCGCAAGATTGGCTACGGGGAACTGCTTGACCCTAAGAAGGATGCCGGCATCGCTCTTCGTGGTGGCCGAATGATGTTGCGAACGGGACTAAAGCGGTGCAATCGGCTTGATGAAAAATTGGTCAGAAAACTCTATCCCGAGCTGCTAACGTTTTACGAACAGGCCCTTGATCACCACACCTTCGTATATCCAGGTGCCATGGAAGCGGTCGAGCAAATGCGGCAAATGCAGATCGCGGTGGGGATTTGCACGAATAAACCTGAAGGATTAGCAGACTTGTTGCTTACCCGATTGGGGGTACGTCACGAATTTGGTTCTCTAGTCGGAGCCAATACTCTATCCGTCAGCAAACCTCATCCTGATCCGCTCTTTGAAGCGGTGCGGCGTGTCGGCGGTGATCCCGCACAATCTTGCTTGGTCGGTGACAGTATTACCGACCGCGATACGGCGAGAGCAGCGAATATGCCGTCGATTCTCGTGACCTTCGGTCCCGATGGTGAGGATATGGCAGAACTCGAACCAGACGCCCTGTTATCAGACTACGCAGAGCTACCAGCGCTTGCTAATCGCCTCCTTCAGTAAGTCGGAATATTACGTTGAAGTCGGATATTCAGAGCGCAAGCAGTACCGCAGAAAATCGCCATAGCGTCTGTTCGGATGAATGCTTTGCGGGCAGCTTTACGCAGCAAGAGCCCCTCCCTGATGACGCAATTGCCGCAGCTACCCGTGTGCTGCGTCAAGGGCGCCTGCATCGGTACAATACCGCAGACGATGAATTAGCAGAAACCTCCTTGCTTGAACAAGAATTTGCCCAATACATCGGCGCAAGATATGCGTTGGCGCTCGGTTCAGGTGGTCAAGCGATCACCACAGCATTGCGAGCGTTGTCGGCCAAACCCCCTAAAAGGGTCTTAACTAACGCCTTCACGCTGCCTCCCGTTCCGGGTGCGATCATTGCCGCTGGCGCTGAACCGATCTTGGTCGGTGTTACAACAGACCTGACGATTGATTTCTCGGATCTTGCGGCAAAAATCAATCAGGCGAGCGTCCTGCTATTGAGCCATATGCGGGGACATATTTGCGACATGGATAAACTGATGGCAATCTGCGACGCCGCCAATGTCACCGTGATCGAAGACTGCGCCCACACCATGGGAGCAAATTGGAACGGCTTGCCAACTGGGCGTTATGGCAAAATTGCCTGCTTTTCTTGTCAAACCTACAAGCACATGAATTCGGGCGAGGGCGGCTTTCTGGTTACCGATGATCCAGAGATTGCTGCCAGAGCGATTCTTCTTTCGGGTTCGTACATGCTGTACCAAAGGCATCTCTCGTTACCGCCGTCCTCAGTCTTTGAACAACTAAAGCACGATGTGCCTAATTTGTCTTGCCGCATGGATAATCTACGCGCTGCAATTCTACGGCCACAGTTGCGCCGATTACCCCAGCAAACTCGCCGTTGGAACGCACGCTATCAAAAACTAGAAGAAGGGTTACGGGATACACCGGGATTACGACTCATCAAGCGGCCCCAAGAAGAAGCTTATGTCGGGTCGTCGATTCAATTTCTGCTATTGAATTGGCCAGAGGCAAATATCCGCTCCGTCGTTAACCACTGTGCCGCTAGAGGCGTTGAGCTTAAGTGGTTTGGTGCCAAACAACCCGTCGGTTTTACGTCGACCTACAACAATTGGAATTATCTCTCTGCCCCATCAATGCCAGAGACTGACCACGTCCTCAAAGCTATTGTTGATATGCGAATACCGTTGACCTTTGAGTTAGATGATTGCGAGTTGATTGCCCACATAATTCGACAAGAAGTTGCGGCTGAATATCAACAAATGTAGCGGCCCTAGAAAAACTCTTGTTTGGTGCCGCGCCAACCGGTCGAGTTTTGTCATACACGCTAGCGCAGCTAGCGGGCTGCCTGCGCCAGTGGTCGCGACTGCGTGAGCGCGATAATATTTCGATCTCTGAGCCTGTTCGCAAGGCGATGACAGTCATGTTGCAATCAGTGCCCTTTCTGTACGGTCAGATAGTAGCGATATTGGTTGCTAGTATTGCCGTTTTTGGTTTATCTCAACGCCAATTGGACGGCTGAATTGAGATGTGGCACCCTCTCCCTGCGACATTTCACTCTTGGTAAATCGCGTCCTGCTGAAGTGAATCGTGACGCCTAGTTTGAACGCTAGTCGGATTTCAAAGATGGGCGGCAAACAAGATAAACGACAAGTAAAATCGACCGCTCGTACTCAAGGTAGAAATCGAAATCAGTGCCAAATTATCCATCGCGCCGTAAAACCCCGTCCTTTAGGGCGGGGAGTAGTCACGTCGGCAACCTGAATACTGACTATTCCGGACATGGTGAAAATAACCCTTTCGGAGTTGAGTGTTTCATGACGGGCGAGCGTTATGATGTTCCTACTGGCGCCTTTTCCGATGGATGCCTCAGGGCTGGAGATAGGTTTTACGTGAGGAACTGCCGGTACGGCAGAAGTAGCCTGACGCAAACAGCCGTTCCGGCTGGTGCAAATGCTGCAGACGCCGCATTTTCGACACTCTCGAACAACCAGTTGATTTCAGGAGGGCCGGGCAATCAGGCCCAACCGGGGCATACGGATGCCGAAGCCCGGGCCCGATTAGGTTGCCGTTGATGAGCATAACGCACGCACCGGATGTTTCGTCATTGTCAGAACGGGGCAGGACATCAGGGACTGTCTATGCGCGAATCGAGATAACAGTTCCAATGCCCTGATCAACATCTTCGCCGGAGTCAGCAACTGGAACACGCTCGGACGCCGGGGTGGCGGTTGCACAAGGCTTTACTATACGACACTATACGATGAACTGAACGGGCATGGGATGATCTACGGATTGCCCCTATCCAAGCGGAACGTCATTGCGGCGACAGTCAAATTCCTCGTCTGATAGTTCCCATCCATCGCTTTTTTCTGGCTTATTTGGGTTCTCCGTACATTTCTGAATTTTCTTTTTCGAACCAGCTTATTGGGCATTATCCAAACGCTATTGTCGTTACCTGAAGCCTGTGCAAAACTCCACTCTCGAAAAATTCATGCGCATCTGTTTGTCTCTGCCGCTCCGATACATTGATCCTAGTGTCATGTGTCCAACAAAGCGTCCAGTACGGCTTCCTCAAGATGACATTCTCCCAGCCTGGCAAACGGCTTAGGTCGGATTATCATCGGGCAATTCAGGTCGCCGCTGATCGGTTCGAAACGGGATGAAAAAGGTCGCTCTCTTTAAAGTGATTGTCTGAAGGGAATGAAGGGATCGAACGGCGTGTTCATCTCTTCAAGACGGGCGCTGACGTTGAGAACCACGCCGGCGATCATAATGTCAGCATTTCAATCTCGGGAAGGAAGCATCCGGCGGCCGCAGAATCTCATCAACTTGACAAGAGGACGTCCATCACACATGTTTCGGACATGTTGCAAAGAGCGAAGCCGTCGCTACGGGAAATATCTCCATTGATACGCAAAGAGCTCCAACATGATGGACCGCGCAGGCCTTGAAGCCTATCTTAGATTGTCTGAGGGAGAAATGCCTCCGGTATTCAAGGGCCGGGAGGATATTCTCGCAGCTCTTCGAGACTGTGGAGAATGGACACGACAGTTCATTCAGGAATCGGATCACACAAAGCCGCAGGTTCGGTTGCGGGGGATCCCGAAGATCACGCAGATTGTTCAGGGGGCGCCGGGCGCGGGCAAAAGTTCCATTCTCGCAAAACTGCAAGAAGAATGCGATGCCTCGAAGGACAATCCATCTCCACGGGTTCTGATTGTGTCCAGCCAGGATGTGATCCAGGACACGTCAAAGGTCATAAGTCTTGTTGGCGTAGCGGGCGGGTTATCAACGAAGAAATGGCGGGCTCTGCCCCATCGCATCAGCTTGGGACTGAGTGTGTCCCAGATCGTCAATGTAACAGGCGAACTGGACTGGGCAAGAAGAGATCTCACGTCAATGAAGACGTTACGGGATCTCATGGATGTCTTTCCCCTCGCGCAATGGACGGCACCGGTTATTGTTGCGGTTGATGAAGCCCAGCGCTTGCGCGGGGAGGTCGACACGCCCCCTGCTCAATTCCTGCAGTCGATTCATGATGCCTCCTCGGGTCTGCCCCTTGTGCTCGTGCTTGCTGGTTTGTCCGACACAAGGGATAGAGCGGTCGACATAGGATTGACACGCGGATTGACCATCCACAACGTTTCTTGTCTGAGTCAACCTGAATGCGAGGAGTTGATGGTGGAGTTCTGCCAGAAGTTCGGGGTTGATCCTTCCGGCTGCGAACCCAGACTTCATGATCTCGCGACGCCGACGGAAGGCTGGCCGCGACATCTGCACTTTATGTTCAAGGCGTTCGCCAAGGAACTCCTCTGCACCAACGGCGATTTGGCAAAGGTGCGTTGGGATCAGGTTCAGACCGTATCGGCACAGGGGCGTTTGTCCTATTACCAGCATCAGCAGAATTCCACGTTCCTTGCTCTCAAACCGCTCATTGGCGCCGTGATGGAGGATGTGAGAGAAGGGGATGGTTTCAAGACCATCACCAACAGCATTCGCCATCATGTTGTTCCGGACATGCTTGATGATCTCCCCGACGGCATGCGGGATATTCGCGGATTTCCGCGGCAGCTGGTTGAGGAGATGATTCACCAAGGTGCGCTCCAGGAGTATGAACCAGACCGGTTCTTTAGCCCGATTCCGTCCTTCCGTGCGCATCTTATCAAGGAAGGGATTATGGATCCAAGCCGTTCACTTCCGCCGTGCGCACCGTTCAGGCTGTATTACGGAACGATCCTCAATGAGGAGAAGGACGGCTTTGAGTCTTATGGCGAGGCTCGCGCCTGGGCGCTTGAGAAACTGACTCATATGAGCGACGCAGAAGATATTTCCCTTTGGTATGGAGATATTGTGCTTGAGACCCTGCGGCTCGCAATGCCAGCACTATCGAAACCGGGCGATGGGGAGGATCCGTCTTTCGGCCTGTGAACGCGATGGAACAGCCGGCAAACATCTGATTTCAGCCCCGATTAAGGTTCATATGTAAAATCCCATGGACGCTTGAGCGGACGTCGCGCTCTGGCAAGTGCCCGAACGCTATGGACGGCTGTGGGAGATTTAACTTTTGCCGCGGAGCCGTTGGTCGACGGTTAGGGCCAAAATTTCGAAGCAGAGATGACTCGCGACTTTCGCTGCGCCCTTAGCGCGAATATGGCGAGCGCCATAGCGGTCTTTGCGAGCCCCATTCACCCGTTCGACACGGGAAAGCTGTTGGAAGCGTACTTTGGCGGGATCAACCTGGCTGACCAGTTTTAGCGCCCTTGCCTCGTCGGCCAACCGTTCCTTCCGCGCCCGATCGCGGCCCAATGGCATTCGGATAAAAAAACCTTCACTTTTGGCACTGGCCGCAAGTTCAGGGGCTAATTTTAATTTAGTTTGCGCTTAACGCGATAAACGCGTGTCGGGTCGGGTCCATTGGCTCCGTGGCTTTCACCAACCCGATTTGGGAAGATTGAGATTTAGGCACAAGCCGCAGCCTCAATGATCATGGTTGCTTCTGGCAATCAACTGTAGCAGATCCAAAATGTGCTGCCTAGGAACAAAGAAAAAGACACCACTTAAGGGATTTTATAAGGATCGTTGTCTTGGTTCAACGTCTGCGGGATCAAGGCCTCCGCGGCGCAAAATATAGTTTTGAAAACTAGGAATTGGACAGATCAGCGCGCCTGTCTCTGGGTTCTCCTCCAGCGCCCCGCAATGAATAAGATGAGTCACGTAGGAGTGGGAAGACTCCTCTCTCGGCACGCGCCATGCGCTGCCGGGTTCAGCGCCGTTGTAGGTTTCGACGACATCCACGACTTGACTGATGGGCAAACCGACTCCAGTGCGTTCTGCACGAGCGGCTTCATAAAGCACTTGTGCTGTTAATTTAGACGAATATTTCATCACTTCGCTGTATTGTGCGCCGTAGTAGCCGTGTCGGAGTTGGTCTGAACGGTGCCGAACCACGTTCCAATCCGCTATCTTATCGGCATAACCATCGACTCCCGTGATAAGGAGGGCTTCTGCCAAGGCCTGCTGCGCCCAGTGGACATGACGCGGCCAGCCGTCGGTTTTGGTCATGAGGGTATCAATCTGTGACCGACACGAACCGATTTCTATGTGAAAGTGATCACACCATTTCTCGGTCAATTCATGCAGTTCTTTTAGAGAAAAGCGTCCCAGTGAATAAGGAGAGATACCATGCGTCAGACCCATGGAGCGGATCACGGAT
>JAPORY010000104.1 GCA_026709985.1 Aestuariivita sp. | reverse complement strand
TTGATTTTGTATTGGTGGGTTATATTTCTGTCGCAATTTTTTTCCCATGACTCCACCCCCATTGTTTTTGCAAGCGGCTCGTTATATAAATGCGGTGTTTCGTCTATGGGCAAAATGACTCGCTGAATTAAATTACTTGATGAGAGCCCAATTCTAAGCGGTTACCCGTGATTTATGAGGAGTGCTGCCCCAACATTCGACATGAGGAATAGCCGATATTCGCTCCGAGCCATTACGATTGGGCAAAGTCGACGTCACACGAAGATCTTGTATACACTGCAGCAGAGAGGATTACGTATTCGACTGGTGTTACGCGTTCAAAGCGATAGGCGTTCGACTTCGGCCCCTTCCACCGAGGGGAGCGGTTCCGAACAAACGCTTCAGGTTCCATTGAAACCACCGTCAGCATTCGGTTTTGCGGCGATACGCGGGTAGATCTTTAGCGGGTTTTCCGAAAACACCCGCTCTTGGTCTGCGGCTGGCAAATGGGTTAAGCAACTGCGAACGATTTTCACCCAAGCGACGTAGTCCGACGCCACATTTAAAACTGGCCAATCGCTGCCAAAGAGCACACGGTCGGCACCGAAACACGCGACGGCGTGATGTAGGTACTTGCGAATCTCGGCTTCCTTCGTTCCTTGTGGCGCCTCGGTCATGAGCCCAGACAGTTTGCAAAAGCAGTTCGCGTGCGCTGCAGCCCTACCGATGCCCTCAGCCCATTGCGAAAAGGCACCGTCTTCGAATATGGGCTTGGCGCAATGATCAATCACCACTCTGAGATTGGGATAAAGATCAAGAAACTGGTCTAGATTAGGCAGGTGCTTTTGTAATATCAGCGCGTCAAATGTCAGATTGAGATCTTTCAGGGCTTCAAGCCCAGCGGCAAGATCGGAGCCAAGCATCCAGTCCTGATCGGTGATGTCCTGGATCATCGGGCGAATACCCACCAGTTTCGGGTTCTCGGCCAGCCGTGCAATTTCATGAGACGCAGCCGGACCGCCAAGGTCGACCCACCCCACAACCCCCATAATCCACGGCGTTGCGGCAGCCAAAGACAAAAGAAACTCGGTCTCAGCGACATTATCATCAGCCTGAACCGCAATTGTTCCTTTGACCCCGACCTTCGCTAATACGTCTTTGAGGTCATCGGGCTCGTAATCGCGAAACAAAACCGGCACATCTTTGGACATCCAAGCGTACCCGCCCCGCGACAAACGCCAGAAGTGTTGATGAGTATCGATCACAACATCACTCCGCAACCGCAAGATAGCCGTTATAAAAATTCGAAAGAGACCGAGCGAGTTCCGAGAAAATAGCATGGGCTTCATCAAGCGAGGGCACTTTTAATTCATCAATGCGCTCCAGAAAGGGGCACACCACCACGGCGACGGCCTGTCTTTCGCTGCTCAGGATCGGATAAGCCAGATTGGTGACCCCAACAGCGGTTTCAGACCGCATTCGTTCATATCCCCATTCCCGTACTCGGTTGATATGGCTTAGAAAATCGGCGCGTTTCAGTTTGGGTTCGCCGGTCGCGAGGCGATGCCGTCTAAGTAGCTCGTCAATGCCAGGATCAGTCCGAAATGCTGCCAAAATACGGCCCGCACTGGTATTGCCCAACCCAATAATTGTTCCCGGACGCAAGGCCAAGCTCCAGTTTCCAGGTGATTCCGCCGAGGCAATTACAACGATATCCGCATTGTTCTCAACTGCCAAATGACATGATTGCCACGCCCTTTCCGACGCCGTGCGCATGAGGGGCGTGGCGGCCTCAAGCAGGCGCTGAATCGGAGGGTGGCGTTGCGACAGCGCAAACATCCGCAGACTAAGCGAATACAGATCATCGGCAGACCGCAGGACATAACCACGTCGCACTAACGTCGTTAGCATACGATAGATTTCACTGTTCGACTTACTGAGAGCCTTCGCAATGTCACCCCGCGATAAGCCGTCCGCGTGCAGCGACAAGAGTTCGATGATGTCCAGACCCTTCTCAAGCGCTGGGGCGCGATACTTCTCTTCTTGGTCCAGCAACAAAATTTCCTAACTTAGCCCAAGGTAATTAAACCTAATCCTTACGATCGAATGAGCGAAAGTCAAGCTTGATTTATTTTTGAAAAAATGTTTTGTATATAAACAGCACGATTTCGCGTCATTCACTAGGGAGAAATCAAAATGCAAAAATCCAAACTTATCAGTGCGGTAGCGGCAGTTTGTGCGGTCTGCTTGGCCGTACCTGCTACCACTGCTTCGGACTGGGGGAACTTTCCGGGCGTTACGATTGAGGCAAAATTGATCGGTGGCCAGCAGTATGAAGGCCTCTACGGGCGCATCGCTGAATGGGAAGCCGCGACCGCGGCAAGCGTCGAGATCATTTCGAAGAAAAGCCACTTCGAAATCGACAAGGAAATCAAATCCGATATGGCCGCCGGAACGACCGACTGGTGCGTCGGATCAAACCATTCCTCCTTTGCACCCCAGTACGAGGGGCTGTATGTCGATCTCAATGACTTTGTACCCGCAGAGACGGTCGGCGAGTTCGTTCAAGGCAATATCTCGGCTTCGACCATTGACGGCGAACTATTAATGTTGCCGCGAGCGCAATTTGACGTTTCGGTCTTGTATTACCTCAAGTCGAACTATGAGGACCCCGAAAAGGCAGCCGCGTTCAAGGCCGAATACGGTTACGATCTGGCAGTGCCAGACACCTGGGAGCAGGTGAAGGATCAAGCTATTTTCTTTGCCGATCCACCGAACTTTTACGGCACGCAATACGCGGGTAAAGACGAAGCCATCGTCGGTCGTTTCTATGAGCTAGTCGTGGCCGAGGGTGGCAACTATCTTGATGCGGATAAGCGCCCGATCTTCAACTCCGAAGCTGGTCAGCGGGCCTTACAGTGGTTTGTCGACCTTTACGAAGCGCAGGCCGTCCCGGCGGGAACCCTGTCCTACGTCTGGGACGATTTGGGACAAGGTTTTGCTTCGGGCACCGTTGCGTTGAACCTTGATTGGCCTGGCTGGGCAGGGTTCTTCAACGATCCAGAGTCCTCAAAAGCTGCGGGCAATATCGGTGTGGCTATTCAACCCATGGGTTCAGTCACCCGCACTGGTTGGTCCGGGCACCACGGCTTTTCGGTCACCAGTGATTGCGAACACAAGGAAGCCGCCGCCTCGCTGGTTATGTTCCTTACCAGCGAAGAAAGCCAGACTGCGGAATCTGCGGGCGGCTCGTTACCGACCCGTTCGGCTGTGTGGGAGGCCAATATCGCGGCTGCGCAGAGCGGCGATGACCCATTTCGGGCGGAAGCCTTGGCCGCCTTTGCCGCTGGCGCCGAGTATGCCTTCGCAGTGCCGCCAATCCCCGAGTGGGGTGAATCCACCAACATCGTCTTCCCAGAACTTCAAGCGGCCATTCTCGGCGACAAGACCGTCAAAGAGGCCCTTGACGATGCCGCAGCCAGTGTTGATGAACTGATGCGCGAGTCGGGCTACTATTGAGTCTCAACTAAACTATGGCGAAACACTTGCGTGTGTTTCGCCATAGTCCAGAACATCGAAAGAAAGGCACGATGCGCCGTCGCCTGCCCGAATGGTTTGTTCTGCTGTTGCCCGCTTTCATCATCATGGCAGCAGTGGTTTTAATCCCGCTCGTCTTCTCCCTCTATTCGAGCTTCACGCCCTATAAGCTGACCCGACCTTCGACCCTTTGGCGGTGGATCGGCACGGCTAATTACGAAAAAATCCTAACGGACGTGAAGTTTTGGGCTGCTTTCGGCCGCACAATTCTATTTCTTACAATTGCTCTCAACCTCGAACTTCTCTTTGGGCTGCTGATTGCTTTAATGGTAAACAAGGTGACTTTGGGACAACGAACCATCCGAACCATTTTGATGTTCCCCATGATGTTTTCACCAATCTTGGTCGGCTTTCAGTTCAAGTTTATCTTCAACGACAACATCGGTCTGGCGAACAACGCGCTACAGGCCCTCGGAATTTCAGATGCCGCCATGCCTTGGCTGGTGGACGGAAAGTTGGCGATGTTTTCCATTATCTTCGCCGAGGTTTGGATGAGCACGTCGGTCTTCGCAGTCCTGATCTTAGCTGGATTGTTCGCGATACCCCGTGATCCGCTGGAAGCAGCCAAGGTCGATGGCTGCACCGCGTGGCAGACGTTCCGCCATATCACCCTGCCGTTTTTGATGCCGTTTATCTTCATCGCGATGACGATCCGGTCTCTTGACGTCGCACGGGCATATGACATTGTGCAGATCATGACGGGCGGCGGCCCGGCGGGTCGGACTGAACTCATATGGACCTTGATGAGCCGTACTGGATATGTCGACGCCCGCATGGGCTTGGCCAATGCCATGGGCTACGTCTCAATCCTGCTGTCCATTGCTTTCACGGTCTATTTCTTCAAAAAGCTCAGCGCGGCGCGCTCTGAACTGGGTTTTGGAGACAAGATATGAACCGCAACCAAACGCATCGCAGCCGTCGTTGGATTCTAAAATCACTCCATTTGCTGGGACTCTTCCTCATCATGGCAGTGATCTGCATCCCTGGTCTTTGGATCGTATTGAACTCCTTCCGCCCGACCGTCGAGATCATGGCAAAACCTCCCGTCTGGACCCCGACATTCACGTTGGACCACTATCGCGCCATGTTCGGCGGCGCCGGTGAGGGCGGCGTTCCAGTCTTTCAGTATTTCCGCAACTCGCTGATCGTGTCTGTGGCATCCACCGTGATCGCAATCCTCATAGGCATGGGTGGTGGCTACGCGTTTGCCCGCTATCGCTTTCGATTCAAAAACGGATACTTCGTGGGGCTGATGCTGTTTCGCGCCGTACCGGGGGTCGCACTGTCATTGCCGCTATTCATCGTTTTTGCTCTCGTCGGATTGATCGACACCCATATCGGTCTGATCCTCGTTTACGTAGCCATGAACGTGCCTTTCACAATTTGGTTAACGGATGGGTTTTTCCGACAGATACCAAAAGAATTCCATGAGGCGGCCGAAATTGATGGCTGCACCCGCTGGCAAGCTTTTTGGAAAGTCGAGTTTCCAGTGGCGCGCTCAGGAGTGGCGGCGGCGGCAATCTTCGCCTTCCTGACCTCCTGGAACGAATTCGCGCTGGCGTCGCAATTGACGCGGTCAGTGGGATCAAAAACCATGCCCGTAGGACTCCTTGATTTTACGGCAGAATTCACGATCAACTGGGGCGGTATGTGCGCACTGGCAGTGCTGATGATCCTACCCGCCCTCATTTTGACATTCCTCGTGCAAAAGCACCTGATTGCTGGCCTGACATTCGGTGGCGTGAAAGGGTAGTCAAATGACGGAAGTAACACTCAATAGAGTGGTCAAGCGCTACGGTAAGCACGAGGCGGTGCACGGTGTTGATTTGAAAATCCATGACGGAGAGTTCTTGGTACTGGTCGGCCCGTCAGGGTGCGGCAAGTCTACAACTTTGCGGATGATCGCCGGACTCGAAGACATTTCCGACGGTGAGATTTCCATTGGCAACCGAATAGTGAACGAACTACCGCCCCGCGAACGGAACATTTCAATGGTGTTTCAAAACTATGCTCTCTACCCGCATATGACGGTGTGCGAGAATCTCGGCTTCACCCTTCGCATCGCAAAACAGCCCGAGGCCGAAATTGAGAAGGCGGTTAAGAAGGCGGCGGGTATCCTCGGCCTTGATGGATTACTAGAGCGAAAGCCATCCGAGCTTTCAGGTGGCGAGCGTCAGCGGGTCGCAATGGGACGGGCGATTGTGCGTCGTCCCGACGTGTTTCTCTTTGATGAGCCCCTGTCGAACCTTGATGCCAAGTTACGCACACAGATGCGCGTTGAAATCAAAAAACTGCATCATCGGGTCGGTAACACGATCATCTATGTAACCCATGATCAGGTTGAGGCGATGACCCTCGCGGATCGGATCGTTTTGATGCGAGACGGTCATATCGTCCAAGTTGGCACGCCAATGGAACTATTCAACAATCCCGTCAATACCTTCTCGGCAACCTTCATCGGCTCACCGCCGATGAACCTAATCGACGGGGTCGTGACGGATGTTGGCACTATTATTCTTCGCAATAGCCTGACCGTTCCCATCCCCGCCGTAGCCCGCAAGCAGGTAGTCTCAGGGCAGCAGGTTCAGTTCGGGTTTCGCGCTGACAACCTAATGCCGATCGGTCATGCCGTCGAGGAACCTGGCGAATTAGCCAATCTAGAACTGCCCGTCTCGCTGACCGAACCGCTGGGCACCGAAACTTTGCTTTTTGCCGAACTTGCTGGGCAGGAAGTACAGGCTAAGATGCTGAACCCGCGCCCCGTTCAACCCGGCGAAACGATCGCTTTCCACCTAGTGCTCAACAAATGCCACGTCTTTGACGCGGGCAACGGCAAGGCGCTGAGAGATTGACCCTATGGCAAGAATCGTTCGTGTGGATATGAGGATGATTGACCTTATGCCTAAGGTTAGACGGGTGGATGCTATCCAAGCTTTCATCAGCCAAGAAACGCTAATTGTCACAATCACCGACAGTGATGGCGTAATCGGAACTGGCTACAGCTATACCATCGGAACCGGCGGCCCCGCAGTCATGGCGCTTCTCGAAAAGACGCTTGCTCCGGCACTGATCGGGAAAGATGCTGATCGGATTGACGGAATATGGCGCGATTTGTTGTTCACAACCCATGCCACGGCAGTAGGGGTCATTACCTCGCTAGCGCTGGCTGCGATTGACACAGCACTATGGGATCTAAGGTGCCACAAGCAGAAGCTGCCACTTTGGAAAGCCGTCGGTGGAAGTCGCGAACGCGTACCGCTCTATACCACTGAAGGGGGCTGGCTGCATCTTGAAACGCAAGCCTTAGTGGACGACGCGATAGCGGTTCAAGAGACTGGTTTTCGAGGATTGAAGATCAAAATCGGCAAGGAACATCTGAGTGACGATGCCGAAAGACTGGACGCCGTACGGTCAGCCGTCGGCGAAGCTTGCGAAATTATGACTGATGCGAATCAAAGCTTCTCACTCTCTGAAGCGAGCCGCCGCGCACGCATGCTGGAGGACTATCATGTCGGTTGGTTTGAGGAACCCCTGCCGGCAGATGATGTTTTGGCGCATGTGGAATTGGCTCGACGCACCTCGGTGCCGATTGCTGTGGGTGAGAGCCTGTATTCGATCAGCCAGTTCAAGGATTATCTGCAATCGGGGGCGGCAAGCATCGTTCAAGTCGATGTTGCGCGTATCGGCGGTATCACACCTTGGTTGAAAACTGCCCATTTGGCCGAAGCCTTCAACGTTACGGTTTGTCCGCATTTCCTTATGGAGTTGCACCTACCGCTGGTCTGTGCCATCCCCAATGCCCGTTGGCTAGAATACATCCCCCAACTTGACACGATAACAACGGAACAGATACGAATTGAGGACGGCATGGCTATTGCGTCCAACGCGGTAGGTCTGGGAATCGCTTGGGATTGGGATGCAATCAAAGCCGCGGAATTGGTCCACCATACTGAGATCGAATACTGACAGAGATCAAGAAATGCAGCGCATGGGCATGATCATCGGCGTTAAGCCCGACAAGATCGACGAATACAAGCGTCTGCACGCTGCGGTCTGGCCTGAAGTTCTAACGCAGATCAAAGCAAGTAATATCCGAAACTATTCGATCTTTCTGCGAGAACCCGAGAATCTGCTTTTTGGCTACTGGGAATATTATGGCACAGACTTCGAAACCGATATGGCCCGTATGGCCGAGCACCCGAAAACGCGCGAATGGTGGACCTTCACTGACCCGTGCCAGCAACCCTTAGCCTCAGTTGCCGCCGGCGAGCACTGGGCAATGATGCCCGAGGTATTTCATACGGATTGAAAGAATGACTGCATCCGCAACCCGATTGGCTGGAAAAAGAACGCTGGTAACAGCCGCAGGCCAAGGCATCGGCCGCGCCAGTGCCGAACTCTACGCTCAGGCTGGAGCCGAGGTGATCGCCTGCGACATCAATGAGGCATCCCTTACCGAACTCGCCCGAATTAACGGTGTGACCCCGATCAAACTTGACGTCACCGACGCCGCTGCCGTGCCCATTGCTGTGTCTGAGGTAGGACCGCTTGATGTCCTGTTCAACTGTGCCGGCTATGTCGACACCGGGTCTATCTTGGAATGCGACGAGAGTCAGTGGGACTTCAGTTTTGACCTAAACGTCAAGTCAATGTACCGGCTTATCAAACTGACACTGCCGGCAATGCTGAAAAACGGCGGCGGGTCGATCATCAACATGTCATCGGTGGCTTCGTCGATGAAAGGCGTAAAAAATCGGTTTTGCTACTCGGCCAGCAAGGCGGCGGTAATCGGGCTAACGAAATCCGTTGCTGTTGACTTCGTCGAGCAGAACATACGCTGCAATGCGATCTGTCCCGGAACCGTTGATAGCCCCAGCTTGCACGACCGCCTTCGTGCGACCGGTGACTACGACCAAGCCATGACCGACTTCATTGCGCGTCAACCTATGGGTCGCATTGGATCACCTGACGAGATTGCCGCACTGGCACTTTATCTGGCGAGCGATGAGAGCGCCTTTACCACGGGACAGACCTTCGCCATCGACGGTGGCTGGGCCATTTGATCAAAGAGACACAAAATGAAGCTTTTGCGTTATGGGCTATCAGGCCGTGAAAAACCCGGTCTTTTGGATGCCGAAGGCGTAATCCGCGATCTCTCAAACATCATCGACGACATCAAAGGCGATTCGCTTTCGGATGCCGCACTTGATAGGCTGCGGGCCCTCGACGTCAGCGCCTTGCCGGTGGTTGAGGGCACGCCGAGGATCGGCGCCTGTGTCAGCGATGTTGGCAAATTCATTTGCATCGGCCTGAATTACGCTGACCATGCGGCAGAAAGCGGCATGGCACTGCCGGAAGAACCCGTCATCTTTTTTAAAGCTACATCCGCGATCATTGGTCCGAATGATGCCGTTGAGATTCCGCGCGGCTCAGTCAAGACCGACTGGGAAGTCGAACTGGGTGTAGTGATTGGCAAGACTGCCAAATACGTCCGCAAAGATAACGCTCTGGATCACGTGGCGGGCTACTGCGTAATCAATGACATTAGTGAGCGAGATTTTCAGCTGCATCGGTCTGGTCAATGGGTAAAAGGCAAGTCAGCAGACACCTTTGGTCCGATCGGCCCTTGGCTTGTGACCCGAGACGAAATCCCTGACCCGCAGGATCTCGCAATGTATCTTGAAGTCAATGGACGCCGTTATCAAGGCGGCTCGACGCGCACGATGCATTTCGACGTGGCAATGGTGGTATCGCACTTGTCACAGTTCATGTCCTTGCAAGCGGGCGACGTGATTTCGACGGGAACACCCCCGGGGGTCGGCATGGGACAGACCCCGGAAACATATTTAAAACCTGGCGACGAAATGGAACTCGGGATCGCTGGGCTAGGTGTACAACGCCAGAGGGTCATTGACAGTCAATGACTAGGATCACTGGCATCCGCACTTACGATCTGCGCTTTCCCACCTCGTCCAATTGCGACGGCTCAGACGCGATGAACCCCGATCCAGACTATTCTGCGGCTTATCTTGTTCTGGAAACGGACGGAGATCTTCAAGGCCATGGCCTGACGTTTACAATCGGGCGCGGCAATGAGATTTGTGTTGCGGCGATTGAGGCACTGTCGGCGCTGGTTGTCGGTCTTGATCTTGACTGGATTACTGAGGATATGGGTCGGTTTTGGCGGCATATAACCGGCGATAGTCAGCTTCGCTGGATCGGACCGGATAAGGGGGCGATCCATTTGGCAACCGGAGCCGTGGTGAACGCAGTCTGGGATCTCTGGGGCAAAATCGCAGGCAAGCCAGTTTGGCAATTGGTCAGTGAAATGACCCCCGAGGAAATCGTCCGACTGGTTGATTTTCGATATCTTAGTGACGCCATCACGCGCGACGAAGCGCTGGTGCTGCTGCAGGCGGCTGCGGGGGGTAAAACGGCACGTACGGCGCGGCTCATGGCTGAAGGTTATCCCTGTTATACCACATCGGCTGGTTGGCTAGGTTATTCCGATGACAAGTTACAGCGGCTTTGCCACCAGACGCTGGCCGCGGGCTTTACCCACGCAAAATTTAAGGTCGGCCAATGCCTTGAGGATGATATCCGCCGTCTCACCATCGCCCGCAACGTTTTGGGCGAAGATATGAATATCATGATTGACGCCAATCAGGTCTGGGAGGTCGAGCAAGCCATTGACTGGGTGCGCAAACTTGCTTTTGCCCGCCCTCTATTTATCGAAGAACCGACGAGCCCAGATGACGTCATGGGGCACAAGACCATTCGTCATGCCTTATCGCCGATCAAGGTGGCTACGGGCGAAATGTGTCAGAATCGTATTCTTTTCAAACAATTCATCAAGGAAGGTGCAATTGACATCGTACAGATCGACAGCTGTCGGATGGGCGGATTGAATGAGGTTTTGGCGGTAATGCTAATGGCGGCGAAATTTGGTCTGCCCGTCTGGCCCCACGCCGGTGGCGTCGGCCTTTGCGAGTACGTGCAGCATATGTCAATGATTGATTATGTGGCTATCTCGGCAGAGAAGAACACCCGGCGAATCGAGTTCGTGGATCACTTGCACGAACATTTCATCACCCCCTGTATCGTTGAAAACGGAGTCTATCGTGCCCCAGTTGCGGCCGGGTTCTCTATCCAGATGAAGGCGGAAAGTATTCAGAAATACCAGTTTATGCCATAGAAAGTCAGTTATCTCAAATGAAGCTAAACACGATTGGAACAACTACGGTAAGGGTCACCGAGATTGCTTTCGGCGGCGCTAGCATTGGCAACTTGTTTCGTGAAGCCTCCGACGCCGAGGCCCAAAATGTTCTAGCGGCGGCATGGGACTTAGGTATTCGGTATTTCGACACGGCGCCGCACTATGGGCGCGGGTTATCGGAGACGCGATTGGGGCATTTTTTGTTAGCCAAACGGCGATCAGACTATGTGCTATCAACCAAGGTTGGACGCGTGCTGTCCGCTGGTCAACCCATGGCCGCGGCGGATGGTTTCATTAATCCACTGCCCAACGATGTGCGCTACGACTACTCTGGCGACGGAATTGAGGCCTCGCTGGAAGGCAGCCTTGAGCGGCTCGGAACCACCCGCATTGAAATTGTTTTCGTGCATGATATCGGCACCTTTACCCACGGCGATCGCAACGCCGCACATATGGAAGCCTTCCTTGCTAGCGGTTACGAGCGGCTCGTTCGACTCAAGGAGCGCGGTCGTATCAGAGCTTTTGGGCTCGGCGTGAATGAAAATGAAGTTTGTCTTGAGGTGATGGATCACGGTGCTATCGACGTGATCTTGCTGGCCGGGCGCCTGACTCTGCTTGATCGCTCAGCGGAAGCCCGGCTGGTGCCACGGTGCCGCGCTGCGAATACCAGCCTCGTTCTGGGCGGGGTGCTAAATTCTGGCATCCTCGCAACCGGAGCCGTCAATGGCGCGACTTTTAACTATGAACCGGCATCGCCAGAGGTGTTAAGCCAAGTCCGTCGGCTAGAAGTTAAAGCCAATGGGCTGGGAATTCCTTTACCAACGGCCGCCTTGCAATATGCGCACCGTCACTCGCAAGCCACTTCCGTTCTGATCGGAACCGCCAAGGCGTCGACGCTTCGGAAGAATGCGTCGGCAATATCGGCACCAATTCCCACAGAATTCAATTCAATCTTTGACTGCTGAGGTTAGATAATGCAGTGAACGCGGCGAGTTAATTGAGAGCGCAAGTCGCTACCTAATTTCCGCGCTTTCTCGCCACCCTCAACACCAACGTCTCATTTTGCCTGATATCGCTGACTGGAGTTCGAAATCCTATCGAACTCACTGCCAATGACTCCTTGACTATTCTATAACATATGACTAACTATGTTGCATCATATGGAGATATCTCATGTTGAAACCCGTCCAATTCACTCCCGAAGATGGCACTGTGCAACCCGTCGCCGAGGCTGACAAGATCACGGCTATCGTCAAGGCTGTCGTCCGCGCCGCCGACGCTTGGGGCTTATCGAACGCCGAAGCGGCAGCACTGTTCGATGTGCCAAGTGCTACGTGGAGCCGGATGAAGGCCGGCACTTACAAAGGGGTGCTTGATCAGGACAAAGTTACGCGGGCGAGCCTTCTGATTGGTCTCTTCAAAGGGCTCCGACTCTTGTTCAACGGTCCGCTGACCTATGGCTGGCCGAAAACCCTGAACACGGGGCCTGGGTTCAATGGCAGGAGCCCGGTTCAGGTCATGTGCGATGGCGGCATTCCGGCGATGATGAAGGTCAGGCAGCACATTGATGCACTTCGGGGCGGCGTGTGATCCGAGCCGAAGACCTTGATCAAGTCGACTTCACCGACCCAACGACAATCCGCCTGATCCCGACAGCCAATATCGACGAGCCAGCAATGGCACCGCTGGTAGATCACGAAGACGATCTGGCGATGCTTGAAGCGATTGAAGGGTTGACGTCAGCACGCCGAACTGTCGCGCTTCCCGTCACGGGCGGGCTTGACCCCGCCGAGTTGTTAACTGCGGCGGCCGGGTATGGATGGACCTACGTCAATGCCGCGTTCTGCTACACGCGCGTGACCGGCAACCGGTTCAACGGTCCAGAACGCGGTGCTTGGTACGCAAGTTATGGAGAGCACGCGGTTGAAACAGCGCAAGCAGAAGTTTCCTGGCACCTGACGCGTGAATTGGAAGCGACGGGCATCTTTGAGAATCTTACGGCCTATCGCGAACTGCTCGCTGGTTTCACGACGCGGTTGTATGATCTGGCGGGTAGGGAGGGGGAGGACGTCCTGAGCCCACAACCTCGCATCGCTTATCCAGTTGGTCAAACGCTTGCACAGGACGTGCTCGGATCGGGTGGCAATGGGCTACTCTATCCGTCGACACGCCGCGACGGCGGGCGTTGCCTCGTCGCGTTTCGCCCGCACCTTGTCCAGAACGTCCGGCAAGGCGACACCTGGACCTTCACCTGGAGAGGCGAGGCCACTCCCGAAATCACACGCGCATAGTGGTCTCGTCTTTGGCGGGCCCGGCGTATTCCGTTGAAAAACTTTGCCTTGATCGCCGCATAAGTCGCTGATTCAATTCTCTCAACAACTGTGAGGATTGTCGATGATGGGGCCGAAGCAGAAAGTTTAAGCGGCATTCTTCTACTCTACGAGTTATCCTTGGAACTATTAAGCGGCTGGCGCACATCCCACGATTATCCGAGGCAAGCTACGGACGCGTGAAAAATAAGTTCCGCGACAATTTTGCAAAACAATCACCGAAACTTCGTAATAATGTCACATGCTCCACTCATATGGGGGATACTGCAATCAATCAGGCCTCTGGCCGATAGGAGAATAAACACCATGACCGAAGATATACTTAGCTTTGATGATTACGATGAACGGCATTCCCCTGCGCCCCCAATCACGGATTTCGACAACGTTGTCGCATCCGCGATGAGCCGCCGAGACTTTACCAAAGGCGTCGTGGCCTTTGGAATCGGTGCCTTGGGAGTGGCAGGTAGTGCCCGTCCTCAATTGGCTCTCGGCGCCGAGGATCGGTTCGGTTTCTCAGCGGTTGCTGCAAATACCGCCGACACAATCACGCTTCCAGACGGCTTTGACTGGGACGTCTTAGTTAGTTGGGGGGACCCGTTGTGGTCTGATTCACCTGACTTTGATCACGTCTCACGCGGAACTTCTGCGAGTCAAAGTCGAGCTTTCGGTGATAACAATGATGGTATGGCCGTATTCTCTAAGGCTGGTCGAGTGGTTTTGGCCGTCAACAACGAATACACCAATCGCCAGATTATTTGGGGAAATCGACCACAAGGCCAAGCCACCACCGACGACGATATCGCTAAAGGCATGATGGCTCACGGAATATCCATATTTGAAATCCAACCGTCATCCGCGGGCTGGACAGTTGTCAAGGATAGCGATCTTAATCGTCGAATTACACCAAGATCTGAGATGTTAATCTCCGGTCCAGCTGCCGGATCAGAGCTGCTGCGGACACGCGCGGACGGCGACGGCCGGTCGTCTTTCGGAACTTGGAATAATTGCGGCAATGGGGAAACGCCGTGGGGTACCTATCTGACCTGCGAAGAAAATTTCAATGGATATTTTTCTTCGTCAGACCCCAACCTTGGGCGGCCCAACGCCATGATACGCTACGGGATCAACATTGAGGATTGGGGATACGGCTGGGCAAAAATTGACGATCGCTTCGATGTTGCCAAAGAACCGAATGAACCCAACCGTGCAGGATATGTGGTTGAAATTGATCCCTTTGATCCCGAAGCCAAGCCAAAGAAACGCTCTGCACTTGGCCGCTTTAAACACGAAAATGCTGATGTCGTGCTCGCCGCGGATGGTCGCGTCGTCGTATATATGGGTGACGATGAACGCGGTGAATTTCTTTATCGGTTTGTGTCCGAAGGCCGCTACACGGTGGGTGCTGACAATTCCAACCTTCTCGACAACGGAACTCTGTTTGTCGCGAAGTTTGCCGATGACCTGACCGGGCGATGGATTCCCTTGACTCCAGAAACGACTGGCATGACGTCTGACGAAATCGCTGTCTATACGCGAATGGCAGGGTCGGCCGTGGGCGCGACGACCATGGATCGCCCCGAATGGGTTGCCTCCAATCCGCACAAGGCCGAGAGCTATGTTGCCTTGACCAACAATAAAAACCGCGGCCTCAAACCGAACGCAGGTGGAGACCCAACTCCAGTCGGTGGTCCCAATCCGCGCGAAGTCAACGTTTACGGTCAGATCGTGCGTTGGCGTCCGCGCAACGCCGATCACGGATCGGACGAGTTTGCTTGGGATCTGTTTGCTCTGGCCGGCAATCCCAAGGTTCACAGTGACCTGAACGCAGGTTCGAACAACATTGATGCGTCAAATATGTTTAACTCACCTGACGGCATAATGTTCGACACCCAAGGCCTACTTTGGATCCAAACCGACGGAAATTATTCCAACGAGGGTGACTTTGCTGGACACGGCAATAATCAAATGCTGGTGGGAGACCCGTTGACCGGCGAGATTCGGCGCTTTCTGGTCGGCCCGAATGAAGCAGAGATTACAGGCATCTCGTGGACGCCTGATCGTCGTACAATGTTTGTAGGAATTCAGCATCCCGGCGAGCGTGGGAACTCGCACTTCCCCGAGGGCGGCGAATCGGTTCCACGTTCAGCGATCATTTCGGTTCGACGAACCGATGGCAATGTCATCGGATAGTTTGCGCTGACGCCATTGGCAGGTGCCAAGAATAGCGTGTGGGCAAGGCCAGCCTCGGATTGATTGCAATATTCGAACTGGCCTTGTCCGACTGCGCCGCTGCAGGAGCCACTAGTCATTCCTAACGGTTTCACCAGTACCGCAATCACTGAGTGACAGCCGCATGACCTCCTCCCTCAAAAATA
Organism: Aestuariivita sp.; assembly: GCA_026709985.1. Classification (GTDB taxonomy): domain Bacteria; phylum Pseudomonadota; class Alphaproteobacteria; order Rhodobacterales; family Rhodobacteraceae; genus JAPORY01. Next base: position 46,516 of record JAPORY010000104.1, on the reverse strand, counting down.
TTCCCAAAAGAAACGTTTTGCAGTGGCTTAATCCGCATCGTATTTCTCCGTCACGCTTCAAGCTGCTGAGGTCGGACAGACGCAACAGCCTTCAGGTCAGTATCAAGCCGTCAATGCGCAATACCTCAGATCAACAAGAACGCAGCTTGTCATCACGCCAACAATCTTGGTTAGGTGTGACCAGAATTTTGGTCAAATGCGATCAGATTTCGCGGCCAACTCCAACGGTTGTGGGCCACTTCCCGACATCATTTCTTCAATCGTCATTACATACCAATGGTCGATCCGGGATACTGTACTCAGTCTTTGCCCATAGTTGCTGGCATACTCGTGGCAACGGCTGCGAGCCGGCACGCTCATCTTGGGAGAGACAAACACGTAGTGTCGTCGGTAGGAGAGTGGATCAACTCGTGCGAACAAGCCCTTTATATGCGAACTATCAACGGGATCGAAAAAACGGTCGAGTGCCTCAACATCATTTTGAACATTATGCAGCGACGGTTGACGCTTGACCGAAAGCAACCACAGATGTCCTTGTCGGTTGTTCGCGGCGGCAGGATGCGTCACGACAAAGACATCAAATTCCACCTCAGTTGGAAATTTTGTCTGGAAATTCAAAAACACGGCGGTGTGTTCATAATTCCCCGCAGGGAAAACTGTGCTGCCACGCACAACCATATCCCGAAAGAACTCAGCGGTTAGGTGCTCAAGTCCATAACCCTCAAGGCTAGCCATCAGACGCCGTATTCTCTTATTGACCTTCTCCGGCGTGATGACCGTGGGATCTTTTTCAGCAGCGATCTGGATCTGCTCAAGTACTTGAAGTTGGAAGCGTGCAAAATTATCGCAAACGTGCCACTTCTCATCCGTCGGATCATCAAAGTAGATTTTTTTCTTTAGCAGCCCTAAATGATCTCCAGAAAGACGGTGTCGGATTGCATCTTCAACCTTCTCGGTAACTTCAGCGTCGGACAGACTTTCGTCGAGTAGTTCGTTTTGCAATGTCGCTTTTATTTTTTTCAGTGGGCCGCGATGCGCCCGTTGCCTCAGATCTTGTTTTATATTGTAACCAGAAGGTCGTGATGCCAACCATCGTACCAAGGCCAAGTCAGAAGCACGAAGTTCCACCTCCATCTGACTGTGGAACTCCCCTCCAGGTGCGGAGCGAAATTGTTCTTCCATTTCCAAGAACTTGCGGGTCCATTCGGCATCATCTAATATTCTCGAAAAGTCGCTAAGATGATCGTTCCCCCAAAATCGTCGCCAGTGTCCCGGTAAGCCGTTATAACCCGTCCATAAGGTCAACAGCCGACCAGGATTTTGATCCCATCCTTGCTCGACTGCCATTTCCCTAAACTCGGCAAATCGCCACGGTTTGAGATGAAGCATGTCGTGCACACGGCCATACATCGGCGCAGCCGGATGCTTAAACATCTTAGCGAGACGCTGCTGCTCGGATCCCAGAACAATCAGGCGGCCAAGTGACTTTGCACTGCGGTCGGATTCACGACGCAGTTGATCAATAATAAATTGAAACTCACTCTCGACCGTTCCCTCGGTGGAGCGGATTCGTTGAAACTCGTCAAGGGCTACTACGCACCCCTGCCGCAGGAGATGTTCAACGAGATCACCGAATTCAAACTCGTCGCCGTCTGGGGCGAACTCAAACCCCTCAATGAGTTCAGGTTTCGTGCTTCGAACAACTTTGGTCAGTCGTTTGCAAAAATCTTCGCGCGTCTGATCCCGTCGCAGTAGTTTACAAAAGAGGAAGACCTGACTGTCCCCTTTGAACCTTCTTTGATCAAAAAATGTCTGTACTAATTCAGTTTTTCCAACCTGACGGCGGCCGCGTATCGCGAGAACATCAAAGCCTGTTTCCTTCTCGACAAATTCCTTTAGGCTTTGCAATTGTTTTTTGCGACCGTAGAAGCGCCAGCCTTGCGTCGCTTGGCTTCTAGGAGGTTGGTTGCCTTCAGTCGAGATAATTCGTGAAGTCATTAGCTGATGAGATGATGCTTTCTTCGACAGCGTCGGAGGGAAACACAGAATTCGGAGTTAGCGGATTGCTTTTCAGTCAATCGGCAGGTTACTAGACCGATTCAGCAATGAACCAATTCTAGGAGACAGGCTATTGCGAGATAAAGGCGTGAATTTCCGTTAGAATAAATACCGACATCACAATATCCAAGTCCTTGCACTTTTCCATTGAAACCCAATTGTTCTTGGCTTGCGGAATCTTATCAATAGATATTGACTTCTGGCTCAGCTTCTCAATGAAAATCGTTGGAACAACCCAATAATTAATTAACTTATCACTGCCGTGCAATTTTGACGGCACCAACTACTGAGTCTGATTTGGCTACGCTTTGAAGGTATGGCTCTATACCGGATCTAGATATTCTAGATATTTTCCCAAAATTTTTCCCCAGCAAATAGTACGCAAGTCGCTATCGTCTTCGCGGTGCGCCGACAGCAAGAGTTACCAATCCTCACGGGCAACAACACGTGTCTTAACCGGCAACTTCATGGCGGCAAGCCGCAACGCCTCTCGAGCGACGCTATCGCTCACCCCATCAATCTCAAACATCACCCGCCCCGGCTTGACGCGGCAAGCCCAAAAGTCGACAGCACCTTTGCCTTTGCCCATACGCACCTCCGTCGGCTTCGAACTGACCGGCGTATCAGGGAAAATTCGAATCCATACGCGGCCTTGCCGCTTCATATGGCGAGTCATCGCCCGACGCGCAGCTTCAATCTGTCGCGCCGTTACCCTTTCAGGTGTCGTCGCCTTCAGCCCATACGACCCAAAGTTCAGCGCAAACCCGCCTTTCGCAAAACCCTTGATTCTGCCCTTGTGCTGTTTGCGAAATTTTGTGCGCTTTGGTTGCAGCATCACTCACGCCTTTCTATCGCCGCGAACCCGCACCACGCGGTGCTGGGCCATCTTGTAACTCCTGTGTACGACGATCACGCGCCGACGGGTCATGCTCCAGAATCTCACCTTTGAAAATCCAAACCTTCACACCAATAATTCCATAAGGCGTGGATGCCTCGGCTTGTGCATAGTCGATGTCGGCGCGTAGCGTATGCAAAGGCACACGACCTTCGCGATACCATTCGGTTCGAGCAATCTCGGCTCCCCCTAAGCGACCCGCAACATTTACACGAATACCCAGAGCACCCATCCGCATCGCGTTCTGAACTCCGCGCTTCATCGCACGACGAAACGCAATACGCCTTTCCAACTGTTGAGCAATCCCCTCGGCGACCAACTGGGCGTCAAGCTCCGGCTTGCGCACTTCAACGATATTGAGATGCAGTTCAGAAGCTGTCATCTGCGATAGCTTCTTCCGCAATGCCTCAATATCTGCGCCTTTCTTACCGATAATTACCCCAGGTCGGGCCGTATGAATCGTTACCCGACATTTCTTATGTGGGCGCTCAATAATGACTCGCGCAACGCCAGACTGCCGACACTCCTGCTTCACGAATTCTCGAAGCTGAATGTCTTCAAGCAGCAAATCACCGTAGTCTTTGGTATCAGCAAACCATCGACTGTCCCACGTTCGATTAACTTGTAGGCGCATACCTACTGGATTGACCTTTTGTCCCATCAGTCTGTGGCCTCCGGCTGCTCGCGCACCTTGATCGTTAGATCCGATGTGGGTTTGCGAATTGGAAATCCGGCGCCTCTCGCCCGAGGTCGCATGCGCTTTATGGTAATGTTTTTGCCAACATAAGCTTCCGCAACGATCAGTGTATCGACATCTAGTTGATGATTATTTTCTGCATTAGCGACCGCTGACTGCAGACACTTGATTACGTCCACTGAAATCGCTTTCTTTGAAAAAGCTAGTTCATTCAAAGCTGCACTCACAGACTTACCTCTGATCATTTTTGCAAGCAAATTTAGTTTCCGAGGTGAGGTGCGGAGCCTTCGGGCTTTTGCAATAGCCTCGTTGCCCTCAATTAATCTTTTGCGCGAACGAGCCACAACTTACCTCCGCTTTGCTTTCTTGTCGGCAGCATGACCGTAATACGTTCGTGTTGGCGAATACTCACCAAATTTCTGTCCGATCATATCCTCGGTCACAAACACCGGAATATGCTTGCGGCCATTATACACCCCAAAAGTCAGGCCAACAAACTGAGGCAAAATCGTGGACCTACGAGACCATATCTTAATGACATCATTCCGCCCAGATTGGCGTGCGGCCTCCGCTTTCTTCAGAACATAGCTGTCAACAAATGGACCTTTCCATACCGAACGTGACATCGATTTCTATCGCCTCTTCTTTCTTGCATGTCTGGAGCGGATGATGAGTCGAGAAGACGGATTGTTTCTCTTTCGAGTCTTCTTACCTTTGGTCGGCACGCCCCATGGCGATACCGGATGTCTACCACCCGAAGTACGCCCTTCACCGCCGCCGTGCGGGTGGTCGACAGGATTCATCACGACACCCCGAACACTGGGTCTAATTCCTTTGTGACGCTTGCGTCCGGCTTTGCCAAGATTTTGGTTCGAATTATCGGGATTCGACACAGCACCAACGGTCGCCATACATTCTTGGCGAACCATCCGGACCTCGCCCGAACTTAGCCGCAGCTGCGCATAGCCCGCGTCATCGCGGCCGATAAACTGTGCATAAGCCCCCGCCGCTCGTGCGATCTGCCCCCCCTTCTTGGGTTTTAGTTCAATATTATGAACAATCGTCCCAATGGGCATATTGGAAAAAGGCATAGCGTTGCCGGGCTTTACGTCACATCTATTTGCTGCGATCACCCGATCCCCGACTGCCAACCGCTGCGGTGCTAGGATATATCGTTGCTCGCCGTCCTCGTATGTCAAAAGCGCAATGAAAGCGGTTCGGTTGGGATCATATTCAATGCGTTCGACCGTTGCCCCGACGTCAAACTTGTTTCGCGTAAAATCTATTTTTCGGTAAAGTCGCTTCGCACCACCGCCGCGGCGGCGAGCCGTAATTCGTCCACCATTATTGCGACCGCCTGACTGGGTCAAACCTTCCGTCAACGACTTGACGGGTCGCCCCTGCCACAACGTGGAACGATCAATCAGAACCAACCCGCGTTGGCCCGGCGTCGTCGGTTTATACGACTTTAATGGCATACGTATTCGTCTCTCTAATCAACAAACAACCGCCCGATACTGCATAAGCAGGTCTCGAAACTCCAATGGCTTTCATTGCCAAACCGACCGCTGCGGCTCAGCCATCAACTCTGTTATTAGCTTCTGTCAATACTCACGCCCGCCGCTCTTAGCATTCTTCAAAGCCAGCAGCCAAACATGAACGTCTAACAACGCAATTCTATTGGAGTATGTCTATTAAATTTGAGCCCACCCCTTAACTTTATGCTTGGCAAGATGCTCTGTGCGAGAGCCAAAGCCGTTTGCTCGCACAGGCATCAGTTACCCTTCACTGCGATTTACGCTAGCGCGATATTCGTTGCGCTCTCTCGTCCATCACGACCGGCCTCTAAGTCATAAGTGACCCGCTGATTGTCAGAAAGCCCCTTTAGTCCAGCCCGCTCAACTGCGGATATATGTACAAAAACATCCTTACCCCCCTCGTCGGGAGCAATGAAGCCGTACCCCTTCGTTGCATTAAACCACTTTACTGTGCCCTCAGGCATGTGTGTATCTCCATTCTTTCGAGTTATGCCTACATGTTGCGGCAATGTTGCATTGAATAAGAAACATCGGCAACCCAACCCCAAGAAAATGGAGGAAGTCGACTGTCCTTACACTATCAATGCGGCTTATGGGCACTATTCGCGATAACGTCAATTGCAAAAGATTCGATTGACCAGCGAACGTACCGTAAACTATTCCGTCAGCAATCTCCCTTTGCGAACACTGGAATCATTGGCCAAGACAATCAGCCGTCGTGCCTAAAGGCTGCTGGAAACATCAAGGGTATTACCCTCTGCAAGCGTGACATAGGCTTTTTTTCTCGCACGCGTTTTTCCTCGGAAGCGATAGCGAAACCTTACGGCTTTGCCTTTCGTAATTGATGTATTCACTGCTTGTACCTTGACACCATAAAGTGCCTCGACGGCTTCCTTGATTCTTGCCTTGTTCGCGTCGATAGCGACTTCAAAAACAACGCCACGATGTTGCGACGCGGCCATTGTTTTTTCTGTCGTGATCGGGCGCCGAACGATGTCATAATGTTCCGGTTTGACCGTCATTGCAACCGTGCCTCCAACGCATCAACCCCCGCGCTTGTAATGACAAGTGTGTCCCGCCGTAATATATCATAGACATTGGCACCGATCGACGGCACAATATCAAGGTTTGGGATATTTTTGACCGCTCTCGCGAAGCCCTCATCCACCGTCGTCCCATCAATCACTAGCGCTCGCTTCCAACCAAGTTCTTTCACTTGCTTTGCTAGCTTAGCGGTTTTTCCCTCGGCTTGCGCCGCATCAATCAGCACTAGATCTCCTGTCTGCGCCTTGCTAGACAACGCATAACACAAGCCCAATCGACGGATTTTTTTCGGCAAATCATGCTCATGACTACGGGGCGTTGGTCCCTTATATACCCCGCCCTTTCGGAAAATTGGCGCATTACGATCACCGTGACGAGCCCGCCCAGAGCGCTTTTGGCGATAAATCTTTTTCTTTGAGAAACTTGTCTCAGAACGCGTCTTAGCCTTATGCGTACCGGCTTGTGCGCGACTGCGTTGCCATCGTACCACTCGATGCAAAATATCAACCCGAGGCTCACGGCCGAATAAAGCGTCTGAAAGCTCCCGTTCCCCGGTGTTTGTACCGTCAAGCTTGATCACCGCGACCTTCATGTATCGCTCCTCATCTGCGTATCAGACTTTTCCGAAGCGGCGCCTTTATTTGTTTCTTGATCTGTTTCGTCATCTGAGTCGCTAGCTGAGGAAACCTCGGCAGCATCAGCGACCTCTACAGGCTTTGCTGCATCTGCCTCTGCGGCACTGTCGCTAGCGCCGGCAGACCCCTCACTTACCCCTTCACGATTTTGCGCCTCTTGCGCCGATGAAATGTTTTCGATCGCATCCGTTCCGGTCGGAACTAAAGCTTCCGCTGTTTCCTCGGTTACAGCAGGATTCGTTTCGCTTTGCTCTTGTTGATCCAAAACTTCGCGTTCTCGCAGAGCAGCTGGAAAGACAGTGTTTTCTGGCAGAGGCTTTTTGACGGCGTCCTTTACCGTCACCCAGCCACCTTTAGCCCCGGGAACCGCTCCCTTTATCATAATCAATCCGAGATCCGCATCGGTTCGCATAACTTCCAAATTTTGCGTAGTAACGCGAACGGCACCCATGTGCCCAGCCATCTTCTTGCCCTTAAAGACTTTGCCCGGATTTTGGCACTGACCCGTCGAACCGTGGCTACGGTGCGAAATAGAAACGCCGTGGGAAGCTCTTAAGCCGCCAAAATTATGCCGTTTCATGGCACCGGCGAAGCCTTTGCCGATAGACGTACCAGCAATATCGACAAACTGACCTTCTAAGTAATGGTCGGCAGTGATTTCCTCGCCAATATCAATAAGGTTCTGAGGATCGACTCGAAATTCGGCCAACTTGCGCTTCGGCTCAACCTTAGCAACCGCAAATTGCCGCCGAAGTGATTTATTCACCCGACGAACCTTTGCCGAGCCAGCGCCAAGCTGGACGGCTGTATACCCATCTTTTTCGACAGTACGCTGCGCGACGACCTGCAGCTTATCTAGTTGCAACACAGTCACAGGCACCTGACGCCCGTCGTCCATGAACAGTCGGGTCATGCCTATCTTTTTTGCAATTACCCCAGAACGCAACATTCAAACAAAACTCCCCAATTCACGACTGTAGCTTGATTTCAACATCAACCCCAGCCGCGAGATCAAGCTTCATTAGCGCATCAACCGTTTGCGGCGTGGGATCAACAATATCTAACAACCGTTTGTGGGTTCGAATCTCAAATTGATCACGCGACTTTTTATCAACATGCGGACCACGAAGCACTGTGAACTTCTCAATCTTGTTCGGCAACGGAATTGGCCCGCGAACCTGTGCGCCGGTGCGCTTGGCCGTCGTCACAATTTCCTGCGTACTGACATCAAGAATTCGATAGTCGAAAGCCTTTAGGCGAATTCGTATGTTTTGGCTTGAAGTCGCCATCGTTGATTCTTCCCCCGCTCAACAAGTCGGCGAGGAGCAAAAGCGACACCCGCCCCTGCTTTCGCCTTTAGATATGTTACCAACTCTCACGGTTTTCATCATTGGTGCCTCTGTAGAGATTGGCAGCAGCGCCAAACGCATTATTCGATGATCTTAGAAACCACTCCCGCACCAACGGTGCGACCACCCTCTCGGATAGCAAATCGCAAGCCATCCTCCATAGCGATCGGCGCGATTAATTCGACAGTAAAGCTAACATTATCGCCAGGCATTACCATTTCAGTGCCGGCTGCGAGCGTTACGGTCCCGGTTACGTCCGTGGTTCGGAAGTAGAACTGCGGTCGATAATTGGCGAAAAATGGCGTGTGACGCCCGCCTTCATCCTTGTTTAGGATATACGCCTCCGCCTCGAATTTGGTATGCGGCGTGACCGACCCTGGTTTACATAAAACCTGACCCCGTTCGACACCGTCACGATCAATGCCACGGAGCAACGCACCAATATTATCGCCTGCCTCACCGCGATCAAGGAGCTTGCGGAACATCTCCACCCCAGTACAGGTGGTTTTTGAGGTGTTGTTGATCCCAACGATTTCGATCTCGTCACCAACATTGATAACGCCGCGCTCAACGCGCCCAGTTACAACCGTACCACGCCCCGAGATTGAAAAGACATCTTCGATCGGCATCAAGAATGGTTGCTCTATAGCACGCTCGGGGGTCGGGATGTACTCATCGACAGCTTGCAACAGTTCTCGAATTTTCTGCTCCCCAATTTCGGGATTAGTTCCGTCCATCGCCGAAAGGGCAGAACCAGAAATCAGCGGTATGTCATCACCAGGAAACTCGTAGCTTGACAACAGCTCTCTAACTTCCATCTCCACGAGTTCAAGTAATTCAGCATCGTCAACTTGGTCAACCTTATTCAGAAAAACTACGAGGGCAGGAACCCCAACTTGTCGAGCCAAGAGAATATGCTCGCGTGTCTGCGGCATCGGTCCGTCGGCAGCATTGACAACCAAGACCGCACCGTCCATCTGCGCAGCACCGGTAATCATGTTCTTGATGTAGTCAGCATGACCCGGACAATCGACATGCGCATAGTGACGAGCGTCAGTTTCATATTCAACATGCGCCGTCGAAATCGTTATTCCGCGGGCCTTCTCTTCTGGAGCAGCATCAATCTTGTCATACGCCTGAAAATCGCCAAAGTACTTGGTGATCGCTGCGGTCAGCGTTGTCTTACCATGATCAACATGACCAATTGTGCCGATATTGACGTGCGGCTTGTTTCGCTCGAATTTTTCTTTTGCCATTCTGGCCTCCTATTGATTGCAGTGGCTCGTGCAACGCACTGCCAATTCAGGCATATTTTGCCTGAATTTCTTCTGAAATATTTTGTGGTACAGGATCGTAGTGATCAAATTGCATAGTGAACTGCGCTCGGCCAGAAGACATCGAACGCAACGTATTAATATAGCCAAACATATTGGCTAGCGGCACCATTGAGTTAATTGCAATAGCATTTCCCCGCTGGTCTTGGCCCGTGACCTGACCTCGCCGCGATGTCAAATCACCGATAATGCCGCCCGTGTACTCTTCCGGCGTCACGACCTCAACCTTCATGATGGGCTCAAGTAACTTAGCACCCGCTTTTCGCAAGCCCTCTCTCATTCCCATTCGCGCTGCGATCTCAAACGCGAGCACGCTCGAGTCGACATCGTGAAACTTCCCATCAATCAAGGTCACTTTAAAATCAATGACGGGAAAACCAGCGAGTGGCCCACTATCCATGACCGAGCGGATGCCCTTCTCAACACCGGGGATATATTCTTTTGGAATCGCACCACCGACGATCCGACTCTCAAAGCTGTATCCCTCGCCCGGCGGAACCGGTGATATAATCATCTTTACTTCAGCAAATTGACCAGCCCCACCCGACTGCTTCTTGTGGGTATAGGTATGCTCAATTTCGAAGGAAACGGTTTCGCGATAAGCGACTTGCGGGGCACCAATATTTGCCTCAACCTTAAACTCGCGCTTTAGTCGGTCAACAAGAATATCCAAGTGGAGTTCTCCCATGCCTTTCATAATGGTCTGTCCCGACTCTTGATCGGTCTCAATGCGAAAGGACGGATCCTCGGCAGCAAGTCTTGCTAGACCCGCGGACATTTTCTCCTGATCACCCTTAGTTTTGGGTTCGACCGCGATTTCAATGACCGGTTGTGGAAAGGTCATCGTTTCGAGCACCACTGGTTCGCGCTCGTCGCATAGCGTATCACCAGTCGTTGTATCCTTAAGTCCCGCCAGAGCAATAATATCACCGGCAAAAGCTTCCTCAATCTCCTCACGATTGTTCGAATGCATCATCATCATGCGACCAATCCGTTCTTTCTTTCCCTTGGTCGAATTTTGCACCGAACTGCCTTTCTTGACGACTCCCGAATATAAGCGCGTGAAGGTCAAGGAGCCAACAAACGGGTCATTCATGATTTTAAATGCTAGCCCCGCAAACGGCATATCATCGTCTGCTCGTCGTGCGACAGTACGTTCCTCGTTGGTATCACCGGGGCGAAATCCCATGTAGTCGACGACATCCAGTGGGCTGGGGAGATAGTCAATAACGGCATTTAGGAGCGGTTGTACGCCCTTATTCTTGAACGCTGAACCACCAAGGGTCGGAACGAAGTTTAGTGCCAGTGTCCCTTTGCGCAGCAGTTGCCGTAAAGTTGCGGCGTCGGGCTCCTCACCGTCCAAATACCGCATCATCACGTCGTCATCTTCCTCGACTGCGGCTTCAATCATCTTGCCGCGCCACTCTTCGGCGAGTTCCTTTAGTTCATCGCGAATTTCGCCCTGTTCCCACGTTGCGCCGAGATCATCACCTTTCCACAACCACTCCCGCATGGTAATTAAATCGATCAATCCCTCAAGGTTATTTTCTGCTCCGATCGGCAACGAAATCGGAACGGCGCGAGCACCAGTGCGGCTCTCAATCATGCGGACACATTGAAAGTAATCAGCGCCAACTTTATCCATCTTGTTGACGAAGACGATCCGCGGCACCTTGTAGCGGTCGGCTTGCCGCCATACCGTCTCGGTCTGCGGTTCAACGCCGGCATTGGCGTCCAATACACAAACAGCACCGTCGAGTACCGCGAGCGAGCGCTCCACTTCGATGGTGAAATCCACGTGACCGGGCGTGTCGATGATATTCAGTCGATGCTTGGGCGTATCGGCTGTCTGCCCGTCTTCGGTGCGCTCCCAAAATGTGGTCGTCGCTGCCGACGTGATTGTGATCCCACGCTCTTGCTCTTGCTCCATCCAGTCCATAGTCGCCGCACCATCATGCACCTCACCGATGTTATATGACTTACCGGTGTAGTATAAGATGCGCTCGGTGCAGGTCGTTTTACCAGCATCAATATGCGCCATAATTCCGAAGTTTCGGTATCGTTCGAGCGGATATTCGCGTGCCATCTTGCTGCTCCTGACCGTTAGTATTGGCTACCAACGATAATGGCTGAAGGCTTTGTTTGCTTCCGCCATTTTATGCGTATCTTCACGTTTTTTTACGGCGGCTCCCCGGAGTTTAATCGCATCTAGCAATTCGCCAGCCAATCGTTCCTGCATCGTATGCTCATTACGATTTCGTGACGCCGAAATTAGCCATCGGATCGCGAGTGCTTCGCGACGTTCAGGGCGAACCTCAATAGGAACCTGATAGGTTGCGCCTCCGACCCGCCGTGATCGCACTTCAACAGTGGGTTTGATGTTTTCGAGAGCTTCATGGAAAACGTCAACAGGTGCACGCTTACTCTGATCCTCAACGCGATCTAAAGCTCCATACACAATCCGTTCAGCCACGGACTTTTTGCCGTCCAACATCAAGCTATTCATGAACTTGGTTAGGACCGCATCACCATATTTGGCGTCGGGCAGTATTGAGCGTTTTTCAGCAGCGTGTCGACGAGACATAGACAGTTCCTCTCCGGTTATTTCGGTCGCTTGGCACCATATTTCGACCGCCGCTGTTTGCGATCCTTGACGCCCTGTGTGTCCAACACCCCCCTGAGAATATGATATCGAACCCCTGGCAGGTCTTTGACGCGACCCCCGCGGATCAAAACAACCGAGTGCTCTTGGAGGTTATGGCTCTCGCCCGGAATATAGGAAATAACTTCATATCCGTTTGTTAGTCGCACCTTCGCGACTTTGCGCATCGCCGAGTTAGGTTTTTTGGGCGTGGTCGTGTAGACGCGAGTACAAACTCCCCGCTTCTGAGGACATTGCTCCAAATGCATGGACTTCGACCGCCGAATTTTCGGCTGCCGCGGCTTGCGGATGAGTTGTTGAATCGTTGGCATTGGGCCATGTCCCCACTTCACCGTATGCTCTTGGGGAAAACCCCTTACACAAATCCAAAATACAATATTCGCCTCCGCCCCGAATTTACAGGGACAGCGCGATGTAACGCCCAGAGGATCAAAGCGCAACCACTATGATCTTGACTATATTTTTCTAGAGCGACTGTTTGGCAACACCCGACAATGCTCCGGGAGAATTTAGTGGTTGTTTTTGAAATTGTCAACAGCAACAAGCAACAAAAAATCTCCGACAGTATCAAAGATTGTTGCGGCGAGGCGTAGCCTCACTAATTTGATTGTTTGCCGCCAAGATGAGCAAGTGCTCGGCAAGAAATTCTCATCAGTCGTTCGCTGGAACATCTTTAACACTGGGATCTTTGCAACCAAGGTTGTTGCGTACATTTGGAACAAGAGCGTTAGGTTTGAGAACGTCCCTCAGTCTCTTGCATCCTCACGACTTGATTTAGGCTCTAGGCTGACCGAATTGTCCTCCAAAACTATCGAAGACTCTCCCCTTTGATTATAAAGATTCAAAATTGCCGTCTCAAGGTCCTTTTCAAGTTCTTTCGCTCTCTCGACGTATTCTGTGTTTTCAATTGCAGCGATGTCTGGGCGCCAAAGCTGCGCAAGTTCTTGCATGGCTTGTCGATCATGGACATAAAAAGTCTCCTCAGCTTGAGCCGCGTCGTACTCGCTTAAACCAGCTTTTTCCAAAACGTAGCGGCCAGCTCGCAATGAACTATCGAACATTTCACGAACGATGTCATCTGCACCAGCACGATATAATACAAAAACATGATTTCGATCTCGCGCACGAGCCACGATATGAAGGTCTGGTCTTTGCCGGCGAGCGTAACTGACAAGCTTGGTTGTTGCATCAGGATCGTCAAGTGCCACCACTAGCACTTGCGCCGTTGCCAATCCAGCAGCCTTGAGCAACTCTGGTCGTGTTGGATCGCCCAAGAAGCCCTTCAACCCAAAGCGACGCATCAACTGAATGGTTTCCATACTGTGATCAAGAACCACCGTCTTGAAGCCGCTTGCTTGTACTAACCGATTAACAATTTGCCCAAAGCGACCGACCCCCGCGATAATGATTTGACCCTCTTCGCCAATGAAGTCCGCTTCATGTTCGGAAAGATCGCTCTTCATCGTTCGCGATATGAAATCATAAACGATAAACAACAGCGGCGTGATCATCATGGACAAGGCAATAATGAGGAGCACCTTGGCGGCGAGTGCCTCTGACAGCACATGTTGTTGCATTGAAAACGAGATCAAAACAAAACCGAACTCGCCCGCCTGAGCCAAGCCGAGCGTAAACAACCATTGATCGCGCCCCTTTAAGCCGAAGGTGCGCCCCAATACATATAAGACTGCCCCCTTACATAGCATCACCAACAGTGCCAAACCGACTAGATCAGCAGGATCTTTTAAAAATGATTGATAATCAATGCTTGCACCGACGGTGATAAAAAACAGGCCGAGCAGCATGCCCTTAAAGGGTTCTAAGTCACTCTCAAGCTCATGGCGAAATTCGGAATTTGCCAAAACCACACCCGCCAGGAAGGCTCCTAGAGCTGGAGAGAGACCAACGATCATCATCAAGAATGAAATTCCAACCACAATTAACAGCGCGAAGGCGGTATACATTTCTCGTAGCTTTGCGACATGTATGTAGCGAAACAACGGTCGAGTTAGGTAGATTCCAGCAAGGATCACTGCCGCGATGGCGCCCAAGGTCACGAGAGTAACGCCCCAGCCCGGTAGTCCTGCCACCAGAGAGAATGTTTCTGAGTGATGGCCTTCTTCAGCTTGCACAATGTCGATAGCGCGTTGTATCGAGCCATCTTGGGCGATCTGGGCTGGCAAGCCGAAGGCAAGTAACGGCAAGATAGCAAGAATTGGAATGACGGCGATATCTTGCGTTAGAAGCACCGAGAAAGCCGAGCGTCCGCCGCGCGTTTGCATCAGGCCCTTTTCAGACAGCGTTTGTAAAACAATCGCAGTAGACGATAGCGATAACGCTAAGCCGATGGCCAAAGATTCGGGCCAAGTGCGACCAATTGCTATGGCGGCAGCAGTCAGAACAAGCGTCGTAAGGCAGACTTGTAGACCACCCATACCAACCAATCGGTGCCGCATGTCCCACAAGGCACGTGGCTCGAGTTCTAACCCGATCAGAAACAGCATCATCACCACCCCAAATTCGGCGAAATGACGCAAGTCTTCAGCTTCGGCACCAACAAGCCCCAATACGGGACCGATAACGATACCAGCGGCGATGTATCCGAGCACCGAGCCGAGTCCTAATCGTGCGGCAATGGGTACCGCGATCACTGCGGCAGCAAGATAAATTGAAGCCTGAAAGAGTATGCTGTCCATGATTTACGATCTCTAAGGGATATATTTCTCAATGCTAATGCCCTTAATACGGGCGTGATTGGCAGCCGCCTACAGTTATATGTAATTCAACACCCAATCTGGTAAATGCTGCCCATTAGTAAAGATAGCGTTATTACAAAGGGCGGTTTTGATGCCAAAAATTAGCGAAATCGGCGTCCAAACTTGCTATTTGGTCTCAAGACGTGAAAAAGCGTCGGCTTTCTTTCCCAGCCTTTTTGCGTTCAGGAACTTTACAAAACCTACGAAGTATTCATGAATGTTGAGTCCTGCAGTAGTCGAACCGAATTGGGCGTCCGTTAAGAACTCTATGCTAACTTTGCCATTCTCACCGCCGTGCACCTCATGACCAATGATATTGATCATGGACTCGACAGTCGTAATTCCCCGATAGTATTAACTTTAGGAATCGGAGCATTAACTTAGCCTAGCCTTGAAAACGGCGCCGTTTCGGGCTTTATTATAGGGGATTATATACCTGGATAATATTGGCGCTCGCCGCGAACGCCGCCGGGAGGCTGACACTCTTGATCAGATGCGGAAAGTCGTGGCGTGGTTGGTCTGCAAGCGGGTTCTGTACAGAGAATTGACGGAAGGGTGACTGAACCCGCAAGCACGGACGCTTGGTCAAATACAAAAATGAATTCATGAATTACCTTTTTCCTTAAGTCTTGACGAGACCAAAGGAACGCGCATCATGTCTGAATGCGAGAATTTTTTCGCCTCCCTTTAATGCATTTCGGCAAGGTTGTCTTTGGATGTTTAAGTTCGTCAACGGCAACTTTCTGCCTATACGAATTTGGCGTTCCATCAAGTTGGGGCAAAATGCCTGACGCAATAGAAGGGTTCGTCAGTTGGAATGGCATTTATCTGTCGTTAGCCGTCTTTTTTATTGCCCATCCATTCTGGAATGGAACCGAATGGGCAAATTGGCTTTTCCACCTCTCGTCTTTGATGTTCGTCGAGGAGACATTCGAATTGCTTTTCACCACTATCAAAAAATTTATTGTTAAATTCGTAAATGTTTCCCTTGTCGTCTTTATCCAAGTGGTACCATTTCGCCCATTTGCCGTATAACGTTACGACTTCCGATGGGGAATAGCAGCTGTCGGCTTCCACGTGCACTTTCTCATCGAAACTTTCGGGTCATCATCCATAAAAAATTCATCTTCTTATCAAACACTATAGCCGATATCTGGAATCGATTTCAAGGGGAATTGTTTCCCACCCTTACTCAGGATCTCGGTTCGCTAACGGCGAACCACCAGCGTTTTGTCGCGGTTCTGGATCTGAAGCCGGTTGAGACTTTTATTCAGACGCATTCGTACGGTCGTGGTCATCCTCTTGCGGACCGCCGGGCTTTGGCGCGGTCCTTCATCGCCAAGGCGGTTTTCGGATCGCCCATTTTTCACCGGGAGATTTTAGCAAAGGTTATAATCCCCAATTGGGTCTTCCGCTCCATTGACGGTTTCAATACGAAAAGCTCTTTGGCTTTCCGCGAGAACATATAGGCTTGTGAAAAAAGCGATTCAACCCCAGGAACTTCAACGGGCGACTTCGAATTGCAAGCTAGATAGATCAAGGCTGTGGGTTCGCCTATCAATGACGGATCACGAGACCCTTTCGTGGCGCAGAAAATACATAGTCAATCTCTGCCATCTAGGAATTTTCGTGAACCCCTTGTCCCTGCCCCAAGCTAGGCAGACTTCATTGTAACAGTCAGATTCAAGCGCCCAGAAAACCGGTGGTTCATCCTGTTCTATGCGAAGCCGCCTTTCCTTCAATAGAGAAAGATCAGCGTCGTGTTCTACCTCTATGCTGATCTCAAGATCGCTAAACCTATTGCGCAGATTCCTGTGTCTCGCCGCCGTGTCTCCGGGCGCGTAGACAAGCGAGAACGCGGCGATAACGGCCGCGGACAGTCCCCAAATGTGCGATATTGAAGCGGCGTCAGCGAAAGCGGCCGACCCTGAAACAATCGTCAGGAACATCAGGAATCTGTGTATCGCCCGATATCTTCCGGCCATGCGGCTATGATAGCGGATTGATTTCTCAACTCCGAATCTTAAATCTTCCCGTTCTTCATCAAGGGACATTATAGCCCTCATCTCTTTGGCGGAGGCTTTCTGGCTGGAACGTTCTTTATTTCCCTCGGTCCAGAAGGCCTCGACGGTACCGGGCGTTCCCGTACCGGAGAGGGTTTACCCTTTTCAGTCCCAGGGTTCTTTGGCGTATTTTTACTTAACATGTGATTCCCCCTTCAAATGCTATCGAATCCCAGCTGACATCCTATTGTTGACATTCAGATTGTTCGGGAAACCTGTCGCAGACAAGCAGTTTTACATTTTCTCGAATAGAGAGAACGACGGTATTCAACTGATTGATCGCTTCCGTGTTTTGTATGATCTGCGTAGTGTTTTCATTTACCTTAGCGGTTATTTGTTCCGTGCTTTGGGTAACTAGCTGACGAAGTTCGATTTGATCTTTTTCTAGCTCAAACCCCGTTTTTTGAAGCTCATCCGCTTCTGACATGAAGCCAAAAACGAAATATGTCACGGCTGACGCAACGGCTATCAGGGCGATAACCCCTGTCCAAAAACTTGAATCGGGAAGGTTGAATTTTACAATAGGCGTGGAACCCTCTTCGTTTCTCCTTCGTTCTTCGTCAATCGTTCGACTCAGTGGCACTGAGTGACTGCCAATATGAACTGACATTTTATTGAAGTCAACAAGCGGCTGGACTTTCAAGAAACTCTCCACGATCGAGTAGCATTTCCGAATCATCCGAAATTCAGGCTCCCAACTCCCTGTTTTCCGACGAATGTTACTCAAGTATATAATCCCCTATTATAGGGGCTTTCCGCTTGCCAATCGGCTTTTGTACATAGCGATGATACGCGTGCTTAACACGATCATACCGCCTGCAGTCGGCAATGCGGGCCATGGCCGTATTGGCAAAGTTCGCACAACTCCTGCCAAAGCCAAGGACCATCTCCTCAAAGCCGTCATAGACCGCTGGTATCGCATTCTTCTGGTTGGCAAATAGCCCACCTCTTTTCGTCAGACTATCGGCGCCGTTAACCAACGTCTCACAATCGTTTGCCATTAACCGACCGAGAACGACGACGGTGATACCAGCGGTCAGCTCTTGTTAAATGCCCGCCAAGTTCTGCGCATAAAACGCCTCCAGCGACAGGGTCTACTTAATCGTCTTTTGGAGTTCCTTCAAAGCTGAAATGATCTGCAAAACTAAGCATAAAGGCTGGGGCAATTTAAACATGTACCAGAAAAAATGTCGGATCTGAAAGGCTAAAGTACAGCTTCCAAAAAAGCTTTAGTACGGTCCTGTTTAGGGTTCCCTAGAACTTGTTCCGGCGGGCCGACTTCAACGATACAGCCCTGATCCATGAAACAGACACGATCCGCGACTTCGCGCGCAAACCCCATTTCATGCGTGACCACCATCATTGTCATATCGTCCGATTGCGCCAGATCTTTGATCACCGTCAAAACCTCACCAACTAGCTCTGGGTCAAGGGCGCTAGTGGGTTCATCAAACAACATCACATCAGGTTTCATAGCCAGCGCACGAGCGATTGCCACTCGCTGTTGCTGGCCGCCAGATAGCTGCGAAGGATAAAAATCTTCCTTACCCTTAAGCCCAACTCTATTGAGTAGGCTATATGCTGTTTCTATGGCCTCAGCCTTTGGCACCCCCTTGTTGATGATTGGCGATAAGGTGATGTTTTCGGTAGCAGTCATGTGCGGAAATAGATTGAAGTTCTGAAACACCATCCCAATGTCTCGGCGCTGGTGGCAGGCTTCTTTTTCTCGCAATTCGTATAATTCTCCATTATCAAGTCGATACCCGACCAAGTGGTCTTTAACCCAAATTTGACCAGCACTAATCGTCTCTAGAAAATTAACGCAGCGGAGCAGCGTACTTTTGCCAGAGCCCGACGGACCGATAAGACAAACGGTTTCACCCTTTTTGACAGATAGGTCGATATCAAAGAGAACTTGAACAGTGTTATAGAACTTTGAAACGGCGCGAATGTATATGTAGTCGTCAGGATTCGCTGGCGGGTGTGTTTGTGCCATCAAGATTACCGCTCTGCGATTGCGTCTTCAACATAACGTTGGATAACTGAACTGATTGCGACTACCACGAGATACCAGATCGTTGCGACAATCAATAACTCAATGGTGCGATAATTCACACCCGATATTGATTGGGCAACGGTTAAGAGATCACCGCCTGCGATGACTGAAACGAGAGCTGACATCTTGATTGTCGTAATAAACTCGTTTCCAAGTGGGGGCACGATAACGCGCATAGCTTGTGGCAGAAGGATGTATCGCAAAGACTGACCGCTCGACATTCCTAGGGCCTTTGCTGCCTGCGTTTGCCCCCTATCAATTGAGAGAAGGCCCCCACGGACAATCTCGCTCATATAGGCAGAAGCGACCAAGGAGAGGCCTATGATAGAGGCTACAAATGGTGTGAATACTTCATTGGATGGCACCGAATAGAAGACAATATCAGTGAATGGGATACCAATTATAATGGTGCGGACAAAAAGACCGATGTTGCCGACTAAAATTAGTAAAACGATCAAAGGAATGCCACGAAAGAAGAAAACATAACCGAATGCGACAGCCTTGAGAATCTTGCTCTCGGACATGCGCATAACAGCGATGATTATCGAAATAACAAGCGATAGGACCACAGAAATTATTGAGATTTCCATCGTCGCCCAGAGACCGCCAAGAATGGCGGGGCTGAAAATGAAATCATTAACTATACCCCAGTCGATGAAGGGGTTCGTGGCAAGAGAATATGTCATCTGCAACATCAGCAAGGCCACAATGACCGATGTTGCGACTCGCCCCCAGCGCTTTACTGGAATGACTCGCATGGACTCGACGTTGATATCTCGGCGTACGTGGGAAAAGTCGGCCGCAGTGATATTTGCCATGTATCTGCCTCCGCTAGTATCCTGAAGCTGTATCAATTAAGCATATTGAACGCTCTTGTAATCTATCGAAATTACTCAATAACAAAATTTAGCGGGAATCGCGGGTCGTTTAGGTTAAACAACGCCTCACAATAAAATATTTTTGGGACGTCCGACCGCGCTTTCAAAGCATTCATATGGATCTTGATTACCTTTTAATTGTGGCAATCAAAAAAGATTATGTTTTGTGAACATAGTCTTTTCACAATTCTAAAGATTTTGGATGTGACAATCAAAAGAATTGCTTTGAAGCAGTTGTTTAGCGTGCCAGAATTATGTCGAACCTGCCGCGGCCTCTAAACAATTGGAATGAGTCGACTTTCGATGGAACAATAATGATCCACCTTTTATTGTTGGACTTCGCCTCAAGGCCGAGCATAAAACCCGGCCCTGAGCTCTTAATAGGGTGTGTCCCGTTTAGTTTGTCGTCTCTCCAGCCGGCGTGTCGGTCAGCGCATTAACTTTGATCAGTTGGGGGGTTGGAATGTCACCACCGGCACCGTTGGCGTCGGCAATCGCCTGCCAGGTCCCATTCTCATACAGAATCTCAAGCGCGCCAGCGATAGCCATGGACAGGCCAGGATGCTCTTTGCTGATTCCGATACCGGCAAGGCCGGGGAAGAATTCAAACGACTGCTCAGGTGGGAGGGCGACAGAGTCAATCCCATTGATGCTAGCTGCCATTTGAGCCATCACCGTGACCGTATCCATGACCGAATCTACCTGTCCGGCTTGGAGTGCGGGAACTTCGCTACCTTGGAACTCACTTGTAGTGATCGCGGGTTTGCCGTCGGGTGTACAATAGACGGCACTCGCGTTCTCAATTACCTTTATGTAAATGGATCCGATAGCAACGCCCACGCTGGTGCCGCACATGCTAGCCCAATCGCTTATGTTTTTTGGGTTCCCTCCCGGCACCATCAAAGCGAGGCTGGATTGATACCATGGGATCAGGTCCAAAACGTTTCGTTCGCGCTCGGCGGTCACGGAAAGTTGGCCCCAGACAAGCCCAAAGGTCCCCGCGTCAAGACCGGGAAGTTGGCCTGGCCATTGGGTATTGCGAAACTCGATCGGAACGCCAATGATTGGCGAAATAGCTTCTCCTAGCTCTGGTGCAATACCTTTCGCTTTATTCGGATCATTCAAGTCAGCGAAGATTGAGGGCGGGTTGTCAAATGCCCCCGCTGCATAAATGACGCCCGCATCCTTAAAAACTTGGGGCACCAAATCTGCGAGCTCCTGATTGAGCTCTTGATTGGTATGTCCGTCAGCGTTGACGGTAGTCGCAGATATGAACCCGATAACAGCGCCGATAGCTGCTGATCGGATAAATTTCTGACAATTTGTTTTGAATTCCATGAGTTTCCCCCGTTCAAGTTGGTGAGTGGAATGTCATTGCCTGATTATTCGCTAGTATCTACCAGCGGAACCATTCGCAAATAGCAGTTCAGCAGTTTGCCCCTCGCTAACGGTTTCGACGACGACACAATTACCTAAGGCTAGACCGCTCCCAAGGGTGAGCACCCAGCGTACCGCCTCACTTGCAAAATGTCGGACTTAGGTAGCATTCTTAATCACTGCTTGCTGCAGCTACTCACTGTAGGTAGGAACAAGAGTTGCCGCCATTCACAATAATAATATCTTGTGACACGTGCTTTTCTTCATGGAGCGTGGCTTGATGAAGTAGGTTTTCTAGACGCGATCACTCTTTACTTTCACGCTATCTTTTTTCAAATCAACACACCAATGCTGCGCCGCTGCCTGTGTGTTTTTCTTCCTGATCTGAACAAACTTGGTACATCGCCGCCGATACGTCTTGGCACATCCTGTTTATTCTAAAGTTCGATCTCGTTCCTCATATCAGGTTTTTTGCCCGACTACATTCTTATTTCAGATCCTGTCGACGGAGATTAACGTCAACACAGTGCACCCAAAACGGCCTGATGCTAACATGTCGACATCGAACTGCGGGGTTTGGTGGTCTGGAAGCGACCAATCTGCAGAGGAAGCATTGTGGTCGCTTCACGCTAAACCAACGAGGCATCGTACATACAATGGCATTTCGTTGTTAAATCAGCGAAGGTTAATGCAATTCGATACGAGTATCATATTTTGCGCCAAAAAAGTTGGGAGACAAAATATTAACTTCGTCGTTGGTTAATTCTTCCGATGACCACAAACAGGTTAAAGAAATACCATTGGTCGCCGTATCACTTGAATTGAGTAGCGCGGTATATAATGACACCGGTGCTCATAAGGTAAGCGGCGATATTTTGGTAATTGAAGACACTTGGCATCTGCTCGAAGAATGTCATTCATTACTGTGCCGAATTGCCTAATGATTTTAACAAAGTGCGGAAGAATAAAGCGACAACCGAGGATTTGTATCTTAAAAGCGATCCAAGAAAAGACGCTCAAGGTTATCTTGATGCTTTGAAAAAAAATGAATTAGAAAATTTTTTTCAAACTCACAACGCTTTGTGATTTTTAATTTCTTTCTGCGGATTACGCTACATAGTTCCCAATAATTTCAGCCGCAGCCCGAGATACAGCCATGCCATCCGCCCCAGCATCCATTGAAATTACCATTGCGGAGTTGAACGCCAATCCCTACCCGACATTTGAACGAATAAGAGAGTTGGGGTCGGCTGTATGGGTGAGTAGCACTCGGCTCCATCTAGTTACCGGGTTTGAAGATATTGTTTGCGCAGAGCGTAACCATGAGGTTTTTGCCTCGACCAACCCAAACTCACTACTAAACAAAGTTATGGGCCATTCGCTTTTGCGCAAAGATGGTGAAGAGCATAAATTCGAACGGGCATCAATTGAACCGGCATTTCGCGCCAGCGTCGTCAGTAAGTACTGGGTGCCGCGGTTTCAGGAAATCTCTGCCAGTCTGCTTGACGCCTTGGAGAGCGAGAATGAGACTGATCTTTTTCAGAGTTATGCCGCGCCTATGGCGTCGCTGTGCTTAATTGAACTTTTGGGTTTTAAAGGGGTCGCTTGGCAAGACATCGCTTGGTGGTCACAGGCACTAATGGACGGTGCCGGGAACTACCAAGGTGACGAGGCGATTGCTTGCAGAGCGACGGCGGCATCAGAAGCGATTGATATGGCAATTGATGCGGTAATTGAGATGCACCGCAAAGATGAAAATCCGAGCATCCTATCCTCAATGACTCATGCTAAGCAAACGCAAAGCCTTGAGCAGATTCGGGCTAATATCAAGGTAATCATCGGTGGTGGGTTGAACGAACCGCGAGATTCTATCCTAACTACGGTGTTGGGTCTGCTAACAAACCCCCACCAGCTAGACGCCGTCCTCGCGGATCAAGAACTTTATGCCAATGCGTTTGAGGAGGCTATCCGGTGGGTTTCACCCATCGGCATGTATGTTCGCCGTGTAGCGGAAGATACCGTGCTGGGCGATACAATACTTAACGCGGAGGATCAGGTCGGCCTTTGTATTGGTGCCGCGAACCGAGATCCCGCTCGTTTCGAGAACCCACACGCCTTTGACATCCATCGCCCGCGCATGCGGCATTTGGGGTTTGGCGCAGGCCCACATTTTTGTGCCGGTACATTGACGTCACGAAAGATGGTAGGCGAGGTTGTCCTTCCAATGATCTTTGATCGTCTGCCTAAGCTGAGGCTGCACCCAGATCACCCTCCTATTGAGCGCGGGTGGGTTTTTCGGGGGCCGACAACGCTACCGGTCGTGTGGAAAAACTGAGTCCATGCGCTGGTCCCATTAATTCATCTAACGTATTTAACGCACCCTTCACCACTGAAGCCATCAACGATCTAACGGCTTTGGACCTTCGCGCCTCTATAATTTGATTGGTCCAAAAGTCGCGGGAGTTTTTTGCCCATCACAGATGGGATGAACGTGAAACGACCCCGATATTCGCTTTATCAATAATGCCGCAGAACAGCAGATCCGCCTGGCAAAAATCAAACAAAAGTTCTCAGGCTGCTTTCAGAAACGACACTTCGCCCAAGCCTATTGTCAGATCTCAAGACTTGTGTTCCAAGGCCGCCCTCGGTTACAGTCCCCTGATCGCTATCCAGATCGCCCTGAAAGGAAACACTGCCGACATGTCCGTGACAATGCTCTTTCTTGCGCCATCGCTGCCGCTCTATTGGGTACTAAACCATGTGCAGTAGAATCGTCGCCCAAGTTCTTCGCAACGAAGCACAATTTGTTCGTTTTGGAAAACGCATGATGTATCTGCTTGGTGCCAATGTCTTGATCGGTTCCGACGCCGACTTTTATTGGCGATGAAATACTGACCAATATTTTCCATCGGCCTTTCGACCCTACAACCGGCATTAAGCGCTTCCATGCCCGGTTCAAGACCGCAATGATCAACCCAATTGTGTTGTGCCACCGACTGAAAGAAACCCAGAAATCCCATGTCCGAAATCACCTTTTTGACCCAAGGCGGCGTGACTATATCGCGCCGAAGTACCTCTGCCGTGTTCGGCACCGCAAGCGATGAACTGATTGACCGGCTCGACAGTTGCCGCGGCGCACTTTTTCAATCGAACTACGAGTATCCCGGTCGCTACAACCGTTGGGAATTCGGCTTTTCCGATCCACCCTTGATGATTGAGGCGCACGGTCGCCAGATGCGGTTTCGGGCGCTCAATGCGCGGGGGGCGATTCTAGTACGCATGATTCGTCCAGTGCTCAATGGAGTCCAAGCAATTGCCGCGATGGAAGAGGTCGAGGATGACTTGGTTCTACGCATCCGTGAGCCCAGTTGTGTCTATGACGAAGAAAAACGCACGCGGGCGCCGTCAGTCTTTTCAGTGCTGCGAGTTGTGTCTGAACTCTTTCAGTCCGACCAAGACGGTCACTTGGGGCTTTACGGTGCCTTCGGCTATGATTTGGCCTTCCAGTTCGAGCCGATCGAACTGAAATTGCCGCGGTCAGAGCACCAGCGCGACCTCGTGCTGTTCCTCGTTGATGAGTTGCTGATCAGTGACCTGTACACCACGCGGGCGCAGAGGCTGTCTTATGAGTTTGAGAAAGACGGCGAAACCACGCGTGGCGTCGGCGGCGGTGGTGCTAGTGCTGCCCCTTTCCACTGCGGTCCCGAAAACGTTCCTCGCGGCGATCACCTCCCTGGCGAATATGCTAAATTAGTTCGGGCGGCCAAAGAACGGTTTCGCCGCGGCGATCTATTTGAGGTGGTGCCAGGTCAAGTCTTTTATGAGCCCTGCCGCGACGCACCATCGCAAGTCTTCCGGCGCCTAAAACGGGCCAACCCAGCACCGTTTGGCTTCTTCCTGAACCTCGGGGAAGCCGAATATCTTGTCGGTGCCTCGCCAGAGATTTTTGTCCGCGTCACTGGCCGGCGGGTCGAGACCTGCCCGATCTCTGGCACAATCAAGCGTGGCGCAGACGCCATTGAGGACAGTGAGCAGATCCTAAGGCTACTGCAATCTAAAAAGGACGAAAGTGAATTGACTATGTGCTCGGACGTGGACCGTAACGACAAGAGTCGGGTGTGTGAGCCAGGTTCAGTCCGAGTCATCGGGCGGCGGCAGATTGAGATGTATTCGCGCCTCATCCATACCGTCGATCATATTGAGGGGCGACTACGCGAGGGGATGGATGCCTATGATGCATTCCTGAGCCACACCTGGGCTGTCACGGTAACAGGTGCGCCTAAGCTCTGGGCAATGCGGTTCATTGAGGCACATGAGAAATCGACCCGTTTATGGTATGGTGGTGCAATAGGCGCGGTGCTCTTTAACGGCGATATGAACACTGGTCTTACGCTGCGCACAATCCGCATTAAGGAGGGGATAGCAGAAGTGAGGGCTGGAGCGACACTTCTGAACGACAGTGACCCCGATGAGGAAGAGGCGGAAACCGAACTTAAAGCCTCCGCAATGCTGTTCGCTGTGCGCGGCGAGACGCACGGTAACGGGGCCAGAGTCCAAAGTTCGCGTCTGCCTTTGGGGCGGGGTCGTCGGATCCTGCTGGTTGATCACGAAGATAGCTTCGTTCATACATTGGCTAACTATATTCGGCAAACGGGGGCGACAGTCATGACCACGCGCAGCCCTGTCGATTCTTTGATCTTCGATCGGATTGAGCCAGACCTCGTGGTGCTGTCCCCTGGGCCCGGCAAACCTTCCGACTTTGATTGCCTTGCAACGATAGATGAGGTGCTGCGGCGCGGTCTGCCTTTGTTCGGCGTTTGCCTGGGTCTGCAGGCCATCGCTGAATATCACGGGGCCCAACTGGCCCGTTTGGATGAGCCAATGCATGGCAAGATCTCACGGATTGGGGTGACGCGGCCCGGCACCGTGTTTGCTGGGCTGCCCGAGGTGGTGACAATCGGCCGATACCACTCGTTGTATGTGCATGCTGACAGCCTGCCCGAGGCGTTGGAGATTACGGCCCGAGACGATGACGGTGTGGTCATGGCTCTCGAACATCGTGAGTTGCCAATTGCGGCGGTGCAATTTCATCCCGAATCGATTATGTCGTTGGGTCAGGATACTGGCATCCGCATGATTGAGAATGTCATTACCCGACTGGTCGGCCGGGCGGCACCCGAACCGAGGGCTATTTGATGTGGGTACTTTGTGTTTGAAGTCCCGCGTGACAGAATGTTTCTGAACGTCCGTCGCAAATCCCGTGGGTAAGCTCTTATTGCAAGTGGTGCAAGCGGTGACAACTGTTCGTGTCGCTACGACGTTCAAGTCGCGTAAGAGGGGGTCATACCGACTGGAGATACCGTCGCCTTTTGACTGGCACGAAGCGCAAACCTATGCATCGCAGTGCAAAAGTCATCGTCTTACACGATACCTATAGACACCGAGGAAAATTGGTCTGTTAGCGTGGGTAGCGTAGAATGTTGGATAATTGATCCCATCGCATTCAAGAAGTGCGAAGACAAAGTCACTGCATGTTCGTTTCGGTCATGAGAGCACGAGGTGGTGAAACCTATGCTAAAAGGTCTGAAACCCCTCAAACCGCCCAAAAGCGATCAGTTTGTACCATCGGAGGCATCAACTCTTCGATGAGGCATTTATTCCTTTATGTCTTTACGGGCAACAGCGAGGGCTCGTATCGGATAATCACCGTGATGGAAGAGAGAACTATAGGCCGGTATCTGTAGGTTCATGGGGTGCAGTCGGGAAAGTCGTATTTCTCAATCAGAACAATGCGTACACCTGCCTTGGCAAGCCTGACGCCAGGCATGATGATCACGTCGTAATCGACCTTGAACCTATGAATCAGTTGCGCCAGTCCAAAAGCCGTTTCTCCGCAGTGCCGATCAGCCAGTTCACGATCAACCCGAGGATTGACAGCATTCCCACCCCGGCGATCAATTGATCGGTTGCCATCAAATTACCCGCAAGAAGCACATAAGCGCCGATCCCGAATTCGGCACCGATCATTTCGGCGGCGACCAAAAGGATGATGGCAATTGAGGCCGAGATGCGCATCCCCGAGAGGATGGCTGGCAAGGCGGCGGGCATGATTATTTTCCAGATGATGTCTCGGTGCGGCATGTTGAAGCTCTGCCCCATCCGGATCAGCGTACGGTCCACATTGTCGATGCCACCATATGTGGCAATGACTGTGGGAAAAAAGCAGCCGAAGAAGATGGTGGCGATCTTGGAGCCTTCACCGATCCCGAACCAGATGATGAAAAGTGGCAAGAGCGCTATCTTTGGGATCGGAAAGATCGCGGCGACCAACGGTGAGAGACCCGCACGCATATAGGAGTTGAGCCCGATGGCCGCTCCGACGATTAGCCCAGCGGTGAAGCCCAATGAAAACCCGAAGATCAGACGCTGCAACGAGGCGAAGACATGCTTTTGCAAGTTACCCGAAAGGGCAAGATCTATAAAGGCATCAAGAGCTTGGGAAGGCGCGGGTAGCACCAAAGCTGAAATCAACCCTGTACGTGATCCCCCCTCCCACAGCAGAATCAGCATTGCAAACACAATAAGCCCGATGAAACGGCGCGGCACGGTGCGAAACCCACCACCGCGGAAGCGCACGGGACGGACCGGCGCTAGGGGCTTGTAAGCCTGAGACGTTGTATTGGTCATCGGAGATCCCCTCAGCTTTCGGTCAACTCCATATCGGCGGTCTGCGCCTCGTCGCGCACCATCTGCCATAAATCTTTCTGGATCTGCCCCAACCTCAGATTCGACATGACGCGATCCGCCAATTCGATATCGATTTCGACGATCTCGCGGATCACACCGGGGCGGCGCGAAAGCACGACGACCTTGTGGCCCAGCCTCACGGCCTCAGTGAGGTTGTGGGTGATGTAACAGGAGGTGAAGTGTTCCCGCTGCCAGAGGTCTATCAGATCGTGCATAAGTAGTTCGCTCGTCTGGCTGTCGAGGGCGGAGAGCGGCTCGTCCATCAGTAAAACCGCCGGATTCACCGCGAGTGCGCGTGCAAGAGCCACCCGCTGTTTCATCCCGCCTGAAAGCTGCTTGGGGACGGCCTGCCGAAAATCTGAAAGGCGGGTGCGTTCCAGAACATCAGCGATACGCACCTCAATTTCATCGGCGCCTAATCCGTGATGTTCAAGCACGAGCGACACATTGCCCGCAACCGTACGCCAGGGTAGAAGCGCGAAATCCTGAAAGACATAGGTCAACGAGTTGAGGGAGCCGACGGGCTGCTCCCCCACTTGCATAATTCGGCCGCTGCTCGGCTCCTCTAATCCACCGAGGAGGCGCAGAAGGGTGGATTTGCCGCAACCTGATGGGCCAATCACACAGACAATCTCGCCTTCGTGGATCGTCAGTTCAATGTTACGTAGTACGTCGAGATCGCCGTAACGATGCGATAGCCCCTCGACGGCCAGATCCATAACTCAGTAGGTTTCCACGAAGCTCGAATCGACCAGTTGATCGACCGTGATCGCGCTGTTTACCAAGCCTTCGTCCTTGAACCACTGCATGTGTTCGGCAACGCCGGTCTTATTCAGTGCCGCGCCTTCGTTGAGATTCATCGCTCCCGCTTGAATTGGTCCCTTGGCTTTTTCATAAGGTCGGTCGACATAAACATATTTATGGATGATCTGAGTCATCTCTTCCAGTTCCGCCGGATCGGGATTGTCGGCTAGCATCACACGGTTGAAATCGGCGATGCCTTTCGAATAGGCCCGTACGAACCGCTCAATCATGTCGCGATTGCTTTCAATATTGTCGACTGAGGTAAAAAGCGTGGAGATTTGGTATTCCGCATAATCGTTTAGCCAGCCGATCTCCTTCGCCTCTCCAGCGTTTACCAGTGCCTTGGCAATATGCGGCACCATGATCATCGACTCGACCTGCCCTGATTTCAGTGCACCGATCATTGAGCCTACCTTTTGCAGCGGTACAAGCCGCATGCTGTCTAGATCAAATCCCTCTCTCGCAGCCACGAACTGCACCATATAGTGGAAAGATGAGCCCACCTGCGTCATTGCCATTGATCGACCCGCCATATCGGCGGGCGTCTTGAGACCATCTTCATAGGCTTGGTTCGAGGCCATTATCATCATACCATCGACGCCCTTCTTTTCGTGCAGCACACCCGCAATGATGCGGATCGCATTCTTCTCGGCTAGGTTCATCAACCCACCAGTAACTCCGGCGATGCCAAAATCGACATCCCCACCAGCAGTTGCCACAGCGATCGGTTGTGCTGCTTGGAAGAATTCGAACTCCACATCAATCCCTTCTTCAGCGAAGTAGCCTTTCTCATGGGCGATGAATCCAGCGGAATGGCTGGTGAAGCGCAGCGCACCCAGCGTTACCGTGTCGTTTGCATGTGACACTGATGCGACGCTGAAGGTGATCATTCCTAGCGTCAGTGTGCAGATTCCACCCAGAATCTGTCGGCGCGTTTCAGTCCAATTCATCTTAGTCTCCCTCCCAATTGTCGTTGAACAATGCGCGGCGCAGGAGGATCCTGAGCTGCTTGAGCATGTAAACTGTAATTATCAGACATCCGGAAGCCGTTGTCAAACCGTCTCGCGTAACCGGGTGTGGTTCCCGTATGGTGCGGGGCGAATTTTTTAAGCCATTGATATTGCCGGTAATTTCGTCGAGTTTCACTGATAGCGCCAATTTCGCCTGATTTTGCGAAAATTCGTCGCTGTTAGAAGAATTTTCCATATTCGGCGGTCAGGCCCTTCCACCGCCTTGTTGCCGCGTCTTGCTGCGGCTGTCGGGAGTGAAATGGCGACCTATTCCCGTGAACTGCTATCAACGGTTCGGGAACGGGAAGCATTGCCGACGGGAACGGCCTCGCTCATGGTCTCACTCGACGGCATGATACTGCGGATACAGGCCGAAACGGTCGGTGAAAACGGCATTGATGCGGGTTGGCGTGCGGCCGCTTGCGGGGTTGTGGGCGTTGTCGATGCCGCCGGCAACTGGCTGGATGCCGGTTGTTTTGGACAACTGCCCGAAGCGGGTAAAGAGACCTTGAAGGCGACGTTGCGTTCGGAATTATTCCACTGGCTCACGGTTGACCCGAACCTGAAGGTCGTCGCGGTCGGCGGATCCACCGCCGGCAACGATCACGTCAAATGTCTCTCTCATACGCGCAACGACAGCAGGCGATTCTTGATCAGCCCGATTGCGGCACTCACTAGGACGCCGAGCAGCGACAGGATGACAACCCATACGAAGAGCCATTCATGATCGTAGAGCGATCCGGCTTGCAGGATATAGGTGCCGATGCCGTGCTCTGTGCTCAGCATCTCAGCCGTAACCAACAGGATGATCGCGATTTCGTTTCCGGCAGTTCCAGCGACAGCCAAAAGGTGGCACGTTTCGTTCGCTTCGCTGGTCATGTTCGGATTCCTTTCATGTCCGATAAGTAAACTGAAATTCTATATTTGTCCACTGTTCGTTGTCGATATTCGATGGTATGATGATATTGGACCGCCTCGCACGGCGTAGAGAAAGTGTGGTCGAGGACGAACCAGGATGACTCAGTTCACAACGGCTCAGCGTGCATTGGCGGCGGCGGCGGTAGTAGCCAAAACGCCGTTGGCGCTCTGGCGGGCACCGAGTGCCACCACGTTTGACGCGCTGGCAGCCATATCAGCGCCGCGGCTAGTGCCAGTTTTCGGCGCGACGCCCGACCCTGGTTTTGTGATCGCGCCGTTTCGAACCGAGAATGGCAATGTGGCCTTGCTATTCCCGGCCGATATCCTGATTAGGGCCGAGACACTTAGATTTCGAGTCGGGAATGATTGGTCGGACCGACCGATGACGGATGCTCAGGCGCAATTGCTCTCCCCAGTGCCTTCCGGCCCAGTTCAGGCCGCCGCAGGCGTTCAGCCAGTAGCGGGGACACCTAGGACCAACTATATAGCTCGTGTGGAGCGTACAGTCGCTGCCATCCGTGAAGGACCCTGCGAAAAGATTGTGGTCTCTCGGGTAGAGACGCGGACGCTGTCCGAGCGCTATGACCTCTGCGATCTGGTGGAAGCGCTGGCTACGGCCCATCCCCATGCCTTCATTGCGCTCGCAACCTCGGCTATTACCGGAACCTGGCTCGTTGCTTCGCCGGAGGTACTGCTACAACTTGATGGCGATACGGCGCATACTATGGCGCTTGCGGGCACGGTTTGGCCCGGACCCGATGTGGATATCGACAGTTTCGACTGGCCCGACAAAATCATCACGGAGCAGGCGCTAGTCTCGACTTATATCCGTGAGGCTTTTGCCGCCGAGGGTCTTATTGCAGTAGAGGAAACTCCAGCACGGTCGGTGCGGGCGGCCAATCTCTGCCACCTACAGACCGATTTTCGCTACGTCTGTGCCGATGATCGGGCATTGGCTGGGCTTCTGCGTCGGTTGCATCCCACCTCAGCTGTTTGCGGAATGCCCCGGATTCCAGCGCTAGAATTCATTTTGCGGGAGGAGGGGAACACACGCGGATTTTATACGGGCTATCTCGGACCCAAGGACCTCGACGGCGCAACGCGGCTTTTCGTCAACCTGCGCTCCGCTCGGGTGTCGGGTCGGCAGATATCGCTCCATGTAGGTGGTGGGATTGTAGCCGCCTCAGATCCCGAGATGGAATGGCATGAAACGGTCGAGAAGACCAAGACCATCGGACAAGTCTTGCCTGAAGTCTAACGCGACGAACTTGGAATTTGACAGCGACGGCGTGCAATTTGTGGCCGATGAAATCGTGCACGTCAAACCCCGAGTCCAGATTCCCCAATTAAATTTCCGTCTGAGATTTGATCCTAGCAATATTGAGAGGTAGCGTGATATTTGCACTCAACGCCTTTATATTTGGATAAAATTCGATTGACTTTCGGCTGAATTTTCCTCCTTAATGCCCTGTCTCGAAATCTGTTGAAATTCAGGCCAGGTAGACACGCCATTCAACCGGACCTCATCTGGGTTGCCAATTATTTCTAGGTGATCGCCGATTTCGTGGGAAACAGCCAACGGTGCTTCACGATGGGGAACTTTGTCGCCGCGTCAATTACAGTCCGAAGAACCGGAATAATTGAGTCGTCGAACAAAAACCTTCTGGCTGGACGGATAAAATATGCCAGCTTGGTGGCAACCAGAAGGCAGTCAAACCATTCTTACACTGCGCTCCCAGATGTTGTCATACCGACTTGGCGCAACGTGGGAAATTCTCCAAAAGAATGGAAAGTTGAGTCTTGATGCCATCCCCAAAAAGGGGTTCATATGAGAATCGGATCCGTCAGCACCTGCCCCTGACATAGAATACACACTCAATCAGAAGCTCAAGCGATCTGAACATCAGCCGCTTCGCTTTCATTGGCTTCAAGTCCTTCACCGTCGCCGATAGGCGCTTCTAACGCCGCCAGAGCTTCAGCCTCGGCTCGTCTAGCCTCAATCACAACATTATCGCGTTCCTGCGCAATGCGACGGAACCTCTGGGTCGTTCCCCCCGTCCCCGCTGGAATAAGTCGACCGACGATTACGCTTTCCTTCAAACCAACCAACTTATCTACCTTGCCTTGAATTGACGCTTCCGTCAGAACGCGCGTCGTCTCCTGAAAGGATGCCGCAGAAATAAAACTTCGAGTCTGAAGGGATGCCTTGGTGATCCCAAGGAGAATAGGCTGCCCCATTGCTGGCTGCTCACCTTTTTCCTTAGCTTTCTCGTTGACTAAATCAAAATACTGTTTGTCAACATGCTCACCCTTGAGAAGCGTTGTACCACCGCTATCCAATATCTCCCACTTTTGGAGCATCTGTCGAACGATAACCTCAATATGTTTATCGTTAATCTTTACACCCTGCTTACGGTAAACCTCTTGCACCTCGTTGATCATGTACTCTGCAAGTGCCTCAACCCCCATTATCGCAAGAATATCATGCGGCGCAGGGTTACCATCCATGATGTAATCGCCCTTTTCGACAAAATCCCCCTCTTGCACCGGAATATGCTTGCCCTTCGGCACCATATATTCAACTTCCGCTATAGCTTCATTTGCTGACTCAACCTTGATGCGACGCTTATTCTTGTAGTCACGGCCGAAGCGAACATAACCATCAATCTCGGAAATAATGGCATGATCCTTCGGTGGGCGGGCCTCAAACAACTCAGCCACGCGAGGTAAACCTTGGGTGATGTCTTTGGTTTTCGTACCCTCACGCGGAATACGGGCAATGACATCACCCGCTTTAACTTCCTGACCATCTTCTAACGATAGAATAGCGTCAACCGACATCGGATAGGATACGGGATTGGACGCTTTGTTTAGGACCGGCTCCCCATCTTGATCCAACAAAAAAACTTCGGGTTTGAGCGAATTACCCTTAGGTGCATTTCGCCAATCCACCACTATCCTCTGCATCATACCAGTCGCTTCATCGGTTTCTTCCCGCACAGCGATTCCGGTTGCGAGATCGACAAACTTTGCGTAGCCATCCTTCTCTGCAATAATTGGCAACGTATACGGGTCCCACTCAAAAAGCTTGGCCCCCCTCTTTACCTTACGACCTTTGTTCATCAAAATCCGTGACCCATAATCCACCTTATGGCTCGCACGGTTCACGCCGTTTTCATCGCGAATATGCAGCTTCATGTTGCGCCCCACAACCAGCATCTCGCCGGACTGATTCTTCAGTATCTGGGCATTCTCAAAGGCAATTTTTCCTTCTTGGCTCGCTTCCAGATATGACTGCTGACCACCTTGAACAACGCCGCCGATGTGGAACGTTCGCATCGTGAGCTGTGTTCCCGGTTCACCAATTGATTGTGCTGCAATGATTCCGACCGCCTCACCGACATTGACCAATGTACCACGAGCCAAGTCACGACCATAGCACATTGAACAAACGCCTTCTTCCGCCTCGCAAATTAAAGGCGATCGAACGCGAGCCGATTGAATGCCGACCTCTTCGACTTCATCCGCAATCCGCTCATCAATTAATTGGCCTTTTGCCGCAATCACCTGGTTGGTCGCTGGGTCAACAATATCATCAGCCGTCACGCGTCCAAGAATACGCTCCGCGAGCGAGGCTTTAATTTGACCATCGGAGACGGAAGCTTCAACGGTAATCGCACCGCTTGTACCGCAATCATGCTCACGCACGATGCAATCTTGTGCGACGTCAACAAGACGGCGCGTCAAATAACCCGAAGTCGCGGTCTTCAGCGCCGTATCAGTCAGTCCTTTTCGCGCACCATGAGTCGAGTTAAAATACTCAAGTACGGTCAGTCCCTCTTTGAAATTTGATATGATCGGCGTCTCAATAATTTCCCCGTTTGGCTTCGCCATGAGACCCCGCATGCCGCCAAGTTGCTTCATTTGTGTTTCGGAACCGCGGGCGCCTGAGTGGGCCATCATGTAGACGGAATTCGGCTCTTGTTCAGCACCATCAGAGTCCGTTTGCAGGCCCGCAATTGAGCCCATCATCTCTTTGGTCACGCGTTCGTTGCACTGCCCCCAAGCATCAACCACTTTGTTGTACTTCTCACCTTGCGTGATTAATCCATCCATATACTGTTGTTCGAATGCCTTGACCTGGTCGCGGGTCTCTTGAACGATATTCCATTTGGTATCGGGAACCAAAATATCATCTTTGCCGAAGGAAATGCCCGCCCGCAGAGCTTCTCGGAAGCCCAACGCCATAATCTGATCACAGAAAATGACACTTTCCTTTTGTCCACAATAGCGATGAACCGTGTCAATCACCTCTTGGACCTCTTTTTTGCATAACAAGCGGTTTACAAGATCAAAGGGGGCCTTCGCATTTGAAGGTAGCAATGACCCCAATAAGACCCGACCCGGGGTTGTGGCATAACGTTTTTCAATATCTCTTCCCTCAAGGTCAACTTGACTGATGCGGGCCGTAATCTTGGCGTGCAAATGTACATCACCGCTATCTAGAGCATACTGAACTTCATCAATTGATGCGAACGACTTGCCCTCGCCGCACATTCCGTCTCGTTCTAGCGTCGTGTAATACAATCCAAGAATCATGTCTTGTGACGGCACAATAATCGGCGCACCATTTGCAGGCGACAGGACGTTGTTGGTTGACATCATTAAGACGCGCGCTTCGAGTTGCGCCTCAAGACTGAGAGGAACATGCACAGCCATCTGATCCCCGTCAAAATCAGCATTGAAAGCCGAACAAACCAGAGGATGCAGTTGGATCGCCTTACCCTCAATTAAGATGGGTTCAAAAGCTTGAATGCCGAGTCGGTGCAAAGTTGGGGCGCGGTTCAAAAGGACCGGGTGCTCACGAATAACTTCGTCCAAAATATCCCAAACCTCTGGACGCTCTTTCTCGACAAGCCGACGGGCTTGCTTCACTGTCGAGGAAAAACCCTTAGCTTCGAGGCGTGAGAAGATGAAAGGCTTGAATAATTCAAGCGCCATTTTCTTGGGTAAACCACATTGATGTAGTTTCAACTCCGGTCCAGTCACAATTACCGAACGACCCGAGAAGTCGACCCGCTTGCCAAGTAAGTTTTGTCGAAAGCGCCCCTGCTTGCCTTTGAGCATGTCTGAAAGCGACTTTAGCGGTCGCTTGTTCGGAGCCGTAATGACGCGTCCACGCCGACCATTGTCGAACAGCGCGTCCACTGACTCTTGCAGCATCCGCTTCTCGTTGCGCACAATAATATCGGGAGCACGCAACTCAATGAGGCGCTTTAGTCGATTGTTACGATTGATAACACGACGGTACAGATCATTGAGATCCGAGGTCGCAAAGCGACCACCATCAAGTGGAACCAACGGGCGTAAATCGGGCGGGATAACTGGAATCACCGTCAAAATCATCCATTCGGGGCGATTACCCGACTCGATGAAACTCTCAATGACCTTCAGCCGCTTGATGATTTTTTTAGGCTTTAGCTCACCAGTTGCCTCCTTGAGCTCCGCTCGAAGCTGCTTAGCCTCATCTTCAAGATTAATGGCCGAGAGCATATCGCGGATCGCCTCCGCGCCAATATTTGCGCTGAAGACATCAGCACCATACTGATCTTGGGCATCAATATACTCTTCTTCAGTCAGCATCTGGCCGTAGCTAAGGTCGGTGAGACCGGGCTCGGTTACGACATAAGTTTCAAAATAAAGAACTCGTTCGAGATCCCTTAAGGTCATATCCAACATGAGACCGATGCGGCTTGGCAGCGACTTCAAAAACCAAATATGCGCGACCGGAGAAGCAAGCTCAATGTGCCCCATGCGTTCACGGCGCACTTTTGCCAGCGTCACCTCGACGCCGCATTTTTCGCAAACAAGGTTGCGATATTTCATGCGCTTATACTTGCCGCAGAGACATTCGTAATCTTTAATCGGACCGAAGATTCGAGCGCAAAATAATCCATCCCGCTCTGGCTTAAACGTCCTGTAGTTAATCGTTTCGGGTTTCTTTATCTCACCATAAGACCAACTCAAGATACGCTCTGGGCTAGCTAGTGAGACCCGGATCTCGTCAAACAAGTCTGGCGTGTTCGGAGTCGACGCCACATTACGTGTCAGTTCTCGGTTCACGTTTTTCATCCTCAAATCAGAACAGTCGATACGTTAATTTGATTGAAGCGCTCGTTCGTAAATTGCTGGAGCCTCTACCCAAAGTCTTCGTCATTTTCTCGATCAAGGAGTTCCATGTTTAGGCCAAGGCCTCTAACCTCCTTCACAAGTACATTGAAGCTCTCTGGAACGCCCGCCTCCAAATTGTCATCACCTTTAACAATTGAGGCATAGACTTTGGTTCGACCCACAACGTCGTCGGACTTCACGGTCAACATTTCTTGCAAAGTATAAGCAGCGCCGTAAGCTTCCAGTGCCCAGACTTCCATTTCGCCAAATCGCTGGCCGCCAAATTGCGCTTTACCGCCCAAAGGCTGTTGCGTAACAAGGGAATACGGGCCAGTTGACCGTGCATGAATTTTGTCATCGACAAGGTGATGGAGTTTTAGCAAATATTTTATTCCGACGGTCACAGGCCGCGAGAATTTTTCTCCTGTACGACCATCAAATAACTCTGATTGACCAGACTCGCTAAAGCCTGCCCGCAGAAGCGCATCATTAACATCTGCCTCTTTCGCACCATCAAATACCGGCGTCGCAATGGGAACCCCTGTGGTCACGTTACTTGCGGCTTCAACCATCTGCTCGTCAGTCATTGGTCCGAAACCTTCTTCGAAAACTTCGTCACCATACGCCAACCTCAGAGCTTTTCGCACCGAGGTTAAATCTCCTGATCTACGGTATTCGGCCAGAGCCTCATCCACGTTAACCCCAAGGCCGCGTGCCGCCCACCCCATGTGCGTTTCTAGGATCTGACCGATATTCATGCGTGAGGGGACGCCCAGCGGATTGAGACAGATATCAACTGGCGTCCCGTCCTCAAGAAAGGGCATATCTTCCATCGGCACGACCTTGGAAACAACTCCTTTATTTCCGTGCCGCCCGGCCATTTTGTCACCGGGCTGCAGCTTTCGTTTGACGGCGACAAAAACTTTGACCTTTTTCATTTCTCCGGGTGAAAGATCATCACCCCGTCGAACCTTTTCAACTTTATCGGCGAATCGAGCATTTAGAGCTTTCTTTTGGAGTTGATACTGGTCGTTTAGTGCCTCCACTGCCTTAGCGTCGGTCTCCTTTGCGAGTACTAACTGCCACCACTGATTTCGCGTCAGCGACTTGAGTATATCTTCGGTTACGACCGAATCGGCGACCACCTTAGCTGGGCCTTTCGTCACTTTCTTCTTCAGGAGTAGAGACCTTAAACGGGCAAAAATGTTGCGATCAAGTATCGCGAGTTCATCGTCGCGGTCTCGAGCGAGGCTCTCAACCTCTTCGCGCTCAATTTGCAGCGCTCGCTCGTCCTTCTCTACTCCAAACCGGTTAAACACTCGAACTTCGACGACCGTGCCAAAGTCACCTGGCTTCACGCGAAGCGACGTATCCCGAACGTCTGACGCCTTTTCGCCAAAAATCGCTCGCAATAGCTTTTCTTCGGGCGTCATTGGACTTTCGCCCTTGGGGGTGATTTTCCCGACCAGAATATCACCGGGAACCACATCGGCACCGATATAAACGATGCCAGCCTCGTCTAGATTTCTCAGTGCTTCTTCGCCGACGTTGGGTATGTCGCGAGTGATCTCTTCGGGTCCGAGCTTGGTATCGCGTGCGATCACCTCAAATTCTTCAATATGAACCGAGGTGAAGACATCTTCACGGGCAATCCGTTCCGAAATCAGAATCGAGTCCTCATAGTTATAGCCGTTCCATGGCATAAACGCGACAACTACATTCTTACCAAGTGCCAACTCACCCAAGTCGGTTGAGGGACCGTCTGCGATCACCTCGCCCTTTGCGACGCTCTGTCCAACCTTCACGAGTGGACGCTGATTAATGCAAGTATTTTGATTCGAGCGTTGGAACTTTCGCATGCGATAAATATCAACCCCGGCATCGCCGAGGCCAATTTCCTCAGTTGCTCTAATAACGATTCGCTGCGCGTCGACCTGATCGATTACACCGCTTCGGCGGGCCTGAATCGCGGCTCCTGAATCAATTGCCACCTTTCCTTCAATACCGGTTCCAACCAGCGGCACCTCAGCTTGTAACAGGGGCACCGCCTGGCGCTGCATATTAGATCCCATCAGCGCTCGGTTAGCGTCATCATTTTCAAGAAACGGGATTAGGGATGCGGCAACAGACACAAGTTGCTTGGGACTGACATCAATGAGGTCAACCTGTTCGACGGGTGCTAGCGTATAGTCACCAGACTTACGAGTATTGACCATTTCGTTGATAAATTTCCCCCGCTCATCAAGCGTTGCGTTAGCTTGAGCAACGGTGTGTCGCATTTCTTCGGTCGCCGACATATAGTGCACTTCGTCGGTGACTTGGCCTTGTTCGACTTTACGATAAGGTGTTTCGATAAATCCGTACCGATTGACCCGTGCAAAAGTGGCTAGGGAGCTAATCAGGCCGATGTTTGGCCCCTCGGGAGTTTCGATCGGGCACATTCGCCCGTAGTGCGTCGGGTGAACATCGCGCACTTCGAATCCCGCACGTTCACGGGTAAGGCCGCCAGGCCCTAGCGCCGATAAGCGCCGCTTGTGGGTAACCTCAGAAAGTGGATTTGTCTGATCCATGAATTGGCTAAGCTGAGAAGATCCGAAAAACTCACGCACGGCAGCTGCGGCTGGTTTTGCGTTAATCAGATCTTGCGGCATGACGGTGTCGATTTCGACCGATGACATACGCTCACGAATGGCGCGCTCCATTCGCAGAAGGCCCAGCCGATAGTGATTTTCCATCAATTCTCCTACCGAGCGCACTCGGCGGTTACCAAGGTGGTCAATGTCATCGACTTCGCCACGACCGTCACGCAGTTCCACAAGAGCTCTGACGCAGGCGACAATATCTTCTCGACGCAGGGTTCGAAGATTATCATCAGCGTCAAGGTCCAATCGCATATTCATTTTGACGCGACCTACCGCACTGAGGTCAAAGCGCTCGCTATCACTAAAGAGCGTATCGAACAGCGCTGATGCTGCGTCGTAAGTTGGCGGTTCACCGGGACGGAGGACACGGTAGATATCAAGCAGCGCCGTTTCACGACTCATGTTTTTGTCGAGCGCCATCGTATTTCGGATGTAGGGACCGACATTAACCGTATCAATATCCAAGACAGCTAAATCCTTGAATCCTGCCTCTATTAAGTCCTGTACGGTACCACCGACCAGTTCGCCCTTTTTATTGTAGTCGAGCGTCAACTCGTCACCAGCCTCAACGTAAATTGCCCCGGTCTCTTCGTTGATGACATCTTTGGCGGCATACTTGCCTTCAATGACATCAAAGGGGACCAAGATTTCCTTAACCGCATCGTCGTCAATCCATCCCTTTACTTTCCGTGGCGTGACTTTTTGCCCTGCTTCGGCGATCACCGTACCGGTTTTTGCATCAATCAGATCGTATAGCGGCCGTACCCCCCGCCAGCGTTCGGGAAAGAATTGGGTAATCCAAACCCACTTCTTACGTTGCTTCTTGAGCTTAAAGCGCACCGTGTCGTAGAACGCCTCCATGATTCCTTCTTGATCATATCCGAGCGCATAAAGAAGAGTTGTTACTGGCAATTTGCGACGGCGATCAATCCGAACATAAACGAGATCTCTTGCATCGAACTCAAAATCCAGCCAAGACCCTCGGTAGGGGATGACACGGCAGGCAAAAAGCAACTTGCCAGAACTATGGGTTTTGCCTTTGTCGTGATCGAAGAACACTCCCGGTGAACGATGCATTTGGGACACCACAACGCGTTCTGTGCCATTTACAATAAACGTACCATTAGAGGTCATCAGAGGGATTTCCCCCATGAAGACATCCTGTTCTTTAATACTATTGATTGATCGACTATTGGCCTCTTCGTCCACATCGTAGACGATGATACGCATTGTGACGTGCAGGGGAGCACTGTAGGTCAAATCGCGCTGCTGACACTCTTCGACATCAAACTTGGGCTCTCCTAATTTGTAGCTGAGAAAATCCAGAGAGGCGGTCTCGTTGAAATCGCTGATTGGAAAAACCGACTGAAAAACACCCATGATCCCTTCGCCGTCGACTGGCTCTTCTTGATCGCCGGACTGGAGAAAGAGATCGTAGGAAGCTTTCTGGACCTCAATCAGGTCCGGCATATCAAGCACTTCCCGAATTTTGCCGTAATATCTTCGAAGACGTTTCTGACCTAAGAAGCTCTTGGACATCTGGAGTTTCACCTTTCAGACTGTATAGCACAAGGATGCGGTTCTTGATTCAACAAGACCCGCAAGCGTATTATTCGACTTGATCGTTAAGTTACGCCGCCGCTACAATCTGCAACGCAGATTGAGGCATTGTGTGATATTGCACGGTCAAAGGACAGCTGGTGCGACTTCCATCTGCACCTGCCATTCGCCGTATAAAGATGAAGCACATACCGCACTTGGTCAGGCCAGCTCGACCTCGGCCCCGGCGGTTTCCAGCTTGCTCTTTATTTCCTCGGCTTCGTCTTTGCCTACGGCTTCTTTGATTTTTCCGCCCGCCTCTACTAGATCCTTAGCTTCTTTCAAGCCAAGTCCAGTGATTGTTCGGACTTCTTTGATCACGCCGATTTTCGACTGACCGGCATTCTTGAGTATGACGTCAAATTCCGACTTCTCTTCTGCAGGTTCTGCCCCAGCCGCATCCGCAACTGGCCCCGCCATCATCACCGCACCGCTAGCAGCGGGCTCAATGCCGTACTCATCTTTGAGAATTTGTTTCAATTCCTGCGCTTCAAGTAGCGTCAGACCAACGATTTCTTTAGCTAGTTTGTTTAGATCAGCCATAGTTTAAGTTTCTTTCCGTTGATTAATGCTTGCAAACTCTTGAACGTTTGATTGACGGAAGCGAATAGTGCTGCCG
This sequence comes from Aestuariivita sp., assembly GCA_026709985.1. GTDB lineage: Bacteria > Pseudomonadota > Alphaproteobacteria > Rhodobacterales > Rhodobacteraceae > JAPORY01. The sequence goes on along the minus strand of JAPORY010000104.1, from coordinate 4,664 downwards.
AGATTTTAGGTGTCGATGTTGCTTGCGATGGTTTCAATTGATGCGGCGATGTTGGCTGCGGGCCCAGTCAGTGCCGCAGCAATATTAGCTGCCGGTGCGCCGAGGCAGCTTGCGAGCACCGCGAGGAGTTCGTCACGCGAAGGCATTTTGGCGATTGTTGTAATGTCTTGGCGGTTAAGCAGATTTTCTCCCATCACGCCGCCACGGATTTCAAATTTGTTATTTTCCTTAGTAAAATCCTCAGCGACCTTAGCCGCTCCGACCGGGTCTTCTGAAAATAATACGACGGACATGCCGTTGAGCAGGTCGCCAAGGGCCGCACAGGGCAGACCCTCAAGTGCGATCTTAGCTAGACGGTTTTTTGATACGCGCACACCACCGCCTGCTTCACGCATTTTACCGCGCAACGTTTGCATCTCGGCGACAGTCATCCCAACGTAGCTAGCGACGACGACAATTCCAGAATTGGCGAAAATGTGGTGTAGTTCGGCAACAACTCGTTCTTTTTGACTTCTATCCAAGGATTTGTCTCCAATTCAAGACGAAATTTAAGAGTTGTCGGTCGAAAATATGTAAGTGCAAGAGAGCCGCAAATAGACTTTGAATTTACGAAAGCCGATAGCTATTGCTCAGACACTAAATATTTTTGCTAATGCACGACAGTTGAAAGCAAAAAAAAGCGGACGACGAATCGTACGCTTTATTCACTCTGCCGTAATATAGGGGATGTACTTGTGGATGACAAGACCTAAATTCGCTCACAGATATTTTTTTCAATCAGTTGCCGGTGTCCGCTGACCTGAACTCTTGATCGTCAGAGAGGATTGCGGATTACATTGGACGGTAGTCGATTTCGGATCATCGCGTTCGGATTCTTACCGCAGAAGAGCAGAAGAGTTATTTTCTTGACTTAACACTGATTGACGCCGTGCAGTTTTGTACGGTGCGATGGCTTCGAGTCGAGAATAACGAAATGCGCTACGGTTCCCGAGATTTTTTTCGCACGATCGCCCGTTGTTGTGAAGGCAAACTTTCGCAAATCAGCGGCGGCAGAAGCGCAACAGAGGAGTTGCCCGGACCTTTGGTGTTTGTACGTCAGCTGGGGTCACACAAAGCCCCTTTATTCGGTTACTGCGCTTTCGACATCAATCGTAACGCTCGGGGTCATCGTTGCTGATACCGCAATCTTTTTCATAAAAGTTCCCTTGGCACCGGCTGGTTTGGCGCGGGCCACTGCCCCGACAAATGCCCGAAGATTTTCGGCTAGCTTCGCGTCATCGAAAGATACCTTTCCGATACCCGCGTGGACAACCCCTGTCTTTTCTGCCTTGAATTGCACCTCTCCCCCTTTTGCGGCCTTTATTGCCTCACTAACTTCGGTTGTCACAGTCCCAAGCTTTGGGTTTGGCATGAGATTTCTTGGACCCAAGACCTTACCCAATCGACCGACAATCGGCATCATGTCGGGGGTTGCGATGCAGCGGTCAAAATTGATGGTTCCGGCTTGAATTGTTTCCATTAAATCTTCGGCACCGACGATATCTGCACCTGCTTCTTTGGCTTCTTCGGCCTTGGTACCTTTTGCAAAAACGGCGATGCGCACATCTTTTCCGGTGCCATTAGGCAAACCGACAACCCCTCGCACCATCTGATCGGCGTGTCGCGGGTCAATCCCAAGATTGAGGGCAACTTCAAAGGTTTCGTCAAATTTCGCTTTTGCGGCGGCTTTCACGAGTGCGACGGCGTCTTCCACAGTGAGGTTTTGCCTACCCGCAAACTCCTTCTTGCTTGCTCTCATTCGCTTTCCTAACTTTGCCATTTATTTCACCTCAATTCCCATTGATCGTGCCGAGCCGAGTATGATTTTCATCGCATTTTCGATGTCATTAGCGTTGAGATCTTTCATCTTAACCTCCGCGATTTCGCGCACTTGCTTGCTGGTCACAGTTCCGACGATCTCTCGCGAGGGAGAATTTGCCCCTGATTCCAGATTTGCGGCCTTTTTTAGTAGGTAGGAAGCGGGCGGCGTTTTGATGTCGAGCGTGAACGACTTATCTTGGTAGTATGTGATCACCGTTGGGCACGGTGCTCCGGGCTCTAAATTCTCGGTTCTTGCGTTAAAGGCTTTACAAAACTCCATAATGTTTAGCCCGCGCTGTCCTAGCGCTGGTCCAACGGGCGGTCCCGCAACTGCTTTTCCTGCAGGCACCTGCAACTTCATTGTGCCCATGATTTTCTTTGCCATCGAACATCTTTCCTGCACAATCTGCTCCGCAAACAAATTCGGGACAGGGGGTTTATGCTATCTTCTTGCCAATTCCTTTGATGCGCGATTTCGTGGCGTTATCATCACTAATCTTGCAACAAACGCGGTTGTCTACTGATTAAATTTTGGTTGGTCAAGCATCAGGCTTGGTGAGTGAAAATTCTTCGCAAGATTACTTTACAATACAGTACCGGTCGAGACTCACAGGTAGCTTGATCCTCTGGAGAGGGCCGAGTCAAGGCGTTGATCCAGATGACTGCTCGAACGAAGGCTGATGCTGATCTTTTCGCATTGATGTGAGGAAAGACTTCTGCGGCCGTCATTGTTTAGCTACTTGGGCAAAATCGAGTTCGACTGGGGTTGCACCGCCGAAGATCGAAATCATGACCTTTAGCCGTTGATTTTCTTCGTCGACTTCTTCGACTAAGCCCTCAAAACCTTCAAAAGGTCCATCAGTGACTTTTACCTTTTCGCCAACATCAAATTTGATCAAGAGAATTGGTGCCTCGTCGCCTTCTTTCATCCGATCAATTATTCGCTGAACCTCTTCTTCTTGCATTGGCATTGGGTGCCCTTGAGGCCCCAGAAAGCCTGACACGCGGTTCGTGGATGAGATGAGATGGTAGCCAGCGTCGGACATCTCCATTTTAATCAACACGTAGCCAGGCATAAAGCGACGTTCGGTCGTAACTTTTTTGCCTCTTTTGACCTCGATGACGTCGACCGTGGGCACTAGCACCTCTTCGATCTGATCCTCGAATTTCTCCTCGACGATCTTCTGTCGAAGCTGTTCAGCAACCTTATTCTCAAAATTCGACAACACACTTATTGAGTACCAGCGTTTCGCCATTTTTCCCTCGTAACCTCGGTCACAACCTTACTTCATTTTATGGAGTTGCTAATCGTCAGGCCGCTATCAAGGTTTCGGTGGTGACTTTGTTAGCCTTGCGTTTGTAATCGGCGAGCAACAAGTTATCAAGCTCTATTTTCGCAAAAGGAATTCATGCAAATAGGCTCAAGATACCTTGCAGTCCATTGCGAATTGCGATGTCAACAAGCGCGAAAAAGGCCGCGGTTATTGCTGCCATGATAAACACCATTATGGTCGTGACGAATACCTCACGACGTGTCGGCCAAACAATTTTCGAAACCTCGGAACGAACCTGTTGAATAAACCGGAATGGATTAGTGTACGCCATCATCGTTGTCCTTCAAAATTCCTATCTTATTGGCAAATAAATGCAGTTTGATCAAGCCGAGGCCGCGTTGAGCGAATTGTCGAGGTACATTACTACTCTGATTACCCTGTTCCGTGTATGGTCAGCATGCAGACCTCTGCGAACATTGCCGAGAGTTTCTCACGCTCGTCGCCAACATCTCTTAGGATAGTTTCTGCTGCCCCGCATCTCTTCAACTCCCCGCCATATAACGGCCAGTAACAGGAATCTCCTTCGTTGCTCGACAATATTCAACTATATCCATTCATCCCCATCGGTCTCAAGCACTCAATTGTTGTGTTCTTTAGGAAATATAGGCGTCCCTGCTTCAGTTTGCCGCTATTATTCCATAACAAATCCAAGACTCGCTCGAACCTATCAATTTTTGGCTCTGAGCTGGCCAATTGCAGCATTTTCGAAATCTAACCTTGTGCTCTTATATGAACTTGAGGGATATCGCACTCCACCAGTCGGCGTCCTTCACCGAACTGCAGGACACAAAACTTGTACCAATTTAAATAGATAAGACGCGGCAGTTTGCATTCAACTGTGCGATCCACTGGCGTGGTAGCAAATCGATTCCGCGTGTTTGCTGCGTTTGATGGATATAACAGTTTCTCAATGTCCTCTGCAAATTGCGTCCTTTTTGCACCAAAGCGTTTTTTGGCCTTGCCAGTGCTTGAAAAAATGTGGGTTTAGTCGTTGATTCGTGTCCGCACAAAACCTTATTTTGTCCGAAAGGTTACTGACAACATTATTTTTCCGTTAAATTTCTCTCATGCAGAATCGGATAACTGATGCAGTTTTTGTAAGATTGGATAGGATTCCGACCGAATCCAAAAACTTTGCCGAATGCAAGTATTGAAGCCAAAATGTTGCCGCTATCGCAAATCACTGCAAAACCTATATTTTAAAGTCATGGTAAGGGCCGATTTGCCAAAAGCGGGGGTTTTCGCACGGTCACCAATTACTGCTCCGAAATACGCTTGCAATTTATTTTTGCCTCATTTTCGCTATTTTCTTCTGGGTTCATATTGACAACGGGTTATCTTTTTTCTTAGCTTGCTTTTGTGTTTGGCAAACTCAAAAGGAACAATCATGTATCGATTTACCCCCCCCCCCCTGTCTGTTTCGCACTTAGGCTGCTGAGAAATGTCACAGGCCGGGTTAACACTATCACT
>JAPORY010000084.1 GCA_026709985.1 Aestuariivita sp. | reverse complement strand
TTGGAGTTGCGTCCGTTCGTCGTCGGTAAGGGTAACCTGGTAAAGCTTTCTGCCACCAACCATCATGCCCAAATATCCTCATATCTGTCCCCCCAGATATCTAAAATCGAAATAACCGCGATGATTGCCAAACAAACTGGCGCGGATTGCTTGTTGCTTGCTATTTGTTGGTTCTGAGGTCTATACCACGACGAAACAACAGTCGATCACAACAGAACCCGCCGTTTGCAGTGAACTGGATACCAGTATCCCGCAATTTGACATTTTCGGGATACTAGACACATTAGGAAAGTCTATTCGGATAATAGTCAATCCCGGTAAGATTTCGGCAGAGGAGATTTTTGAGCTATCGCAGGTTCAACAGTCATGATTTTGCCTTAGGTTGGATTTTCGTTTTGAGTAATTTGTGTAGCTTCTGAGAAGCTTGTTCAAAAGAATCTGTGGGATCGCCTCAGGATTGGCGTGCCATCCATACTCCTAACGCCATAAGCACGATTCCGCACGTGCGTTTGAGATCTAATTCACTAATCTGCGCCCCAAATAATCCAAAGTGATCAATCATTGCGGCACTAATTAGCTGACCGACTAGAATATAAAATATCGCATTTCCAACACCAAAGTGAGGAGCGATGTATGTTATTGACAATAGGTAGAAAGCCATCAGAAGCCCTGCAACAAAGTATTGTCTAGGAGCGCTTAATATGCTGTTGAACTGCGCTGGACCTGTCGCCATCATTGCGACCAAGCAAGTGAAGCAAGCTATAAAGAAAGTAATTGCTGCGGCGGATGTTGGTGAAGATAAATATTTTCCGAGCGCGGCGTTCAAGGCGGCTAGGATGGGGATGCCAATACCTGCGATTAGCATTATTGAAGCGTAATGGGCCATTAAGATGTTCCCAAAATTAATTCGTTCGAACTAGAATGAGTTTTCCGCTCATTTGCTGGTGAGAATTCTGAGATTGATATTGTCAGAAAATGGAGCGTTTCTCGCATAATTTGATCTTAAGTGGGTATATTCCTTTTGAGTCCATTATTCGCTTGATTGCTGCGCTCAATTTTAATTACTGCAAGATTTCCGACACGCGCTTATCGTGATTTCTCTTAATGGCGGTACGCTGTTCACAGTGCCTGACCAGAATTGTGCGAATGCCGATTGGGCTTCATGGCTACAGTCGTTTGTTTTCCTAGAGCCAACACACGCGCAAGAACTGACTTATGCATCGTCGGAAGAATTAGTAGCGACCTCTTCCGTATCATTTTCAACCCGTGAAGGATGCCTTTCTAGCAAACCCGTCGCCCTTAATTCCTTTAGTCCCGGTAAATCTCGTGCGCTTTCTAATCCAAAATGATCCAAAAAGCCTTGCGTGACCATGTAGGTAACCGGGCGCCCAGGTGTCGTTTTCCGACGACCGAAACGTATCCAATCCATCTCAAGCAACAAATCGAGAGTTCCTCGACTCGCCGAAACGCCACGAATCTCCTCAATTTCTGTCCGGGTTACTGGCTGATGATATGCTATTATTGCGAGGGTTTCGATCGCCGCCCGTGATAATTTCCGAACCTCAACCATCTCTTGCTGGAGCAAAAAGGAATACTCCGCAGCCGTTCGGATTGCCCAAGCATCCCCGACTGAAACTAATCGAACTCCGCGATTTTGATATCGCTCGCGCAAGTGCTTTAGCGCCTCAAGGACATTACATCCCGGCGGAAGGCGCGCTTCCAGCATTTTCTGCGTCACCGGTTCAGTACTAGCAAACAAAATTGCTTCCACCATTCGCTCTTGGTCCGCAACTGACGGTGCACCGAAGAGACCTTTTTGCTTTTGGCCGTCACTGCGGGTCACGGTTTGCGCTCCTTGCACTTAAGCTCCAAAGGCGAAAATGGCTCTGCCTGTCGAAGTTCCAGTTGACCTTCTCGCGCAAGTTCGAGAACGGCAGCAAAAGATGAGGCCGTCACAGATCGCCGCATCTCTGGATGAGCCTGCCAATCCTTCAATATAAAACTCCGCAAATCCGTCCAGTCTACGACCTGTTTGATCGTCTCCCGAAGCCGCACAAGTGCCTGTTCAATCGCAAATACTCTTGGGCGACGAATTTCGTACTGTTGCAGTTCGCCGCGGGTCTTAATGCGCGCATAGCCTTGAGTCAGATCTAGCAAAGTGGCGGTGTACTTCACCTGTTTCACTCGTTGAACAACCTCTGGGCAACCTCGTCCAAAAAAATTGCGCCCGCGTTGATCCCGCGCCATGAGCTGCGCTGCGCAACGGCGCATCGCATGAAGACGCTCAAGCTGAAAGGCCAAGTAGGAAGCAAGTTCCTCACCCGTCGGCCCCTCATCTTCCTCTGACGGTGGCAACAAAAGCCGCGACTTGAGAAAGGCTAGCCACGCAGCCATCACAAGGTAATCTGCCGCCAACTCAATCCGAAGCACTCGAACTCTTCGAATGAACTCAAGATATTGCTCGGCGAGATCTAGAACCGAGATCTTTCGTAAATCGACCTTCTGCGTGCGCGAGAGCGCGAGTAACAGATCAAGTGGGCCTTCGAAGCCATCAATATCAACAATGAACGCCTCAGATGAAGACAACCCTTCGCGCGACAGGGATTCAAATTCAACTTCCGTCATTCGCCAGTTCTCGTGTAAGTTGGGTGAACTCCGCTTCAAGAGTTGGAATGTCGACCTCTCCTCCCAGTTTTCGCATGGCTAGGGCTGCGTCAGCCCGTTCCTGTACCTCCTTGGACATTTCGCCAGCATGAATTGCGACTTGCTCGCGGTCTTCCAATGAGCTGTTACAACTCAGCACAATGTCACAACCAGCAGCAATTGCTTGTTGGGCCAAGGTCGACAACTCGCCGCCAAGTGCCTTCATGCCGAGATCATCGGAGAGGATGAGACCGTCAAATCCGATGGTGTTTCTTGCATATTCCAAGGCCGCTGACGACAGTGTTGCGGGCGCTTTAGAGTCGAGGGCGTCATAAACCACATGCGCCGTCATCGCCAACGGCATATCTCGCAATCCGTGGAAAGTGGAAAAGTCGGTTGTTTCAAGTGTATCAAGCGGCTCTGACACCCGTGGCAAATCATAATGACTATCAACAGTCGCCCGACCGTGTCCGGGTAAGTGCTTAATGACTGGCAAGACTCCAGCATCAAGATGAGCTCTCGCAACCTCCCTGCCTAGCTCTGTCACCGTAGAGGGCTCAGATCCAAGACAGCGATTCTTAAGGAAATCATGCGTGACCGCAAAAGCCAAATCAACAACTGGTGCACAATTGCAGTCAATGCCTAAACGCCGTAATTCTTGGGCAATTAGTCGATACCGCAACGATATCACCTGCGACGCTTGATGCCCCGCCATCTTAACCTGCTGCATGGGCGATGGCCAATCGCGTACCAGCGGCGGCCGTAGCCGCGCTACCCGACCACCCTCTTGATCAATCAATATTGGCGCATTCCGTCCAACTGTATCTCGAAATTCGGCACATAGTGCGCGTATTTGATCAGCCGTATCAAGGTTGCGAGCAAACAAAATGAAACCGAAAGGATCATATCGACGAAATAATTCTTTCTCGTCCGACGTAAGACGCAGCCCCTCGGCATCCAAAATAACAGCACGACAATTCTGCATGACTATGGCTACCGTGTTACAACGGGAATGCACTCAGCGCCTTCGGCCACCAGCACGGAGCAAAAACGTCGAGCATCGCTCAAGTCGCTAAAACCCAATGCCCGCAAGCGGTAAAAACTTCGTCCTCCACCCTCCGCAAATTGGACGATTCGTTTTTTTCCGCCCATATAGGCGCCAAAACTTGAGTGCAAACGGGACCATTCATTTCTTGCCACATCAGCTGAGGAAAACGCTCCTAGTTGAACAACATTTGTCCCGATGGGAATATCTTCTGGCGAAACTTCAAGGGTCTCTGGTGGCAACGCTACACGTTCAGGTGACGAATTGAGCTGCGGAAAACTAAGTTCTTGCGGCCGAAGACTAGGGCGTACGGAAAGCAAAACGCCCGAAACGGTTTGCGATACAAGTGATTCTGCGGTCTCGGTGGACTGGACTGTATGGTCTTTCGGTTCATTTTCTCCGATTGCAATGCCCCCACCGACTGACTCTAAACTTAGAGATTCCTCAACCAAGCTTGCAACCGAATCTGCCTGATCATTCAAATCGATTATATCTGCGGTTTGGTGATTTGGCTGACGAGTTGTCTTAGCGGTCGTATCTCGCCGTTCTTCGTTGGACGGTGAGGATTCAACGTCTCGTAACCGGCCCATAGGCAAGTCCTCTGCTGCCAGTCCCAACGGTTCTGGAGCAAAAGTCAAATCGCCGGAAGCGACCGCGGCCCCCTGCTCAATCACCTGATTGACAGAAAGACCTTGATTGCCTGCAAGGCGTCCGCCGGGATCTTCAGGCGCGACGCGCATTGGCCCCTCAGGCGCGGAAACAACTGGTATCTGGAGATTCTCACTGTTTGTTCCCAGCGAATAGATCCAGACGCACCCAGCCAGTAAAATGGCAATCAATGTCAGCCGATTAAAGAAACCTCCAGGACTCGACGACACCTGTTTGCGACGTGCCGACGACACACCGTCGTCAGCTATTGAACCTTTTGGATGCTTGAACTGAGGGTTCATGTTTGCCTCATGATATCATTCGCATCGGGCATGAACTCGGCAATTGGTCGTCAAGGTCCACCTTGGCAGTTCTATGCTATCTCATTTCTTGCATCGGTGTCACTCCCAGTATACTAAGACCTGAGGCAATTTCAATCGAAACTGCTCGCGCCAGCGTTATTCTCGCAAGACTTTCAGTCACATTGCTTTCTTGAATGATTCTCAGTTGGGGATCGTCGTGTCCTCGATTCCACAACCTGTGAAACTCGCCGGCGAGCTCAAATAAGAAAAAAGCAATCTTATGAGGCTCGTTGTTGTGCGCTGCAATCTTAATCACGCGTGGCCATTCAGCTAGCTTCTTCATCACCGCTAAATCAGCCTCATGTCTGAGGGGGGCCAAGTCTATATCGACCAATGCCTCGTCATCAACACTCAGGCCTTGGCGCCGCGCCCGACGAAGAACACTCATAATCCGCGCATGAGCGTATTGGACGTAGAAGACTGGATTATCGCGACTCTGCTCAAGCACTTTGTCAAAGTCAAAATCGAGGGTTGCGTCATTTTTCCGCGTCAGCATAACAAAACGCGTTACGTCCTTACCTACTCGTTCTATAAGATCCCTTAGGGTAACAAAGCTACCACTTCTTTTCGACATCTTGAAAGGCTCCCCTTTCTTTAGCAACCGAACGAGCTGTATGAGCTTTATGTCAAATGTCACCTTTCTGTCCGAAAGAGCGCTCACCGCGGCTTTCATCCGTTTGACGTAACCCGAATGATCCGCCCCGAAAACATCAATCAAAATATCATAACCGCGAGATATCTTATCAAAGTGATAGGCAATATCTGGCGCGAAATACGTCCAATTTCCATCCGACTTCTTTAACGGTCGATCAACATCGTCTCCATGAGATGTCGACCGAAATAACGTCTGAACTCGCGGCTCCCAATCATCGGGGACCTTGCCCTTCGGCGGCGTCAATTGACCTTCGTAAATCAAGTCTTTGCCGACAAGATCTTGAACTGAAGCTTCTATCCGACCGGAGTCATAGAGCGATTTTTCGCTGAAGTAGACATCCATATTGACCCCCAATGAAGCCAAGTCGTCGCGGATCAACGCCATCATTGCTTTGGTTGAATATTCCCGCAAGGCCGCCAGCCATTCCTCCTCCGGTCGATCAAGCCAAACCTCTCCCTTCTCTGCCGCCAGTTCCTTTCCGATCTCAACGAGATAATCGCCCGGGTAGGCATCATCGCCAAACACAACCTCTCTACCGAGCGCCTCTAAATATCGCAGATACACGGACCGGGCTAAGGTATCGACTTGTGCGCCACCATCATTGATGTAGTACTCGCGGGTTACCTGATAGCCGGCAAACGCTAACAAATTGGCTAGTGCGTCACCAAAGACTGCTCCTCGGGTATGCCCGACATGCAACGGTCCCGTTGGATTTGCCGAAACAAATTCAATATTTACTCGGCGCCCTCCGCCGATATCAGATCGTCCGAATTCCTCACCGTTTTCAATTATTTGACGGATCGACTGCTGCCAGTAATCAAGTTCCAATCGCAAATTCAAAAAACCGGGTCCAGCAACCTCGGCAGTTGCGACTCGCGAGTCCTCAATCAGGCGTTTTGCTAAATCTGTCGCTATTTCGCGAGGTTTTCGCTCGGCGCCTTTCAATACCAAAGCGGCATTAGTCGCGACGTCGCCATGCGCAGGATCGCGGGGTGGCTCGACCGTGACGCTCTGCAGGTTACAACCTATCGGCACAAGTCCCTCTTTCACCATTACGGCGAGTTTATCGACTACCAGCGCTCGGATATCCGAAAATATGTCCATCTTAATACATCCAGAATTTAGCCCCAGTTGGCTGAACGTAACGCCACGACCTAATCAACAAACAAATCTTTCGGCCTCGAATTTGTCAGCCGTACGTACTCATGAATCGCGAAACGATCTGTCATTCCAGCAATGTAGTCCGATACCGTTCGTGCGGCAGCAGTATTTTCGTTCGCTGCCTCAATCTCAATTCGCCACGGTTCCGGTAAGTATTCGTGTCGTTCTAAATACAGTGAAAACAACTTTTCTACGACGCTTCTCGCTTCCCTTAACCGCCTTTCAATGATCGGTGCTTGATACATTCGAGCCGACAAGAATTCCCGCAAGCTTGATAAATCTGATTGCATGGTGCTTGAGAAGGTTATCACGGGATGATTGAGTTTTCTGATACCCTCTGCCGAACGGGCCCCCGATTCCGTCAGTAACTTGCGAGCATGAACAATAACATCACCGACCATTGCTCCGAAGACGCGACGCAGGGCTTCATGTTGCCGACGTTGCACAGCCAGATTTTGATATCGTGCGTCGACTTCCTGATAAGCTTCTCGAAGGATTGGCAGCGACCGCAGGTCGTCCTCACCAAACAGGGAAGCGCGCAATCCGTCCTGAAGATCGTGATTGATATAAGCAATATCGTCAGCAATCGCGGCCACCTGACCCTCAGCACTCGCGTACGAATGGAGCTCAAGGTCGTACAAGTTGTTGCTGTCTGCTAACACATACGAAACAGCCTGTCTAACTGGTCCGTTGTGTTTGCAAAGTGCTTCGAGCGTTTCCCAAGTTAGATTTAGGCCGTCGAAGTCGGCATAATTTTGCTCAAGTTTTGTGACGATCTTCAGAGAATGCGCATTATGCTCAAAGCCACCGTAGGGTTGCATGAGCGTGTGTAACACCTCTTCGCCAGCGTGACCGAATGGCGGATGGCCTAAGTCATGGGATAGGGCAACGGCCTCCGTCAGATCTGAATTTAACTGCAAAGCCGCTGCCACAGTTCTAGCGACTTGAGCCACTTCAAGCGAATGGGTCAAGCGAGTGCGATAATGATCGCCCTCATGCTCTACAAATACTTGCGTTTTGTGTTTAAGTCGGCGAAAAGCGGTCGAGTGAATTATTCGGTCACGATCTCGCTGAAATTCCGAGCGGAAGATACTCGCCTGCTCTGGGACACGGCGTCCTCTTGACTGTTCGGGGTCTGATGCGTACGGCGCAAGCACTTTGTATCCTGATCTTGAGATAACTTCTGTCCACCTCTATATTGAGTCATAGACAGTTTCAAACCGTAGCATGTTTTCGATGAAACTACCACCTTGTGTCACTGATCGGGCCTTCGAGCGACTGGCGGAGATTGACGCCTCAAAACAAGGACAGGCCTTACGGGTTGCTGTCGAAGGCGGGGGCTGCTCTGGATTTCAATACGATATCGCGCTTGACGAACCGCGAGAAGATGACCTCGTTCTCTGTGGTAGGGGACAAAAGGTGGTCGTCGACAAATTGTCGTTATCCTTTTTGGAAAATGCGACAATTGATTTCTCCGACGAATTAATCGGAGCCCGTTTCATTGTGGTGAATCCAAATGCGTCATCATCCTGCGGCTGTGGCACCTCCTTTTCAATGTAAATCGCCTCACTTCGGATTATCGCAATCATTAACAGCAGACCGCTCACAGTCTCTAAGACAAAAAGCAGGATAGTCGGTGATTGAACCCGTGTGTCTGGTCGGTCACAATTTTCTGTCGTGATTATTGCAACCTATAATGTGAACAGCGTTAAGGCGCGGGCGCACGCAGTTGTGGACTGGCTCCGTGAACGATCACCAGATGTCGTGGTCCTTCAAGAGACAAAGTGCACAGATGATGTCTTTCCAAAAACTATCTTTGAAGACTGTGGTTACTGCGTGGAAGTGCACGGACAAAAGAGCTATAATGGCGTCGCTATCCTGTCAAAAATTACGCTTGAAGACGTAAGATGTGGATTGCCGGGCGACGATGAGGACGATCAAGCTCGTTGGATTGAAGCGACCGTCGTCAATAAACGGGCACTTCGGATCTGTGGGCTTTATCTGCCGAACGGCAATCCCGCTCCCGGCCCCAAATTTGATTATAAAATAAAATGGATGCAGCGCGCCTACGCCCGTGCAAAAATTTTACTCGCCGATGAAATGCCGACTATAATGGCTGGTGACTATAATGTGATTCCTCAAAATGAAGACTGCAAGAATCCCGAACAGTGGGTCGGCGATGCACTCACGCGAGCAGAGACCCGCGCTGCCTTTCGCCGGATTATAAACTTAGGCTTTACCGACGCTTTCCGCCTAAATAATTCCGAGGCGGGGCATTATAGTTTCTGGGATTATCAGGCTGGTGCTTGGAATAAAGACAACGGCATCCGCATTGATCATCTCTTGCTATCGTCGCAAGCAACCGACCGTTTTCGTGACAGCGGAATAGATAAATTTATGCGCGGCCGAGAAAGGCCTTCTGACCATGTTCCCGTTTGGATTGAACTCAATCTATAACTTGTTGGTTCCCTCGTCTCCTGCGGGCACAAAGTTGCTCATGCGCAATATCCCTTGATTGCTTTAGCACTCCGGTCGCCACTTCCTCTTCATAACAAAAAATAAAGCCAGTCATTGCTGGGCTTGAGTTTTTGGATTTAGGCTCAAAGTGACTTCATCGACAGGCTTGCGATTTTAGTACTGCGCACAAATATCGGTCGTCAGACCCTAAACTCCGTATAGGGCAATGTCGATTGCTTTGCGCGTTCGCAGTCCAGAAATAGAAAACCGATCGCCTCGCGACAGAGTATAAGTCTCGCCCCGATTGCGATTCTAACGGCACAAAGAGTCGCTTTCTTCGCTAGTTCATCGACCTCAAAATTCATCCAATTCCTTTATCTCCAATGTTGTTTCGGAGAAATTCCATGGTCGTGCATTGCCAATAAGCCAACGTCTAATTTCTTCGTCCTCCTCTCTCAGCGCCCAAACCCCGTCTGGGAAACCCCGAATGCGCTCAAGGTCGTGCATCGAAAGCATTTCCTTGTTCAGGTAGGTGCGTATTGACAAAATTTGTTTGCGTTCCTTACCACCACTCTCTCGGTTTGGATCCATCTCCATAAAAACCATCACAAATGCCCCGTTGTTCCATGGCAACATGAAGCTGTACAAGTCAAATACGCCAACATCCAAAATATAGGCATGCAGAGCAACATTCGTGCACATATCGAGAAGTAAAGGGACAGATTCTTGTAATTTCTCTGGCGCTACTGCTCCCCTTTCCACAAGCCGAGCGATAGCATGATGGCTGATTGATGCCACAATTATGGTGCTTGTTCCGATGCCATCGTTAGCGATATATTCAAAGAAAACATTAGTTTGGAAGACTGCACGCTCGGAATAAAGAGGTTGTACATCCTCTGGAAGCTGAAAGATCTGATTTTCTGTCGAATTCGAATAGCCGATGGCCATCAACGTGACATCGTTGCGTGTCCACCGCAACACCCTCGGAGAATGCAGTATCGGACTCAATGCTGGCGCGAGCCGCTTTATTACTCGGCCTGGCTTTTTTGAATAGCAATATTTCTCGAAGATATCGAGTGCCATCTCCCCGCCAGCCCCATCAAGCCACGCCAAGAGCCGATCATGCGGGGGCAATTTGTTCAAGTAGGCTGTCGCATGCCCGCGCGCAACTTTTTCGTACATCTGACAACCTCAGTACAAAAGAAGCATGATTCGATTACCGCCAAACGCAACGTTGCTCGTCTGATTAGGATAATCCCGAAACCATAATGCTTCAAGATGTTGCAAATTGTCTGTCGATATCGCAACGAACCTCGGCCTCTCGACAAGGGAATTAAATGGCATAATTATTATTGCGCTCTGCGTGGATATAGAAATTCAACCCTCTGCTAAAGCCGCCGTCAAAGCAAGCAAGAGCTACCGATATTTCGGTGCGGTTTGCGTCGCGTCATACCGATATACCCACTCCAATTGCTGCGCGATCATATGTTGAGAGGTGCGCAAGGCAGCTGCAAGGCCCCACGACCATGGACGGGGCAGGTGAAATAATCGACCATTGCGCCGCGACAAGTTGCACACACGCGTAACCCGTGAACGGCGCCGCTCTTCAAATTCTCTCAAACCTTCTTTAGGCGTGCGGGCTTGTGCGACCGCATCGGCCAAAATCCAGGCGTCCTCAAGGGCCATACACGCGCCCTGCGCGACAAATGGCAACATCGGGTGGGCAGCATCGCCTACCAGAACAGTTCGGTTCAATGACCAGCGTGACGCAACGCCGCGCAGATGCAACGCCCAAACGTGCACCTCTTCCGCGCTTGCGATCAACTTAGCGGCAATCCCCTTTGCTTGAGCAAACTTTTGTCTGAATTCGGCGACCTCTCCAAGTTGTTGCCAACAGCCGTCGCGCCAATTCTTACGCTCCTCGACCGCAACAATATTCATGAGTTTGCCGTCACGAAGCGGGTAGGTCACCGTATGCCAACCGCTTCCGAGTGTTAGCGTCGCTGGCTCTAGAGGGTTAGCCACACCTTCGTGCGAGGCGAGAGCCCGCCAAATCACTTGACCAGAGAAAGTTGCCGCAATTGGTTCTTCTACACTATCTCTCCATTTACTGTGCTCTCCGTCTGCGGCAACAATTAAATCAGCATCAAGGTCACGACTTGATTTTGCGCTAGGGAGAATTTCTTGATTACAATGGACGCTCACTCCGGCCGCTACCGAAGCGTCAAATAAGGATGAAATTAGGTCGGCTCGATGCACATACCACGTCAACCCCGAACGAGAGCCCGGTATTCGAGCTATTTCGCGACCTGCTTGACCATCAACAATTTGAGTACCGCTTGAGCAAAAGGTGACAAGGTTGCCGTCTACGCCGAGCGCACGCAAGACGATTTGACCGTTGAGACTAAGCTGAAGCCCTGCACCTAACGCCTTTAGTGCTTGCGACCGCTCATAGACTGTGACCTGCGCATCCCTCCGCGCAAAGGCCAGGGCGGCGGCCAAGCCAGCAACACCGCCTCCGATCACTGCAACTTTTAGGCCAGAACAGTTCATACTATGATGGGCGCGGTCATAATCTAATTTCTCGCGGTAAGACTGTGCAACGGCGAGTTTTGGCTGCAAAGACTTGGTAGAATCCAATGGCAGCGACGAGACCATAATTGCACCGAATTAACCAGAGCCAAATCCCTTGCTTGGGCGTTCAATTTACTACCTCCTCTGAATATGATCAAAGTGGTGAACGTGGTGTTCCGATCCTTCGCTGAATGACGTTTTGCATTTTGCTTCGCACGACGGTTTATTTAACGAGAAGACATTGAAATAGACTGTAAAATTAAGATGTTTTGTTTCTCGTAGATCTGGAGCTTTTTTCGCCGGCTCATTTGGTTTATTTAGCTACTCATATAAGAGAAATCGCTTCGGGATTAAGGTCAGAGTGATCGACGCAACTTGCGGAACCTCCTCGCTAACAGAAGGGTGCGAACCGGTATGAAGTTTGAGGGAACAAAAGACTATGTGGCAACTGAGGATTTAATGATTGCTGTCAATGCTGCGGTGACACTCGAACGCCCTTTGCTGGTCAAAGGCGAACCTGGTACTGGCAAAACGGAGTTGGCTCGCCAAGTGGCTCACTCCCTAAATTTAAGCCTGATTGAGTGGAACATAAAGTCGACAACACAAGCACAGCAAGGTCTCTACGAATACGATGCTATTTCTCGCCTACGCGATAGTCAGCTTGGAGATGAAAAGGTCAAGAACATCAAAAATTATATTAAGAAGGGTAAATTGTGGAAAGCGTTTGAAAGCAAAGAAAAGACAGTTTTGCTGATTGATGAAATCGACAAAGCTGACATTGAGTTCCCTAACGACCTTCTGCAGGAGCTCGATCGGATGGAGTTTTTTGTCTATGAGACGGGCGAAACTATTCAGGCCTTGAACCGCCCCATTGTCATCATCACCTCAAATAATGAGAAGGAACTTCCTGACGCCTTCCTTCGGCGGTGTTTTTTCCACTATATCCGTTTCCCCGATATCGCGACCATGCGCAAAATCGTAGAGGTTCATCATCCTGGAATAAAAGACGCACTTCTTACTGCGGCACTCACTCAATTCGCCGAAATCCGAGAAATCAACGAACTCAAGAAAAAACCCTCCACGTCAGAACTATTGGACTGGCTAAAACTCCTCCTGGTTGAGGACCTCTCTCCTGAAGATCTTCGGAGTGATCGTCGCAATGCCCTGCCCAAACTTCATGGTGCGTTGATAAAAAACGAACAAGATATGCACCTGTTCGAGCGGCTCGCATTTCTGACGCGGGCGCAAAGGTGAACCGGCTGTTTGGCGCAGTGCTTGTTCTTAGTTGGTTGATTACGAAACCGTCCAGCCAGATACCGCTTTGACCTCAAGGAAGTCTTCGATTCCCCATATTCCACCCTCGCGAGCATTGCCCGAATGTTTCATACCGCCAAATGGTGATCCCGCACCGCGTGACTTTCCGTTCATTTCAACCATGCCTGACCGCAATTTACGCGCTAACCGATTGGCCCGTGCGGCATCTCTCGTTTGCACATAATTGGTCAGACCGTATTCCGTATCGTTTGCAAGTCGAATCGCCTCTTCTTCGTCCTCAAATTTCATTATTGTTAAAACTGGACCGAAGATTTCTTCTTGGGCAATTGTCATATCGTTTGTCACGTCGGCAAATATGGTCGGTCGTACAAAAAATCCTTCAGTCAAACCTTCTGGGCGCCCCAGTCCGCCGGCCACCAGTCTCGCTCCCTCATCTATTCCGGCTTGAATTAGGTCTTGGATTTTTTGCCATTGTGTTTCGTTTATAACAGGACCGATATGGTTACCTTCATAGCCTGCTAAATCGACCTCGACCTCGTCTGCGATATTCTTGGCGAGTGATACCGCTAGGCCATAGAGGTTTGCTTCCACCATCATTCGAGAGGGCGCATTGCAGCTCTGCCCGGAGTTGTTCATCATATGAAGAACGCCCCGCTCTATGGCGAACTCGTCAGCGTCATTGAATATCAAATTAGCGCCTTTGCCGCCTAATTCGAGGTGCAGTCTCTTGAGCCCTTCGGCAGCGTTGCGCGATATTTCCTTGCCCGCCCGTGTTGACCCGGTAAAGCTCACGACATCAATGTCTTTATGCCGTGACAATTGCGTGCCGACGCCGGCACCATCGCCATTTACCAGATTAAACACACCGGGCGGAAATCCCGCCTCATCGACGCATTCAGCGAAAAGCATCGCGTTGAGCGGACTTTGCTCTGATGGCTTCAGTATCATGGTGCAACCCGCAACAGCCGCGGCACCGAACTTAAGGCTAATTTGATTGAGTGGCCAATTCCAAGGTGTAATCAAAGCTGCCACGCCAACGGCTTCGTATATGATGCGATCATTTGGTGCGTGTTTGCCTAGACCGCGATCAAATTCGAAGTTTTCGGCCGCCCGAAGGAAATTCTTCAGATGCCATGCTCCGGCGGGCACCTGCTCGGAGCGGGCCATGTCGATCGGTGCTCCCATCTCAAGAGACGTTACCTGCGCAATTTCTTCTGCACGCCTTTTGTAGATATCGATAAGATTTTTTATGAGAGATAGTCGTGAGTCGACCGACGAACTCATCCAGTTCGGTAAAGCTGCCTTTGCCGCTGCTACCGCTGCATTAGTATCCTCAATTCCGCCCAGTGAAATTACGGCAAGTTGTTTTTCCGTCGAGGGATTGATCACCATAAAATCACTTGGTTTATGTGGGGCAACCCATTTTCCGTTTATATAAAATTCCCGCCTTTCAAGCATCTTTCACTCCCTTTTTTGGTCTCTAAACCGCATTGTTGAGATTTGGTTGGCTCATTAATTCTCCGATGTGCGGAACCGAAGTTCCCTGGCTTTAAAAATAGAATTGTTTTCGCTAATAAATATGCAAAATCTTTCCAAAGTGCCCGCGACGCTAAAGCTTGGCAGGAAAGGTACATGTCATTTTTTTCGTCGAATGGTCTGTTCCTCTCTTGGTTGATGCTGCCAAGATATAGTTTTATTCGCCCTTTTTGGAAACCTGATTATTCAATGTTGACGGATACGCCTCTAAACTAGACATCGGAAAAACTGATCCATCGGCAGATTTTTTCTCCATAGGAGCATGATGTATCTGCTCGACGCCAACGTCCCGATTCCGGCAAATACCGATTCTATTCTCTTGAGCGAATACCCCGGTTCTGAAAATGGTTGATTGGAATGTTGACGGCGGCGAGAAATCGCGGAAATTTGATAGGATAAACCCACCTGACTAAATGAGGAAATCAACGGGGATTACCCATCCTACTTGACAGTCCAACGAATCAGTTTACGGGCGGGGGATGGACTAGAAAAGAAACCTTCCGTTTTGCCTGTTTCATGTTGGCGCGATCGTGACCGCGCCAGCTTTCGATATTTCGGGAATTATTCCGTTTTGGCTTTGGAGTTTTTTATGGGGCGGTTTGTGGGTCGCTACAATTTGGGCTTACAGCAAAGAAATCAAATCCCTGTTTTCGAAAATCCGCAGGTTCCGAAAGGGAAAGGAAGTCGCGAGACTGTATCTTGGCAACGCACAGACCAGCACGGATCCAGAAGAAATTGCTTGATGGCGCAGAGAAGCGGAGAAACAGAAAAAACGAGATGACTGATTGCAACGTCACAAACCGCACGATCTTTTACGATGACAATCTGGATATCCTCCGAGGCATCAATTCGGCTTGTATTGACCTGATTTATCTTGATCCGCCGTTCAATAAGAACAAGACGTTTACCGCTCCGATAGGTAGCAGTGCGGAAGGGGCAGAATTCAGCGACATTTTCAGGCAAGAAGACATCAAGAGCGAATGGCTCGTCACTATTCGCGAGGATCAGCCAGAACTATATCATTACCTGAACGGCATTCGGGGCGTCGGTAATTCCTACAATTTCGCTTATCTGGCCTACATGGCGATCCGCCTCTTGGAATGCCACCGCGTGTTGCAGAAGACAGGTTCGATTTATCTGCACTGCGATCCAACGATGAGTCATTATCTCAAAGCACTAATGGATTGCATCTTTGCAGAAGATAATTTTAGAAATGAAATCATTTGGAGCTATCAACGCTGGACGGGCGCCACCCGGCACTTTCAAAGAATGCATGACGTCATTCTCTTCTATGCTGGCGGTAAAGAGACTACATTTCACCAGCTGAAGGAACCTTATAGCGCAAAATCCCAACACAAGGGACCTCGCAAAACGATCGTTGTTGATGGCACGATGGAGCAAACTTACACGGGTGATACGACCCGCGAGAAAGCGATGCGGGATGTTTGGGAAATTTCTTATTTGAACTCGCAATCGAAAGAACGCACCGGTTACCCAACCCAAAAACCTCTTGCTCTGTTACACCGGATAATACAAGCGTCAACTAATGAAGAGGATTTAGTTTTGGATCCGTTCTGCGGCTGTGCAACTACGTGTGTTGCGGCTGAGCATTTTGGACGCCAGTGGATTGGAATTGACGTCTCAATCAAAGCCTATGAACTGGTCAACAAGAGATTGACCCAAGAGGCAGCCGATCCCAGCGACCTGTTCAAATATCAGAACGAAATTCATTTGCGAACAGATCCGCCGAAGCGAACAGATTTGGCTATTGATTACCGCGAAAAGAAATTTGTCTACGTCATTGCCCACCCGTCCTATCCCGGCGAGTACAAAGTCGGGATCGCCAAGAACTGGAAATCGCATCTGAATGCGTATCAGACATCAGATCCTGATCGGCAATACACCATACAGTTCAAACTGGAGACACCGCACTTTCGCGAGACCGAGCGGCACATCCATGAGACATTCTCAAACAAACACGAATGGGTGCAAGGAGATCTAAGCAGCATCATTGCTGAAATCGAAAAATATGAAGGAGAGCAAAAATGACTCGCGGAGTCCCGATGATCAACCCGGCCGTGCACTTTAAGGGTGCAACGCCGGAGAAGC
>JAPORY010000039.1 GCA_026709985.1 Aestuariivita sp. | reverse complement strand
CGCTGTTTCGTCGGTGGGAAACATGTCCATCATCTGAACAAGCGTCAAACCTTCTCGATAGGATTTTCCAGCCATGATAAATCTCCTTTTGCGGATGATTTTTATACAGGCATGGATTTTTATTTGTCAAGTAGGGCGGGTAATTCCCAATTCTATCAAGCTGAAGAAGAAAATTTCCAACCTTGATTATCCGGCTTTTAACTACATTTCGAATAGCCGCAGGCAGCACAGGTCATGCAACCCTCCGACATTCGCATTTCGAATTGACTACAGGACGGACAGGGTTGTCCCCTCCCTGAATCAAATTGCACGACCACGGCAGTGGAATCGGATTTCAAACCAAGGCCCTCTTGCGTCAAAAATCCTATGGCAAGCATATGTTGCTCAATGACCCCACCAATCGCAGCTAGGACTGACGGAATATATTTTCCGTTCACCCATGCCCCACCTCTCGGATCAAATACGGCCTTGAGTTCCTCCACGACAAAAGAGACATCGCCGCCTCGACGGAAAACCGCGGAAATCATTCTTGTCAATGCAACTGTCCAGGCAAAACTCTCCATATTCTTTGAGTTAATGAAGACTTCAAAGGGGCGACGCTTATCATTTTGGATGATATCATTAATGGTGATATAGATCGCATGCTCACTGTCTGGCCAGCGGAGCTTATAGGTATTGCCTTCGAGCGCCTCAGGGCGCTTAATGGGCTCTGACATGTAAATCACATCGCTCCGTGAAGTTAAGGACTCTCGTGTGATCTCAGCAACAGTTGACCGTGTGTCCTCTTGCTCCTTCTTTTCGACACTCAGAACTGACCCGGTTACATCGTTGGGTCGATAAGTCGTACACCCCTTACATCCGGTTTCCCACGCCCGCATATACACATCACGAAACGCGTCAAAACTAATGTCGGCCGGGCAATTTATAGTTTTTGAAATGCTCGAGTCTATCCAGTGCTGCGCCGCCGCTTGCATTTTCACGTGATCTTCTGGTCCCAACGTTTGAGCATCGACAAAATAGTCAGGCAATTCACTGGTGCCGAACTTCTCCCGCCATAGTTGGACGGCATAATCGACAACCTGCTCCTCGGTTCGCGAACCGTCTTTTTGCAGCACTTTTCGCGTATAGAAATAGGCAAATACGGGTTCAATTCCCGACGATACATTGCCAGCAAGTAAGGAAATCGTTCCTGTGGGCGCAATTGAGGTCAATAAAGCATTTCGAATCCCATGTTTCTTGACCGCTTTACGAACATCGCTGCCGATATTCTGCATCGTTTCCGATTCAAGAAATTCCTCGGCTGAAAACAAGGGGAAGGGCGATTTTTCCTTCGCTAACGCAATCGACGCTCGGTAGGCACTTTGTGCGATTTGTTTTAACCATTGTTCGGTTTGAACCACTGCACGATCAGACCCGTAGCGCAATCCGCACATAACGAGCGCATCGGCGAGCCCGGTAACGCCGAGGCCAACCCGCCGCTTCGCTTTTGCCTCTCTCTCTTGTGCTGGCAAGGGAAATCGCGAGATATCAATGACATTATCCATCATGCGGATTGCCGTCGTTACCAGTTTCTTGAGGCGTTGTGGGTTGATTCGCGCATTTTTTTCGAATGGTTGATTAACCAATCGAGCAAGGTTTATCGATCCAAGCAGACAGGCTCCGTACGGCGGCAGCGGCTGTTCGCCGCACGGGTTTGTGGCGGCAATCGTTTCAGCATAATGTAAATTATTCATCGTATTAATTCGGTCAATGAAAATCACGCCAGGCTCGGCATAATCGTAAGTTGCACGCATAATCTTATGCCATAGTTCGCGCGCAGCTATGGTGCGAAATATCTTGCCCTCGAATTGAAGATTCCACGCTTGATCTTTCTTCACCGCTTCCATGAATTGATTCGTAACCAGAACCGAAATGTTAAACATACGCAGTCGGGTGGCGTTCGACTTCGCCGTTATGAAGTCTTCAATATCGGGATGATCGCATCGCATCGTTGCCATCATTGCTCCGCGTCGTGCTCCGGCAGACATAATTGTGCGACACATCGAGTCCCAAACATCCATAAAGCTGAGGGGGCCTGACGCGTCGGCGGCAACGCCGCTAACGCTAGCACCCTTGGGTCGAATGGTCGAAAAATCATAACCAATGCCGCCACCCTGCTGCATTGTCAGAGCGGCTTCACGCAACGCTGCAAAAATTCCTGACATTGAGTCTGAAATCGTTCCCATTACGAAGCAGTTGAAGAGGGTGACTTGTCGCCCGGTTCCAGAACCGGCAATTATTCGACCAGCGGGGAGGAATTGAAAATCCTCCAATGCAGCATAGAATTCCTGCTCCCACTTGGTTGAATCTTTCTCGCAACTTGCTAATGCGCTCGCGATTCGCCGCCAAGTATCCTCAATCGTGATATCAATTGGGGTTCCGTCTGCCTGCTTCAGACGATATTTCATGTCCCAAATTTGTTGGGCTATTGGAGCCTGGGAATGTGCCATTATGTCCTCTAGCAGCAGTCTATAAGTCGATTTCATCGTTGTCTGTCAGTACCAGACTCACTTTATAGCATGGATTGGAATTTAAGCCATGACTTCTGAGCACCTCAATTTGGTCAAATTATGCGTTGGCGTCTATCACATTGATCAATTGCGTGCTTCGCAAGCTGCGCAAATCAGCGGCTACTCCGAGCCATTCCCACGTCATGTCACGCGCATGCGACCACGGCGGTCTGTGGAATTGCTCAATGGCGGCTCGCTCTATTGGGTGATCAAAGGATTGATTTTGTGCCGACAAGAGATTGTTGCCCTTGAGACTGTTTTTGATAGCATTATGGGACGAAGATGCGCCATTATTCTTGATCCGAACTTGATCAGAACAAAACCTATTCGCCGCCGACCGTTCCAAGGATGGCGATACCTTTACGCTGACGACACGCCCCCCGATTTATAGTTCGGCAAAATTACAGTGCTGATCCAATCGCGTTATTTCTGTCGTGATTCGAGATTGACACTTAAGCGGTTGCCTTACAGAATTCTCGAATCCTTGAAAAGATATTCTGTTCCACAATTGAATACCTAACTCATAGCTGCGATTCGGACGAATTTGAACTTTAGCGACTGCTGGCTCTTTGCTGCAATGGGCTTCGCACTCAATGGAAAGCCAATCAGAATTTGCAGCTTATCCTCGCACCAACTTTTGCAAAACTAACGGATGAATTAAGCACCTCTCGTGGTTGAATCGGCGCGATAAGCAAAGCGCCGAGTATCCTGATTTGATTATCTAACGATCTGTACGGCTGTGTTAAAGCAAGAGATTTTCTGGGCGATGCAAGTAGGAATATCGAAATGCCCGTTGCTGTCATTGAGAGTGACGCAATTGCTATCTTCGTTGCTGATGCCCTGACAGCGGTCGGACACACGATTGCTGACAACTTGGTGCGTGCCGAAAAACTCGACCAGAAGTAATCACAATGGTTCGGTTGCGTCACGGCCTCGGGACTCGGACCTCATCATTGATTGTACTGGACATGCGGCGTTGCGGGCGTATGGACCACAAATCTTTGCCCGCGATATTGATCTTCTCTCCGTATCACTTGGTTCCCTCGCTACTTCGGCCTTGGCCGAAGAACGCCGCACTGCGGCCTAACAGGACGGTGCCAAACTATACTTGGTGACTGGGGCGCTTGATTGCGTGCAGGCTGCTCGGGTCGATGCCCTGTATTCGGTAGTCTATACGGGGGCATGCCGCTGAAGAGTTGTAAAGGGTCGGCTACAGAGTTGGTTGTCGATCTTGGCTCACTAATGCAAGGCGCGGTCACCTATTTTGGTGGGGCCGCTCGTGATGCTCGCTTCAATGTCCTAAGAATGCGAATGTTGCTGCGGCAATCTCGCGAGAGCGAGATTTGACAAAACCAAAGTAAATCAACTGCTGAACTGATGAAATACGATGTTCGATATCGGCGCGCAAATAAGAAGCATGCAATCTTATGTCGTCTACTTTATGGAACTGCTTACAATTAAATCTTGTTTGATATTTTTGGAATTGATACTATAATATCACTATAAGGTCTTAATTGATATTTGTAGATACAATGGTATCACTTATTACACCAGCAAAAGCACAGAAGAAGCTGGCAGAGCAAGCACGAGCTCGGCGGTTACAAATGGAATTAACGCAGGCAGGTCTTGCGGAGCGCTCAGACGTAGCATTGCCAACACTGCGTAAATTTGAACGCACCGGGATTATATCTCTAGAATCATTCCTTAAGCTTCACATGGTGTTAGGCGGATTAGAAGACATCCTAAATGCGACACAAATCACTGCGACTTTCTCGTCCATTGATAAAATACTGGAAGCGAATGACACGCCAACTCGCCAAAGAGGGAAGCGTAGATGAATAAATCTCTATCTACAACAGAAGTAAAAGTTAGTATTGATTTTGGTAAAAATATTCAAACTATTGGCAGATTAGCGGCACGTGAGCGAACTGTCTATTTTGAGTACGATGGTGCTTTTATCAGAAGCGGTATCGAAATTTCACCAATTCACCTGCCACTTCAACCGGGTGTAAAGAGTTTTGATTGCAATCTTTTTGAAGGTCTGCCGGGTGTATTCAATGACAGCTTACCTGATGGTTGGGGACGGCTCTTACTTGATCGTCTTGCAAGGTCGCTAGGAATATTGCCGGCAGATATCACCCCTCTTGATCGCTTAACACATGTTGGAACTGACGCACTTGGTGCACTGATCTATGAACCCGATCACAGCGCCAACGATTCACAATTCGATATAAACCTAGATAACCTTGCGTCACAGACACAAAAGGTGCTTGACGGTACGTCAGAAGAGGTCTTTTCGGAGCTGATAGCCTTGAATGGATCTTCGGCTGGGGCGAGACCAAAGGCAATGATTGGCGTAAGTAATGAGCGGGATCATGTTATTCATGGTATCGGTGATTTGCCTAACGGTTACCGACCGTCGATTGTCAAATTCCCGAATAACCAAGATGGCATCGACGCCGGCGCGATTGAATATATATACGCTCTTATGGCAAAAGAAGCGGGTATTTTTATGCCTCGTGTACGCCTTTTTCCCGCCGAGCGCGGCACTGGTTATTTTGCGATTGAACGTTTTGACCGTGATGGCGGCAAACGCCTTCACATGCACACGGCTTGCGGCTTGTTACATTCAGATTTCCGCACGCCATCCCTTGATTACGAAGATTTAATCGCGCTTACTGGATTGCTAACTCGTGATGTACGCGAAGTTGAGAAACTCTATCAACTGGCTGTGTTCAACGTACTCGCACATAACCGTGACGACCATCTAAAGAATTTCAGTTATTTGATGGATCACTGCGGCGAGTGGAAACTCTCACCAGCCTATGATCTGACATTCTCCTCTGGACCTCAAGGTGAACAAAGCACGATGGTGATGGGTGAAGGCCGCAATCCAAACACGAACCATCTACTACAACTAGCTGAAGAAGCAAAAATTAAACAAGGTCGCGCTGTTGAAATCATCAAGACCACAAAGGCTAGTCTTGCCCAATGGTCAACGCTTGCAAAACATTATGGAGTAAGTGATGCAAATATTGAACTGATACAAAAAAAAATAATAGAACAGATAGAATAAAGTGCGCATATCCACTATTTTCAAAAGATGGCCGAGAAACGGCATAAAGAGCACTTGCGAGGTGGCTTTTGCTATCGGTTCTGGGCAATGAAAGTAGGAACACCGAAATGCAAGTTGCTGTCATTGGGACTGGTGCGATTGCTACCTTCGTCGCTGACTCCCTAAGAGCGGCGGGATTCACGCTTGCTGCCAAATTGGTGCGGGCTGAAAAAGCACGACCCGACGCTAATCACTATGGTTCGGTTGCGTCACTGCCTCGGGACTTAGACATCGTCATTGATTGTGCCGGACACGAGGCTTTGCGGATGCATGGACCGCAAATCCTTGCCGGCGGTATTGATCTTATTACCGTATCACTTGGTGCCCTCGCTGATTCGGCCTTGGCCGAAGAACTTCGCACTGCTGCCCAAAGGGGTGGTGCAAAACTACACTTGGCGAGTGGTGCAATTGGCGCGCTTGATTGCTTACAAGCTGCTCGGGTCGGTGCCCTGCATTCGGTAGTCTATACGGGGCGGAAACCCCCGAAGGGCTGGAAAGGGTCGGCTGCAGAATTGGTCATGGATCTTGACGCATTAACTCACGGCGCAATAACCCATTTTGATGGGAGCGCTCGTGATGCCGCACTTCGGTATCCAAAGAATGCGAATGTTGCCGCGGCCGTCGCTCTCGCGGGAGTGGGTTTTGACAAGACCAAAGTAAAATTGATCGCTGATGCGAATGCAACTGAGAATATTCACGAGTTCACCGCACAGGGTGATTTCGGACAGTTGCAATTTCGTGTTAACGGTTCCGCTTTACCTGACAATCCAAGAAGTTCGGCTTTAGCAGCAATGAGTGTCGTCGCAAAAATACAGCAGTTAGGAGATATTGTTTCATTTTGACGAGAGTCTCGCACCCGTTACTGATCTCACGGCCGCCGTCTCGGAATCTCAGATGTGTGCCGCAAGCACAAAATTGCGCAATTGCAATTGACTGTGACCGGCGATTTAACTTTCAGACAGCGAAAGTATGCTACCATCCAGTCTTGAACGGGTGAAAAGCCAGATACAGCATTCATGCGTCCTTATTTCGTGAAAAATACTGTCCATCGGTGCGCAGAAGTTGATAAGATGCTTACTAAGGACAAATTCGGTCGAGGAGAACAATGTCGATAAAATACCTTCACACAATGGTTCGAGTCAAAGATCTCGAATCTTCAAAAGCCTTTTTTGAATTGCTCGGATTACGTGAGACACGACGTTCCGAAAACGAATCGGGACGATTTACGCTTGTCTTCATGGCTCCGCCTGAGCAGCCGGAATGTCCAATCGAATTAACCTACAACTGGGATGGCGATGACAGTTTGCCGTCAGATAGCCGACATTTCGGTCACCTCGCCTACGGCGTCAGCAACATTTATGAAACCTGCGCCCATCTGCAGAAAAATGGCGTCACCATCAACCGTCCGCCGAGGGACGGCTATATGGCTTTCATTCGCTCGCCCGATAATATTTCTGTCGAGTTGTTGCAAATCGGACAGCCTTTAGCGCCCGCCGAACCGTGGCAGAGTATGGCGAACGTCGGTCATTGGTGAAGTTTCTATTGCTGGACTTCGTTATCAATGGTGCCAACAAATGTATAAATTCTTACGAGCGATTGCTAACTTGTGGGGCTAGATCGCTAATGCGCCTAAGACAATCCGACATATCAAAGTGCGCAGAGGTAACCTGGTCCACGCATGGAAGTTGGAATGGCAAAGTGGCTCTTGATAGAACGAGCGGCGCGGCAAATGAACTCTGACATGCTGATGGAAATAGACCAAACAGGAGAAGTTGTGCGGTGGTTTCAGCAAATTACTGAGACTATCAGACAAGGCTTATCTGGGCGCAACTAGTGTTTGCAAGCCATGACGTTTTTTCTGCCGCGAGACGGCATTATGTAAATTATACAAAATCAAATTTTATAGTGCCACTGGGCTTTTTACGTGATTGTTTTTTGTTGGGGATTAGTAACTATTCAGTACCTCAAAATACGCGATATTTAGGGTTTTTCGAGTATTGATGTTGACATCTTGGGAGTCAAGGTCTGCTGGGCGTCCAAACGAGACGGCAGAAGCCGCGTTTGTGGTTGTTGAAACGAGAGCAGGTAGGATATTCCGATGTTAGGATGTCTTGATCGACCCCAGTGAGATCAGGGATGTTTCCTTCCGATGGCGAGAATGCGGACCGTTCGACGTCCCGCTGTGACGATGTGGATTGTCGGGTCGTTGCTAATGCTTTGGTCTGGGAGCAGGAGGAAGTGCTGCGTCAACGGGATGAGCAGCTCAATCAGAAAGAGGATCAGCTTTGGATCAAGAATGCGCACATCGGGGAGTTGGAGGAGCAGCGGCAGCGGCAAGGCGAACGTCTGTCGCGCTGGCGCGGTGTCTCGGGTTGACCAATGCCAACAGCAGCAAGCGGCCGTGCCGCACAGTCCTAATCTGAGCAGCCTGGCGGGCTATAGGAACAACTAACAACTATCAACTCATTCCGACCAAGCAGCGGGTCGAGACCTTCCGGGATCTGTTTGGCGTTCAGATGTCCTAGCGGACCATTGTCAACATGGTCGCGCGGGGAGCCGATCGCTATCAGGGATTTTCCAACATGGTGCGGCGCACGGTCGCACCGGCACCGGTCAAGCACCGGGATGTGACAGGTATTCATGTGGAAGGGAAGCTCCACTGGCTGCAGGTGGCCGCTACGACGCTGCTGACCTTTTTCGGGATTGGAACGGGACTCGGCGATGTGATGCGCCCTGCTGTCGGCCGCGAGATCCACGACTTCGGAAAACCTTATTTTTCGATCCTAGGGGTGCGTCACGCCCTAGGTGCTGCGCAAGGGAGCTTGAGAACCGGGTGGAGTGGGACAACGAACGCTGTGCTGCCGACCTGGTGATCCTGTTAAGATATGCGACTCATCGGAATAATAATGCCGACAGCCAGACATTGCCACCTTATGTCATCGACTTGATCGGAACGGCGTATGATCGGCCGGTGACGGAGGGTCTTCGGTAGCATGCGCCGCTTCCTCAATTAGGGTCAACAGGACGCTGCGGACGCAGAAAGCGGCGCCGGCCGGGACACAATCTCGTCCGCCGGCTGCGGGATCATTGAGACGCCGTCTTACGCTTCACAGTGGATCCTCACGTTCCTCCCACCAATAACTTGGCCGAACAAAGCATACGGCCTGAAAAGGTGCAGAAGAAGATCTCTGGCGGTTTCCGCTGCCGATCTGGTGCAACCAACCGTACCATTATCTGTACAGTGCTCGCGACCACGTGTAAACAGGGTGGAACATGTTGGACATGCTCCGTCGTTCACCACACGAGCTATCAGCCGCGATCGTCACAGACGTTCCCAGATAACCGAAAGTCACTGAACGACCTGTCGTCATTCAGCACGACAGTATGTTGCATGGATGATGATATGCCGCTAAAAAAATAACTGTTGGGGTGCTGAATAGTTACTAGGATTTAACTCTAAGATACAGAACAGCAGCGAACATTGCGTTCTCAGAAAACCGTGTTTCCGATGCGCAACTTTGATCCAACTTGTCAGAAGAAGATTGGATTTGAGTTAGAACGAGCCAGAAGTTCAACAACATCGTCTCGTCAACGGCTTGAATTTCCGCTAGAGAAAAGTAATCTGATCTGTGATAGGAATCCCTGATGGACAGAACCATGATCGACAGAACCAGCAGTGAGGTTGAACTGTTTGAGGACGGCAAACCGACTGGATTCGAAGAAGAACGATCGGATCCAGATATAGACCAAATTCAACGCCCCTTTGATCCAAACAAAATTAAAGTGGCGAGGGAAACAAAGACTGTATCGCTAATTTGCACTCGAATAGATCACCGTGAAGTTGATCTAGCACCGGAATTTCAACGCCTTGCTCGAATTTGGGATCAAGGCAGAAAAGGTCGGTTGATCGAATCAATATTGTTAAGGATTCCCTTGCCGGTATTTTATGTAGCCAGTGACTATAGAGATCTGTGGTCGGTTGTTGATGGTCTGCAAAGGATGACGACAATACATGACTTCATGAATGATGAATTTCCTTTGCGCGGCTTGGAATATTTGGTGCAATTTAACACAAAAAAATATTCGGAACTACCGCGCAACATGCAAAGGCGAATTGAAGAAACGGAACTAGTAATCAACATAATTCAGCCAGGAACTCCCGAGGAAGTGATGTTCAATATCTTCAGCAGGATAAACACTGGAGGAATCTCACTGAACTCACAAGAAATTAGACATGCTCTGAACTCAGGGCCAGTTCGTGATTTTCTAAAGGACCTTGTATCAACAGTGGAATTTCAAAGCGCAACTACAGAAAGCGTAAGTGATAAACGAATGGCCGCTCGCGAATGTGCATTGAGGTTTTTGGCATTTTACCTCGTCGACTGGCGCGAGTACAAGAATAACGACTTGGACGGATTTCTGAACGCAACGATGAAAAGGATTAACGAACTAAAGAAAAATCAGCGAGATGGATTGAAATCTATCTTCCAAAGTTCAATGACCGCCTCGCGACGAGTGCTAGGCGATGATGCCTTCAGAAAGCGTTACCATAAGGATGCACCTAGGAGCCCCATAAGCAAAGCTCTTTTTGAGACTTGGTCCGTTGCCCTTGCAAAACGCAAAAGAGAGGACATCAACTACTTAGTCGCTCGAAGCGGCGCAATTCGTCAGATTTTCACCAAGACACTTCACGAGGATCGAGATTTTGAAGTCTCAATATCCTACTCGACGGGCGTTCCCGCTCGAGTCCATAAGCGTTTCTCAACGATTGAGAATCTAATCGACGGAGTGCTCGTCAATGCCTAGTGCCTCGCTTTCTGCGCTTGAACTTGAGAATTTTAAGTGCTTTCGTGAACAACGCATAGAACTTGGGATGCTGACAGTACTTTCTGGATTGAACGGAGCAGGAAAAAGTAGTGTCATCCAAGCTCTTTTGCTCCTCCGTCAGTCGTTTTCAGAAGGGCAAGCGCAAGAACTCTTACAACTTTCCGGCAACTTAGTCGACTTGGGTACAGGCAAGGATGTCTTGTTTGATCTTGCAGACCAAGACAAATTGGCCTTTGGTCTAGAATTTATGGATGGCCGTAGAACTGCGTATGCCTTCAGCTATTCGCGCAAGGGCGAGCGACTATTGCCCGCAAACGGTGCAAACCACTTTGAAGTCTCAGAAGGCAAGACTTTCGAACATCTAAGTGGTGATAGTGCTGCGGAAATGTCAGGTGACATACAAGAGAATGTCACGGACCGAATAAGAAATAGCTTCATAGATGCTCAAGGTTTTCAATATCTCTCCGCAGAACGATATGGACCAAGAAAATCGCTGCCATGGTTAGATTCACAAGCGTCCGTCAAATCTCTCGGCACGCAAGGAGAATATGTGCTGGCATTTTTGGCTGAGTATGGAAATAAGAGGTTAGACGAGGGCGACCCAAGAATTAAGGATTATGACAAAACTCAGACAATCGAAGGTCAAGTATCTGCATGGCTTCAGGAAACAAGCCCTGGAGCGCATTTGGAGATCTCCGAGATGCGGGAAATTGACGCATTAGCAGCCCGATATTCCTTCAGTCGATTTAACGACGTTAGTTCGGTGCCTTTTCGAGCGACAAATATCGGATTCGGCGTTTCTTACGCTCTTCCAGTACTAACCGCACTGATTGGTGCCCGTACAGGTGATTTCGTCATTATAGAAAACCCGGAGGCACACTTGCATCCGCGTGGACAAACCAAGATGGGTGAACTCGCTGTTTGTGCAGCTGCTGCGGGGGTACAAGTAGTCATGGAAACACACAGTGATCACTTCCTAGACGGAGTTCGGCTCAGTGTGAGAAGAGGTAAAGCCGCGAGCGAGCTAGTAAGAATTCACTATTTTACGCGCGATGGCGCGGAAAGTCAAGTTGTGAGTCCCAAGCTACATAGTGATGGCAGTCTATCCGAGTGGCCGGCGGGTTTCTTCGATGAGAGAGATGAAAACCTTTTGAGCCTATTGAGTCCAGTTGACTGAAAGATGCGCGAAGCGGTATTAAACGGAGCAGGACTAGCCGTCCTATTTTCCAACACAAACGAAGCTCTAGATGCGTTGGATAGAGTTACCTCTGGTCTGATATTTTTGGTCGGACGTAAGAAAATCCACAGGCAGCTGTGGATGCAGAATCCGCCTGATGAAACTGACGTATGTGACGGTGTGAACTTGCGTGAACTTTTTCGGTTGTACCGAAGCAGGAACAGAGACAAATCTAGCTTCTTGCTGGGAATGGTGGCGAACTATCCGATTGATGACGGGATAGCGGATGGCGATATACGAAGCTTTGTAGAGACTGAAATTGAAGGCCTGAGTGACTACCATGATCTGTTATGGTGTGCCATATCGGGAACAAAGATCATAGTCAGTTTGACTCGGTGTGAGTCATGGTATCAGAATCCGTGTTCGTTTCGCCTCCTTAGAAATGGGAGCCACACAAGCACTGTCGAGGTTGAAAATGTATTTTCGGAAGAGAGCGCACAAAATACTGTCACTCGTTTGAACAAACTGGAAATTTCGACAACATCACCAAGCGAACTTTGGAAGAAGCGAAGTATTTTGTTCTCAAATTTGCTTTTTGGGAAAGACGTGGAGAAGCAATTGCATTCGCTGGGCAGCGACCTATTCGAGAGCGCAAAGCTCAGATTGACGGAATTGGATAGAGTCGCATCGGAGTGGAAAAAATCATCCAAACCAAATCCCAAATACCTCTTTAAGATCACTGGAGAGTCCGCTGCAACGATGCAAAAGTACCGTCACGAAAGGGTTTTTCGTTCAAGTTCCGGGCAAAATGAGGTTTATGAAAAGCACGCTCGTATAAGGGATGGGGGTCGAATTCATTTCCGTGAAATCCCTAGTCAGTCAAAAATCGAAGTCGGGTATGTCGGCACGCATTTGCGTATCGTATCGACCAACTAAATTAGTGCAATTCCATTGTGAAATTCCCTATTGGGATTGCACCGCGATTGTCGTGAGAGATGTCAAGACTTGAACTTGATCTGTACATCATCAGTTTTGAACCGTCAGCCGAATTCGATAAGCATATTACTCAAACTACAGAAAATATCCCACACTGACTCTTCGGTCATTGCGGTCAGGTGCAACTTCGGCGGCTGGCACGCCTGATAAGAATGTGACATCTGCTGAGCATAAATTCCGTCATGTCGCGCCTGAAAAGCAATCGCGATGTCGGCACGACAAAGCCAGGAAACAACAGTAGGAAAAGGAAATGCAAAATTGTTGGGTGCCAGTCGCAGAACGCAATACTTTGAGTTGGTTCCCGTGTGACGCGTTTCCATCCAAGATCGGTCACAGTTTTTTCCTTGCGTAAATGTTTAGCGACACCGTTGATCGACAAAAAAATGGTGAAACCATGTGTGGAAGCTTTGGGTATACATTTGATGGATCAACTAACAGGCAACAGAAGAATACCCATAACATCTCGCGATACGATCTAACACAGCTCAAACAGATATCTGGACTCCTACGGTTCGCACGATTGTAGTTGCAAAGTCACTGATTGATGGAAACAATTGGCGTGTTATCTTGATCGAACAATATAGGATTTTACTGACATTTTATCAGCCGATGATGGTGCTACCCCACGCTCCAATAAATTGATCGGAGATATCCTATGTTTCTTGGGTACGGTGATGCCTGAGGTCAGTCGTGAAAGATTTCAAATTGTGGATTTTAGCCTTCCTAGATGCCCACGTTGCAGAATTCGAGGGCGCAGAAAATGCGCAACTTGCCTATACGCATGATCTGAACGATTTCTCCACTTGGTTGCAAAATAATGGTACTAACGCAAGTTTCGCAAATTTCGTTTTGACGAGCGGATAAAGCATTGATAAAACACCTTTTTCGGATTCGTCAATGCCCATTATGTTACTACATTTTGTGTTCCGATAGATTTATCGGTTGTCGTCCCAGATTCTTGCTCCGCCTTAGGTTTTGGCTTTAGCCCCTCTCACGAATTTCGCGATATTTGAGGCTGCTGGGTCTGATCCAGTAACTGAACTCAAATGACCGTATCAGTACTCTAACCGATCTCTTGGCGATTGCAGGCACCAAATTGCTTGCATTATCTCGGTGTCGCACCACAATGTGGATTCTGCATACAAAACCACTAAATTATGGGGTTTTGCGGCAAAATTGCTAAAATTCGCCGAATCTTCGATTTTATGCGAAAGATGGGCTAACTTCGCCACGGCCTAACTGAGTGAAATTGAAGACTACCTGATTAATTGCTCCACGCAAGGCCTGTCAGGGAGCACCCGCGCCCGGCGGCTCTCGGCAATTAAGCAATTCTATTGCTTTATCTTTGAAGAAGGATGGCAACAAGATAATCCAACGGTCTCTATCACCGGTGTCGAAAAACCAAAATCTCTGCCGAAGGTGCTAGATTTAGATCAAGTCGAATGACTCTTGCTGTCGGCCGGCACTCACGGAAGAACCGAAGAAGAACGCTGACGGAATATCTGCCTAATGGAGGTCCTTTACGCCACCAAGCTGTGCGTATAAGAGTTGTTGTCGCTACCTGTTGCGACCTCGCGAGGCGATCTCGAAATGTTGCTCGCATACGGCAAAGGAGGAAAAGAGTGCCTCGTCCCACTCTCTAAAGTCGCTAGATATGCGACAAAGGACTGGCTCAAAACTCGTGACAAAAAAGAAAAAATTGACGCGGGCGAGAAGCCATCGGAATTTTTATTTCTGTCTAGATCAAAATCCAGACATCTTACCCGACAGCAATTTTATATATTGATCAAAACCGCTGCCCCTAAAGCTAACGTATCAGTCAACTTGGGTTTCTCCTCACTCGCTACGGCACACCTTTGCAACTCATTTATTGTCCAACAGTGCTGATTTGGGCTCGATTCAACAAATGCTCGGACATGCCGATTTAAATTCGGCCGAAATCTATACTCATTTCCAACAGCAACACTTGGTAGAATTAGTTCTTGAACATCATCTGTTATCAAAATCGGATGAATCCATCTGAAAGATAATACCCACACCAAAGCCGTTGCGTTGGATTCCAGCCAAGTCATCGTTATGTGTTCCATACACGGCGTTAAATCCCGATGAAAACGACTCTACAAATTCAGGCCGAAGCTGCGTCGATATTCATTTTACTTATGGAGGGCATCGCCTGCCTTCTTTACTCCTTGCCCCCGATAGTGGCTGCCACGACAGCTAAGGGTATAACGGGTAACGGCATCCATCATTCCTCCATAATCCTATGCGCTCGCTTCATCAGATCAAGGTGGTCTTTTGCCCATTGATTGATGGATTCTATCTCTCCGCCTTTGTCAAAGCCGAACACCTTGGTGACCTCACTCAAGAGACGCGCTTCAGTCCTATCAAAGTTCTTGTCGGCGTATGCCATGGTAAAAAGTTCAAGCAGGAAAGACACGCGACTCAGTCTTCGTTTGAATACACCAGGAAGTGCTGCAACCGCTATATCCTCCGCCTTGACGCCCGGTTTCATCTGGTTGCGCAGTTCGTTCATCACTACCAATTCCGCCGGATCAATCCTGCCATCCGCTCGCATCACCTCATCTGCGTAATGCAACAGACACGACTGTTGGCGGTCATTCAGATTCTGTACAAACATGGGCGTTCCCCAAAAACAACTTCGTAACTACCATCACCTTTTACCTATCTTCATTGCTTAGGCAAGCGGGATCAGGCAAGATTTTCGATGCCGAACCACGACTTTAAACGATCTGAGCATCAGCGACTTCGTCGGCTGTGCCCTCAAGTCCCGCACCGTCTTCGGCGAGAACCTCTAACCCGCATATCTCATCACTACAAAATTTCTACAATCTTGGCATCAATCAGCGGCACTTTCCGGCCGGCCACACCGAATCGAGCAAATGCTTAAACAAGTCAAAGCAAGGGAAAATTGTAACTTGCATCTCTTACTCTAACTTCCAAAATTTCAGATGGTAAATCACTCGCTAATCGGAAGCGATTAAAATAATGTTTCCCAACAAGCTGGAATGAGAGAGTGAATCAAATCGATTGTTCTGTAGGCGTCTTTGAACTGATATCAATTTTCCTCGTATCAGGAGGGCCTTCTCCGTCGTAAATCTCAACAACCCCATCAGTGTGGCCACAGATCACCTGATCGGCAAAACCCAAAAAAAGGCCATTCTCGACAATACCTGGAACCTCATTCAGACTTTTTTCTAGGTCGTAAACGTCCTCAATTTCGGATAAATGCAAGTCAACGATATAGTTCCCATGATCGGTAACAAACGGCTCCGTCCCCTTCGTTCTTAACACAACTTCACTATCGTCCCATCCAAGTAGCGAGAGTTCGAGACGAATTAATTCCCGTGTCAATTTCCAACCAAATTGCACAATCTCCACGGGCAGAGGAAACCTGCCCAAAACCCGCACCTGCTTCGTATAATCCGCGATGATAATGATCTGCTGCGATGAGCAAGCAACGATTTTTTCACCGACAAGGGCACCACCACCACCTTTAATGAGATTAAGATTTAAATCGAACTCGTCAGCACCGTCAATGGTCAAGTCGACCGCTAGCACCTCTTCAATTGACGTAACCTGCAATCCTTCGGATTCTGCTAACTCGGCTATTTCTTTCGAGGTCGCAACAGCACGAAATTCAAGATTTTCGCGGCGTACGCGCTCACCTAGACATTTCACCAGCCATGATGCCGTGGAGCCAGAACCGAGACCGACAACCATTCCACTCTCGACGAAAGTCGATGCGTACTTTGCGGCAGCAAGTTTCGCGGGATCAAGCTCAAACAATTCTTTACTCAATGTTTTGCGGGCAATAAGGGACGATCGGACATCATACGAAAGAACCCGTCCGCAAGGGGCTTCATTGCCACAGATGGATTTGTCAACATCAACTCACCGACCACATCTGAATCGCCTATAGTTTTAGATGCCCGTTTGCGAGTGAGGACTTCTATCCAAAATTTCTCAATTTCCGTTCCTAGAGATATGCAGGTACTCAGTCAAATGAGAAGAGTTTGCAGCAAGAGAAAATCGTTCGGGTCGTGCATCGTTGCGAAATGATATCATCCGTCCCTACTAAAGCAGAAAGCTACCTTTTTCTTGCTGATAGCCCGTAGCAATCTCCTTGATTAGGTCCCGAAAGACCGTCGGTACCGAGGACTGACCAGTGATCCAATCATACAGGTCGTGATCATTTTCTTGCAGGAGCCTCTCATAGAGAGACAATTGCTCGGCACTCATGGTGCTGAGATGTAACGCCGCAAAGGCCCCCAGAATCAGATCCATTTCACGAATTCCTCTGCGAACAGACCGCAACTTCAGCTTCTTTTTTTGAGTCTCAAGCACCAGGCTCATAACGATTACTTCTTGCGATTAGAGTTAATCGCGATTGAAGTCTTTCTGCACGGCCTTCGGCGGCCGTTAAGTCGTCACGCAATCCACGCAACTCCAGTGCGATCGAATTCAACTCTTCAGCAGCGGAAGCCAGTTCTATCGGCGGACTCTCCGCGCCCTCCCCACCGCCATTGAGAAGCCACATAATTGATACATTGAGCACCCCCGCCATCATTGATAACTTGTTGGCTCGCGGTTCCGACCGGTCTTCTTCCCAAGCCACGACGGTATCACGATGAACGCCAAGCCTTCGAGCCAAAGCAGTACGTGTCATGCTTGCCGCTTCCCGCGCACCCGCAACCCGATCACCAAAGGTAGCCGTTTCTTCGCCGTACCAATCAGAATTAATTTTCGCCATTGCTCTACTCTGAACCAAGCTGTTGCATGAAGTACCGTTATCTGGGAGGTATCATGGTTCCGTCACCGATGCAATTCAAGGGAAAATAATGGCCATTCTTTCGAATAGAATACGCAAAGTTGCGGCTTCGCAAACGAGCCAGATGACAGATATAGCGCGCAAAATGCAAGCCGCAGGACGAGATATAATTTCTTTAGCGGCCGGTGAACCAGACTTTGATACACCAAAATCCATTCGCGACGCCGCCATTACCGCCATAGAAGCTGGCAAGACCCGATATACCGCCGTCGACGGGATTTCCGAACTAAAAGACGCAATTATTGCAAAATTCGCTCGCGATAATCAGCTGCATTACACGCATGAGGAAATATCTGTGGCTACCGGCGGCAAGCAGATTCTCTTTAATGCGCTGATGGCAACAATCAATCCTGGTGATGAGGTAATTATCCCGTCACCCTATTGGGTTAGCTATCCAGAGATGATTAGAATCGCCGGTGGAATACCGAAAACTGTTAATACCGAGTCTAATGGCTTTAAAATTACCCCTGAAGATCTCAACGACGCAATTGGCGAAAATACGAAGTGGGTCATCATGAATTCACCAGCTAATCCAACGGGCGCTGTTTATTCATGGTACGAACTCAGGAGGCTGACAGAAGTTCTGCTAGAGCACCCGCACGTTTGGGTACTGACTGATGATATCTACGAGCCTATTATCTACGATGACGTTGAATTTCATACCGTGGCTGAAGTTGAGCCGCTTCTCAAGCAACAGACTCTAACCTGCAACGGTTGTTCGAAGGCGTACGCAATGACGGGATGGCGCATTGGTTATGCCGGCGGACCCAAAGAACTGATTGCTGCGATGCGAAAGATACAATCGCAATCGACCTCTAATCCCAGTTCGATTAGTCAATGGGCAGCGGTCGCCGCGCTGACGGGCCCGCAAGAGATTATTCAAGAGAATAATCAGGTCTTTCAGCAACGGCGTGATTTAATCGTCAGCATGTTAAATACGACAAACTTACTCTCTTGTAACGTTCCCGACGGTGCCTTTTATGCCTATTCCTCCCTGCACAAAGTCATCGGAATGACGACACCGGATGGGGTGAAGATCGTCAACGATAGCGTATTTGCAAACAAACTGCTTGAAGATACCGGCGTCGCTGTTGTTTGCGGAGCAGCTTTCGGTACTTCGCCATATTTCCGCGTGAGCTTCGCGGCATCACAATCAGAATTAGAGATTGCTTGTACGCGAATCCAAGACTTCTGTCAGACTTTATCAGACTGACTTCCCACGCGTAGGCCGATAGGACAGTCGTTAGGCCTTCACTGCGACAAAGCATTCTTTTATTAATGGGGCGGTCGTCTCTGGGTTTTGCGCTCTAAAGTCTAGGCCGATTGCCCAACGATTGTGAGGCCTTTGTGCCAAAAGCGAAACATGAGCGCACAACCGGCACAAGCAAGACCAATAACCAGACCGAGCCAGATGCCGATCCCGCCATAGCCGAATGAAAAGCCCAGCAGGTAACTCGCCGGAATACCGACGGCGATATAGCTGAAGCCAGCAATAGCCATCGGAACGCCGGTATCTTGAAGGCCGCGCAGCAAACCGAGTGCAATAACCTGCGAACCGTCAACGAGCTGAAACAGTGCCGCGACCGCGAGAAGTGCTGTGCCCAACGCAATGATCTCGACCCGGGCTTGGTCACTTTGTTCCAGAAATGCCCCAACCAGATATTCCGGGGCCAACAAGAATACGAGAATTGTCGAGATCGCGATCACCAAAGACAATGCGATCACCGCAATGGCGGCACGAACAGCAAAAACCTTGTCTGCTTGCGCGAATGCTTGCGCGACCCTTATCGTAGCTACGTTAGATAATCCCAAATGAACCATAAACGCTGCACTTGCCAACTGTACCGCGATTCCATGCGCCGCAAGCGCTATTGTGCCGAGCCAACCCATCATGAGTGCCGACGCAGCAAACAAACTGACTTCGCTCAGATGGGTCACGCCAATCGGCAACCCAAGACGAAATACTCGCCGCGCCATTTCCCAGTCGAGCCGCCAGATTCGAGCGAACAAAGTATGTTGCGGCAATACCCGCAAAGCATAAATTGCCATACCCACTAGCGCGACGGTCTGGGTTATAACAGAAGAAATAGCGGCACCCTGCAATCCTAACTCTGGTGCGCCGAAATATCCGAAAATGAGCACATAGTTGGCAATGGCATTAACAACTGCTGACAAAACCGTCATCCACAAGACAACTTTAGCGCGTTCAAGGGCAGCAAGGTAGCTTCTTAGCACCATCATATTGAGCATGGGAAAGAGGCTCCAGCCAGCGATGCGCAGATAATCTTGTGCCGCCTGCGCAATCTCTGGAGCTTGACCAAGAAGGATTAAAAGTGGTTTCGACCACCATAGAAGGGGTATCGCGGCTGTCGAAAATACAACCGAGAGCCAGAGGCCCATTCGTGTTGAACGTCGCACGCCAACCTGATCACCCGCCGCATCATAGGCGGCAACCATGGGCATGATTGCAAGAGCGAACCCCGCCCCAAGCAAGAAGAAAACATAGAGATATGTCCCGGCTAGCGTTACGGCAGCCAAGGCATCAACCCCATACCACCCAAGCATTACCGCGTCTGTCAATCCGATAGCGAATTGCGCAAGATAGCCGCCAATAAGCGGCAACCCGAGAAGAAGGCTTGCACGGGCGTGCCAAAGGTAATTTGGTTGTGGCTGTAACATCGAAGCAATCACCGCGGCGGATCATCTAGGCTTGCACTTAATTGAGCGCATACCACAATAGCCAAATAAGCTTGTGACAATGGTTTCGAATTCAGGATAATTGTAGAGTTAGGTGCATGAAAACAGCCGCGACAACAAGACCAAAGGCAAGTTCAAGTAGGGCCGTTATCGATTGCACTCTCGTACCCCCGACGAAAAGAAATGTTGACTGACGCAACGTTACTGCCGCAATTGCAACAAAAATAGTTACGATTGCGGTTCCAACCGACATCGAAACTGCGCCGGCAATACCAACTAAGCCGATCCCCATTTGCGCAGTCAGAAAAAGAAGAAATACTGCTCCCGTACACGGTCTTGCAGCGATCGCACCTATCATGATTGCAACGTCGCGCAATGATTGAACCGAAGCTATATCAGCGGCCGTCGGGGCATGTTTATGCTGACAACAGTTACCGGCTAAACTATGCTCAGGGTCTGATTTTGTCTCGCCGCTTGAGAATTCAATCATCAAACGCCTAAACCCGCGACCGGCCAACACCAATCCCAGCAGCGATATAAGTCCAAACGACGCTGGCGTTAACCATTCTTCTACAGTTTTTTCGAGCCGCGCCCTCCCCCATTCAAGTATCCACAACCCGCCATATACTAAGATTATCGCCGTCAGAGTTTGCGCAAGCGATGATAGGAGCGCGAGAACCGACAACTTTATTGCGCTTACACGATGAAGTACGCCATATGTGCCAATCATCATTTTGCCGTGACCCGGTCCCACCGAGTGCGCGACACCGTAGACAAAGCACAGTGCCAGAAGAGTAGTGACCGCCCCTGGCTCCCCTCTTCGTAACGCTCGCAAGACACTTGCCATGGCCGCTTGCGTTTCTTTTTGAATGAGCGATGCTGATTGCACTAACCAATCAGAGCCATCGAATCCCCATAGCCAAGCTGTCGCGATCAAAGCAATTAATGCACAGATCAGTGTCAACTGCTGCATTGTATGAGCGCCGTATCCGCAAACACTTCACCAATCTCTGGAAATTCTGTCTCGACTGCGGTGATCGGAATGACCGAGAGGCGCTCTTTGAGCACGCTTTGTGCCGCTTTGAGATCGGCAACGAC
Organism: Aestuariivita sp.; assembly: GCA_026709985.1. Taxonomy (GTDB): domain Bacteria; phylum Pseudomonadota; class Alphaproteobacteria; order Rhodobacterales; family Rhodobacteraceae; genus JAPORY01. The sequence continues at coordinate 135,872 of JAPORY010000039.1, read as the reverse complement.
AATGTCAACGTTGCAATGATTACCCGCATCAATGTTATGGTTTAATTCATAGTAAGTATAATAAGTTGGATCATAGACCTTGAGCCTCAGCCCGTCGCCTGAAATTGGCTCGTTCAGGGGGCGATAGTGAGTCGATATGATGCGTGCACCTTGCACGACGACGCCGCGACCTTCAGGGGTGCCTAAAGCCAAGTTCTCTGCCCCTCGCTGTAAAAAAACGTCGCCAGAGAAACCCTCTACCCAGCGCAGATCAAAGCCATCTAACCGTTTTAGTTCCTCTAAAGTGAGTTGACCATCATAGTCACGATCTAGGCCCATATCTTCAAAGGTTAGCATTGAGTAAAATTCATCATAAGACCAACTCACTTCCACGCCAACGACCTCCGTGGCGTCGTCGAGAACCAAGCGGATCGAGGTTTCAATAAACACATGCGGGTGGGCGAATATAGCAGTGGGTATCACCGCAGATACCCAGAAGATACTGAAGAAAAATCGCCTTGGCACACAACTCAGGATGGTGAGGGCGCGATGCAATTGGAAAGTACGGCGCATTCAGGCCTCACTTAACTGGGTATATTGTCGGGAGATTGATAAACCTTATGAACCTGCCCGACAATGAGCGGATCAGGTTGCTCTATTACCGATACATCTTTGTCTGGATAGTCTAAGGTTGCCAGGAAATGTCGCATGCAATTCAGGCGAGCGCGTTTTTTGTCATTTGACTTAACGATTGTCCACGGAGCGTCAGCCGTATCGGTATAAAAGAACATGGCTTGTTTAGCCTCTGTGTATTGCTCCCATTTATTGAGCGACGCTTTATCAACAGGACTCAGTTTCCATTGTTTTAGCGGATCCATTTTGCGATTCTGAAAGCGCCGTCTTTGCTCTGCTTGCGAAACCGAGAACCAATATTTGTAGAGTTGAATACCCGACCGAACCAACATTCGTTCCAACTCTGGAGCCTGTCGCATGAACTCAAGATACTCATGGGCGGTACAAAATGACATCACTTTTTCCACGCCCGCGCGATTATACCAACTGCGGTCAAAAAAAACAATTTCTCCTGCGGTTGGTAAATGCTGAACATAACGCTGGAAATACCATTGACCGCGCTCGGCGTCGCTAGGTTTGTTTAAGGCAACAACGCGAGCGCTCCGCGGATTTAGATGTTCCATAAACCGCTTAATTGTGCCGCCTTTTCCAGCGGCATCTCGGCCTTCGAAGAATAGGACAAACTTCTTTCCGGTTTCTTGTGCCCAGAGTTGAACTTTCAGGAGTTCCGCTTGTAACAGAGCTTTTTCGTGCTCATAGGTTCTTTTTCCCAATTTATTTCGGTAGGGATAACTTTCGCTCTCAAACGCCGCTCGAATTTCTTCGGGGGTTTGCTTTACGTTTGTCGTTTTATGGGTACCGACGCTTTTGGACTGCTGCAACATCTGACCTTCCCATCAATTGTGGAGCGATCTTATTGCGCCATAGTCGAAGCCACCGACAAATTCAACCGTAAGAAATCATGCGGCTGGACTGCGGACGACCGAGAGAGTTTTTGATCGTTCATCATTCTATTGACCTCCCTATCTTTTGTGACAAGCCGCAAATTGCGTTAACAATTGGCAACTTTCTGATTTGCCAGCCTACAGGTAAATTATCGGCATAGTCGAATCGAAGTTTCTTGCGGTGAAAAACTTGCATACTCCTGCTTGAGCCGATAGCTGCCTGTCATTGTTGCGAAGCCGCAATACCAAGAATGACATCCAGCAATAAAGGATTGTGATAGCAAATGATTGGTCGACTAAACCATGTCGCGATTGCTGTTCCAGATTTGGAGAGTGCCTCCGAGACCTATCGGGAAATTTTGGGAATAAAAGTAGGAGAGCCACAAGACGAACCTAACCACGGCGTTACGGTCGTCTTCATCGAATTACCTAATACCAAAGTTGAACTACTCTATCCCCTTGGGGAAAATAGTCCTATCGCCAATTTTTTACAAAAAAATCCGGCGGGCGGAATACACCATATCTGCTATGAAGTGGATGATATCATGGCCGCTAAAGATCATCTCCTAAAGAGTGGTGCTCGGATACTTGGTGACGACACTCCGCAGATTGGTGCTCATGGAAAGCCCGTCCTGTTTCTTCATCCGAAAGACACCCACGGCAGTCTCATCGAATTAGAACAGGCATAAAGAGACTGAACAAAACCTGCTATCTGTCACCGTAAGATTTCGGAAAGTGACCTCATGGCAATTACCTCGGCGCTCGTTCTTTATGCCGTTTTCTGGGTGCTTATTTTCCTAATTTTGCTACCGGTGCGCATAAACACGCAAGGGGATGTCAACGACATCGTCGAAGGCACCCCTTCCAGCGCCCCAATTGAGCATCATTTGCAAAAAAAAGCATGGATTACGAGCATCGCTGCGCTCGTCCTCTGGGCCATCGCGGCGGGAGTAATTTTGACCGATGTCATTACGCTAGAAGATGTTGATCTCTTCCATCGCTAAGCAATCAAGTGCACCGCCAAAAGTTGGGTCGGGGTTAGCTTCGTGCGTATACACCCTCAGGTAAATTCAGTGCCACCGCTAGGTCTGCAATCTGGTCGGTGGATAGGGTAATAACTTGCACTTGGTTAGTCCTCGGGTTGATTTGTTCAAGAGTTACCCAGTCGGCACCGGATTTGATGACGACATCTTCGCACAATGGTGTAGCCCCCTCATCAATCAAGGTAATTGACGTGTGGTCGAACTCGTGTTCAATTGTCAGCATCGGAATCGCTTAGCTCTTTTTGCCCCTCGCAAATGTCTATGACGGCACGGACGTCGTATTGCAAGAACTGGATGCCATTTATCTGCGGGTTTTTTTGGTCGGATTGGCGTCAGTGGATTCGACATAGTTTACGCAACAATCCAGGATGGTTTTCCCAGCCCTCTGTAGTACGCGGTCTATTCCGATATCGCTTGGCTGTTGAAAACGCTTCTTTAGGCGATACTTTGGCTGATTGCTCTACGGACCATAATGAAGTTCCTGACTGCTAGGAGTAGCAATGGATGATTTCTTTAAACCGGTCTCGGGGCTAGCGTTACCGAGGTTCGCAGCAATACCAACCTTTATGCGATTGCCCCACGTCGATCTGAACCACGCCAAGTTCTAGGACACCGAAATTGGCCTGATTGGGGTTCCTTGGGATGGCGGCACGACCAACCGTCCCGGAGCGAGGCACGGTCCTCGTCAACTTCGCGATTTATCAACCATGATAAGGGCAGAGCATGGACAAACCGGCTGTCGCCCTTTTGAGTTGGCAAATTGCGCCGATCTTGGTGACGTCGGCACCAATCCTGCTGATCTTCAAGACTCTATGGCACGAATCACCAGTTTTTTTGCAGCGGTATGTCGTGCGAACATTATTCCGCTGACCGTGGGCGGCGATCACTTACTCTCGTTGCCGAAACTACGAGCACTCGGCCAACACCAGCCGCTGGGTTTGGTGCACTTCGATAGCCATAGCGACCTATTTTCCTCGTACTTTGACGGCTCCAAATATACCCACGGGACACCTTTTCGGCGTGCCTTAGAGGAAGGCCTGTTAGATCCGAGTCACATGGTTCAAATTGGCCTTCGCGGTACCTGCTATGACCAAGAAGATCGTGAATTCGCTGCATCAGCCGGTATCCGCCAAATAACAATAGAGGAATTTTTTGCGCGTGGCCCTGAGGACGTCTTGGCAGAGGCGAGAGAAATCGTCGGGGATGCACCTACATATGTGAGTTACGACATTGACTTTGTTGATCCCGCCTTTGCCCCAGGAACAGGCACGCCTGAGATTGGTGGCCCGTCCTCATACGAAGCGCTCGTCGTTTTGCGCTTGCTCAAAGGCATCAACATCGTAGGAGCCGATTTGGTCGAGGTGTCACCTCCATTCGATCTATCTGGAAACACGGCACTTCTTGGTGCGTCAATTTTGTTTGAATTACTTTGCTTGATCGCCTTAAAGGTTGCAACAAAATGATCCCGTTAACACTGGGTTGTTCGGTTCATCCGCACGTGTGTGGGGAACAGTCCCTAATCATTTTGCCTCTTGCTGATGGACTGTTGACAGGATCAATCCCGAAATAATCATGATCGCTCCTAACCAACCTAAGATTGAAAGATATTCGTCAAGCCAGTAAGTTCCAAGCCCGATAGAACATATCGGAGCGAGAAACAGAAACTGCGCAGCGGTAGTTGGTCCCAGCGCATGCACTCCCAGATTCCAAAACAGGTTTCCTAACAGAGTCGCTCCCAGCCCAATATAAACTACCGCTGGCCAGATCTCCCTAGGTGGCAAGATTGAAATATCCCCAGAACTTCCCGCCAATAACAAGATCACATAGCAAGGGATCAACACAACATATCCAGTAAGGACAATCGCGCTGAACAGGGTGACAGGATGCAGAACGCCTTGCATTTTGCGCAACAAGATGCTGTATCCCGCCCAGATCAACGTCCCGATCAGAGCCAGGGCATCTCCCCACCACAACTCGGTTGAAATGTTCGCGGCGGCAGGACCCGAAGAGATCAGTAGGACGGCACCGGCAAAACCCAAACCCATTCCAATCGCATTCCGTAGAGATACTTTTTCGGACAGGAAAAGTAGCCCCGTGACCGTGATCCAAAGCGGTGCGGTCGCTTGGATCAACCCAACATTGGCCGCAGATGTACCAAAAGGTGCTCCAATTATTGCGAGAGAAAAAAAGACACAGTTTAGAACTCCTAGACACCTGAGCCGACCCAAATCCTTCCGCAAGATACGTCGTGCTTGCCACAGTGGCCGCGCACCTAAGAGCAGTAGTACCACTGCGCTGAGCGTCCAACGCCAGAACACTAAAGTGAGCGGATCCGTTTGATCGGCTATGTCGCGAATAACTACGTGATTACCACCCCAGAGGACGGCGGTTGCAATTAAGCCTAGCGATGCGAGGTGTGTCCTTTGCATCCGATCAAGAATTGATAGCTACTGTGTGTTTACCCGTTGGGATGTATGCCAGGGCAAAAGGATGCGCTCGACAGCTTCGACGGTATAGAAAAGGATTGTGCCCATGATCCCCAGAATCACAATAGCAACGAAGGCACGCGCAGTATCGAACATACCCTGAGATAATAAAATGACATGCCCCAAACCCGTTTCTCCGGCGACGAATTCACCAACAATAGCACCGATCAAGGCAAAAGAAATCCCAACTTTCATGCCAGCAAACATGCTGGCCAAAGCACAGGGAAAACGGATCTTGAACAAAACTTGCATTGTGGTTGCCCGAGCTGAGCGAGCCATATCAATCATGTCCTTGTCGACGCTGCGCAAACCCAATACGGTATCAATCACGATTGAGAAAATTGCGATCATCAAGGCTATTGCAATCTTTGGTTCAGAGCCAGTGCCCATCCAAATCACGAAGAGCGGTGCAAGTGCGACCTTCGGAACAGAATTCAGCGCAACCAGCAGGGTATAAAGTGTGCGGTCTAAAAAGACCGAGTGTACAATCCCTACAGCCATCAAAACACCAAGCACTACGGCCAATGCGAACCCGGCTAGAGTTGTCATTAGAGTATAGCCCGCATGCTTGATAAAGTAATTGGGATCCTCAATCATTTCGATCAAAATTGCCGAAGGTGCGGGAAGAATGAATGGACGAACCTGCAGGATGTGGCAAGCGATTTCCCATAGAATGACGCAAACTATCAGCACTATCATGGATGAGAGAAGTCGATTGTTCTTTTCCAGCCAACCCATTTTTAACCCTCTTGTAGAACGCCCAGTGTGGTGAAATGGCCTCGAAGATGCTGCACATACTCACCGAATTCAGGGGTTTCACGCACGTTCAGTGCGCGCGGATGTGGCAGTTCTATGTCGAGTATCTCATCAATTTTACCGGGGTTGCTCGACATGACTACGACCTTGGTTGATAAGAAAACAGCCTCAGCAATGGAATGCGTGATGAAGAGCACGGTTTTCTTTGTCTCCTGCCAAAGTCGTGCGAGTTCCAAGTTCAGGTCATCGCGGGTCATGGCGTCAAGTGCACCAAATGGTTCGTCGAGAAGAAGAAGCTCCGGGTTGTCCAGTAACGCTCGGCAGATTGAGACACGCTGCCGCATGCCGCCAGACAATTCCCATGGATGTTTGTGCTCAAATCCCTCTAAACCGAATCTCTTGAGAAGGGTGCGGGCCTTGTCTTCATAGTCTGTTCGTTTGGCACCACGGATTTCTGTGATAAACAGGACATTGTTCAAGATGTTACGCCAGTCCAGAAGGATATCGCGCTGGAACACAATTCCCATGTTGTCTGGTGGTGACTTGACGGGCGCCCCGTTGAGAATAACTTCGCCCGAAGTTATCGGTTCGAGGCCGGCAAGGCATTTAAGCAACGTGGATTTGCCACATCCGCTAGGTCCAAGCACGCTGATGAACTCATGCTCTTGAATATCAAGGTGAATTGACTTGAGTGCCTCAATATCTGCTTGCTTCGATCGATAAACCTTGTCTAGGTTGCGCACGTGGACATAGCTCCTCGGCTGAGTCATATGCCGGCCTCTCTTTTGCTCTCCTGACTTACTGCCGGAGCAGAGCGTTAGTGAAGAACTCTTCTGCTTGCTGACCAGTTTTGATAATTCCCGCAGCCTCCATTGCCGCCAATGCATCAGCCCAATCCTCTGCCGATTGCACACCGATTGGCAAATCCTTAGTACGCTCCGTATGGAAAAACTCGCGATAAGTTTCAATTTGACCGATCAGCACTTCACGGTCCAGATTGCTATCGGGACGACCGGAGATGATGGCGTCAGCAGCTTCTTCGACATTGCCGTCAAAGATGTATTCCCACGCACGCTGCTGAACCTGTGCCAATCGGGCTAGCGCGTCACGTCGATCTTCAAGAGTACTCTCCTGTGCGATTAATCCGTAGCTCGGGAATGTCACACCCGCATCATCCATCAGGATCTGTTTGGCAGGGCGGCTTTTGGCGGTCAACGGCAAACCAAATGGCCCCACGGTCATAAACCCATCCACCTCACCCGAGGCGTAGGTGCCGACCATCGCAGGCGGCGCCACCATCACGATCGATACATCATCACGAGTTAGACCACCCGCCGCGAGAAAATTGTCAATATAAGGGACCCACGGACTGGCGGCAAAGGTTACGAGTTCCTTGCCGTCAAGATCTGCAACTGATCCGATGTCGGATTTCGCATCTACCAGTACCGCTAGATCACCGCGCCGCACCCAACCGGCGAAGGACTTCAAGAGCAATCCGTTTTCACGCGCTGGAGCAATCAAACCAAGCTGAACTTGACCAACGTCAACCTGTCCACTGCCGACCAACTGAATTGTGTTAATTGTGCCCTTACCGTCCTGCAGATCGATATCCAGCCCCACTTCATCAAACCAGCCCTTAGCCTCAGCGAGATGCATCCCCGCATGAATTCCCCAAGGTGAGAAATCGAGTCGCACCGCTAGCGTTTCAGCGTTTACCACAGCACCACCAAAAGCAATAATCGCGATGCTGCCAAGTAAATTTGTCATTTTCATTCTAAGCATTTTATTTCCTTCTCTGCATTAGGATTGTGTGATCAGGCGGATACCCGTGACACTTCTAGCTGGGTGACGTGACTGTGGGTCGCGGCCACCCATCGGTGAAATGCGAGCCTAGATGTGTACCTCGCACGCAGTCTGTCTTTCCGAATTTATCCGACAATAGGGACAAGGAATACTGGTCCTCCGGCAGCGATATCATCTCGCCGCAGCCGCGATTCTTGTGCACCAACGCACGACGGACATGGCCGAAGAAAGGGGTAACAAGATAACGACAAAGCCAGACATATAGCACCTCTCTCAATGGGATTTATGCTTACACCTCGGATGGTCTCAGATATCCCAAAACCACTTCCACAATATGATCAGCACGGGCCTTAATCCGATGCGGTTCGGACAGGTTAGTCTGATATATCACTCCGAGCGTATGTCGATTCGACAGATAAAAATATCCCAAGGCCGATATTGTGATATAGAGTTCTTGTGGGTCTACGCCCTTGCGAAAAACACCTTCGGCATCGCCACGCGATAACAAATCGCCAATAAGGTCGCTCAGTGTGGAATAAAGATGCGGCAGCTTATCTGAATTACGCACATGTTGTGCCCCGGTCAGGTTTTCGCTGTTTAACAGCGAAATGACCGATGGATACTCCAAAAAGTGTTGGAATGTGTGTCGTATTAGTAGTTCCATTCCTTTGATCGGCGGTAGTCCCTCAATCTGAAGGTCGGCATGATGGGCACGCAGGCGTTCGTACATACACTCCATTACCATCAAGAAGAGGTGATCCTTGCTGCCAAAGTAATGATAAATGAGGTTTTTTGACACACCCGCACGTTGCACGATTTGATCTATCCGTGCACCCTCGTAACCGTGCATTGCGAACTCGTGTTCCGCTGCTTCAAGGATTCGTGCTTGAGATATTTCGGGATTTCGCTTGCGCGTCACGGTTGCCATAATTGTCCTGCTACACCCAAAGATGCACTCCTGTCCTGATGACGTGATGTTTAAACGTGATCGTCATTATCCAAAACTGGTTTCAATTGCATTTTGACCCGCCGATGTGCGGTCGCCTCAATGTTGATCTCATTGCCTTCGGCGTTCAGCACGATCCCGTAGTCAGAGAGTGCCACCCCTGCCGACAGTTTTTCGTCTACCACATCTGCTAGAACGCGATACGGGTCGCGTTTCAGCGGGTCGCCAAAACCGCCGCCGCCCGCTTGTTCGTGAACTACAAGTTGCCCTTTGACCAGTGGCATTGTCACTTTCCCCGGCAGATCACGACGAGTGCCGTCGGGTTCTTCAAGCCAGTTTATTGTTTTCCGTCCCGGATGCCCACCGTTCAGACCATAAGGCGCAAATTTTGTTCGATCCGAGCGCAATTGCAGCCCAGCCTCATCAGCAAGCAATCGATAAGATCTCCGCACGCCAAGCCCTCCTCGAAACTCGCCGGCACCACAACTGTCAGGAATCAGGGCATAATCCTCCACGCGAATCGGATGTTGCCGCTCCAGCGTTTCGACCGGCGTGTTCGACAGGTTCTGGGACGGATTGGTGATGGCATCTACGCCATCCTTTTCCTGACGCCCGCCCCAGCAACCACAAACCATATCAACAATTATAAATGGTTTTCGATCTGAAGTGTAACCGCCAATGGAGATCACCGTGTTTCCACCTTCTCCTGCCGCAGGTACGCGATCGGGCACGATCTGAGACAAAGCTCCAAACATCGAGTCCATAACCCGATACCCAGTCAGTGCTCGGGCGGCACAGGGTGCCGGCATCACTGGATTCAGCACCGATGCTTCGGGGGCATAAACATCAATACAGCGGAAAATGCCTTCATTGTTTGGCACATCCCCCTTTAGCACACAGCGCACGCTTAGGTAAGAGCATGAATTCGTGTAAGACTTTGTCGCATTCAGAGCCGCCTTGACCTGTGGTGACGATCCCTCGTAGTTTACGATTAATTGATCGCCATCCACGGTGATGGCAACACAGATCGGAATCGGATCCTCCGAAAACCCATCATTGTCAATGTAGTCTGTAAAGCGATAGGTGCCATCCGGCCAGTTGCGGATGTCCGCGCGTGCCATACGCTCTGCATAATCAAGCAATTCGGCAAAGTAGACCCGTGCGGCATAGTTGCCATATTTTGCGATCAACTTTTTGAGTTGACGCCCACCTACGTGGCAGGCTGCACGCTGAGATTTTAGGTCACCCAACACACGATCCGGCACCCGAACGTTGCGTTCTATGATCGCCTGAACGGCTGTATTTAGTGAACCCCGATCATAGAGTTTTAGCACCGGCAGTCGCAGACCCTCCTGAAAGATTTCAGTACTGTCTGAAGCGTTCGACCCGGGAACCCGTCCCCCCACATCCGTATGGTGGCAAATCACGACTGAATAGCCTTCCAGAGACCCGTTGCAGAAAATCGGTGTGACCATGAAGATGTCAGGAAGATGCATTCCGCCCTGATACGGATCATTGAGGATGATCACGTCACCTTCATGAATGTTTGTACCGAACTGCGTTCGGATGGCTTGCATTGCCTCTGGCACTGCACCCAGATGCAACGCGATGGTCTTGGCTTGGGCGATCATTGTTCCATTTGCGTCGCAAAGTGCAGCAGAATAATCCATCACGTCTTTGACGATCTCCGAACGAGCGGTTCGCAGAACAGTATAGGCTACCTCATCCACAATTGAATCGAGGGCGTTCTTTACGACTGCCATAGTAATAGGGTCGATTCTCATGCCGCCCACTCTGCTGATCTGGCTTGGATATCGACTACGACGCTACCACACCCATCCGTGCGAGCGGAGGTACCCGGCGGCAGTGCAATAGTGCTATCATAGCTCGTTAAGATCGCCGGCCCACGAACCACGCGCTCTAGTACCGTATCACGATGCATCACGTCCGCTTCCCGCCAAGAGTCTTCTTGATCAAACAGAACAGGGCGGGTTTCGGCATATCCCTCAGTTTCGGTTAGGTGACATCCTTTCAGAGACGAGAAATCTAATTTTTGTTTCCGGATGCCGATACCGGTAACGCGCAAATTTACCAATTCGGCCGGAGTGTCGTCGCGATACCCGTAGATCGACTGGTAGGCTGCATCAAAAAGCGGCTGCAGTGCCGCGCCTCCTGCGGACACAACCGTTTCAACATCGATTCCAATTGACAGATCAGAGGACTGTCCAAAGTAACGCAAATCCGCACCAAATCTGAGGCGAGTCTGGTTGTTCGCAAAGCCTTCATTGGCCAGAAGTGCAAGCATATCTCCGCGCAAGGCCGCAATCAGACGAGAGAGTTCTGTGCCCGACCAGTCGGAGACCAAACCCTGGGTAGCACGCACAAGTTTGTGTTCAACATCTGATGACAGCATTCCAACTGAGCAGAATACGCCTGACATCACTGGTACGATGATCCGCTTCATTCCCAGCATCTCTGCCAGATCGGCGGCGTGCAGGGCTCCAGCACCGCCAAAAGCCATCAACGACATCTCGCGCGGATCAAGGCCGCGCTCTACAGTCACAGACTTAATGGCACGAGCCATATTTGCATTGGCGATTTGGCGAATGCCTAGGGCAGCTTTGTCTATGGTGAGTCCCAATGGATCTGCGACATGCGTTCGAATCGCTTCTTTGGCCAGAGATCGATCAATGTGTAAATTCCCGCCGGCCAAACCAGTTGCACCGATCAACCCCAAATAGATATTCGCGTCCGTTACGGTCGGACGATCGTTGCCAAGTCCGTAAGCGGCGGGTCCAGGATCGGCTCCGGCCGAAGTCGGTCCGACCTGCAGCAATCCGCCATCGTCGACCCAGGCGATGGATCCGCCGCCAGCGCCCACCTCGGCCACGTCAATTGCAGGCACCTTGAGCACGTAACCTCCGCCCTTGGTAAAGCTGCTAGGTTTTGAAATACCCTCACGGAACTCATACTCGTTGATCAGCAACGGCTGGTCGTTCAATATCATTGATGCTTTCGCCGTCGTACCGCCCATGTCAAAAGCTACCAATGCGCCCAACGATGTGGTCGCGGCGAGCTTGGCCGCTCCTGCTACACCACCGGCGGGGCCGGACCCAACGGCAAAAACAGGCCTTTCCCGTGCTGCGTTTACACCCATCATGCCGCCGGCTGAATTAATCACCAGCAAAGGAGCAGAGAAACCTTTATTCTTGAGATCCCGCTCCAACCTTGCAAGGTATCCACGCATCTGTTTCAGCAAATAGGCATTCACCACCGTCGTCGAGCTACGTTCGTATTCCTTCATTTCGGGTAAGACATCACAGGAGGCTGTGACCAGAAGATGAGGAAACTCAGCCTCAATCAGATCGCGTGCCTGTTGTTCGTGAACCGGATTGACATATGAATGAAGAAAACAGATCGCTATAGCTTCGCATCCTTCTGCAATAATCCGCTCTGCGACTTCTCGTAGTTCGTCGAGATCTAGCGGGACCACAATCTGGCCCTCTGCTGAGAGTCTTTCGGTTATCTCGAACCGGTGGCGTCGTGTTACCAATTGAATTGGCTTTTCCCAGTTAAGATCAAACATATCCGGTGTGCGAATCCGTCCAATCTCCAGCACGTCTCGAAAACCAACTGTTGTCAGCAGAGCCGTCCGCGCACCAACCTTTTGCAGGATTGTATTCGCTCCGACAGTGGTGCCGTGCACAATCTCCTTGATCTCAGCATATGCGATTTCGTGTTTTTCCAAAATATCGACGGCACCCTTTACAACTGCCTTAGCAGGATCGTCCGGAGAGGAGGGGATTTTGACGATATCGGCCCAGCCCTGTTCGCTATAGATCACAATATCTGTGAAGGTCCCCCCTATATCGACGCCAAGCCTATAATTCATGAAAATCTCTGATTTTTACTAACTAGTTAGTATGTAACTCGAGAAAAATTTGCTGTCAACCCTTCAGTTTCTCGGCTGTCGATCAAAAGCTTTCTTTATGTCCGCTCTATGTAATATGCTATTTGTTCGATCTTATCCAAACCAATCCTCGCCGAAATGTTTCCCATAATATCTGGTTCATCCTGATGTCGAGATTTCGTAATTACAGATGGCCAAGTTGATCCAGCGAAGGAACGCGACAAACAACGTTCGCGTGTCGAACGGGTGAACGGGGCGCTCAAAGACTGCTATGGCGGTCGCCATATTCGGGTTCAAGGCGCGACGAAGGTTGCGTGTCATCTCTTCTTCGGCATCTTGGTCTTAACCGTCGAGCAACTGCTCCGCCTTCACATCTAGACGCTCTCCCTGTCCTCCGTGGCGTTCTGGCCGTTGCCCGAGCGCGGCGTTGGCGTGCGCGGCAGAAAGAAAAAGTGCGAGAAATTCGTGGGAACGAGCTGATTTTGTGGAAAAAATGTGGTTCAAGCGTTGATTTTGTATTATTCGGCCATACCGCCTATAGGTGCGCAGCGTTCGCCCACCGCACACCTCCATTATTTTTGCAAGCGGCTCTCTTGAAATTTCAATGCGTGATAGTTGCGCTTATTACGCATGACACATATGACACCCAACGGAGATCCGCATGACTTAACGGATGAATTACTGATAAGTGCAGAATATCACGCTAAGAGACTTTTAACCGATTTTAGGCACTAAATACATTTAATGACGGTTGCGATCAAATAACAGATAATCGGGTCTATCGGCATAAAGGAACGTTTAGCCCCACAGGATTTGAAAAACTTGCCGTTTTTACCCCCTTCGTGCACATTAGGCCAATGAAGGCAGAGTGGGGATAATGAGACACCCGATTTTCTTGTTTCTCTTGCTTTTGACCCTACGCAATCGTTTTAGAATGAAGTGAGCGCAACAGGATAACAATCAGCCCCGCCGCAGTTAAGATACTGGTCATGATCCATTGCGTACGATTCTGCCCTTTCCTGAACCGACCTCAAGGGCCAAAATGCATGATTTTTTCAAAGTGCTTTTTCTAAACCGTTACCACACGATATCCATCGTGGAAGTTCCTGATGACTATGAAACGTAATATGGTTAATTATTTTTCTCAGTTTATTGCGTTCAAACTTGCTTGTGCTGCCCGTTACAGCAACCGGCCGAAATCTAATAACATGACTTTTAGGAATTAACTTTTCTGCAGCCTTAGCGCCTGCCCTTAACTGACTGACAACTTTTTCGGCATCCAATTGCCCGCGCTTCAGTTCAAGCACCGCAACCAGATTTTTTGTCTGTGTCTCTTTAGCGATCAGAAGATAATCACAACGTTTCTCGTCGGACTTCAATGGTGATCCAGGCTTGTCGAAATCAATGACCAGCTTCGCGGCGGGGACATTGGTCATTTTAACTTCGCACCCTGCCTTTTGGAGTTTGCCTGTTACAAGGCAACGCGAGTCACTAATTTTATCCCGAACAAGTTTTAATAACGACATCATGAATGATTCTGGATGTGGCTTGAGATAGACGCCCAATCGTTATGGAGCGTTTCGGCAACTTCATTGTAACCGGAAGAATACAAACCGGACTCGTCAAAAGAAACTTGGTTGACGACAGATCCTTTTGGACTCTTTTGCGGTTTAAACAACCATGCACCCACTTGATCCTCACGCAGTGCAATTTCGCCGTTACGCTTTGTTTTAGGAATCTTTGAACGTTGGACGATGTTGGCCAATTCCTCCAGCAACCATTCACTATGCGTGGTTACAATCACCCGAACACCTGCTTCAACAAGCGCCGCAAGCTGGCGTGTGAATTTGACCTGCATTGCTGGATGCAAATGAGATTCTGGTTCTTCGACAATCAAAACATTTCCCGGTTTAATCATATGACGGAGATACAGAACCACCGGTGCCAATTCCGACACCATTGAAGACGCGTTTGCCAATGCCAACGCGTCCTTTTCCTTCTTCCACCCATGTGGACGGTAAGCAAAACGGGGGTAATTGATGTGGGGTGGCCGATTGATGGACACGGAACCCTCAAGGATTAAGTCCTCAATTTTCCCAGCGATATCATTCCTCGTCATCCCTCGTTTTTTTTGATCGATTTTAATAAGCTCTTGCAAAAAATCCGCCAACACCCCGGAAAGGGTTGGCATGGTGTCAACAGGACGCAGTCCCCCGGTAGGTGCGCTGGCAATTAATGCGCTGACCACTACGTTGTGTGCGTGCATAACTCCGGTTCGGTCCGCCGGCAGATAATATGCCGGAGAATGCAAAGGTCCTAGCAGGGACGGCAAGAGCAAGCTAAAAAGCGTCGATACAACTTCAATTGCCATAAACTGTAAATCATCTTTACTCGATTTTTTGTTATCCGCATATTGAATATAGCTAATCAATCGTTCTTTGAACAATGAATCCCGATCTTTAAAATTCCATAGAATCTCTTTCCCTGCCGAGACTATAGAAGTACATTCGGGTTGCTGCCTTCGCGATATAGTCTGTTGTAAAAGCTGATCAGCGTCATAAGACTTTTCCTGTATCACAATTTGCATGACGTTCGTCCGCCCGTGACGTATTAATTCATACGATTTCCCAATCCCGAAACAACGGGCAATCTCGTTAGACAAACCACCTGCTATTTCATGAATTCCTAAACGAGCCAGTTCAGCAAGGGGGCGAGGCAAGGTAAGACGACGCGAACCCTCGGATTCAAGAACGGATACAATGGGGTTTGCTGCTTCAAGCAGAACTCTAATTTCGGCCTTAGACATTTTTTGAATGGCCGAAAATCCTATAGAAAAGTAACGACGTCTCGAAAAATTTATGCGACTGTTGAAAACTTGATGCAACGCATAGATCAAAATCGCAAGGTAGGACTTGCCTGTATTGCTCGGACCAATGAACACGGTCAACGGTCGTAGATCAATCTCAGCTTCTACGATCGGTCCGAAGTCCGTTACCTTGAGTTTGAGCGGGTCTTCAATTTGTTGTTTTGTCATTGATTTATTATTCACCGTTTCAACTCTGAAGTGCGCCACCGAACTTCTCTGGAGCCCGGTGTCATGCTGAGGGGCTGAGGAGAAGCTGGATGGTAAAGGACGGTTTGCCGTATCGTCAGAGGTCAACAGCGGTCGGCGTTTCTTAGGGGGAGTCTAGCATCAGCCTCCGGCAAAGCGCAAGTGGGAATGGAAGAAGCGGCGATCTTGATGCTTTTGACATGCCGTTCGTCTCGCAACTTGCGACGCTTTGATCTTGATGTTCGAGAAGCTCTTCTCTGCTAGTTGCATGGTCATTCACATCACCGACGGTATCCGATATTGTCCACGTCCCGTCACCATTCGACCATTCCGCAACGGATACCCGCCAAGCGACAAGGGTGAAAAACACGCAAAGGCCACACTCGGAAGGAAGACGGCAACGCTCCCTAAAGCAAGGACTAAAGATTATTATGAGTACCGTCGCAGAGCGGCGACTTAGCCGTGGCCTTGCACCCACAAAAGTAGAGTGTTCGGTCTGCATCGGCGGTGTATTTCAAGGGTGAGAAACCACTATCTTTATGGCTGCCATCGCAAAATGGTTGCTTTGCAGATTGGCCACACGCGCACCAAAAATAAGATTTCCCTGAGAGAACTTGGACAGGGTACGGTTCCTTTTGAGCAATAATTGGTGTTTTTGTCATCTGCATCTCCTTGATTCAGTAATCGCTAAGTTCGCGTGAAAACAATGATCGCCGCCGGTATTCGGTCGAATTCGGCACCATCCTCCCAGCCGTCAATAATGGCGATTGAGCAATATGTCTAACATATGTTGGAGCAAAAAGAACTAACAAAGCACTCAAGGGACCCTTGAAAATTGCCGCCGAAAGTGTGCTTGTTCAATCATTAACCACTGGCGCTTTGCAAATTAGCACTTGCAAGCCGTAAGTTTTGGTCAGAAGCAAAATCCGCCGCTAAGAATATTGATCTTCAATTTAATTCTTAAGTCAAGTAGGTCATTGTTTGGTTTGTGTTTATTGCGGGAGGCGAACTGAAGCATTGGACAATTCAATCATTGATAATCACGCGGACCTTGAGAAAGCCACCGCTTCGCTTGCACAAGAACATCCGGCCCTTGCGCGGGCGTTGGAACAGGTGGGCGCGCTTTCACTGCGAAAGCGCCCAGATGGATTTGCTTCATTGTTAGGCGTTATTGTGAGTCAGCAACTCAGTGTTGCGGCAGCGGATGCGACCTGGAGTCGTCTATCAAGTGCAGGTTTGACAGAACCTGAGAGAATACAGGTGGCAACGGATGAGGAAATGCGTACTCTTGGGCTGTCGCGGCAAAAGATTCGATATGCTCGTGCCCTCGCAACTAGCGGAATTGATTATCTCGCCCTACGAAAAAAATCAAACTCGGACGTCATCGCAACTTTGATACAAGTGCCAGGCATTGGGACGTGGACTGCGGAAATTTACGCAATTTTTTCTTTAGGCCGTGCCGATGTTTTTGCGTCGGGCGACCTAGCGTTACAAGAAGCAACGCGCATTCTGCTTGACTTGCCGCAGCGGCCTAATTCGCGCAAAATGGTAGAAATTTCTCAGCGCTGGAGCCCGTGGCGAGCCGTTGCTGCAAGAATACTTTGGGGCTATTATCGAGAGTGCAAGCAGCGAGAGGGTATTCGCACTTGAAGAAGGCCTAATTGATACGATTTTTGGCTGTATGCTAACGCACCGAGATAATTATCGGTACCGATCCGCTTCTTTGCGCTAGCGCATTGCGACGAGGACACGCCGAGTCTTGAAGAGTTTTACAGAGGTCCAGCATGACACGAGTACTGCAATCTTTGCGAAAAGGTCCGTTTTCCGGCACTACGCGATCTATGGTCGTATTCCTGCACGGCTATGGCGCTAACGGTGCCGACCTCCTCAGCTTAGCAGATCTCATCGGTGAAGAACTACCGGATACCTTATTCGTCGCGCCTGACGCTCCTGAGACCAACCCGGCGATGCCGCACGGATTTCAGTGGTTTCCTATTCCATGGATTGATGGCTCTCCCGAAGAGGCGGCAGAACGAGGAATGCGTTCGTCAGTTGATGACTTGAACGCGTTTTTGGATGCGCTGATGGTGGACGAGGATTTATTGCCGGAGCAGGTCGTCCTGTTCGGCTTCTCGCAAGGAACCATGATGGCTCTGCATGTGGCGCCGCGGCGAGAGGATCCCATTGCTGGCATCGTTGGCTCTTCAGGTCGCCTGATGCTTCCAGATCTGCTAGCAGAGGAGGTTGTATCCCACTTCCCAGTGCTCTTGCTACACGGAGAGTTGGATGATGTTGTTCCACCGAGTTCTATGCCAGCAGCGGTAACGGCGCTTCAAGAAGCGAATTTCACGGAAGTCTACGCTCGAGTGATGCAAGATACCGCACATAGTATTTCCCCAGACGGAATTAGTGTTGCGGTCGCCTTTATACGCGATAAACTCAGCTTCTGACCTGCATAGATTTGCCGACCCATGTGCCCGCTTCGCCTTCGGCCTATCATGGAGATTGATTATGTTGATCACTGTGACTTTTGCGGTGGTTGCAGCGCGTCACCATGCACCTTGTCGATAGGCTTATATGCGACCATCGCACGGGAGATGGCGATCAGTCGTACCCTTATTTGACACCCGTCTCTTGCGGTTCGATCAAATTGAGTACGAAGAGGAACATTGCACTTCGATGCTGCTAGGATCGGCAATCGGATCGCTCAACCAGCCAGCGTACTCAGGCAAGCAACAGCTTTTTTGATCGACTTTAGTCAAGGCTTTTACGCAATATTTTGAAGTTGCAAAGGACAAAAAGACTTTAATTTGTTGCGGTTAAGTCCCATACCTCGCCTTTGTTCAGACTCCCTATCTTGGCGTTCAGACCGCAATGCGCTATAGAGCATGCGAAAATTGGCACCTGCTGCGCACCTGTGCTGGGCAACTGAGCGACTACAAAGAATGTTTTACCGACCCAACGCCAACGACAAGGTGAGCCAAACACAGCATTGGCGGCGTTGGTGAACCATAACACGGCGGCTAGAACAATCACTACGCAGTCGCAGAAACGGCGGAATTAAGGATGACTGGCGACTTCAGATCAGAATTTATCTGTGAACCAAGAGTGCTATCGTATCATCCAGTTTTAGTACTGAATGCGGACTACCGCCCTCTGTCCTATTATCCGCTTTCCTTGTGGAGTTGGCAGGAGGCTATCAAGGCGACATGGCTTGAACGCGTGGTCGTCGTTGCGGAGTACGAAAAAACTGTGCGTAGTCCAAGTGTTGCGCTTCGCATTCCTTCGGTGGTCGTTCTGAAAGACTATGTAAAGCTACAACGGTCTACAGCCTTCACGCGCTTTAATCTATTCTTGCGTGATGAATTCCGTTGTCAGTATTGCGGAGCAAAAGGCGAATTGACCTTCGACCATGTTGTGCCACGCTCGGCTGGCGGGAAAACCAGCTGGGAAAATGTCGTTGCCGCCTGTGCAAAATGCAATTTGCGAAAGGGAGCAAAGTCGCCGAAGCAAGCTGGTCTGCGTTTGCGTCAACTCCCGCGTCGACCGAGAGCGGACGAGTTACTCAACCTTGGTCGAAAATTCCCGCCGAACTATCTTCACGATAGTTGGATGGACTTCTTGTATTGGGATGCGGAATTAGAAGCTTAGCTGCCGCTATCGACAGTCTTGCAGTTTGGACAGGGTATAGATCATGCTGAGGCAACTCTATGATCGAACCCTTGCGCTGGCTACACATCGGCATGCCATATGGTTTTTGGCCATCATCGCATTCTTCGAAAGTTCGATTTTTCCGATACCGCCAGACTTAATCATGATCCCCATGATTCTCGCGGCCCCTTCGCGGGCTTGGAAGATCGCTTCGGTTTGTCTCGTTGCATCGGTACTCGGCGGCGTGCTTGGCTATGCCATCGGCGTGTACGCATTTTCGGAAGTCGGGCGACCGCTGCTCGAACTTTTGGGAAAAAGTGGCGAAATGGCAAGCTTCAATCAACAGTTTGTCGATGTCGGGTTCTGGGCCGTGCTGGCCGCTGGCCTAACGCCCTTTCCCTACAAGGTCATTACGATCATGTCGGGCTGGACGGGCTTGCCCATGACCATTTTTTTACTCGCTTCGGTAATTTCGCGGGGACTTCGTTTTTTCTTAGTTGCCGCGTTGTTATGGAAGTATGGGGAGCCAATTCGGCACTTCGTTGAAAAGCGATTGGGGCTGGTCTTTGCCGCAATTATTCTCTTGTTATTTCTGACTTACGGTGCATCGGGTTTATTATGAAGGCGCGACCGACTGTATTGCTGGCAACCATAGGGTCAGCAACATTACTAGCTGGGGCGTTTGCTTTTCAGTATATCGGTGAACTTGCGCCTTGCCAAATTTGTCTGTGGCAACGATGGCCACATCTTGCTGCCGTCGTTATTGGCCTCATTTCATTGCGTTTCGGCGTTACGCTGGTGTTTTGTTTATTGGGAGGTTTATCCACCTTGAGTACGGCTGCCATCGGCTTTTTTCACATGGGGGTAGAGAAAGCATGGTGGGATGGATTTGAAGGCTGTTCCGCACCAGATATCAGTTCTGTTTCGCCTGAGGAACTTCTGGAGAGTCTCTTATCCGACCCAATTGTACAGTGTAGTCAGATACCGTGGGAGTTTATGACGTTGTCAATGGCCGGTTGGAATGCAGTCATCTCTCTGGCAACAACTATGATTTGGATTGCGGCGGCTTGGCAATCTCGAAAAAATTTGTCGGGTTGAGATGCTTAATCCCATGCAATTTGAGCATAGTGCTATACTGCCGAAGCGGATCTCTCCTGTAGAGGTATAGTCGGGAAAATAGTGCGATCAGTCTTGGCATTGCCAAGAGTTCAATCTACTCTGAATAGCAACTTCTCGGCGGGTTTGAACGGCAGAAAGATAGATTTGTTGATGTAAATCAATTCGTTATCGAACTGGCTCCAAACTAGAACTCGGACGAACTACAGCCCTTGCAGTTTAGAGGGGTCCTGCCCTCCCCGCTTAAGAATATAGGTTTGGAAGGAAGGGATAGGGCAGGTCATTGCGTTCGAATCGGTAACATCCTGAAGCACACCTCTATGGATGAGATGCGTGACGAAAGTTTCTTCATTATATCCAAGGGGCATGCGAAACTTGCCGCCCTTGTTTGAATCACAGGCTGCATCGACTTCTGCGATGATTTCTGCAAGCGATATTCCCTCTCCTAACGCCTCTGCTTGGGCAACGCGCCACATAACCTTTGTCGTCAGCGGCTCCGCACGTTTCATCACATCACTGTATTGTGTTCGGTAGTATCCCTGGCGAAGAGTCTCACTTTGAGCATAAATCGCTGGCCAATCCGATATTCGATCAGCTTTTCCATCGATGCCGTCAGCGAGTAGTGCTGCCGCCAAAGCTTGCTGGGCCCAGTAGACATGACGCGGCCAACCGTCTGTAGGTGCCATCAGTCCATCAATCCGATTTCTCTGACTTCCAATCTTAATCCCGAAGTGGGCACAATACTTGCAAGTGAGTTCGCTTAGTTCCTCCGTCGTAAAGCAGCCGAGAGAAAGGGGCTCGACGCCGTGTGTCAATCCCATTTCTTGGATGATAGAATTCGTGTCACTCAACCCCGCGAGCACGAGGGTAATCGGCAATGTAGTCGAGCCCTCATGGAGGAAACGGAGAAATTTTGCTGGCGCAGACGACTTGCCGCTAGGAAGATTTTGGGTCTCATCCATGGCAACAATCACTGGAGCTTTCCAAGTCGAGCGCGGGCGTTTTTCTTGAAGATCAGTCAAGTCGGTGTATGATGGAATTTGAATATCTTTGATGTGAGGTAGATTTTGCAGCCATGTTGGGCCCAGACGCGTCCAAAGATCAAACCATTGTATTTGCTCGCTTGCTCCCGCAAAAGCAATCGCCCGCACCACTTCCGGAATACGCTCCTCCAAATATACGCTGCTGATTTTGACGACCCGAGCTTGCACATCCATCGGTGCCCTAATCTCAAGTTGGCTCAGTACCGAACTCTTTCCAGCACCGGGTGCCCCTTGAATGATAGTAGCATTGCCCTGGAGTCCCAATTGCCGTTCACCAGCGCGACGTGCCTTAGTGAGAACGCAATCCAAGATCTCTTTGCGACCTATAAAGACCGGCGGGTGATCCTTTGCTCCATCGTCTACGAAGTTCTGCAAGTGTTCTCTTTTGAACTCAGCCACGGTCTCATTCCGTTCTCTGTATCCACGCACTTATTTTCGTATTAATGCAACCACCATCTCAGTCACAGGCCGTACGGTCATTTCTATAGCAGGTTCCAATTTTTTCGGTCAATGGGTGACCCACGCTGGATACGCCTCCGCAATTTCGGTTTCTCGAAAAAATGTCACAATTCTTGACCATCCCTTGCTCTGACTCAGAACCGATTCGGAAGAGCCGGCCAGCCACCCGTGCAGCTCAACAGCCGTAAGATTTGGTTTTTTTGGCGGATTTATGGCGGAGACGAAGGGATTCGAACCCTCGAGACAGTTTCCTGTCTACTCCCTTAGCAGGGGAGCGCCTTCGACCGCTCGGCCACGTCTCCGCCCCCCTTATACAGCTTCGACGGATGAAGAAAACACCCCCCGTTGACTTGCAAGCACCCAAAAAATTGCCCCTTGAAATCGCTGTTAGGTATACAATATGCCGTTTGTTAGTATACTTGGTTAACTTATTCATATCCTGTCTATATATGGTATATATGAGTAGATGAAGCGCCCCACACATACTGTTTCTCAAGAAAAGTTGTTTGGAAGCAGAGAGGGCTACGTTCAAATTGACTTTCGCAAGCGGTCTATGGGTGAATCGATGTGACTTGGAAGAAACTTTGGCTCCATTGATGACGAAAAAAACCACATTCTATTATCGGCGGAGAGTAATGCTCTCACTGCTTGAAGAATTCGGCGGACGGTTGAACAGGATCAACTTTCAGAAGTATCTCTTCTTGTTTACCGAGAGATATCAGACGGTAAAGAGCTACGAATTCGTCCCGTTCAAATACGGGTGTTTTTCTTTCCAATCGTACGCGGATCGTCGCAAGCTTGTGGAACTGGGTGTTCTCAAAGACGTGGATGAGTGGGAGATTAGCGACGGAACCCAGTTCCGTGCGACAATTAAGTCCGGTGACTGGGCAAGTATTCAACGCTTTCGTCAGGAGTTCGGTACCATTAAGGGGAACGACTTAGTCCGTGAAGTCTATGTTCGGTATCCCTATTTTGCTCTTCGAAGTGAGATAAAAAGTAGTGTTCTTTCGGACAGAGAATTGGCGAGAGTTGAGGCTGTAAGACCGGTTTTTGATACCCCGTGCCTTTTTTCAATTGGTTACGAAGGGCGGTCTTTTGAAAATTATCTCAACAAATTGATAAAGAAAAACATCCGAATTGTCGTAGATGTGAGGAAAAATCCATTGAGCAGAAAATATGGGTTTTCGAAGAAAACGCTATCGGAGACATTGAGAAAGCTTGATATTCAGTATCAACACTTTCCAGAACTCGGAATTCAATCTGAGAAACGGCAGTCACTCAAGACTCAGGACGACTATGAACATTTGTTCGAAGAATTTGAACAAACCGTATTAACGCATGAAGCAGCCTCCATCCGAAAGCTGTTTGACTTATTTTGCCAATTCAGGCGTATCGCCATTACGTGCTTTGAAGCCGACGTTTGTATGTGTCACCGCAGCCGAGTAATAAAGGCATTAGAGATGCTGCCCGAATGGACACATAGCGTCGAACATATTTGACGCACCCATCGATGATTGAGCAAGTTTGCATCCTGATTGCTGTAAAAACTTATCCGGTTTTTTCACAGAAATATATTGAACTTGTATGCACGGCTGGTTTTCGTGAAGATGGTTCGTGGATCAGGCTTTACCCCTCACCGTTTCGGTTCTTGCGTGACGATCAGCGATATAGCAAATATCAATGGATTGAACTCACGGTAAAAAAACGGGGCTGACAGCCGACCAGAAAGCTACATTCCAGTCAATATTGACAATATTAGAGTTCGCAAGACGGTTGGCACTGAACACAACTGGGCGGAACGCAAAAGGCTCATTCTGCAAAAGAATAAAGTCTATACCGATCTTTCTGAGATCATTAGGGGTGCCCATGGAAATGAATTCTCGTTAGTAATATTCAAGCCTTCAAAAATAATTGATTTCAAAGTTGAACAAGTCGAACGACATCGGGATGCGACTATGCAACAGGTGATTCAAGCCAGTCGAGATCAAGGCTCCCTCTTTGATGAGTTTAGTAAGGAAGGTTTTTTGCCAGTTCGAAAGCTACTCTATAAATTCTCATATGTTATCGAAGATTGTCATGGCACGCGTAGCCGAATGATGATTGAGGATTGGGAAATTGGACAACTGTATTGGAATTGTTTTAAGAATAATGATGAGGACGCAGCGACAGATAAGGTTCGGCAAAAGTATTTTGCAGATATCGCACAGACTAAAGACGTATATCTGTTTCTGGGCACCACCTATCAGTTTCATTTTAAGAGGGCTCGAAATCCATACGTAATTGTCGGTGTGTTTTACCCGCCCGTTGATAATCAACCGGCTTTATTTGGGTAGACGACAAAAAATATATCTGCGGTATCAAACGTAGCGAATGATCTGTGAAAATAGTACTGGCTGCGCATCCCGCTATTTCAACTCTGTCACAGTCTCGAAAATCTCCAATTCTGGCGTCTCAAGATATAACCCACGACTACCGCCAGCACCCTTATGCGCCGCACGAAAAGCATCCGAGATCGTCCAGTCGCGAAACGACTTTTCGTTCTTCCACGCTGTATGGGAAGCATATAATATATAATTCTCGTGTTCAGGTCCGCGTAACAAATGAAATGATACAAAACCAGAAATTTCCTTAAGATGACTGTCGCGCTGTTTCCAAAGCGCTTCAAATTCAACGGCCGCAATCTTAAGGACCTTGAATCGATTCATGGTTAAATACATTTGTTTCTCTTCACAGTTGAATTGATCGCCTCTCGCTAGGTGCCGCGATCTTCGAAGCACAGGATCTCGCCATGCAAATCTTTGTTGGTCTCGGAAATCCCGGCGCAAAATATGCGAATAATCGGCACAACATAGGGTTCTTGGCAGTAGATCAAATTGCCGCAGACCATCATTTTGCGCCTTGGCGCGAGAAATTTGCGAGCCAAGTCTGCGATGGATATCTCAATCAAAAAAAAATACTGCTCATCAAACCCCTTAGCTTCATGAATAATTCCGGCCAATCAATTGGTCAAGCAATGCGGTTTTTTCGGTCTATAGCACAAAACATTACTGTCTTTCATGACGAACTTGATCTTGTGCCGGGAAAAGTTCGATTCAAGGTCGCCGGCGGACACGCTGGACATAACGGACTGCGCTCAATTCACCAGCATATTGGTGATGGTTACCACCGTGTGAGAATTGGTATCGGGCATCCGGGACACAAGGATCTCGTAACGCGCTATGTGCTTGCAGACTTTACTCAACAGGAAAAACTATGGGTCAAGGCGGTTCTGCAAGGCATTTCAGCGGGCGCCCCAGCACTCGCCGATTCAGACCCAGCAACATTTCTCAATCTGATTGCACGACAAAGGAACCTCAATAGCCCTAACGCGCCAAAATCCGAAACTGCACAGAGGTGAACTTGGTAAACAGTATCAATCCGAGAAACTTAAATTCGAAGGTCCGGTAGAAGCCGAACCTAGAGCGCATTTTAATCGTTGAAGCTGAAGTTTCCCTTGTATTCAAGCAAATGAATAGGCAACCTGTATTCGCACTAAAGACGAACGGAAACGCATGACGAACCATCACTTGTATAACGTTTAGGAATTTCCCGATGATACCTGAAGACTCGATCAATGTTCTCGGCACAGCGTTGCAGCCGTGTTCGCAAGACCCGCTAACTGGTTTTTTCCGCGACGGATGCTGTAATACCTGTGAGGCTGACACCGGCAGTCATACCGTGTGTGCGATCATGACCGACGAATTTCTCGCATTTTCGAAGTATGTCGGCAATGACTTGAGTACGCCAAGGCCCGAATATCACTTTCCGGGGCTTAAAGCCGGTGACCAATGGTGTGTGTGCGCCGCCCGTTTCGCGCAAGCGGTTGATGCTGGGTGTGGTCCGCTGGTTCATCTCGAAGCAACCCACCAAAAAGCCCTCGAAATCATGCCTCTCTCAATACTAGAGGCGCACAAAGTTGTTGAGTGATCCTCATGACGGATCCGGCGGTCCGCAATGCTCAGTGACCACTATCAATATCGATTCCGAGTGCCCGCGCAACGGTAAAGATATCTTTGTCACCGCGGCCACACATATTCATACAAATGATATGATCACGGGGCAGCTTCGGCGCAATTTTCATAACATGTGCGAGGGCATGCGCTGGCTCAAGCGCTGGAATTATACCCTCTTGCTCGCAACAAAGCTGAAACGCCGCAAGTGCCTGCTGATCGGTAATCGCAACATACTGAGCTCGACCCGTCTCATACAACCAAGCGTGCTCAGGACCAACGCCAGGATAGTCTAGTCCCGCCGAAATCGAGAAGCCTTCCAAAATCTGACCATCAGGATCTTGCAAGAGGTACGTGCGATTCCCGTGCAAAACACCCGGACGCCCCCCAGTCAATGAGGCACAGTGCTGCATCGTTTCGTCAATGCCCTTGCCGCCCGCCTCCACCCCAATAATCGTAACCTCAGGGTCGTCCAAAAAGGGGTAAAACAATCCCATAGCATTTGAACCACCACCGATCGCGGCCACAAGCGTATCGGGAAGTCGGCCCTCTGCCGCGTGCATTTGCTGCTTGGCCTCTCGACCAATAATCGCTTGGAAATCGCGCACCATTGCTGGATAGGGATGCGGGCCCGCAACGGTACCGATACAGTAGAAGGTATCGTTAACATTGGTAACCCAGTCGCGCAAGGCATCGTTCATCGCATCCTTTAGCGTACCACGACCGCTCGTTACTGGAATCACTTCGGCACCCAGTAGTCGCATCCGAAACACGTTTGGTGCTTGTCTCTCCACATCGTGCGCCCCCATATAGACGACACACTTAAGGCCAAACTTGGCGCAAACTGTTGCAGTTGCAACGCCATGTTGACCGGCTCCCGTCTCCGCGATGATTCGGGTCTTTTCCATACGACGAGCAAGGATAATTTGACCCAAAACGTTATTGATCTTATGTGCACCAGTGTGATTTAATTCATCACGCTTCATATAAATCTTAGCACCACCAAGATGTGTTGTAAGTCGCTCGCAGTAATAAAGCGGACTTGGACGACCTACGTAGTTCTGGTGAAGTGCCGATAACTCTGCCCAGAAAGACTCGTCAGTTTTGGCTTGATCAAACCGCTCCCCCAATTCTAAAATCAGCGGCATAAGCGTCTCTGATACGAACCGCCCGCCGAACTTTCCAAAACGCCCGCTTTCGTCTGGACCTAGCGTGTAAGAGTTATAAAGGTCATCCATTCATATCACTCGCATAATTCAGACAAGGCCGGTGGACGCTGCGTCTTACGCACCGCAACCCCGCATTAGTAGGATGGATCACTGCCATAACTCACACTTGTGCTAATACTGAAATCCAACGGGGAGTATGTCCCTTGATCAAAAAAATGAACTTAATCTCAATAGCCTTCGAGATTACCGCGCAAACTTACATTCTCTATAGTCGCTCACCAATATCGGCGACACCGTAGCCTTCAAATTCGTTTTGCATACCACTGACATTACGATATTTCAAAAGGTGTGGTCGGTGGTTTGACCAATAACCCGATATCGCTTGCGCCCAACCAAAGACAGCGCATCGGATGGTTGCTATCCCCCCTTTCTTGCCTCATTGTTGCTCGCGCTTAACGTTAGCCACCGCACGCATGAATTCCAGCATGAGGTCTGAGTCCTTTTTTCGCGGTTCGCGCTCCACACCACTCGCGAGGTCAATTTGCTTCGCCCCAGTAACCCTTAGTGCTTCGGTTACATTCGTGGATGTCAAACCACCTGCGAGCATCCAAGGTAATGGCCAACTCTGATCGGCAATCAAGCGCCAATCGAACGCCTTTCCGCCGCCGCCCATAATTGAGTTTGGATCTGGAGGCTTTGTATCCAAGAGAATCTGATCCGATACCGAAAAAAAATCGGGCAAGCATTCGAGGTCTTTCGCTGTCGCAACGCCCACTGCCTTCATCACCGGAAGACTATACCGTTTTTTTATCTCATGAATACGTTCCGGGGTTTCGTTCCCGTGAAACTGCAACATATCAAGCGGCACGGTTGCTACAATCTTGTCGAGGGCATGATCCCCCGCGTTTACAGCCAAACCAACTATCGTCACGGGTTTGGGAATGTCTTTGGCAAGCTCTGCTGCTTGTTCACAAGAGACATAACGTGGTGACGACGGGAAAAAGTTTAGACCAATATAACTAGCACCAGCAGCAACTGCCGCACCGACGTCGTCTCTGGAACACAGACCGCAGATTTTGACCTTTACGGCGTGCGTCATGAGACAATTCCTCGTTGACCCGCAGAGACCGTCGAATCAAATCATTTGATGTCTGGTCAGCGCAATAGACGAATTTCGGTGAAGCGATCTTGCGCAAGCAATTGGGGTGACCGC
Source organism: Aestuariivita sp. (assembly GCA_026709985.1). GTDB lineage: Bacteria > Pseudomonadota > Alphaproteobacteria > Rhodobacterales > Rhodobacteraceae > JAPORY01. The sequence continues at coordinate 107,740 of JAPORY010000039.1, read as the reverse complement.
AAACGCAAATCGACTCGAAGTCAGCACACGATTATCCCTTATCTTCGAGCAGCGCTAGGACCTCATCTTGTTTTGTACCTTGAGCGCCCTTCATCCGTGATACTTCTCGTTTTAGCTCTCGCGCCTCTCGTCCCATCGCGCTGGCATCGCGCCGAAACTTATGTTCGCGAAACCATTCCCAGACAAATCCAAGAACAAGCCCAGCAACAATCCCAAAGTAAATCGCCGCATAAAGCGGCACGTTTAGCTGCCACTGCCAACCACTATAGCGTGCGACTTCCTCTGGCAATAAGCTGATCGTCACAATTTCACGATTGCCCATCGCCAAGAATACGAAAGCAGCGGCAAAAACCACAAATGTTGTCAAACGAAGGTAAAACACCGGGCCTTAACTGCTATTAATTCTATTCAGCAGTTTCTTTGACGCCCGAAAGAAAGGACGATAACGTTCATTGAGTTGCACCGTCTCTCCGGTGCGCGGATTCATGCCAAGTCGAGCGCCCCTTTTCCTCGCCGAGAAAACCCCGAAGCCACGTAATTCAACGCGATCCCCGCGCTCCATTGCCGCGATGATTTCCTCAAAAACGACTTCAACGATCTGCTCTATAAATCCTCGCGTCAAAAGCGGGTTTGATTCTGCAAGGATTGTCACAAGGTCAGAACGCCGCATTTTTGCTTTTCCCTATACTCACGTCGACACAGATGCGCTGCTCATCCTGGTTCAACGGCATCGAACGTCTAAGACTCGGTCTTGCTCAAAACATTACCAGCTTGGACGATTCTGGTCAAGAGAACTACTGGCCCCGACGTTAAAGGATTTACCAGCGCGAACATTGAGATTTGCTGTTGGAACAAACTCTCCCCTCCAGCAAATTCTATTCGTCACCCTCCTTAAGGGCGGCACCGAGTATGTCACCGAGAGAGGCTCCTGCATCGGTTGATCCATATTGCTTGACCACTTCTTTTTCTTCAGCGATTTCTTTTGCCTTGATCGAAAGACCTAGTCGGCGTGTTTTTGCATCAATATTTGTCACGCGAACATCGACCTTGTCGCCAACCGTGAATCGCTCTGGTCGTTGCTCACTTCGATCACGAGAGAGGTCAGATCGGCGAATGAAAGACTTGGTTTCCTTGTATTGAACCTCAATTCCGCTTTCTTCAATTGCTGTAACCTCGACGGTGATTGTTGTGCCGCGTCGCAACCCGCCCAAGGCCGTGATAAACTGATTACTTCCCAATGCCTTAATGGACAGCGAGATGCGTTCCTTTGCGATATCGACCTCAGATACGACCGCCTGGACCACATCACCTTTCCGATATTCCTGTAACACTTCTTCGCCGCGCCGATCCCAAGAAAGATCCGACAAATGCACCATACCATCGATATTTCCGTCGAGGCCAACAAACAAACCGAACTCGGTGATATTCTTGACTTCGCCTTCAATTTGAGATCCTGGTGCATAAGTTTCTGCAAACGCCTCCCAAGGATTTCGCATCGTTTGCTTGAGGCCCAATGATACCCGTCGCTTAGCGCTGTCGATTTCAAGCACCATGACGTCGACTTCTTGAGATGTTGAGACGATTCGACCAGGATGCACGTTTTTCTTGGTCCAGCTCATCTCCGAGACATGGACCAACCCTTCCACACCTGGCTCTAGTTCGACGAAAGCTCCGTAATCGGTAATGTTAGTGACTCGACCATTATGCACAGACTCCAGAGGATATTTTTCGACGACATTATTCCATGGATCTTCTTGCAGTTGCTTCATACCGAGGCTGATTCGGCATGTCTCTTTATTGATGCGAACGACTTGAACCTCGACGGTCTCACCGATTGCCAAAACTTCGGACGGATGGCTAACACGGTGCCAAGCCATATCAGTCACATGCAAGAGGCCATCTACACCGCCGAGATCGACGAAGGCACCATATTCGGTGATGTTCTTGACCATACCACTGATTGTTTGACCCTCGGTTAAGCTCTCAATGACTTCCGCACGCTCTTTCTCTCGGGATTTTTCGAGAATTGCTCTGCGCGACACAACGATGTTTCCGCGACGACGATCCATCTTTAGGATTTGAAAAGGCTGCGTTAGCCCGATGAGCGGTCCTGCATCACGAACCGGACGGACGTCAACCTGAGAGCCTGGCAAAAAGGCGATTGCGCCACCTAAATCAACAGTAAACCCACCCTTCACCCGAGAAAAGATTGCTCCCTCTACATGCTCTCCGTCCTCGCTCGCTTGCTCAAGACGGTCCCACGCTTCCTCGCGCCGTGCCATATCGCGGCTGATAACCGCTTCGCCATGAGCATTTTCTGCAGCACGAAAAAAAACTTCTACTTCATCGCCGATATCTATCTCAGCTTCTGCTCCGGGATCTGCAAATTCCTTGAGGTCAACGCGGCCCTCCATCTTGTAGCCGACATCGACGACAGCCTGTCCAGCCTCAATCGCAATGACCTTCCCTTTAACGACCGATCCTTCGGTCGGCGCATCCATTTCGAAGCTTTCATTGAGGAGGGCTTCGAACTCCTCCATGGTGGCGTTTTGCATATTGCCTAGCTTATCCTTGTTTCATCCAAATAATCCAATCCAGTGCCAGCACAGTAAGACCGTCATCAACTACGCGTTCCGAGGCGAACCAAAAGCGCTGCCGCAATTGACTGCTGATGACCTACTTCAGTCATGATGTAAAGTTATCCCACAGGGGTATAAGTATATGGCATATAATAAGGTTTTGAACCAACTGCAAGAAAGTACATGAATTTTGGGGATTCGCAGTTGGGTGCGCAAGCAACTAGCGAGGAATGGCGTTCTTGATCGCAAGTTACTAGGTGTTGCAAGTGGCTCTCTTTCGAATCTTTATGAAGATTGAGCGAATGAACGTTGTTACTCGGTTGCCTTAAACTCCAGCGAATACTCCCCACACGCAGCTTTGAAGCGAAACGCATCTCAATAAACCTCGGTTATTACGATGCTGGTTCCGACTGCTGCCATATCGCCGTAGCTGACCTTGGTCTCAAGCATTGCAGTACTTTAATCTTGAACATGCCCAAGTTCCGTATTAATCCAAACAGGTTCTCTAGCTTTGGACGCTCGCATGAATTCGACAAACGACCAAGAACTGTGCAGGGTTTCCTCCCTTTTGTTGTCGCAACCCCGAAACAGATACGCAAACAACGACTAATCGTTCAGATGCACTCCCTGACACGGTAACCAGATCTCAAATTCGTGCTTGCTCCTCATTAACCAAACGCCTACTCGAAGTTCCGAAGGCGCAGTACGCAAACAAGGCGATTGATCTGAAAAAGCGATGCACTTTCACTGGACCTGCTCCGATGAATAGGCGATTCACGATCCTGGCGATCAAATTGTCATCAAATTACAGGATGTAAAGCACTCAATGTCTGCGCTCAGCCGTCTGGTTAGTTTTTTTTCGGGGGATTTAGCCATTGACCTAGGAACTGCAAATACCTTGGTCTATTCGAAGGGACACGGTGTAATCCTTTCCGAACCATCGGTCGTTGCTTACCACGTCAAAGACGGAAAAAAGCACGTATTGGCCGTCGGCGAAGACGCAAAACTCATGCTGGGACGGACGCCTGGCTCCATTGAAGCTATCCGCCCGATGCGTGAGGGTGTGATTGCCGATTTTGAAGCCGCCGAGGAGATGATAAAGCACTTCATTCGCAAGGTTCATCGACAATCAACGTTCTCAAAACCAAAAGTTATTGTGTGCGTCCCACATGGTGCCACCCCGGTTGAAAAACGCGCTATTCGGCAGTCGGTGCTGTCGGCAGGAGCCCGCAAGGCCGGTCTCATTGCCGAACCAATTGCTGCCGCCATTGGCGCCGGGATGCCAATCACTGAACCAACCGGCAATATGGTTGTTGATATCGGCGGTGGAACGACCGAAGTGGCTGTCCTGAGTTTGGGAGATATCGTCTATGCCCGCTCAATACGGGTCGGCGGAGATCGTATGGACGAAGGAATCATTAATTTCCTGAGACGATCACAGAACTTGCTGGTTGGGCAAGCAACGGCTGAACGCATTAAGATAGAGATCGGCACCGCGAGGGCACCAAAAGATAAGCGCGGTGCATCAATGCAAATTCGCGGGCGTGATCTCTTGCGAGGCGTGCCACACGAAACCGAGATCAATCAGGCACATGTGGCTGAAGCGCTCGTCGAACCCGTCAATCAAATCTGCGAGGCGTTGATGGAAGCTTTAGAAACAACTCCGCCAGACCTCGCTGCCGATATCGTTGATCGCGGCGTAATGTTGACAGGTGGTGGCGCGTTACTTGGCGACTTAGATGTCGCTTTGCGCGAACGAACCGGCTTAGCGATCTCGGTCGCCGATCAGACGCTAAACTGTGTGGCATTTGGTACCGGCAAAGCCTTGGAGTTTGAAAAACAACTCCGACATGCTATTGACTACGAAAGTTAATTGTTGGCGCTCTAACTTCGGGGAGCCGAACACTTCGCTTAATTTCCCGGTTAGGACTTGTTTTGGTCAAGGATCGCTCGGACGAGTATATGAACCCTGTGAAGCGATTGCTGATGGGCATCGTGGTCTTTTGTCTGTTGGCGATCTTTCTATTCTGGCAAATTGATAATCTTCGTGTCGAGCGGTTTCGAGCCCAAGTTACTGATGAAATCGTCACGCGATTCGTGTGGCTAATGAGCCCTATTACTGCTAGTTTTGAACTCATTAGAGACTTTCAATCCTATCAACGCTTGGTCGAGCAGAATGAAGAACTTCGTAGCGAACTACAGCAAATGCGCACTTGGAAGGAAGCGGCTCTGCAACTTGAGCAGGAAAATGCCCGCCTACTCGACCTCAATAAAGTAAGGCTTGACCCACGCCTGACCTACATTACCGGGTTAGTCATCGCCGATAGCGGCTCTGCGTTTCGACAATCTGTACTGCTAAACGTCGGATCAAATGACGGGATTCTAGATGGTTGGGCTGTCATGGACGGTATCGGGTTAGTTGGTCGCGTATCGGGAGTCGGGGAGACCAGTTCTCGAGTTATTCTGCTCACCGATGCAACGAGTTCGATTCCCGCAATCATTCAGCCGTCTGGCCAAACTACGCTAATTAATGGCGATAATTCACTGGCGCCACAACTTAAATTCGTCGAAGATACAAGTTTAGTCCGTCCCGGGGATCGGGTTGTGACTTCTTCTGATGGCGGCATCTTCCCGCCCAATTTGCTGATTGGGCAAGTCGCGACCGACACCGCTGGCGGTCTTCGCGTTCGTTTGGCCGCTGATTTCGAGCGTCTTAAGTTCTTGCGCTTGTTGCGATATCAATCTGCACGGACAGTCGAGGATACGGGAGCGCTTATTATTCCAAATTCCATTGCTCGTGCTGACGAGAACACCGTCAGACCATGACCAGCAACCGAAGCCAAGCGTTAATCGGTCAATGGCTGCTTTACTTGGCCATTGCGATCATATTGACTTTCATTCTTCTTTTACCGCTACGCCATACGCCGCCAGCATGGGCGGGTCCAGATCTATTATTGGCACTGACCCTTGCTTGGGCCATACGTTGCCCCAAATCTGTTCCGATGCTACTGGTTGCTGCTGTGTTCTTAATTGCGGATTTTCTCCTGCAGCGTCCTCCTGGTTTGTTAACAGTTTTGGTCGTGATCGCTGTTGAGGAATTAAAAACTCGCGCAATCAATTTACAGAATGTAAACTTCTTGGGCGAATGGGTTGTCTTTAGTTTCGCGATAACCCTCGTCATCATGCTTTATTGGCAAATTCAGGCCCTCATCGGTGTTGAACACGCGCCTTGGACACTGTCCTTAACGCAGGTTACAACCACCATAATCGCCTACCCGCTCGTTGTTATCGTTTCTCGTGTTTTGTTTGGCGTACGAAAGATCCCGCCGACAAAAAATCTATTTGTTTAGATGAAATCATGACGACTAAACACCAAGAATTACAAAGAACACACACTGTCGCAACTCGAAGGGTGTTTCTTGTCGGCGGGGCGCAGTTAGTCTTTGTTGCCGCGCTGGGCTTGCGAATGCGGCATTTGCAAGTTGAGCAAGCCGATGAGTTTCATCTACTCGCTGAAAAAAACCGGATCAGCATTCGCCTAATTGCACCAAAGCGAGGGGAGATTTTTGACCGATTCGGCCGTGTACTTGCACAAAATGATCCAAGTTACCGAATCGTTTTGTTACCAGAAAACGCTGGCGATATTGATGCCGTCTTAGAGCGTTTAGGGCACCTAATACCGTTAAGTGCAGATCAAGTCCAACGTACCCACGAGGATATCAAGCGGAACCCGCCATTTGTACAGGTTACCGTCGCAGAACATGTTCCTTGGAACCGCGTCGCAGCGGTCGCAGCAAACGCCCCTGCTCTACCGGGAATTTCTCCAGAAGTTGGTTTCACACGAGTCTATCCCCGTGGCGCGGATTTCGCTCATGTCGTCGGTTATGTTGGGCCCGTAAGTGACCATGATCTCGAAAAAATCGATAATCCAAATCAATTACTGCGTATCCCTCGATTTCAAATTGGCAAAGTTGGTGTTGAAGCGCAAAAGGAAGATCTGTTGCGCGGTAAAGCTGGATCAAAGCAGCTTGAAATTAATGCTGTGGGCCGCGTAATGCGAGAACTTGAGCGTCGTGATGGCGAAACCGGCGCTGATATACAACTGACTATTGACGCCAATTTACAGGCTTACGCGCAGGCACGGCTCGGAGAAAATAGTGCGAGCGCAGTGGTCATTGACTTGCCGACAGGCGATCTCCGCGCCATCACCTCATCACCTAGCTTCGACCCCAACAAGTTTGTTCGAGGCATTTCATCAACTGACTACAATGCACTACTGAACAACAAGTTTCGGCCGATGGCCTCAAAATCCGTACAGGGGATTTATCCACCGGGCTCGACCTTCAAGATGATTACAGCATTGGCGGCCCTTGAAGATGGTTTGATCACCCCTGAAGACGTGATTTTCTGCCCCGGTCACCTTGAGGTCTCTGAACGACGCTTTCACTGTTGGAAACGGGGAGGTCACGGTTCTATAAATTTGCACCAATCACTCGCGCAAAGCTGTGATGTCTACTTCTATCACTTAGCTCAGAAAGTTGGACAGCAACGAATTGCAGCGATGTCGCGCCGTTTCGGTCTGGGGGTTAAGCATGACATACCAATGTCAGCTGTTGCATCTGGCTTGATACCCGACCGCGCATGGAAACGCCGAATACATAGCGAAGATTGGCATGTTGGCGATACTGTGAATGCGTCAATTGGCCAAGGTTTTGTTCTCGCCTCACCGTTACAATTAGCTGTCATGGCGGCAAGATTAGCGACGGGCCTGCAAGTTTCGCCGCGATTAGTTAAAACTATCAATGGTATTAATCAACAAGACACTCTGGCCCAATCATTAGGTGTCAGCAGCACGAATCTCGAATATATTACTCGTGCGATGTATTCAGTCGTCAATGATCGCCGCGGGACGGGATATCGCTCACGGGTGATCCATGATGACTACCGAATGGCTGGTAAAACGGGCACAAGCCAAATCCGCAATATTTCTGCGGATGAGCGCCTTAATGGGGTGCGGAAAAGCGAAGATTTGCCTTGGGAACTTCGCGATCACGCTTTGTTTGTGAGTTACGCTCCGGCTGATTCTCCGAAAATCGCAGTTGCTGTAATTGTTGAGCATGGTGGGAGCGGCTCTAGCGCTGCCGCCCCTATTGCCCGCGATATCACTTTGCAGGCCCTTCACGACGGTCCGCCACCGCTTTCAGTTTATCCGGCAGAAGATCGCTCGGCTATTCGGGAACAACAAGCTCGATTGCGTGAGTTCATTCCCGAGAGTTCGGGAGAACGGAGTGACCGAACATGAGCTACTTGGTACAATCTGTCGGAACGATCCCCGCCGGTCCAAGCAAACTCCGGTACTTAAATTGGCCGCTAATTTTGCTGATTTTTGCGACAGCGAGCTTCGGATTCTTGATGCTCTATTCAATTGCGGGCGGAAATTTTTGGCCATGGGCGGCACCGCAAATGATTCGATTTGCAGCGGGTTTATTCGTCATGTTGGTCGCCGCAATAATTCCGATTTGGTTTTGGCGAAGTGTCTCTCCCCTCTGCTATATTTTTTCACTCTTTCTTTTACTCGCCGTCGATCTTTTTGGAATTGTCAGTCAGGGAGCCCAACGATGGCTGGACTTTGGCCTGTTTCGCCTGCAGCCTTCTGAATTAATGAAGCTCACGCTCATTATGCTGCTTGCGGCCTATTATGATTGGTTGCCTGCCCGTCGAATCTCGCATCCGATATGGGTTTTTGTGCCCGTGGTCATTATTATTCTGCCGACGGTCATAATCTTGGGGCAGCCGGACCTCGGGACGGCGATTCTATTACTGTCAGCTGGCGCCAGTGTTATGTTTGTTGCGGGTGTCCATTGGGGGTATTTTGTTGCTGTCTTCGCGTTGATCGCAACCTTAATCTTGGCGGTCTTCCAAAGTCGTGGAACCGCTTGGCAACTATTGCAAGACTATCAGTATCGACGGATTGATACCTTTTTTAACCCAGATAGTGACCCTTTGGGGGCTGGCTACCATATTACTCAGTCGAAAATAGCACTGGGTTCGGGGGGTTGGTCGGGCCGCGGCTTCATGCAGGGAACACAATCGCGCCTTAATTTCCTACCAGAAAAGCATACTGACTTCATTTTCACTACCTTAGCCGAAGAGTTTGGTTTTGTCGGAACCGCTACGTTGCTCGGCCTCTACGTCATGATCGTCATCGTTTGCATCGTCGTTGCCTTATCGACGAAAGACCGATTCTCGATGTTATTGACCCTTGGAATTGCATTTACTTTCTTTTTGATTTTTGCACTAAACATGTCGATGGTCACTGGTTTAGCACCGGTGGTGGGGGTACCCCTACCGCTCGTAAGTTTTGGTGGCTCGGCGATGCTGGTGATTATGATGGCGTTCGGTTTAGTTCAGAGTGCTCAAATTCACCAACCACGGTAGTGACCCAAGATGCTCAACGTTCTTTTTGCCGCTGGTCAAGAGCGCTGGGTTGACTATGAACCTGAACTGCGTGCGGCCTTCACCGAAGTGGGTTTAACTGTAGATCTCCGCTGTTCATTTTCACCTGAAATCGTTGATTATGTGATTTATACCCCCGACAGTCACTTGCGGGACTTTACCCCATTTCGTCGACTCAAGGCCGTCCTTAACCTCTGGGCTGGCGTTGAAAGCATAGTAGAAAATTCCTCTATCGTTGTTCCGCTTTTGCGCATGGTCGATCCAGCAATGACGCAAGGCATGGTCGAATGGGTAGTCGGGCATACGTTGCGACATCATCTTGGAATGGACACCCACATTTTGGCTTCTCCGGGGGATTGGCAATCGGTCGCACCACCCCTGGCGTCACAACGGCGAGTGACCGTTCTTGGACTCGGTGAACTCGGTAAAGCGTGCGCTGTGACTTTAGCGAATCTTGGTTTTTCGGTCTCTGGGTGGTCTCGCTCGGAAAAACATCTCAATGGCATTCGTACATTTTTTGGAGATGCTGGGTTTAGGTGTGCCTTAACCGATGCCGAAATCGTCATCCTGCTGTTACCGGCAACTAGGCATACCGAAAATATCATAAATGCCGAATCACTATCGCTGCTCGCTCCGAAGGCTGTTTTGTTAAATTCGGGCCGCGGCCAGCTCATCAATGACACGGATCTGATCGCCGCACTGGATACTGGGCTCTTAGGTCATGCAACGTTGGATGTTTTTCGCAAAGAGCCGCTACCTGCAGATCATCCATTTTGGCACCATCCCCGAGTTACTATAACACCGCACATTGCCTCGGAAACGCGTCCTTTTTCCGCCGCCAAGACAATCGTCGAAAATGTTCGACGCGGCGAGACTGGTGATTCCTTTCTTTACGTCGTTGATCGTGATCAAGGCTATTGACGCTTTGGTAGGTCATAGTTCCTAATAGAGCATAGTTCTGACTGGTGCTGAACTGATAAGAAATAGCAGCAAGCGAGCGAGAGCACAATCTCCGCGTCCGCGTTTTAACAAACATATGAAGGTCATATGCAACTTGGGAATCGAAGGTCAAAGCATTTTTGGAAGGAAGTGAATCAGATGTTCAGATACATTATCACTGCAATGGTGACTACAATAGTGGGTGCCTCATTTGCGTTAGTTGGAAAAAAATACATTATTGATGACCCCAAAAGACGCGAAGAAGCAGATCAGAAAAAGGAAAACGAAAGAGAGCGTCACGAATGGCGGGAGATGCAAAAGAATTTGCGTAGCCTTGATTTTCAACGCAAGGACAAATCGACTTTTACAGACCAAAAACACGATACTCCTTGTTTGGAAATAACGAGTGCGAAAGTTTCTGATCCCGGAAGAATGAAATGGGAAGCTGCAACAGGCGAAATGGGACAAAAGAGTCAAATATCACAACTCAATCCGCTTCTTTCTTCTGTCCCCAATTTGGGCATTGGCACGGAAGTTCTCACAGAAAACTACGCCAAGGTGAGCTTGCCACAAAATTATTCTTGGGATGACTTAGCGACTGTAGCCGGGGAAGAGACGTCAAAACGGGGAATGATAAAGGTTAACGGAAAAATCACAGAGCACGCCAAATTGGACAAGCCCAACCAATTAAGAATTTTGGTATCCGTTGCAGGCGTTCATAAACTCTTGGCAATGTTAGTGGCCGAAAAACAGCTATACGACATTAACGAAAAGCTTGGTCGCATCGACAAGAAGCTAGACGAAATCAAAAGGGATACCGAAGAAGTTAAGGAATTTCAGAAGGACGAAAGACGTTCTAAGCTTGAAGGTGCGTTTTGTAATTTTCGCGACATAATTGAGGATATGGCTAACCATCAATTCAGCGATATTCATCGTTCGACCGTCAGTAGTATACTTTCCGATCTTGAGAATAAAAAAGTCCACATAGAAAAGGATATATCCGCCACGCTATTAAAATTGAAAGATATTGCCGGGTTAGGATCTGAATTTAACAAAGCAGTCGATAGTTTATTGATGTTCTTGAAGGAGCATACGTTCTGCCAATACACGAGATTGTGCGGGTATCGCATTATGCTGTTTGTAGAAGAAAATCCAGAATGGATATATAGTCGTGTCAACAATGTAAGAAAGGAATTAGAAGATATGTACGTGATGTACAGAGAGGTCTGTTCCATTATTATTGAAATTTTGGCCAAAGATAAATTCAGTAAAAACAGTCTCTCTTATCTCGCTGATATACGCGACAAAAGGGAACTGGAAAATGATGAATTGTTGATCGAGCAAGTGATCACAATAGCCCATGAATTAGTTAACGCGCAGAATTCACCGGTAAACATTTTGCTCAAGCTTGATGACGAAGGAAAAATTCAGAACTTTGCATTTGCGGAAGAGTAATTCGCTCCTTGATCTATCAACAAAATACACCTGACTCCGGTTTAATTTTTTGGGGATTATATTTACCAAAATCCTAATTTGCTTAACCGGAAAGTTTGCCGGAATTAAAATTCCGAAAATCCTGGACCGAATTACGCTTCGTCATCTTCCATGATAGTCATGGGCCGCAAGGCGGTCTGAGCAAGTTCTGCCTGAGATGGGATTGACCCATCCCGCTTGTGGATGACGATGAGTTCGTCCGGTTCAGCCTTGCTGGGTTGATACGAGTTGGGTTTCAAGCGGACCGTCGGGCGGGTGTCAGTTTTTTGGTCATGTGGGGCCTCCTTCTTTGCGTGAAACCCCCTACCCTGAACATTTTGCTCATCGGATATGTAAGAGGTCATTCCACGAATCGCACCGGAAAACAGATTCGCACCCTGAAAAAGACTTCACCTTGACAGCATTACAACCACTTCATAGGCTCTCAATCAACGGGTAACGGAGGACGTAGACATGGCGCGTATCACGATCCGTAATTTGGACGACGGTATCAAGGCGAGGCTTCGCACGTGGGCATCGGGCAACGGCCGGTCGATGGAAGAAGAAGCAAGGCTGATTCTGCGCGATGCGGTCGGGCAGGAAGCTGAGCCAGAGAATCTAACCGCATTCATCCGCGAATGCTTCGCGTCCTGCGGCGGCGTAGTACTAGAATTGCCACCGCGTCGTCTGATGCGAGAGCCGCCGCACTTCGACTAAGGCACCGTCCGCCCGTATTGATTCTTGACACGAATGTGCTGTCCGAGCTGATGCGTCCTATGCCTGATGCTTCCGTAACCTCCTGGATAGCAGAACGGGCAACATCGAGTCTGCATCTCACGGCGATCAGTGAAGCGGAATTACGTTATGGCCTCGAAATCATACCACCAGGCAGACGACGCGATGGACTGGCACAAGGACTGGAACGGAGGGTGCGCACAGGCTTCGCCAAACGTATTCTCCCTTTATGATAGTTCCGCCGCTAGGGCTTACGCCGAGATCGCAGCCGCCCGACGGGCGATGGGACTATTGATGTCCGACGCCGACTGCCAAATTGCTGCTATTGCTCGCGTGCGCAACATGGCGGTGGTAACGCGCAACGTGACGGATTTCACGGACACGAATATTGAGGTGATTAATCCATGGATGGAACCATGAATGCTTCGCGACCCGCCGCATCAAAGCACCCGTGCGATTAACGAGGATACCGACCGAGTTTATCGGAAGAAATCATCACCAAATGAACGGTCGTATATCGACTTATTGAAACGTTTAGCTCAGACCTGGAAATGAACAGAAGAATTTGAGTTTTGGAAAAACCAACATAGACGACACATAATCAGCAGCATCGCTGCCCGCGGCCCACCACTCCACCCTCCACCCTCGTCTTGCTGCACTTGCTCTGGTTGCCGCCCACACACACAAGCGTTGCGAATCCGATCAAACTAGCTGAAACAAAGATCCCTCTTCGTCGGTCACGCTGGGTTCCAGAGCAATCCTGCGTCTGAATCGGTCTAACGCAGCACTGGACAAACCCGAAACAGCCTAGGCAACAAAAACGAGGCTTTCTGACAAATTTGCGTATTTTCTCACCACCGTTAATACTGTTACTACATCAGAGGATAGATGCACTCTTTGCTATAGCAAGTTAACTCCAAATTTGCGCACCGCCCGGTCGAGATCCCAATGCTCTCGCAACCGAGTTTAGCGCACTCCGAGATACATGTTGATTGGGTCTGCGTAAGAAACATTCAGTTTTTCGGCTTAACTTTCTCCATCACTTTGATTAACTCTGCCGCAAATCGCGCAATCTGACTGGCGAGGGACGGAAATCTGTCGGGTTTCGCCCCAGAGTGCATCGTATATCAGCATTTTTCCACGAATCTCGGTGCCCGCCTCGGTAATGATTTTTATGGCTTCAAGAGCCATCATTGATCCGATTACACCCGGCAGCGGACCGACTATTCCGGCAGCAGCGCACGACGGGGTAAGTTCGGGTGCCGGTGGGTTTGGAAAGAGGCATTGATAGCACGGACCTCCCTTCTTTGGGAAGAATACGCTCAATTGTCCCTCCCATTGCGACAACGCGCCAGAAACTAAAGGACGATTGGCTGCCACTGCTGCGGCATTGGCTAAATAACGCGTTTCAATATTGTCCGAACCATCAAGGACAACATCGTAGTCGGCAATTAAATCCCGAGCGATTTCCGCCGTTAGTCTTCGTTTATAAGCCTTGACGTCAATGAAGGGATTTTGCGCGACCATGGCCGATGCAGCCGAGAAAACTTTCGCAACACCAATGTCGGCATCTCTATGAATGACTTGCCGTTGCAAATTACTGTTCGTGACCACATCGTCATCAATGATGCCAACGTGACCGACCCCCGCGGCCGCCAAATACTGCAACGCCGGTGAACCCAGACCACCAGCCCCGATCACCAGAACGCGACTGGTCTTTAGTTTCCTTTGACCGCCGCCGCCGATTTCCCGCAGGATTATGTGTCGTGCGTATCGTTCTAATTCAACTTCCGAAAAAACACCGGGACTGCTCAGTTCGAACTGCGAAGACGCTGTCCTCTTGTGTGCTAATTTTCGCAATCGCTGCAGACCATTCCGATAGAACAGTACCAAAACTGTGAGCCCGCCAAGAATCAACCAATGGGCGACAGAACCGCCTGTTGCCTCGCGCAGAGCGTGCCCAGAAGGCAGCGCAACCTGAATGATGATCACCGCGACATAAATGGTGGCGACCATCATCAATTGAAGTGATCTCGGCGCGCCAAGCAAAGCCCCCGCACTCCATAAGACTACTGCCAAGCCTAGCACCAAAATCATTAATCGAGTCCCGTTGATCCGAAGCCACTGTCCCCTCTGGCGGTATCATCTAAATTCTTTGATATGACGAAGCGAGCTTGAACCACTGGCGCAACAATTAATTGTGCGATGCGGCTGCCGTGACTAATCTTTACCGCTTCTTGTCCAGTGTTGAGTAGAATGACCCCAATAGGTCCACGGTAATCACTATCAATGGTGCCCGGTGCGTTGCAAACCATCAAGCCGTATTGTAGCGCAAGGCCTGATCGCGGCCTTATTTGCGCCTCGTATCCGATTGGAACGGCCAACCGAATCCCGGTCGGGATCAAAGATCGCTCACCGCGCTCAATCGTGACGAATTCTGTCGCTAGATTCGCGCGCAGGTCCGCGCCTGCCGCACCAACGGTTTGGAATGATGGTAAAGGAACAGCGTGATCCGAGTCGAACTCTCTTTGAATTCGTACCTCGACTGCGTCACTCATTCAGAACTGCCAAAATTCGATCAGCTAGGCGATTACCGACTTCCAGCTTGCTCATGCTTGGCCATCGTTCCAAACCATCACTCCTCACAAGCGTTACAGCGTTATCTTTACCACCGACAATGCCAGAATTTACGCTGACGTCGTTTGCAACGATCCAGTCGCACGCCTTTTGTTTAAGCTTCTGTTGCGCATGTATTTCGATATCTTCAGTCTCGGCTGCAAAGCCAACGACTAGCTTGGGTCGGTGTTTTTGCCGCTTTGCAACCCCGGCCAAGATATCGGGATTTTCTATGAGATCCAATTGCGGAATCTTTTGCGTCGCTTTCTTTAATTTCTGTGCCCCCGTCGATCTCGCCCGCCAATCAGCAACCGCTGCCGCAAAGACAGCAGCGTCTGCGGGTAGAGCCTGGTTAACCGCCGCGTCCATTTCGCGTGCGGTTTCGACGGGAATATAATGGACCCCCACTGGCGGCGGTATAGCTGAGGGACCAGATACAAAAACAACTTCTACCCCCCGACTGATTAATGCCTGGGCGATAGCGGTCCCTTGAGCACCGGAAGATCGATTAGAAATGTAGCGTACCGGATCAATAGACTCTCGGGTTGGCCCGGAAGTCACAATGACGCGTTTGTTTATCCTTGGACTTGCGGAAAAATGATCCCCTATTGCTAGACAAATTTCTTCAACTTCCGCCATTCGGCCTGGCCCATACTCACCGCAGGCCATTTCTCCTTCCGCAGGCCCAACAAATTTGATCCCATCTTGCAGCAAGCGATTGTAGTTCCTCTGAGTGGCGACATGTTCCCACATCCGAACATTCATTGCCGGTGCAAGCAAGGCGGGTTTGTCGGTCGCAAGCAGCAATGTCGTCGCCAAATCACTCGCAATTCCTGCCGCCGCTTTCGCCATTAGGTCCGCTGTCGCAGGAGCGACGACAAGTAGGTCGGCTTTTCGAGAAAGCTGAATATGACCCATTTCGACTTCATCGTCGTAGTCAAAAAGTGATCGATAAACCTTTTGTTCAGCCAAAGCCGATACCGAAAGCGGGGTAACAAATTCTTCGCCCGCAGCTGTCAATACCGGTGTCACCGAAGCACCGCGCTCTTTCAATCGACGAATGAGCTCTAGGGATTTGTAGGCTGCGATCCCGCCACCAATGAGGAGCAGAATTCGTTTTTCTGCCAACGATTCAGGTTTATTTTCTGTAGGCATGTTCATTGATTTTCTGAGTTTTTCCAGCGGTCAGCCATACAACATGGGTACCTAATCTATTCATAGCTCCGCAAAATATCTATCATCACCAATGCCCATCCGTTCAAAGGCGCCATCATGTCCTTTCGTAGCACCAACACGAGGTACGCTGTCGTAGCACGAAATTTAAGCGTCACATCCCCCCATTACGTTAGCTCTTGATTGATTGCATCTTGGTATCTGTCGAAAACTGTTGCGGCAATGGAAAATTCTCTCACTTGCCTTTGCCGTTCATCGGGATACGTTTTACAAATTCAGTATCGCAAAATGATATCTCACCTTCGCTTGTCCAACCACTTGTATTACTTGCCAATCCCTTAGATTGTACGTCGCTAATTCAAGGTCTCAATGTTCAATTGCAACAAAGAACGGCAATTGCATGGCAATATTGGATACTGTCCCAAGCCCATTCGACCGGCCACCACAGTTGCTTGTTATGTTCTTTACCGCCCGATGGTGGCGACTTGGTTAGCAAACTAAAAATTAGCCATCGACCGTTATTGAACGATTGACTGGATCGTACGGACTCTCCTCTACAACTTCTGCCGAGCAAAAATTATTGAACATCTTAACCGACAGTTTTTCTCCTGGAACTGCTAGATCAATTGGGAGGTACCCCATACCGATAGACTTACCATAAGTCACTGAGTAACCGCCTGAGGTTAATCTACCAACTTGTTCATCTTGATAATACAGAGCTTCTCGACCCCACGGGTCGGCGTCGGTCGGACCGTCGATCAACAGTGTGCAGCATTTGAACCGTGCGGCGTTTGATTGCAACATCTCACAACCGCGAAAGTCTTTCGAAAAATCAATGAATCGCTCAAGGCCAGACTCGACAGCTGTCGCATCGCGTCCTAACTCATTACCAAAGGCGCGGTAAGACTTTTCGAGCCGAAGCCAGTTCTGTGCTCGCGCTCCTACGAGTTTTAGGTCGTACTCCTTGCCAGCGCTCAAGAGTAGATCCCAAAGGTAATTTTGCATCTCAATTGGATGATGAAGCTCCCAGCCGAGTTCACCAGTATAGGCAACGCGAATTGCTCGAACTGGACACATCCCCAACTCAATTTCACGACAACTCAGCCAGGGAAAACGGCTATTCCCGAGCGCCGACTGCGGGTCACGATTTCGAATTATCCTCTTTAGCACGCGGCGCGAATTCTTGCCGGCAATGGCGAATACACCCCATTGCGACGAGACGTCATGGCACTCAACATAGCCAAATTCACGAGACCGATCGGCAATCGCTTTCCTTAAATTGTCACCATCATAACTACCCCAAGCGCCGGCGCTGACCAGATAATAGGATTCCTCATCAAGGCGCAGAATAGTAAACTCGGTATGAACTGTTCCAATATCAGTCAAAGCATAAGTGAGGTTGATCTTGCCGGGTTTTGGCAATCTGTTGCAGGTGAACCAATCTAGAAAGGCAGTTGCACCGGGACCCCTGACGATATGTTTGGCGAATGCTGTTGCATCAATCAAACCAACGTTGTTTCGGATCGCTTCCGCTTCTTGCTTAGCATATTTCCACCAACCACCGCGACGAAACGACCGCGACTCGCGGTCAAAACTTGACGGTACGTCGAGTGGTCCAAAATAATTCGGGCGTTCAAAACCGTTAACTTGCCCGAACTGAGCTCCCATCGCCTTTTGCCGATCATAGGCTGGGCCAGTCCGAAGGGGTCGACAGGCTTCTCTCTCTTCGTCCGGATGGTGCAGAACATAGACGTGTTCGTAGCACTCTTCGTTTTTTCGTGCTGAAAATTCGGTCGTTACCCAGTTACCGTAGCGCCTAGGATCAAGGCTTGCGAGATCAATTTCCGCTTCGCCCTCGACCATCACTTGCGCCAGATAGTGACCAGCACCGCCTGCTGCCGTGATGCCGAACGAGAATCCCTCCGCCAACCACATGTTTCGACAGTTTGGCGCCGGACCAAGCAACGGATTGCCATCTGGTGTGTAACAGATCGGTCCGTTGAAATCGTCCTTCAATCCGACATTCTCGGTCGAGGGAATTCGATGAATCATAGACAGGTACTCTTCCTCAATCCGGTCGAGATCAAGCGGGAAGAGGTCAGCCCGAAAACTATCTGGCACATCATACTCGAACCTTGCTGGGGCATTGCGTTCGTAAGGTCCCAAGATCCAACCGCCCCGTTCTTCGCGGACGTACCATTTCGCGTCGGCGTCCCTTAGTACCGGATGTGCCGCATTACTTTTTCGCCATTCTTCGAGAACGGGATCTGGCGCTGTCACGACATATTGATGTTCGACCGGGATGGCAGGGAGTTTTATTCCGAGCATTCGCGCAGTGCGTTGAGCGTGATTGCCCGTTGCCGTGACCACATGCTCGGCATGCAATTCAAGAATCTCGTCAGAGGGTAGGAGAGTACCGCCCTTGTCAATAAGTTTGGTGCACTTAACTTTCCATTCTGAGCCCGTCCACAAACAGTCATCCACTTGCCATTTTCGCTCAATTTCGACACCGCGCTGTCGGGCGGCCTTTGCCATCGCCATCGTTACGTCAGCGGGATTAATATATCCGTCCGTCGGGTGATAAATTGCTCCTTCTAGATCGTCGCTTCGCACCAGCGGCCACCGCGCTTTAATGTCGGCTGCTGATAACCACTCGTACGGGATACCGCAGGTGTCCGCAGTCGAGGCATAGAGACGAAATTCATCCATGCGTTCAGTGCTTTGCGCCATACGCAAATTCCCGACGATAAAGAATCCCGGGTCGAGCCCCGTCTCCGCCTCAAGCGTCGTGTAGAAGTCAACTGAGTATTTGTGGATATGCGTTGTCGCATAAGACATATTGAAAAGTGGCAGTAGCCCAGCAGCGTGCCAAGTCGAACCCGAAGTCAATTCATCGCGTTCCAGCAGTAGAATGTCTTCCCATCCCGCCTTGGCCAAATGATATGCGATTGAGGTACCGACGGCACCGCCGCCTACGACAAGTGCTCTGAGATGTTGTTTCATATCATTCCTCCCGGAAATACTTTAAGAAACCGCTAAACGGCGAATTCGCTCTGAGCCAGATCAAGTCACACTTGAGGCGTCTATTTTCTCGATAATGACACTTTCCAATGTCGATAGGATCTCCGTCCGCACAAAGCAATGGCATAAACTTTGGGGGTTATAATGACAGCCGACATAAGACGCCTTCTTCGAATCACTTACGGGTTTTTGTGTAAAATTTCTGTTGTCAAAGTATATTGAATATGAATACAATTCGGGGCCAGTTCACCGCAGTTTGCTTATAAGTCGAAAAGAATTAGCTGCCTTTGCTTTTGCTCACTTCATTTTGTTTGTCGTTTTGCTATCTTGAATTTCATAGGGTATTATCATGTAACTCAACCAGTCAAAGAAAAACCTATGCAAACAGACTCATGAATGTCGATTGATTGCACAGCTTTACCATCGAATTTGGCGGTGTAACTGAGTTCTATGCCGGCTCCGTGATTAACCGAAAGTTATCAAAGGAGTATCATAGTCTTAGCGGATGAACGACCAACTGTTTAAATGCCCGTATAAATGAGGAGAACAAATATTAGACCGTCGGATGTTGTTCCCATAGAAGAGACAAAAATTGTTTCAGTAGACTGGCTTGTTCTTGATCGTGAGAACCCGCGATTAGTCGGTTACGAATCGGTCAGGTCGGATGAGGAGATAATCTCGCAGTTCTACAAGAAGGAAGAATTGCGGGAAATTTTGCAGTCCATAGCCGCGAATGGCTATCTCAATATTGAACCTCTCATCGTTCTGGCCCATGAGGAGTCATTCACCGTCCTTGAAGGTAACCGTCGGTTGGCAGCCATTCGTCTGTTTCGCGAGCCAGAACTGATTGAGCGGATTTTTGATCAAGAGAAGCTGCGTATTAACCTACCGCCTATTGAAACCAGCAAGATAGAAACTCTTCAAGCAGTCTCTGTCTATCGAGTGGCGCAGCGTGATGACGCTCGATCCTTCATTGGTTTTAAACACATTAATGGTGCCGCAAAGTGGGACTCGCACGCGAAAGGAAAATTCGCCGCCGATTGGTATCGTAACGGCCAAGTACCCCTCGAACAGATTGCGGAACGGATTGGGGATCAGCATGCAACCGTTAAGCGTATGGTACACGCGATTTATGTATTGGAGCAGGCCGAAAATTCATCCATCTTTAGCATTGATAACCGCGTAAATCCGAAGTTCAATTTCTCGCATCTCTACACGGCTCTGTCGAGGGCTCCCTACATTGAATTTTTGGGTCTTGGAGACGCTTGGTCGAATTTCGAACTGAAGCCAAATCCAATCCCATCGGAAAAGGAGGATAACCTGCGTGACGTACTCATGTGGCTATACGGTTCCAAAGAAGATGACCTTCAGCCTGTTGTCACTTCACAGAACCCCGACATCAAGCATCTCGGTGAGATCCTGCTAAACGCGGAAGGCTTGAACGTCCTTCGCGCCAACCGAAACTTGACGGAAGCGTATGCAAGCGTTCGACCGGCCGAGGAGAGGTTTGTCGAAGGACTTTTGAAGGCCCGTGGAGAAATCCGAAATGTCGCCAATAGCCTCCGCGGCTTCGACGGTAGGGACGCGTCTCTTGTCGAAATCGCAGAGGACATTGAGGAAACTATTCAGACCATTGTTGCTAGAATGCGCAAGAAAGTACGTTCCTTCGAAGAACGCGAAGAATAATGGTCGATGTTCTATACCTTCCAACCGACTCTTTTTCTGATGGCCGCGGCGACCTTGATTTGGCGGCCGATTATCTTGAGTTAACAGCCTTCTTCTCTCCAGAAAACATGGCTCTCAGCCAATCTGTTACAGAGGCAATTGAGGAAGCAGCCGAAGAGGACTATCGCTCTGTCGAAAAAGAGCTAAATGAACGTGAGGAGACGGTTGCCGGTGCTATTGCTCGAATCAGCAAACGGATCGTAATTTTGGGCGAG
Source organism: Aestuariivita sp. (assembly GCA_026709985.1). GTDB lineage: Bacteria > Pseudomonadota > Alphaproteobacteria > Rhodobacterales > Rhodobacteraceae > JAPORY01. The sequence continues at coordinate 86,808 of JAPORY010000039.1, read as the reverse complement.
GCGTATCCGTTCAAACTCGATAAGACTGGTGATGTGGTCTCGTTCTTGGGAAGCAATTCACTCTCTTTTAGCCAAGCTGCCTATTTGGTTTCTCTCGTACTATCGCATCTCCGGTCGGTATCTCCTGTCTTGAGTGAAACTTCAGTTTATCCAACAAAGGAAGAAATCAAGGCACTACGAAAATATTTTCAGTACTTTGCAACAGCAGGGTTGGCTGCAGAAATTGGAGGGCCAGCGTGGTCGTTTGGTTTCCCCCGCCCCGACGGAGCAAATTTCATTGATAAGCTCTCCGAGATTTGGCGGAAATTGCAAGATGGTCGCGTCAGTCCCAACCCTTCTGCGCCCAGACTTCCGAAGGATGATCAAGTCGATGTTTTCGCTTGGCGCCAGCAAAGGGACGGCTTACCGGGATTCTTACTTGCTGCGGCACAGGTAGCCACAGGAAAAAACTGGAAAGATAAGTCGATTAGGTGCCAAGTGTCAGGGGTTTTTGCATCGCGATGGTTCAATCCTCAACCGGTCACGACAATGGTCGCCTACCACATTATTCCCTTCACGCGACCTGACAATAAATTTCGCGACGACGTGCTTGTCCTCGGAAACATCCTGCATCGATTACGACTTCCGTACCGAGTCATGGAGGCCGAATACTTGGTGCAGAGGGGAGTTGTGATTGAGACCTATGAAAAACTAGCTCAAGTTGTCACATGGCTTCAGGACTACAAGCATCGTGTAGGGGTCTAATGAGACACCGTTTCCATTCGATCTGCCCATATTTCGCAATGTTCCCAGAGACATTCGTTAAGAAGCAACTTGCCGAAACACATCATGATGGAGTGGTATTTGATCCGTTCTGCGGTCGGGGAACAACCATTTTTGAGAGTTTGCTTCTTGGTCGCTCTGCTGCTGGGTGTGATATTCATCCGGTAGCGGCTTGTATTTCGGGTGCAAAGAGCAATCCGCCCAAAATGTATGATATCTTGGCACGGCTGGACGCTCTGGAAGAGAGTTTCGATGCCTCTGTCGGGTTGCAATATCCAGTTGATTTAGAAGCCTTCTTTTCTGCTTGCTTTGAACAGCATACCTATAAACAAGTGCTTCATTTGCGTGCGCAGCTTGCATGGCAGGTGAACCGAACGGATCGCTTCATAGCGGCACTGTGCCTCGGAGCATTGCATGGAGAATCGCATCGCAGCCCTAACTATTTTAGCAATAGAATGCCACGAACGATCAGTACTAAGCCAGCTTACTCAGTCCGGTGGTGGGCGAAAAATGGATACTTTCCACCGCCGCGCAATGTTTTTGCCATTCTGCGTTACGCAACCGCTTATCGATTTCGAACCCCTCCGCCCGAGCGAGTAGGAAGGGTTGCGTTGTCAGATGCCCGTCAGGCAAGTAAGCGATTTCCTGAACTCAAGGGCCAGGTAACGGACGTCATCACTTCGCCACCCTATCTTGATACCACAAATTATCGAGAAGATCAGTGGCTTCGACTCTGGTTTCTCGGTGAGACCGCCTCGTCGAAACAGCAGCCTGATGATGGACGACACTGCAATGTCGACTGCTATTGGACATTTCTTCAAGAAGCATGGAATGGATTACGACCGCTTCTTGCCAGTGAGGTGCGCATGGTTGTCAGGATCGGAAGTAGAAAGTTGAAGAAAGAGGAGTTATCTAAGCGCCTTATTGAAACCTTATCTGAGGGGACAGGGATGCTCGTTCAACTCTTTGATGGTGGATTCACGTCACCAATAGAGCGCTCACAGGCCAATTCCTTTCGCGGCTCTAAAGCATCACCTATTGAAGAGCATGACTTTTGCTTCATCCTATCATGAGATCCATTACTAAGCTTTAGGAGCACTTCGAATCGACCCCAATTTTATCACCAAAATGGAGCGTAGAGCCGTTGGCATTAAGCAAAATATCGGCAATTTAAGGTGGGTTGCGCCGAAACCAAAACGGCCTCCAATGCTTCGAAATTTTGAATCCTAACGCTACCAGAATTCTTCGCGTGAAATCATCAAACGCAGTCGCTGCTGAGGTCGGTAAAAACAAACTAGCGCCGATATATTCAGGAAAATTCACATTTGAGCGTGGCACAAATTTTCCCTTCAAGAATGCTGCTTTTGGGCCACTAAATGCTTGCAAGAAATAGTTTATCGAAAGATCGGCGAAATCTCCCGAGGAACCTGCTCGCCAAAGTAGCACCTGATCAATCAAACGCCAAAACAAGCACTCGACTCAACATCTCAATGCGGACTTAAACATCTCGAACAAGAGTAGACATGCAAAACGCTGCGATCGGCTAATGTTCTTTGGCATCATCACGCCATCGAACAAAAATGATCAAGCTAAGTGCCATCAATACCAAAGAAAGCAAGAACGGTGCACCCGGTAGATAAACTGAAGCGTCGGGGTCAGAGAAAGTTGCAAAGACCCAAGTCATCACCAACGGTGCCGCGATGGTTGCAAGTGCATAAAGGCTAATCAAGACGCCCTGCAATTCACCTTGCGAATCATCGTCAACAGCCTTCGACATAATACCCTGAAGCGCCGGCGTAATGACTGCACCGAGAGCCGCAAATGGAGTCAATAAAATAGCAAAGGTGCTGTTTGTCACGATAGCAATCAGCAAGAACGCAACAATATCAAAAACATGTCCATAGATGACGGTCATGCGCTCGCTCGTCCATCGCAAGATCAGCCGAATTAAGCCTCCCTGAACCGCCGCCATCGTAATACCAAACAAGGCCAACGACAGACCGATGGTCTTCGGTGTCCAACCAAAGCGTTCTTGCGTAAAATAGGCCCACACTGCAGGATAAACAAAGAACGCAACCGAATAAATGAAGAATACCGCCAACAACCATCCGATCCCGGGCAACCTTACGAGATGCCGAAGTGACCCAAATGGATTGGCTCGCCCCCACGAAAACTGCCGAATCAAACGCCCGCGAACGGTCTCCTTGATAACAAGAAATCCAAAGAGCGCGTTGATGGCCGATAGAGCTGCCGCCGCGAGAAAGGGGGCTCGAGTTCCATACTCCCCAAGCAGACCCCCGAGCAATGGACCGAGAACAAAACCGATTCCAAAGCCCGCACCAATGAGTCCAAAATTTGCGGCTCGGTCCTCAGGTTTTGAAATGTCGGCAATATAAGCATTTGCGGTAGCCGCAGAAGCGGCCGTAACACCGCCGACGATACGCATGAGTAGCAAAAGCCAAATGGAAGTTGCAACCGCCATTACAAGATAGTCAAGACTCATCACCAATAGAGAAACAATCAATACTGGCTTGCGCCCGAAGCGATCCGATAAGGCACCCAACATCGGGCCAAACAAAAACTGCATCACGGCAAATGACGTCGATAAAACCCCACCCCAAAGCGCTGCATTTGCGAGTGTACCACCCTGCAGCTCCAAGATGAGGTCTGGCATCACCGGTACGATGAGGCCAATTCCCATTGCGTCGAGGATGACGGTAATCAGAATAAATACGATCGGCAGTCGCAAGGTCTTGCTCAAACCATCGGTACCATTGCTCAAGTCAGTCGCCAGTTATTACGCTGAAAAGATCAATAAGGAACGCCTACTCATTCTCTGATCTCATCGGCGTTGACACCCCACAGGTCAGTCTTCAGCGCCCAACCTCGGTAACCCTCTGCCGAAATACTACACCAATCCAAACTGCATTCGTACAACTCGGCAATGACACCTTGTTCGAATATTGCAACAATCGCTGTGGTCGGGTCAGGCCGGGTATAGGCTTGCAGCCTCTCACTCTCTACAATAACTGTACGAACACCCGACAATAAGGCATAATGTATCCAGCCGCCTTGCCCGTCACGGTCTTGTACCTGCCGCCAATGACCATGCTCAGCAGTGATTTTCAAGGGGAGATTTTGGTGTTTATAAACCCAGTCAATACGATGACTCAGCGACGGGCCACGACGCGCGTTCCCGCGTACGGCTTTCATTGAGACATAGCGCGGGATCGGAAGATTCGTCACCGTGCCCTTTACTGGCTCGCCGCTATAAACGAACTCCGTTGGCAACCATACGATTGCAACAGCGATTAACAGATTAAAGGGTCGCAAAATCATTATTACTTCCTGGCTTTTGGGTCATTACGATCCCGGACTTAATACTTTTGTTGAGAATTCTTCTTGCCCAAGACCTAGCAGGTAAAACATGATAACAACAAATTCGGCAAGAACGCAAAGAGGAGGATCACGTGGTTAAGAATCGATTGAGTGTTGTTGTAACTCGGCGACTGCCCGTCGTCGTCGAAACCCGCCTCAAAGAGTTGTTCGAAGTTCGTTTGCGAGAAAACGATATACCCATGTCGCGGGCCGAATTAGTCGAAGCGGCCCGAAATTGTGATGTGCTCGTTCCGACCGTAACCGATCAGGTTGACGCGGCGTTGATCGGTCAGGCGAGCGAAAAGCTCAAATTGATTGCGAATTACGGTGCCGGTGTTGACCACATTGATGTATCAACTGCGCGACAAAGAGGAGTGTTGGTGTCAAACACCCCAGGGGTATTGACCGACGATACGGCCGATATGACAATGGGTTTGATTCTCGCGGTGACCCGACGAATGCCCGAGGGAATGGCAATAATGCAGCAGGGCGAGTGGGATGGTTGGGCGCCAACTGCTTTTCTCGGGGGGCGGATCGCCGGTCGTCGCCTCGGCATCCTCGGCATGGGACGAATTGGGCAAGCGGTGGCACGCCGGGCGGTGGCATTTGGTATGCAGGTGCACTACCACAATCGGCGGAAATTACGTCCCGAAATTGAACAGGCCCTCGCAGCAACATACTGGGACAGTCTTGACCAAATGATTGCTCGTATGGACGTCATCAGTATTAATTGCCCCTCGACACCTTCTACCTTTCATCTGATGAATGCGCGACGGCTAAAGCTTCTCAAGTCAGATGCCGTGATCGTTAATACATCACGCGGTGAAGTCATTGATGAGAATGCATTGACGCGAATGCTCCGAACCAACGCTATCGCTGGGGCGGGGCTTGATGTCTATGAACATGGCATCAAAATTAATCCGAGATTGCGGGCATTACCAAACGTTGTCTTACTTCCCCATATGGGATCGGCGACGGTTGAAGGTCGTATCGAAATGGGAGAGAAAGTTATACTCAATATCAAGACTTTCGAGGACGGTCATCGACCACCTGACCAAGTTGTACCCTCAATGCTTTGACATTGGGTTCAAAGAAATTAACGCTGAAAAGCGTCCGCGCCGCTTCTCGGTAGAATAGGGCAATGAGGCGAACTCAAGGCTGAACGCGAAAGTCACAGATTTAGACTAAACTCGGGTCCCCGCCAACGACGCAAAAATGTTCTGAAAAAAGATTTGGCGGTATCTTCTCACACTACGCGCAACGCGTTTTGTCATGCCGCATAATTTGTTGATCCACAACAAGCAATTGATGATTGATATTCTGACCAAGCAAACCTCTGGAGGTCATTCCATGACGCGCCTCGCTCGCATAGTTGCGTCGACAAGTAACATCCTAAATTCTTCTCGAGATAAGCAATGATCACCTCTCGAAACGAAGCTGGGATCGCACACGTCCTTCGAATGTTACAACAAGAGTTTGGCAAGCGATTGCAAACCAACCCATCTTCGTGTGAACAGCATGGGCACACGACGACTTGGCTTTGCAATCAACCTCCGGATGGGGTAATCTATCCGCACAGCACAGATGAAGTCGCCAAGATCGTCACCTTATGTGAACATCACTCTGTGCCCATTATCCCTTACGGCACCGGCACCTCTCTTGAGGGCCAAGTTAATGCCCCCGTCGGCGGCATTACGATTGATCTCACCCACATGAATCAGATTCTTTCGGTTTATCCCGAAGATCTGCAAGTTGTTGTGCAGCCAGGGGTAACCCGTGAACAGTTGAACGTCTATCTGCGCGAGCAAGGATTATTTTTTCCCGTTGATCCCGGCGCAGATGCATCGCTCGGCGGCATGACGGCTACGCGGGCGTCAGGTACAAATGCAGTCCTTTATGGTACCATGAAAGACAATGTCATCGGGCTTGAACTTGTAACAGCCGGTGGCGCCATTATTCGAACAGCGAACCGTGCTAAAAAATCGGCCGCCGGATATGACCTCACGCAACTGATCGTCGGCTCTGAAGGCACTCTGGGAGTCATTACCGAGATCACTCTGCGCTTGCGCGGCATTCCAGAAGCCGTTGCGTCTGCTGTTTGGATGTTTCCGTCAGTATCGGCTGCCTGTGAGGTCACAATACAAGCCATTCAGAGCGGGCTCCGAATTGCGCGAATCGAATTGGTCGATCAACTCACGGTGTCAGCAATCAATGCCTATTCGAAACTGGCTCTACCTGAAATGACTTCTCTTTTGTTGGAGTTTCACGGCACCGAGGCCGCTGTTGAAGAGCAGCAGACGAGTTTTCGTGAAATCACTGAGGCCTTCCTCGGAGAAAAAGACTCCTCAACGGTTGGTGCTGAGGAGCGCAATAAGTTGTGGAAAGCACGACACAATGCCTATTGGGCTATTCGCGCTCTCCAACCCGGTACGCAAGCCTTCGTGACCGATGTCTGTGTACCAATTTCTCGTTTGGCCGAATGCGTCAAAGCTGCGCACCGCCGGCTGAATGATATGAATTTAATCGGTCCAATAGCGGGACATGTTGGCGACGGTAATTTTCATTGCGCATTACTTTTTGACCCTGAGGATTCGGATGAGCAAAGTCGTGCCGAAGAATTTGTCGGCTGGTTGAATGAACTCGCGATTTCGATGGACGGGACCTGCACGGGCGAGCACGGAATTGGGCAAGGAAAAATCGCTTATTTGGAAAAGGAACTCGGGCCAGCCACCGACTTAATGAGATCAATCAAGACAGCCTTGGATCCAAAACAAATATTCAACCCCAATAAGATTTTTTCTCAGCCAGTCGCCCAAGGCGAGGATGGTCCATGAGCGGGAGAACCTCCGCAAAAACTGTAAAATTATTCGCTCTGTTTACGCGTTCACGGGCGCCGTAACCGCTCAATCACCGCAAGATACCTTCGCTTGATCCAACTTCGGCTATTGGTCTCATTTTGATCTCATAATCCGAGCCTGTGCAATCTTGAGTGTACGCTTGGCCGCAGATTGCATTGAATTCACTCCCGCTAGTGGATGGCACGATTGCAGCAAGGCTAGTTAATTCGCCTCCTCTATAGGCAACGGCGACCTAAACATTTACGGAGTTCGTTTTGAATATCGACATGATTGAGGCCGCCCGGGAGCGGATCGGCAATAACGTTCGATGCACGCCTTTCCTCAATTCTCCGGCATTTGATAAACTCGCCAGCCGAAGAGTCTGGGTTAAAGCTGAGTGTCTGCAATATACAAACAGTTTCAAAATTCGCGGTGCGTGGTCGGCAGTCTCAGCTCTTGCCCCTAACAGACGCAAAAGCGGCGTTATCGGACATTCTAGCGGTAACCACGGTCAAGCACTTTCGTTCACAGCGCGTGCTTTTGACATTCCCGCCCTCGTCATTATGCCATCAGATGCCCCTACCCTAAAAATAGATAAGACTCGTGAGTTCGGCGCGGAAGTCATTCTTTATGATCGCGACCTTGATGACCGAGAGGAACTAGGAAGTAAAATTGCGCAAGAACGTGGCATGACGCTCATCAAACCTTTCGACGATAACCACGTTATCGCTGGTCAGGGAACAACTGGCTTGGAGATCGCAGAACAGGCTGCTGAACACGGTATCACCGACGCAGATGTTCTCGTTTGTTGCGGCGGCGGTGGCCTCTTGGCGGGATTGGCACTCGCCTTCGAGGCCCATGCGCCGACTCTAAGAACCCGGCCCGTCGAACCGCATGACTTCAATGACGTCCAAAGATCTCTCCTATCGAGAAAAATTGAGAGCAACACGCAGAAATCGGGGTCGATTTGTGACGCTATACTAACGCCTTGCCCTGGCCAACTGACTTGGCCAATCATTCAGAGATTGTGCGGTTCAGGATTAGTGGTTTCCGATCGCGAGGCCCTGCAAGCTATTGTTCTTGGCAACGAGTATTTTCGGTTTATTGCTGAACCCGGCGGAGCAGTTTCTCTTGCCGCAGCACTCTTTCGTCGCGATCAAATTCATTCAGATGATGTAATTTGTGTCGTTACCGGCGGCAACATCGATAATCAACTATTCCAAAAGGCAATGGATCAGTTTGGCGCCAAGACATAAAAGATATCGGCATTTATCGAAAACGCGATAGCATGCGACTGTCCTACCGCGCAATGACGCCAAAAAGCCGCACCGAAAGCAACCAATAGGCTTGCCGCCTTCTGATTCTCAGTTCGCTTCGAGTTCCGCAAACCAAACCGCCGAGTACGGCTTTAGTTCAAACTCAATGACTCCCCTTGTTGACCGAACTTCTTGCCCCGAAATTATATCTCGCAGCAAAACAGTGTCCGTGCGGCCCAACTCCGCGCACAATACGCGCATTGATACCGGCTTTTCAGATACATTAATCGTCGCCCATATCCAATCATCCTTACCGTCGCGAACCAGGCTGAACACACGGTCATCTAAGAATAAAACTCGTTGCGCTGAATCGGGATGAAAGGCGGGGCGGGTCCTTCGTACGCTCAACAACTGACAATGCCCCGCAAATACTAACGCGGAGAGGGATTCATCTCGCCGCAACTCGGCTAACAAATCATTCAGCTTTAATTTCTTACGATTGATTGATCGGTTGCGGCCAGTTTCTGCAAGTCCCTGATAATCATTCCGAATGCCCAATAGACTGTGAATATATATGGCCGGGACACCGACCAATGATAACAATACCGCTTGCGCCGCAAGAAACTTCTTAGCACGCAATTCATCATCATCGTCAGGAAGCGAAATCGCATCAAGGAAACTAATATTGAGTTCGTAAGGCGCCGTACTACCGTCTGGCAAACCACGCATTGATACGCGCCCACCATTCGTCTCCACCCGCGTCGCCATCTCCTCAACCTGATCACGCGTCAAAATTCCCTCAGCGGGTCGAACGCCGATACCATCGTGGGAAGCCAAGAAGTTAAAGTATGTCGTCTGCGGCGACGGCGGTGCCAAAGTTGCAGCCCACTGCGATAGTAGCCGGGCGTCACCGGTTTGAAAGGCTTGGAGCGTCAGTGGCGGTAACGGAAATTGATAGACCATATGCGATTCATTGTCGCCATCACCGAAATAACTAATATTGTCAGCGTGCGGGACGTTCGTTTCGGTAATCAATAAAACCCCCGGAACTGCCGCATCCAAAACCCACCGCATAACTTGAATGATGGCATGCGTTTCAGGCAAATGCATGCAGGTGGTGCCGAGTTTCTTCCAAAGAAACCCAACGGCATCTAGACGGATAAAACGAGCACCGCGTCGTGCGTAGAATAACAGCACATCAAGGATCTCAACCAAGACATCGGGATTGGCATAATTCAAATCTACTTGATCTTCGCTAAAGGTCGTCCAAACATACTGAGGACCACTTTCCGTCGCAAATCTCGTCAATAACGGTAGCGCCCGCGGCCGAGTGACACCGCTATAGTCAAGCATCGGATCACAGATGTGGAAATATTCCCTGAATTTTGGGTCGCCGTTCCGAAAACCCTTAAACCACACACTTTCACTCGAAATATGGTTAATTACGGCGTCTAACATGACCCCAAACGATCGCGATAAGGTCTGTATATGCGACCAATCTCCGAGACCGGGCTTGATCTCCCGGTAATCCAATACCGAAAAACCATCATCCGACGTCCAAGGAAAACACGGTAACACATGCACATTTCGAATAAGTCCGAGCAAGTGCTGGCTCAAGAAATCGTTCAGAACCCCAAGCGGCGGACGCATCTCATCCGTGATTGAGTCACCGTAAGTGATCAAAAACACGTCAGTCTCGTCAATCCACCCGTCCTCGCGATCCGAAAAATCCGAGCGAGCCGACTCAACTAACGCTAGTATTCTGGGAACCAGAGCTTCTACAGTCTCATCGTCATACGCTTCACGCAACAACCGCCGTAACGGGCTGACAGCCTCGTCCTTAGCCAAACCAGCGTTCATTTCTGTCCCCGCCCCTTCATAATTTGCCCCAATAATCATTGATTTATCGTCGAAAAAGAAAAAATAAATGGTTTTTCGAAATTTTGCGAAATTTTTCGTTGACAAATTTCCGATAGTATGGCAGGAATGGACGTTGGGGGATTTTTCTAGATGACATCAAGTGGAAGAGCAACCATTGAAAGTCTCGCTCGAGAACTTGGTGTTTCTGCCAGCACGGTCAGTCGTGCGCTCAACGGCTATGATGATATTTCTGAAGAAACCAGATTGCGGGTGCAAGAAGCGGCTGACGAAGCTGGCTACCAGTTGGTCTCAGAACGAAAGAAAAAACATACAAAAACGAATGCCGTCGGATTAGTCGTTGAAATGTGGTCGCTTGATATTTCTAGCCCGTTCTTTGGACAGTTCCTGCGTGGCTCGACCGCCGCGTTGCGACGCGAGGGATACGACTTATTGGTATCAAGCACCGACGGCGCGAGAGAAGCCTTGAAAGTCTACGAATATCTGATCGCCGAAGGACGCGTCGACGGCTTCATCCTGACACGGCTGCGATCGACAGATGCGCGAGTAACACTCTTAAACGAGCGCAACGTCCCGTTCGTTTGCTTCGGTCGCGAACAAGACGGCGGTGATTACGCTTGGCACGACGTTGACGCGGCGGCGGCCGCAGAACAATCTGTCGCCCATCTGGTCGAACTCGGCCATCGCCAACTCGGCATGTTACAAGCCCCGGCCGAAGTCAACTTCGTCCGACTGCGACAAGAAAGATTCGTCGCCGCCCTCAAAAAACATGGAATCACCCCTGACCAACAACATATCATCCAAGCTGGTCTTACGGCCACAGACGCAGCCGAAGCGACGCGAGAACTCCTCAAGCAAGATTGTCCGCCAACCGCGCTCGTGTGTGATCTCGATGCCTTAGCTATCGGCGCAATGGCCGCAATCCGCCAAACTGGGCTGACGCCGGGTAAAGATATCTCCGTCATCGGTTACGGTAACGATCCGTTCTCTGCCTTTTCCGAACCGCCCTTGACCACCTTCTCGCAAAATGCCGAACTTGCTGGTCGATGGGTCGCCGAAATTTTTCTGGCCACAATGGGAGGAACAACACCAAAAATATTGCAAAGAATGCGCTCGGCAGAGTTTGTCGAACGCCAATCCGCTGCACCGCCGGTGCAACATTGACAATGGCCCCTTTATAAATAGCATCAAACTTGGAGGAGTATCCATGAAACCTAAATTACTGTCATTTGCTACTGTCGGCGCCTTAATGGCGTCAACCGTTATAGCCGAAGATATTCGTTTCTGGACGACCGAAGAACAACCTGAACGCTTAGCACGCCAACAACAGATGGCTGAGGATTTTACCGCAGCCACCGGCCATAATGTTGAGGTCATTCCCGTTACCGAATCTGATCTCGCAACTCGCGCAACGGCGGCGTTCGCTGCTGGCGACTTGCCCGACGTTATCTACCATCCGCTCTCCTACGCCCTGCCGTGGGTCGAGGCCGGTATCCTTGACCCCGACGCCGCAACCGATGTCATTGAGGCACTCGGTGGCGATACCTTCGCCCCGGGGGCGTTAGGGATGGCCGCATTTGGCGATGGCTATGCGTCAGTGCCGGTCGACGGATGGACCCAAATGGTCGTATACCGAAAGGACTTGTTTGACGCCGCCGGTCTAGAGCCGCCCAGCACCTACGCAAATGTCCTCGCCGCGCTCGAAAAACTTCATAACCCGCCCGACACATACGGCTTTGTCGCCGCCACCAAAGTCGATGAAAACTTTATGAGTCAGGTTCTTGAGCATGTGTTTCTTGCAAACGGCGTTTCGCCCGTAGGGCCTAATGGAGCACAGCCACTCGACGTCAAAAAAACGACTGAGGTGCTAGACTTCTATAAGGCGATTGCACAAGCGTCACCTCCAGGTGAACTCTATTGGGATCAATCGCGATCGCTCTATTTCTCTGGTAACGCCGCTATGATCATCTGGTCACCCTTCATCCTTGATGAACTCGCGGGACTTCGTGATAGCGCCCCGCCAACCATTAATGACGATCCGACCTCGCGTGAATTGGCGAGCAAAACCGGCATTGTGACGAACTTCGCCGGGCCGTCTAATCCTGATGGTGCCGCTTGGGCTTCGGTTAGCTACTTCGGCATTACCAACGATGCCGATACCGATACCGCCGTCGAGTTCGTTAAGTTTTCGATGAACGAAGGCTACACTGAAACCCTCGCGATCGCTCCTGAAGGTAAGTTTCCGGTGCGCAACGGTACCGCCGAAGATCCCGATATGTTTTCAGAGGCTTGGTCAAAACTTGAAGTTGGCGTTGATCGCAAGGCCCCACTAGCCGATCTTTACCCAGCAGAAATGATCGCCGAGATCGTTGCTGGACTTGATGTCGCTCAACGCTGGGGGGTCGCCGAGGGTCAATTGGCACTGGCATCGAAAATGCTCGGGAGCCAAGTTGTCAATCGTGTCGTCCGCGAGTATATTGACGGTCAAATTGATGCGGCCGCCGCAATCGAGAAAATGAATGAGGAACTGGCTGCGGTTCAGTAGACTCGAACAAAAGCACCGCCCCAATCTCTGGGGCGGCTGCCCGCTCTGATCAGAGTGAGATTAATTATGCAAGCATCGCCACCAATTGGAACAACCGCTCTCGCAAAACGCGAAGCGCGTCTAGCATGGGGACTGTTATCCCCAACAATGATTAGTGTCTCGCTAGTCGTTGTTTTACCCTTGCTGGCAATATTCTGGATTAGCGTGAAACCGGTCAGCCTCGCTGATCTTCGCCCCGCCTCAGCAATCGTACGAGAGGACGTGCGCGGCAGCGGGGATGAGCTCACGATCCGCTACCGAATACGCAACTCTACACAAGACAAAATCATCTCCGATGTGACCTTCCAAGACACCCTGCCAGAAAGTGTTTCGCTATCAGATACCCCCCCAGACAACTGCGCGGTCAGTGGCAGAACGCTGACCTGTGATCTCGGAGAGCTTGCCGGCGGTCAGCGCGAACAGCTTCTCATTCCCATCATCACCACTGACGAGGAAGCCGCCGAAGCGGCGATCGAGAATTCCGACCCCATCGTCTCTAGTACCAGCACTAACATCCTGACGGATACAACCTTTACCTTCGAAAATTTCAGGCGCATTTTTGACGGCGACGAATTCTGGGGCGTTCTCGGCGTAACCCTGTTTTACACCGTATTTGGCACAATCGGGGCCCTCGTCGTCGGACTATTTGCGGCGCTACTCCTCAATAAAGAGTTTCGCGGTCAAGGTATTTTGAGGGGGCTATATTTGTTCCCGTACGTTGCACCGGTCATCGCTGTCGCCTTTTCTTGGCTCATTCTGTTCGACCCGTTCTCAGGCAGTGCAAATGCCCTTCTTGTACAAATGGGTGCCATTGACAGTTCGATCAATTTTTTTGGCGAGCGCCCACAAGCACTCATCATGGTGACAGTTTTTGAAATTTGGCGATATTTCCCGCTCTCATTCCTCTTCATACTCGCACGCATGCAATCAATTGATACGGATATGTACGAAGCCGCTGACATGGATGGCGCAACCCCATTCCAAAAATTCTGGTATTTGTCCGTGCCGCAACTACTTGGTATCTTGTCAGTCTTATTCCTGTTGCGGTTTATTTGGACCTTCAACAAGTTTGACGATATCTTTCTTCTCACGGGAGGCAACGCCGGTACTCGAACACTCACAGTGAATGTCTATGAACAGGCATTTGCCGTCTCAAATATCGGTGCGGGTGCTGCAGTGGCGGTGGTTATATTCTGTTGCCTACTGGCCTTCAGCTTCTTCTTCTTCCGCTTCATGTCACAGGAGGAGGGACTCTAAATGTCTGTCTTACGGCAGTGGTACGTAACCAGTGCGCTCGTTGGCGCACTCTGGATGTTAGTGTTGTCCACGACAGTGGCCGTTGCCATGTCCTTTGCAACCGGTGACCCGTTTCGACCGTCACTCCTCTTGAGTTTTTTGATCGGAGCTATTGCGGCCATCCTCCTCGTCTTACGGCCAGGCGGTCGCTTGGCCTCTTGGGCTATCATGGCAATTGTGTTGGTGGTCACCCTCCTTGGTGTCGGTCCCATCATACAAGAGACCGGCGTCTTCTTGGCGGCAATCGGTGCGCTTATACTCAGCGCAAGTTTCGTCGTGTCGATGGAGAAAATCTTGGAGGCATGTGGCGTTCATACTCTCACGAAGTACGAATGGGAGGACGTGGTTATACGCTTCCTTACTGGCTTTGGTTATATCTTCTTCACGGCGATTGTCTTCATCCCCTTCTATGTAATGGTGATGACGAGCTTCAAAAATCAGTCAGAGCTCATCCAAAATCCGCTTGATTTTTCCTTGGATCTCGACAAAGGCATTGATTTATTTCGATCCTATTTTGAGCTCTTCGGTGAGTTTAATTTCGACCAATATCTGCTCGTCTCATTCTTCATTTCGGTCGTAACCGTTTTTATTACCCTCGCGTTTTCCATTCCTGGGGCGTATGCGGTCGCTCGCTTGCGGTTTCAAGGGCAAGCCGCTTTTTCTCGCGGTATCTTGTTAATCTACATGGTGCCGATGATTGTGCTTGCGCTGCCTATCTATATCGCCTTCTCGGTAACGGGACTACGCAACTCAATTCTTGGCATTGTCCTCATCTACCCCGTCACCACGATCCCGGTCGCGCTCTACATGTTACAAGGCTACTTTCGTGGTCTACCGGCAGAGATTGAGGAAGCAGGATTAATGGACGGGCTTGGTCGATTGTCCGTAATCTGGAAAATCACATTGCCGCTCAGCCTACCAGCACTCGCATCGGTATCGCTGTACGTCTTTATGATCGCCTGGAACGAGTTCTTACTGGCCTTCATGTTGCTCGACGATCCTTCCAAATTCACGCTGACGCGCGGGATTGCAAGCTTGAACTCCTCAGAGATACCACGACAACATCTGATGGCGGGCGCTGTGATCGCGACCGTCCCAATCATGATAATCTTTCTGGGATTAGAGAGGTTCATGACGAAAGGCCTGACAGCTGGTTCAGTGAAGGGATAGTCAATCATGCTGCTCGCCAATCCGACATATTTACCAACTTATCAAGAACACCTCGCGGACGATTATTTTCGGGGGAGATGCACGTTGCGCAATTCGTCATTTCGCAAGCGATACAAAATTCAACAAGATCAGAGTATAGTAGAACTAGCGCAACCCTTGCGCATAGGGGAGGGAAGCTCAAGCAATGTCATCAATTGAACTGAAAGCTGTCGAAAAATGGTTTGGTGCCGTCCAAGTCATTAAGGGCGTCGATTTATCGATTGAGGAAGGTGAGTTCATCATTTTCGTCGGTCCGTCAGGCTGCGGAAAATCTACCTTGCTACGAATGATTGCTGGACTAGAAGACACTAGTCGTGGCGAGATCATTATCGGCGGACGGGATGTAACTGCCGAACCACCGTCGAAACGGGGCTTGGCAATGGTCTTTCAAAGCTATGCGCTCTACCCGCATATGTCAGTGCGCGATAATATGGGGTTCTCCCTCAAAGCTGCCGGCGCACCAAAGGCGGAAATTACCCAAAAGGTTGACGCGGCAGCGAAAGTACTCAAGCTTGAAGCACTGCTTGAACGCAGACCGAAAGACTTGTCGGGTGGTCAGCGACAGCGCGTGGCGATTGGACGCTCAATTGTGCGCGAACCCACCGCCTTTTTATTTGACGAACCGCTCTCTAATTTAGATGCGGCCTTACGCGTAGAAATGCGGCTTGAGATCGCAAAACTCCATCAGAGTCTCACCTCAACGATGATTTATGTAACCCATGATCAGGTTGAAGCCATGACTCTTGCTGACAAAATTGTTGTTCTGCAAGGTGGAGTCATTGAACAGGTTGGCAGCCCACGCGAACTCTACGAACGACCGGGAAATCTATTTGTGGCGCAGTTCATTGGTAGCCCCAAAATGAACGTCGTGCCCTGCCAAGTAAGCAACAATCAATTTACACTTCCGGGCCATCGCAGTGGACCAGCGCCGGCAGCAGCGAATACCGCAGCAACCCACATAGGGACAAGACCAGAACACATTACTGTTGTCGCTGATGGACAGGGGCACTGCAGCGGTGAGGTCGAAGTGTCAGAATATCTCGGTGCCGACGTCATGCTGTTTGTGCAATGTGATCAACTCGGACTCCTCACGGTGCGTCACGTTGGCGATACCGATGTCCGTGCCGGACAACGGGTCGGATTGCAATTCGACGAAAGTCGAACTCACTTTTTCAATCAGGCCGGACTCGCGCTACGCGACTAGGGACGACAGGTGCAGCCAACAGAACCAATCGAGCTCCTGCGAAATATGTTTTCTGCCGCAATAGCGGCAGCCGACCCGATGTCGCGAGTTCCCGAGTTCTTGCCCTCGAACAAAGACAGACCGCTCGTCGTCGTCGGTGCCGGTAAAGCGTCGGCCCGCATGGCGCAAGCCGTCGAAGCCCACTGGCAAGGACCGCTGTCGGGTATCGTTGTGACGCGATATGGTCATTCCGTTGATTGCGACCATATCGAAATTCTCGAAGCGGCCCACCCCGTCCCCGATCAAGCAGGAATAAGGGCGACCGAACGAATCTTGCAGTTGGTTTCGGATTTACAAAAGGCCGATCAATGTCTCGTCTTGATCTCCGGCGGCGGCTCAGCGCTCTTGACTGCACCCGTACCCGAGATAACGTTCGCCGAAAAACAACAGATCAACTATGAACTCCTAGCGAGTGGTGCCGCGATCCACGAGATCAATTGTGTCCGCAAACACCTATCGCGTGTTAAGGGCGGTCGACTAGCGGCGGCCGCCGCGCCAGCAAAGGTTATCAGCTTGTTGATTTCAGATGTTCCTGGTGACGATCCGGCAACGATTGCCTCGGGACCAACCGTTGGTGATCCCTCAAGCTTACAGGACGCTCGCGAGGTTCTAGAACGCTACGAGATCAATCCCCCCGACTCAATCCGCCGCGCCCTTCGTGAGGATCGCAACGAGACCCCATCTCCCGATGATCCAAAACTCGCAACGGCCAAAACGCATGTGATCGCCGCTCCGCAACAATCTTTGCAAGCCGCAGCCAATGTCGCAAGCGACAATGGCGTTACCCCCATGATCCTCGGTGATGCGATTGAGGGTGAAGCCCGTGAAATGGGTAAAGTTATGGCTGGAATCGCGCAGCAAGTGCGCCGAAACAATCTCCCCGAGCCCGCCCCTTGCGTACTAATTTCAGGCGGCGAGTCGACAGTCACGATACAGGGTGAAGGGCGCGGGGGACGAAATGTCGAATTCCTCCTCAGCCTTACCCAAGAATTGCATGGTACAAGCGATATTTTTGCGCTCGCCGCAGATACGGATGGCATTGATGGCATTGAAGAAGTCGCCGGTGCCGTCAGCGGGCCCGATACGCTGTCTCGTGCGCATCAATTAGGCTTGTCCGCTTCCGAATACCTCAAGAATAATGACGCTCACACATTTTTCGAGGCGCTGGGAGATCAAGTCATCACTGGCCCTACGCTTACAAACGTCAATGATTTTAGGGCAATACTTATCGTCTAATAACAAATGAAGGGGGTCTCGCGTGTTACCACTCAAGCTGCGCAAACATATAATCACCGTCAAGAAGGCTAACTAAGATGACATGCATCTCAGCTATTCGTGCGCGCGAAATATTGGATAGTCGCGGCAACCCGACGCTTGAAACCGATGTCGTATTGGAATCGGGCATCGTCGGACGTGCAGCGGTGCCGTCTGGTGCCTCAACCGGTGCGCATGAGGCAGTCGAAATCCGTGATGGTGACAAAGCGCGGTTCGGTGGCAAAGGTGTTGCAAATGCCGTGGCGGCCGTCGAAAACCAAATTGCGCAGTGCGTGATTGGGATGGAGTGTACGCGACAACGAGAAATCGACGCGGCCATGATTGATCTTGACGGCACGCCAAATAAAGCAAAGTTGGGTGCCAATGCCATTCTCGGCGTCTCACTGGCTGCCGCCAAAGCCGCAGCCAAACAGGCCGGCTTGCCGCTCTATCATTATGTTGGCGGCGTGTCGGCGCACATCTTGCCGGTGCCAATGATGAACATCCTGAATGGCGGACAGCACGCAGATAATCCGATCGATGTTCAGGAATTCATGATTATGCCGGTTAGTGCCGCAAATTTTCGGGAAGCGGTGCGCATGGGAAGTGAGATTTTTCATGCCCTCAAGGCGGCACTCTTGGCCAAGGGGCATGCCACCGGCGTTGGTGATGAGGGTGGCTTTGCGCCAAATCTGAGTTCCACGCGAGAGGTGCTTGACTTTATTACAAGTGCCATCGCCACAGTCGGGCTCAAACCCGGCACTGATATCTATTTGGCGCTTGATTGTGCATCCACCGAGTATTTCAGGGATGGTGAGTACCGCCTTATGGGTGAATCACTTACGCTGTCGTCGGACAAGAATGTCACCTTCCTTAAAGACCTAGCGAATGATTACCCGATTATTTCCATTGAAGACGGCATGGCAGAGGATGACTGGCAAGGCTGGCAGGCTCTCACCCAAGCAATCGGCGATAAAGTCCAACTCGTTGGTGACGACTTGTTTGTAACCAACCCCGAGCGCCTAAGGACCGGAATATCCAAAAAATGTGCCAACTCTATTCTTGTTAAGGTTAATCAAATTGGGACGCTCTCGGAAACTTTAGAGGCGGTTCGTATCGCGCAGTGTGCAAACTATGCAGCTGTTATGAGCCACCGGTCAGGAGAGACCGAGGATACAACCATCGCCGATCTCGCCGTGGCGGCAAACTGCGGCCAAATCAAAACTGGCTCACTTGCCCGTTCTGATCGGACGGCAAAGTACAACCAACTGATCCGGATTGAGGAGCAGTTGGGGGCAAGCGCCTGCTACGCCGGACAGTCAGTACTTCGTTGAGATCAAAGACCGGATACAAATGGCTCTTGACACAAGCGGGGCTCTGTCAGCCGGTGAACCGAACATGATAGACAGTTCAGAACTCACCGATGACATCCGTCGTCACCTGACGACGTCGTTTGGGAGCGATACTATCAATGCGACCATTTATGATTGGCGCATGGCATTGTCTTTGGCACTGCGTGACCGAATTACTGCTACGTGGCTGGCTGCATCAGCGCAGACCCGCAATGCAAAGGCGAAGCGGGTTCATTACCTTTCAATGGAGTTCCTGACTGGCCGCTTGATTAAGGATGTCATTACCAATCTCAGAATCGAGGAACCTACCCGGCTTGCACTCACATCACTTGGACAAGCGTATGAGGATCTCATTACTGACGAACCCGACGCGGCGTTGGGAAACGGGGGACTGGGTCGCCTCGCAGCCTGTCTCATGGATAGTCTGGCATCGCTCGCGATTCCCGCCATTGGATATGGCATCCGCTATGAACACGGCTTGTTTGAACAGCACTTCCATGACGGTCAGCAGATCGAGTCGGCGGAGACCTGGTTGGAAAGACGCTACGCTTGGGAATTTGCCCGCCCCGACATCTCATATCCCATTCACTTCGGAGGTTATACCGCAAGTATTGACGGTCGAGTCCAATGGCATTCTGCAGACACCGTTTATGCCACGGCCTATGATACGCCAATTATCGGCTGGCGAGCAAAGTGGGCCAACACGCTAAGACTGTGGGCCGCAAAGCCCGCCAAACCACTCGATTTATCGTGCTTTAACCGTGGTGATTATTTCGCCGCAAGTGCTGCGGAAAATTTGGCACGAACCCTCTCTCGCGTATTATACCCGGAAGACTCCACAGAAATCGGCAAAGAATTACGGCTTAAACAAGAGTACTTCTTTACTGCTGCATCGATTCAGGATGTCGTGCGACGCTGTTTGATCGAAGGGCATCAACTTGAGCAACTTGCTGATTGTGCCGCTATTCAACTCAATGACACGCACCCGGCGATTGCGGGACCCGAATTAACCAGATTGCTGGTTGACTCACATGGATTCGAGATCGATCACGCGCTCGACATCACCAGCGCGTGTCTTGGCTTCACTAATCATACTCTGCTGCCGGAAGCTCTTGAGTGTTGGCCAGTCGACCTGTTTGCACGAATCTTGCCGCGCCACTATGAAATAATCAATCAAATTCAAACTATCAGCAAGAAAAATCACAATCGACCGCTAACGGTCATTGCTAACGGGTCGGTGCACATGGGTGAACTCGCCTTCGTCATGGCTCACAAGGTTAACGGCGTATCAAAACTCCAT
The DNA here is from genome assembly GCA_026709985.1 of Aestuariivita sp. Lineage (GTDB taxonomy): Bacteria > Pseudomonadota > Alphaproteobacteria > Rhodobacterales > Rhodobacteraceae > JAPORY01. Next base: position 66,459 of record JAPORY010000039.1, on the reverse strand, counting down.
ACCGACCTCATAAAGGCGACGGTGTTTGCAAATTTGCACCATGCCTATCCGACGAAAATTATCAATCAAACCAACGGGGTTACCCCTAGACGGTGGCTCTATTCGTGTAACCCACCGCTAAGAACACTGCTCAATGACACGATTGGTGAGACTTGGATTGATGATTTAGAAGAATTAGCACAATTGCGCGCATACGCGGATAACCCCAGCTTTTGCGACGAGTTCCAAGCAGCTAAAGCACTGAACAAACAAAAATTGCAACAATGGTTGCGCAGTGAACATGGCGTTGAGCTTGACCCAACAGCGTTCCTTGATGTTCAAATCAAGCGCATCCACGAGTATAAACGTCAGTTACTCAATATTCTGGCAACAATTGCGCTTTGGAACGAAATTAAGGAGCAACCGTCTGGTCTTTGGGTCCCCCGAGTTAAGATCTTTGCCGGCAAGGCGGCGCCCAGTTACATGATGGCTAAACTCATCATTCGGCTGATTCATGATGTTGCAAAAACGATAAACGCGGACACCTCGACCGCCGAAATCCTACGCATCCTCTTTCTAAGGAACTACAATGTCTCAATGGCAGAAATTCTCATTCCCGCCGCCGACCTATCGGAGCAAATCTCAACCGCTGGAATGGAGGCGTCAGGCACTGGCAATATGAAATTTGCCCTCAATGGCGCACTAACGATTGGCACTCTTGACGGCGCCAACGTTGAAATTCGTGATCGTGTGGGCATTGATAATTTCTTTCTCTTTGGCCTGACGGCAAAGCAGGTTGCGCAACGACGCCAAGAGCCCAATTACGCCCGCTCGGCTATTCAGGCCAGCCCGAGACTACACCGTGTTCTTGCTCAAATCGCTGAAGGAGTATTTTGCCCTAATGATCCAGAGCGTTATCAAGGTCTGATCAATGCCCTATATGAGCATGATCCGTTTTTGGTAACCTGTGACTTTGAGAGTTATTATGAAACATCTCAGCAGGTGGAGGCGGTGTATCGTGATCGCAGCCGCTGGGCGCAGATAGCAGTATCGAATACCGCCGGAATGGGCTGGTTTTCGTCTGATCGAACGGTTCAGGGCTACGCAAACGATATTTGGAGCGTCAAGTCACTGCATAAAATCTCGCAAACAGGGGTTGACCAGAAAGCGTGACATGACGTTGACAGAAGAAGAGGTCCAGCAACTTATCTCGGGCCAGCATGCTGATCCGTTCGCAGTTCTTGGCCTTCATGAAGAAGAAGGTAAACAAGTCATCCGCGTATTTCGACCGGACGCGACATCCGTGCACGCCGTTGATAAAGTAGATGGAAGCGAAATTTGCTCCTTGAGCAAAATACCGAATGCCCCTGGTTTGTTTGTTGGAACACCGCCGTCAACACTATCCAACTTGAGTTACGACCTGCGCATGAGTGACGGGAAGAACACGTGGGTAGACAAAGATCCGTACAACTTTGAGCCCGTTCTCGGTGAACTTGATGAATACCTCATTAGCGAAGGATCCCATAGTGATCTATGGCGCGCCTTGGGCGCAAATGTGCTTGATCATCAAGGATATCCGGGGACGCATTTTGCGGTCTGGGCACCGAATGCGAGGCGGGTCTCGGTCGTTGGAGATTTTAATGGTTGGGATGGTCGCCGCCATGTGATGCGTAAGCGCGGACATACCGGGGTTTGGGAGATTTTTCTTCCTGACCTAGGCGAGGGAGCCGTATATAAGTTCGAATTGTTGGATCGTAACGGGCACTTGCTGCCCCAAAAGGCTGATCCGTTTGGATTTGGCGCCGAACACCCGCCCCGAACAGCATCGGTCATACGATGCTTAGATCAGTTCGTCTGGCGTGACGCGGCTTGGATCGCGGAACGGGGAACTCGTCAACATATCAATCAGCCGATCGCGATTTACGAAGTGCACCTCGGATCGTGGCGACGAGTGATTGAGCAAGACAATCGACCGCTCTCCTATTTGGAACACGCGCAAGAGCTCGTTGACTATATTGTCGACATGGGCTTCACGCATCTAGAGCTTCTCCCAATTTCCGAATTTCCTTTCGACGGTTCCTGGGGTTATCAGCCAGTCGGTCTCTATGCTCCAACCGTTCGCTTCGGTACTTTAGACGAATTCCGTCAATTGGTAGCGGCATGCCATGCCGCTGAAATCGGTCTGATTATTGATTGGGTTCCCGCTCACTTCCCGACCGACTCTCACGGGCTGAGTCAGTTTGATGGCACAGCGTTGTATGAACACCAAGATCGTCGCGAAGGTTTCCATCCCGACTGGAATACCCTTGTTTACAATTACGGCCGCCGCGAAGTGCTGAACTTCCTAATTGCTAACGCGCTCTACTGGATGACCGAACATCACGTGGACGGACTTCGCGTTGATGCGGTTGCTTCAATGCTCTACCGTGACTATTCGAGAAAGGCGGGGGAGTGGATTCCAAACAAAGATGGCGGTCGCGAGAATTTAGAAGCGATATCGTTTTTGGGGCAATTGAACTCGGCGACATACGGCAAGACAATGGGAACGATGATGATCGCCGAGGAGTCGACGGCGTTTCCGTCGGTTACCGGCCGAGTTGACCAAGGCGGCCTTGGTTTTGGCTATAAGTGGAATATGGGTTGGATGAACGACACGTTGTCCTTTATTCAAAAAGATCCAGTACATCGAACCTATCATTATAATCAGATGACCTTTGGCCTACACTACGCCTTTTCCGAGAATTTCATCCTCCCTATTAGCCATGACGAAGTTGTCCATGGAAAGGGATCAATGATCACCAAAATGCCCGGTGATTCGGCGGAAAAATATGCTAATTTGCGTGCCTATTATGGCTTCATGTGGGGACATCCCGGCAAGAAATTGTTGTTCATGGGATGCGAATTCGCTCAGATCTCAGAATGGGTTCATGAACTATCGTTAGATTGGCATTTGCTTGACGATAATCGGCATCGCGGGGTACAGACGCTCGTTCGGGACCTCAACCGCCTCTATCGCACGACGCCAAGCCTTCACCAGCGAGACAGTGACGCAACGGGCTTTCTTTGGGTCGAGAACGAGGCGGCTGACGAATCGATCTTGGCGTGGATTCGATATGGAAATTATGGGAGTTCACCGGTACTTGTGGTTTGTAACTTTACGCCAGTGCCGCGTGAAAATTGGCGGGTTGGCGTACCGATATCTGGCGAATGGACAGAGATACTCAATACCGATGCTGCCGTCTATGGCGGTGCCAATCTTGGGAATTCGGGACGAGTTGACAGTGAGCCGGTGAGCCATAAACAGTTCGAATACTCATTGCGGTTAACCTTGCCGCCGTTATCTGCCCTATTCTTTGAACAAAGACAGTCGTAGGGTAACGAGGCTAGCTGAGGAGGCTAGAGCAATCAATGAATCGTGATGCTCACCGTTTAGCACAGCAAACGATGGCCTTTGTTCTCGCTGGCGGTCGAGGTAGCCGTCTGTTCGAATTGACTGATCGGCGTGCGAAGCCAGCTATGTACTTTGCTGGTAAGAACCGCATCATTGACTTCCCATTGTCCAATGCGGTCAATTCCGGAATGCGGCGTATTGCCGTCGCGACCCAATATAAATCCCATTCTTTGATTCGGCACCTGCAGCGCGGCTGGAGTTTTTTCCGCGCTGAGCGCAATGAGTCTCTCGATATCCTACCGGCGTCGCAACAGTTGAACGAAGAAAAATGGTACAAAGGGACGGCGGATGCGGTACTGCAAAATGCTGCAATAATTCGTGGATATGGGCCGAAATATATGATCATTCTCGCCGGTGATCACATATATAAACAAGACTATGCGCTGATGATCGCCCATCACGTCGATAGTGGCGCGGACATCACCGTTGGCTGTATTGAAGTGCCGCGCAAAGATGCGACCGAACTTGGGGTCATGCGGATTGATGACAACGACCGAATTCTTGAATTCGTCGAAAAACCAAAAGACCCACCGTCGCTTCCAAATCGCCAGAATGTTGCGATGGCGAGTATGGGAATCTATGTATTTTCTACCGCCTACCTGTTAGACTTGCTGTCGACGTTAAACTCAGAACCAGGTTACGGGCATGACTTTGGCGGTGATGTGGTCCCGAAAGTGGTTGCACAGGGAAAAGCGGTGGCGCATTCCTTTCGACGTTCCTGCATCCGTTCATCGGCAGAGAGAAAAGCATATTGGCGTGATGTCGGTACCGTTGATGCCTTTTGGCAGGCGAATATCGACTTGACCGATTTCGAGCCGGAACTTGATCTTTACGATCAGGACTGGCCAATCTGGACGTATTCGGAATTAACGGCACCGGCGAAATTTATCCATGACGAAGACGGTCGTCGCGGGCAGGCTGTATCATCAATGGTGTCCGGTGGCTGCATAATTTCCGGCTCTAGTCTTCAGCAATGCCTGTTATTCACCGGCGTCAAAACGCATTCTTTTTCCAGTCTCAATGGCGTCGTAGCGCTACCTTACGCCGAGATTAACCGCAATGCGAACTTGACGAATACCGTTATTGATCGGGGTGTGAACATTCCTCGCGGTCTCATCGTTGGTCAAGACCCCGAACTCGACGCACGCCGCTTTCGACGAACCGCCAATGGAGTCTGTTTGATTACGCAGCCGATGATTGACCGTCTAGAGGACTAAAGTGCGGGTTCTTTTCGTCGCCTCTGAGTGTGCGCCATTCGTCAAGACGGGTGGACTTGCGGACGTCATTGGCTCTCTTCCTCTAGCGCTAGAGGGTTGTGGGACTGAGATCAGAATCTTACTGCCCGCCTATCCTTCCCTATCCGAACTTGCGTCAAACGCAACGAGTGTCGCCCACTTAGAGGATTTTTTTGGCGGTCAGGCCGAGATTAAGTCCGTCACAGCGGACGGGCTGCATCTGCTCCTATTGGTCGCTCCGCACCTTTATGATCGCGCTGGAGGTCTCTACCTCACGCCGGCGGGACGTGATTGGCCCGACAATTATCGCCGATTTGCCGCGCTGAGTTTTGCTGGTGCCGAAATCTGTTCAAGCGGGGTTGGGGATTGGGTACCCGAGGTTGTGCACGTTCATGATTGGCAGACGGGTTTATTGCCAGCATATCTTAGTCAAAGGCCAGACCGCTCACCGCCGGTAGTGATGACCATACATAACATTGCCTATCAGGGTCTTGTGGATCGCAGCCATCTTTCAGAGTTACGGCTTGATAAGCGTCTATATACCCCCGATGGATTAGAGTATTATGGAGAAATTAGCTGTCTGAAAGCTGGGATTACCTTCTCGCAAAAAATAACCACGGTGAGCCCAACCTACGCCGATGAAATCTTAACGTCGGATATGGGCTTCGGATTAGAGGGTTTGTTAAGGGCCCGCCGCGACGATCTGATTGGTATTTTGAATGGGATTGATGTGAACCTATGGAATCCTGAGACCGATGCTGCACTCGGTCGTCCCTACTCGGTTCGTTCCCACCGGCGAAAGCGTGACAACAAATTCGACATCGAAACGCGATTCCAACTGCGTTCGAGTATTGGACCGCTCTTTTGTGTGATTAGCCGCCTAACCCAGCAAAAGGGAATTGACTTATTGCTGACGGCAATACCCCGTCTTATGGCAGCAAATGCGAACTTAATCGTGCTTGGGTCGGGCGATCAGTGGTTGGAGCAACAGCTACAAGTGGCAGCGTCCGAGTACTGTGATCAAATGCGTGTCGTAATCGGGTTTGATGAAACAATGGCCCATATGTTGCTCGGAGCTAGTGACGCGATCCTGATCCCCTCGCGTTTCGAGCCTTGTGGATTAACGCAATTGTATGGGTTGCGTTATGGCGCAATACCGATTGTTGCGCGCACTGGAGGGCTTGCAGACACGATAATTGACGCCAATCACGCGAGCCTAACGGCAGATTGTGCGACGGGTATTCAGTTTGCAGCCGGCGACAGCGCGGCTTTTGAGCACGCGATTAACCGCTGCTGTAAGCTGTATCAAAACCCATCTTTATGGTCAAAAATGATCGGCCGCGCCATGCGGCATTCAGTGGGTTGGGATCAATCAGCGGCAGACTATCATCATATCTATACGGACCTTGTGTCTTGGAAACTCAAATCGACTGCTGTTTGAAGCCTATGCTGACGCCTCAAGAGCAATCGGTTGACGATTTTGACTGAATGGAAATGAAGAAATCAACGATAACTGCTGGTCGCTGTGATCAACTCGGTGCGCATCACGATGGCGACGGCGTTAATTTTGCGGTATTTTCGGATAACGCCGAGCAAATTGACCTTTGTCTTTTTTCCGCGAGCGATCAGTCAGAATACCTCCGTCTAACGCTACCCGAGCGGACTGGATCCGTTTGGCATGGATACGTCCCCGAACTCTCGGTTGGAAGTCTTTACGGCTATCGCGTTCACGGTCCTTATGCACCGCAATTAGGTCACCGGTTTAATCCCCATAAACTGTTGTGTGATCCCTATGCGCGGGAATATTCTGGCAATTGGACCCTTCACCCGTCAACCTATGGCTATAGCCTCGAAAGTGCGGAGCACGATTTATCGTTTGATGAATCAGATAGTGCGCCTTATGTACCAAAATCTGTCGTCACTTCGCGAGATATGGCTGGCGATGACTGGGCAGCAAAGTCCCGCTTGAATGCGAAGGATTTAATCTATGAACTGCATGTCAAGGGCTTTACTAAGCAACATCCGTTAATTTCGAGCGAGGTCCGAGGAACTTACGAAGGTTTGTCTGCCCCTCCGGTGTTGGACCATTTGACAAAACTGGGCGTAAAGGCTGTCGAACTGATGCCCGTCCATGCCTTTATTGATGATGCCTTTCTGCTTGAACGTGGCTTGAAAAATTACTGGGGTTACAACTCCATCGGGTTCTTTGTGGTCGAGCCCCGATATTTTGGTACGCACGGTCGGGACGGCTTTCGCCGCATGGTTGAACAGTTTCACGCTGCCGATATCGAGGTCATTCTTGATGTCGTATACAATCATACAGCGGAGGGTGACCATCGCGGTCAAACCCTTTCCTTTCGTGGGCTCGACAACGCCGCTTATTATCGGTTGCAGACTGATCAGAAGCGCTACTATGTGAATGATACCGGATGCGGAAATACTTTGAATGTTGCGCATCCGTTTGTCATCCGCTTGATACTCGACAGCCTACGTTATTGGGTTGAGGTAATGGGAATTGACGGCTTTCGATTCGACCTCGCGACCACTTTAGCGCGGGAGGATTACGGCTTTGACCCTCAGGGCGGCTTCCTAGACGCTCTGAGACAAGATCCGGTTCTCGCCAAAACGCGCCTGATTGCTGAACCATGGGATATCGGTATTGATGGATACAGAGTGGGACAATTCCCACCAGAATTTCACGAATGGAATGACCGCTACCGCGACTCTGTTCGTCGTTTTTGGCGGGGGGATGAGCACAGTGCCGCAGACTTAGCGTCAGGGCTGTTGGGTTCCGCCGACAGATTTGATCATGCGGGTCGGCACAGCACCGCTTCGATCAACTTTTTGGCTGCCCACGATGGTTTTACCCTAGCTGATACAACGCGATATTCCGCTCCGCACAACGAAGCCAATGGTGAGGACAACAAGGACGGTCACAAAGCAAACTTTAGTGATAATTTTGGGGTAGACGGCGATACCAACCAAATTCAAATCGTTAAAGCACGAGACCGCCGAATCCGAAATATGCTTGCGACACTTTTCTTATCGCAAGGAACGCCGATGCTATTGGCGGGGGATGAACTCGGCAATTCGCAAAGCGGAAACAATAATGCCTATTGCCAAGATAATGCGACGACCTGGATCAACTGGAACGAAGCCGACTCCGAGCTTGCAGAATTTGTTGCGTCACTATCGAGATTTCGACAAGCTCACCCAAGTCTGCGGCAAGGGCATTTTTTGCATGGTAGACCACGTCCGTGTGACGGATTGTTTGATGCTGAATGGACCGATGTTACCGGCAAAGCGGTAGACTGGCCTGACCCCAACTTATCGGTATTTTGCCTCATTATCCGCTCGGTTTGTCGAGTGAGCGATGATCCCAAATGCGATGAGACGATCTTGATTGCCTTTAATCGCTCCAAACAAGATTATGAGTTAGCGCTGCCGAAACTCAAAGATGGTTTGTGCTGGAATCGCGAGATTGACACATCAAAGGCGGCACCAATTCTTGACAAGGAATTACACTCTGATTCTACGACTCTCGCGGCGGCGTCAGTCGCGGCCTTTGTTAGTAAAGAGTTGGACAAAAACTAGTGGGTGCAGACGCTGAGCTCGTTCAACTTGCCAAAGCCTACGGCATTTTGCCTAGCTTTCGCGATTTGTATGGCTGTTTGCACACCGCCCCTCCTGAAACTTTACGCGCATTACTCGCAGCCTTCGGCGTAGACTCGACGAATGCACGAGCAATTCGCGATCATCTCGTTGAAATCAAAGCGCGGCGGACCGAGCGGCAATTCCCCGTAGAGGTTGTTGTCGCCTGCGATCAGCCGACCTATGTGGCCGCCCATGACCTAAATATTCCTGCCTTGGATACTGGTATTCATTTGCTCAATTTTCGGCGCAACGGCGTTGGCGAAACCGTGCGAGTCATTGCCTCGCCGCAACGGGCCCCCTCGGTAAGGGAAATTTCGCAACGAGACCGCGTCTGGGGAATCAATCTGGCTTTATATGGCGTTCAATCTGAACGAAATCTTGGAATTGGTGACTATGCCGACCTTAGAGCACTTACGACGATTCTTGGCGGTGAGGGTGGCGACTTCCTTGGCTTGAATCCATTGCACGCCATTGGATCGTCTCCGCAAAATTTCAGTCCTTATTCACCCTCGCATCGGGCGTTTCTCAACTGCAACCACATCGCGCTTGACCATATTCCAGGGCTCGAATCATCGCAGAAAATGCGTGAAGTAATTTCCAAGAATCAAGACCGCATACGAGAACTGCAGGCGGATCGTTTCATTGATTACCATAAGGTTCGATGCACTTTTCATTCTATTGCGTTCCAACTTTATGATGTGTTCCAGGCGCAAACAGACGCTAGAATCTTGGCCGACTTCAAGTCTTTTAAGCACAAGTGCGGTTCCATCTTGCGTGAATTTTCCCGCCTCGAAGCGGCGAGGTTTACCAAGACTACGACGCTCCCGCAATTCGCGCAATCGACAGAAGCCATTGCCGAATATTTAATGTGGCTGCAGTGGGTAGCCGATTGTCAACTGACGGCCGCACAGAGTGCCGCCAAGTCTGCTGGCATGTCACTTGGTTTGTTTCTTGACCTTGCCGTCGGCACTGACCGCAAAGGTGCTGAAGCCGCAGCAAAGAATAATTGTTTGGCTCGTGGGGTGTCAATCGGAGCACCGCCGGATCGCTTTAATCCCACCGGTCAGAACTGGAATCTTGCCCCGTTTGACCCCCTCGAACTCGGCAATCAAGATTACGCGCCCTATCGCCGCATCTTAGCCGCGGCAATGCGGTACGCAGGGGTGCTAAGAATTGATCATATTCTCGGCTTAATGCGGAGTTTCTGGTTGCCCGACAATGGAGCCCCTGGTGCTTACGTTCGGCAACCACTCGAACCGCTGCTTGCGATTACAAAAATCGAAGCCCAAAACAGTGGTACTGTGGTAATCGGCGAAGATCTTGGACTCATCCCAAAGGGATTTCGCACGCAACTACGCGATCACGGATTCTATGGGTACTCGGTGTTGCAATTTGAGGAAAGTCTTGAAGAGGGTTTGCGCCAAAAAGACGTGCTCGCGTGTTTTTCTACCCACGACACACCGACGATCAGAGGATTTCAAACGGGGCGAGATCTAGATTGGTCACAGCGTCTTGGCTTAATTTCCGCGGCGCAAACCAAGCAACTTCGTGCCAAAAGAGAAGAGGTCGTGAAGAAAATTAAAGACACGAAATCGGCGGAAGCATTCTGCGACACTATTCATCATCGGATGATGCGATCATCTGCCGCTTTCGTCTGCGCACAATTGGACGACATTCTCTTACAAGAAGATGCCCAGAATCTTCCGGGAACCGTCGACGAACATCCCAATTGGCGGCGAAAATATCGAATTCCGCTGGACCGCATTAGGACCCACCAGCGCTTTCGAGAATTCTGCGCGATTGCCCGAACAAGCGTGCCGGTTTTTTGAATATCCGCAACGAGAGTCGGTAAATCTCAGATGAGTCACCAAAACAGCTAAATTACGCGCAATCGGGGTTGCATCAACTTCTACAAGCACTGGATTGCAACGTGATCTACTTTGCCGATCAAGTATCATTCATCATGCGGTAGCTTGGCGGCCGTGTTTCTGCCAAAGTTGACGGCATCTATATCTTGTCGCGCTTCAATGATGCCTCGTCGAATCTCTCGCGTTCGCGAAAAATAGTCAAAAAGAAAATCACCGTCGCCGGTCCTAATAGCGCGCTGCAGAGCAAACAGTTCCTCAGTAAATCGTCCGAGGATTTCAAGGGTTGCATCTTTGTTGTTCAAGAATACATCGCGCCACATTGTTGGATCTGATGCGGCGATCCGGGTAAAGTCGCGAAACCCCGCAGCCGAATAATCAATGACTTCTCGGTCGGTGATACGACGCATATCCTCGGCAACGCCTACCATCGTATAGGCGATTAAATGCGGAGTATGGCTTGTTACTGCTAGAACAAGATCGTGATGCTCGGCGTCAAGAATCGCGGTTCTTGACCCCAGCGCTTGCCAGAAACGCTCTACGTTCTCTAGAGCTGTGACGTCGGTATCTTCTAATGGAACTAACAGACACCACCGATCTTCGAATAACTCGGCAAATCCCGATCGTGGACCCGACTGCTCTGTGCCTGCCAACGGATGAGCTGGAACAAAATGAACACTCGGGGGGATGTGAGGAGATACGCAATTGATAACATGACGCTTTACCGAACCCACATCGCTCACGGTCGCACCCGCCTTTAAGGCCGGTGCAATTTCTCTGGCAACTTCCTCCATCGCGCCGACGGGTGTGCACAAAACTACAAGGTCAGCCCCTTCGACAGTCTTCGCGATCGAGTCATAAACGCGATCACACAAACCGATTTCACGTGCCTCTTGTCGCGTGTTTTCCGTCTGAGCAAACCCGACAACCTCGTTGGCAACACCCCACCTCTTGATCGCCCAATACATTGAAGATGCAATAAGCCCGAGGCCGATCAACGCCACTCGATCATACACAATACTCATATCTTGCCAACGAATAGCTTCAAGGTTTCGAGAACTCTCTTGTTATCTTCTGGCGTACCGACGGTAATTCGCAACCCTTCGGGAAAGCCATAATCTGTTACGGGTCGTACAATGATCCCGTGTTTCTGGAAGAACAAGAATGCTGCCTTCGCGTCATTCCCGCTTGCAAATCGCACCAGAACAAAATTGGCGTAGGATCGGTCACACTCTATTCCCAATTCCCTAATCGAATTGCAAAGCCGTTCGCGTTGCTGCTCATTATTCAATCGACATTTTTCAGCATGATTTTGATCATTGAGTGCCGCTTCGGCGGCCGCTAGCGCAACACTTGATACGTTGAACGGACCGCGAATGCGATTCAAGGCGCTGATCACCTCAACTGCACCGTAGCACCAACCGACTCGCAACCCGCCGAGCCCATATATCTTCGAAAAGGTTCGGGTCATCACGACGTTCTGATAGGCGTCGACGACGCCCGCGCTCCCGTCGAAACCTGCAACAAATTCGACGTAGGCGCCGTCCAAAACAAGTACACAATCACTGGGTAGTTCGCTAGCAAGTTGATTGATCTGGTCTTTTGTCAGCATTGTTCCGGTGGGATTGGCAGGATTAGCCAGATAGACGATCTTTGTCTTTGGCGTTACAGATGACAGCAGTTCCTTTATGTCGACACACCGATTGCTTTCCTTTGCGGCGATTGGGCGAGCCCCAACTGTTTGGGCAATTTTGGGATATAATAGGAAACCATGCTGCGGATAGACGACTTCATCACCAGGACCAGCATAAGCCATCGCCAATAGTGTTAGGATTTCATCTGATCCGGCACCAATGATGATTTGCTCTGGATCAAGATGGTGAAATTCGCCGATACGTTCCCTGAGGCGAGCGTGATCGCTAGACGGATAGCGGTTCGTGGATGTAGCTGCCAGACCAATTGCCGCTATAGCCTTCGGACTTGGCCCAAAGGGATTTTCGTTTGCCGATAGTTTCAGAGCATTAGATTGACCAGCGATCACCGATGCGCCGCCTTTGTAGGGCTTGATTCGCTGAATCTGAGATTTCGCAGCAAGTATTGTCACAGACCTATTTCCTTAAGCCGACTTCTATTTCTTCAGCCCGTAAGGCGAGAATTTGCGGCACTTCAGATAAGACTTTTATTCTCTAAGACAAAGGCTTAGCCCGGCCACATACAACAAGAAGTCTGGCTCTGCTGGGAAATTAGTTTTGTTGCAGAATCAATGCGCTTCGCGTTCGGCCCAACCAGCGAAGATCTTCTCAAGACTCACCACGACGTAGTAAAGCACGATCCCGAGAAACGCTAGCGCAATAAGAACCGCGAACATTAAGGGATAATCTGAATTCGTCTTGCCACTATCAAATAGTGCTCCTAAGCCTTTGCCGTGCGGCGATACGATCTCCATAAGGTTTGTGCCGATGAACGCGAGGGTGACTGAGACCTTCATCGCGCCAAAGAACTCCGGTAAAGTCTTTGGTAATGCGATCTTCCAGAAAATCATCATCTTAGAAGCGCCTAAAGATCGCAATATGTCGCGATATTCTGGTTCGAGCGTCGACAAGCCAATTGATACCGAAACAGCAATTGGAAAAAAGGAAATCATGAAAGCGATCAACACGGTATTGAAATCGTGAGCACCGACGAACATCAATGCGACAATCGGTACGACCGTTGCTTTTGGAATTGCGTTAAATCCGACCAGCAGCGGATATAAAGCATCCCGCATTATTTTTGAAAGCCCCATCACCATGCCGATTGCGACACCGACAATCACGGCTAGCCAAAGCCCGACGACAGTTCGCCAAAGGGTATCCCAGCCCATAACGAGGAACAAATCACGAAACTTCCAGAATGCGGGCCAGAGATCGCTTGGCGAAGCCATTTTGTAGTTTGGCCAATCATTGACCCAAACCACGAATTCCCAAAACACTAGAAATATAATGATGGCCGCGACTGGTACTGCAACTTTCTGAATCATGTGGTGACCATCCCAACCTATGGCGCCATGGCTCTTGTCATCTATTGCAAACAGATCGTCAACACAAAATGTACCACCCTCGGATCCTCGCCGTTTTCGACATTGTTGACAACAAGTTCCACGTGGGGAATCGAAGCGTTATCCCAACTCCCGCTTAGATCGAAATTACGCTATGGTCGTCACAAGCAAAAGCAAGATTTTAGGTGTGTATTCCGCTTGAGCTGTGGGTTTTTGCAAATTAAACCAACGCTCACGATTGAAAACTTCCATGCGACCAGCCGCCGCGGCGTGCAACAGGAAATCTATGCCGGCTTAACGCTATTGGCGCTAGCCCGCATCCGGTCAAACCACTGCGAAGACTACGTCAATGGCCCCGTCAATGGCCCGGTGGTGCCCCACGCCAAATACCACTTACAGGCCAACTCTAAGCCGGCACTGACGGTCGCACACGACGGCTTCGAAGGATTGCTCTTGCATTTTTATGCCAACTGTGCCGATGCGATTAATCACGCCATCGCCAAGGTTGCCGATTGCCTGTGCTTGACCCGCCCAAACCGAGCCCATCATCGCGTCTCACAAAAAACCGTCGGCAAATGGAAACCCGCAAAACCAACCGAAACGTCCGAAAAATCCGCCGGAACGGCCTGAAATCTAGCCCTGACTGAGTTAAGGGTATTGGGGGGGGGCTATTTGTATACCTGTAATAGGAGATGGGAAAAGACCGTCTCGGCCAAAAGAGGAGGAACCGCATTACCCACTTGTTGCTGCTGAAACCCAATTGACCCAAAAAATTCATATGAGTCTGGAAACGACTGAATACGAGCGGCTTCCCGAACCGATAAACCACGATTTTGCGTAGGGTGAATAAGCATGTTTTTGCGGTAATTGCCAATTACCGTCGAAGGTTCATCAAGATGAAGGCGGTAATATATTCCAGTGTGGCAACGAGTAAAATCCTTATAATTTTGCATTAGGTGATGAGGAATGTCTCGCCAGTTACCCCCTTGCGGAACGTGCTGATACCGGTCGACAATATATTGGGCGTTGCGTGTTACAAGATGATTCGGAGAATGTTCTGCTCCTAACCGTAAACTGCTAGCATATGATGATGTCTGGTCTTTGCCATATGGCATCCAAGATATTGACGCTCCATTCTCAAGCACCGGCAGATCGGAAATTGCGTCTCTAACTGTTAAAGGCTTAGCGTGTTTTTTTTTGGGCAGTGAGATTGGATCAATGTCCTTGGCACCCAAAAGAAAAAAGCGGGAGCGATTCTGTGGTACACCGTAGTTCTTGGCATTTAATGCACCGTGGCTAAACTGATATCTTAGGCTGCTAAAGTGAGTTAGGATTGCGGATAAAAACTTACCTTCAGCTGCATCAATAATTCCGCGAACATTTTCAAGAAGAATAAAATCGGGCTCCCATACACGTACGAAGCGTACAAATTCTCGAAATAGCCAATTTTTAGGGTTATGTATATTGCGAGTGCGCGAATTGGAGTGTGAGAATCCTTGACAAGGCGGGCCGCCAAATACTATACTATAGCTATTTCCTTTTGGGATTGAACGGATTTGATCATCTGATATGTCTCGAATATCAGTCGAGATTATTGAACATGAACGGTGATTGGTGCGATATGTGGTCACCGCGTTATGGTCACTTTCTATAGCGACCACAACCTTGATACCTGATCGGACAGCTCCTAAGCTAAACCCACCGGCCCCAGCGAACAGGTCAATTCCTATCATGGATCCATGATAAACCTAGACTAGATCAGATATTGCGCGGGCATACAAGAATTGAGAACTGCAAGAATATCGATGATACTTTTTCATCGACATTACATCACCCCGAGTCTTGCAAGAAATTCAGCGAGAATGTTCGAAAATACTTTCCTGGACTTGAGTAAGAAGACTGATTGTACAGAGCTGCCTGAGCATAACACAGTTGGATGCGAAAATCTTCAAATGCAGCCAACGCCGCTCCAACAGTCGAAATTTTGGTGTTCATCGGCGCCACCACCGGAGATAGCGATAAATCCTCGCATTGCTTCTTAACAGCTTTTGCGGTGAAGAAAGGATCATTACAAGAAAATTCGAAAGTTTCAGCGTTTGGATATTGGTTAGTCAACTTCTCAAAAAAGCGCTTGTTTCTGGAATGGTGCCAATCCTCTATTGAGTCGCTTCTTCTGCCAATTCCAATGGACAAAAAGTCAGGATCGTATGCCTCAATTAATCTTTGAGCGCGCTCGGACTCAAAACCAATCATTATTACCAATTTAATCCCGGATTGAACCTTCAACTCTCCAGAAAAGCCGATCACAGATCGAATTTCTACAATGCCCTTACTCAACCATTTATTATCTTCATCATTCATGTAAGACTCTGCGCCAGAATACAAACACGTAACGCCATTGCACCCCATATTTCGCAGAAGCCCCAACAAAATCAGCAATTGCTCATGCGTAAAAGTTGTTATGTCTACAACAACTCTAACGTTTCTTTTTGTGCCTATGATTGTTTCGAGTACGTCATACATTGCCCGAATGGAGGTAACGGGATTTCCAATATCCACACTAACTTGCTTACTACACGTTCCAAAATGCTCCACTAATCGATTAGTATTTTCTTTAACTGCCAAGATTTTGGAATTTTCGAAAATAATCGCCTGATTTAACCAACCTTGATTTATTTCCATAGGAATGGATAGGCACCTATCTTCATAACTTGAGCAGCAAACAAATACGTCAATATAATCTTTCAGACGAGATTCAATCTCACTCAAAGGTTGTCTGTCTGTGTCCGAATTCATAACGGCAATTTACCTTGATCAGCATTTAGTTCGCTTCCTAACTTTTTTTTCTGAGAAAATTTCCTAGTGAAAGATTTCTGGTTTTCCATTGCCTCGCGAAGATCAGAGGTCGAAATGGACTGGTACCCAGCAAAACTTGTTGGATCCAATGAGAAAAACGGTGCTAACCTTCTCGTCAAAATATATAGCGGCGTACGGCTAGCAAACTTCTTTGTGCCCATCGAAGATTTATGAAAATACCCGTATTGAACTCCGAGGTCCAATACGTCTAATACTTCTTGGTCATCGCTGTCAGATAAAGCAATAGAGAATATCCTGCGCTCTGAAGCGTCGGACTTCAGAACTTCAAAAAAAATAGTGCCTAGTGCTTCTACCAACTTCCGCATGCGGATGAAGGGTTTAAGCTCATCTGGTGATGGTGCCTCATCCATCAGAATCTTATCAAACTCTCGGAAAAAGAGCTGATCAGCGTGATTTCGAATGACCTGATTTTGGATTTCCGGTGAAATTCTCTTCACATTACCATTCTTTACTTTTTCCTCAGCATACATTTCTGCCGCCGAATCCAAAAAATGCCGAATCACGCCAGAAGAGATATGAACAAGCTGCTTGAAACCGGAATAAGAATATTGTTGCAAGCCTCCTCGCCGGTCGCTCAATTCCTTAATATAATCGGGCCGAGCGTATCTAGTCGAGTCATCGCTGGCTCGGGCACCTCTCGCAGCATCATCTCCCTTATCTAGATAAGCCCTTTTAATTCTCTCGATTTTCTTCTCCTGAACTTGATGAACGGGAAAAAACTCTTCAGGAGTACATTTGAAATTGTACAATGACAAACGCTTTTTGACAATTGAGCACATTCTTTGCATATATCTTGACCTATTGGATGTATAAACGTTCGAAATATTAATTTCGTCGTAATCATGAGGTGTTGAGATTGCACCTCCGGTAATTGTTCTAAAAGTTTTGTAACGGAGCTGTGTTGAGACTTTTAGGCATACGTCTTCGGTGGACCTTGTGGCTACCCATTCATTTAAGATTCTCGTTTGTGTGTCACTTAGATTATCGGCATCGTCGATAAGCAGATAGATTGGGCCATCGGGAAGAAAGGGTAATTTCCGAAATTCATTAATAAATGGGCACAATAAATCTACGAAATTTCCAATCGGACCACTGTAAGTCAAATCAGCACCTGGAAATGCAATTTTTTTGAGGTAAGTAGAAAGTTTTTCCAACATCAAAGCCAATAATCTTTCCAACCATTCTACCAAGTGCTCTCCATTGGTGTTTTCGGGGATAGGTTCAAATTGGTAGTTGTTCCCAATTGCAGCAAAAATCGAAGGCAATTCCTCGCAACAGAATTTTCTTAACGCCTTCACACTTTGATCCTCATTTGGAACTCCGGTTCGTTTCAGTGAATTTATGCACCTACTAAGCACGACGAGAACCATGTAATGCTCGGCTATCAGTGCCTCTGCGTGACTCGTGCATAGTTTTTCTATCTCTGTGAGATTGAGACGCGTGTTCTTTATTGGCACATGTACAGCAAAAAATGGTAAATCTTGCGAAGGCTTATCTGTTGCCAATTGTTGGCAGTCAGGCTCTAGATAGCGAAACATCATACTTTTACCGCTTCCGCGGGGACCGTTTAGAAATGTATGTCCTTGATTCTTCACTAGCTCAAAATCTGCGAACACATCCACAAACAAAGACACCACATTTTTTGCCGACAACCCCTCTGGTGTCTGTACTGCAAAAGGGTTTTTCTGATTATCATTTTCTGATATCATTCCATGCGTCCCTCAATTCTTCTGGCTAGCTCGGCACCTGTCACTTTTTGCCCTTTCCATTCATGATATTTTGCCAGTTCGGGCGCAAGAGTATATACTCCATCGCTGGGCTCGGACGGATAACCACTCTCTGCAAGTTTATACCCAATTCGTTCTATAGGATTCAGACCTTCGTCAAATACCTCAATGAAAACCCGTATTGCGTCAAATTGTATCACGTCTCTAATGGAATACATTGCGTATACGCGCTCCAAAT
Organism: Aestuariivita sp.; assembly: GCA_026709985.1. Classification (GTDB taxonomy): domain Bacteria; phylum Pseudomonadota; class Alphaproteobacteria; order Rhodobacterales; family Rhodobacteraceae; genus JAPORY01. The sequence goes on along the minus strand of JAPORY010000039.1, from coordinate 48,396 downwards.
GTATTTTTTTTGACCGTTCCAAAATTTCGTCAAGTAAGTAGGTCTGACCTCCGCATTTCTCAAACTGACGAACCGCGTAATCCTTTCGAATTTCAAAGTGCAATTCAACTTCTCTACTCTCATGATCTATAACAACAGAGTGTAACGCGTATGAAAGGTGATGGTATATTTGGACGGTCGGGGGAAGTTTCCCTGTTTCAAGTAAATATTGACTAGCACGTTGTCGTTCGTCGGACAACTCGTCAGCAAAACGCAAAATCGCGGCAAGTAGTTTAGGTCGGACTTTCTTATTCAAAATATGAGTCTCTGGCAGAAGTTTGCTTATGGTATCCTTATCCTGATGGCCGCTTGATGTATGGGCAGCCGCAATTAGCATGATCGTACGTAGGACAGTCGTATCACTGCTTACGGTCGCACCAAGCCAATTGCCAACATCCTTGAGTGTGCATTGATGATCTTGTCTACCATGTATGTTCCCCACATCGTGTAAATGGATTGCTGCAAGAAGGAGAAAAACTTCGTACTCCGTGAGATCGCAGTTTTTCGCATTCGTTAACTGAGATGCACGAGTTATCACCGTTTCTACGTGTCGAACACCGTGATCAGTCAAAAGTCCACCGTCCACACTTGCAGCTCCAGAATTTACGAATGACAATTCCTTCTCTACGCGATCGCGAAATAATTCATACTTAGATTTCCAAACCCCCAGTTTATCTCTCAAATCCAAACTTTTGACCACACTCATGAGACCAACCTAATTTTAGCGATGCTATCAGGAAATTCCATAACTGGAATTAGTGGTAGTACGTCCGCAAGTTACCGTCGCTTTTATTCTCCGCAGATGTTCCCAGAATTACACAAAGCTACTCGGAATCGGAGTATCAGTTCTTGTTTGGGTAACGTTATGATCCGTGCCAATTATAACCCTTGCGTTTTCGCCGCAGAAATCGAAGGGTACATTGAGAACCTACAACTCCCGTCCGTTCCGTTGGAGTAGTAGACCGAGAACCGGCCGTGGCATGAAACAGGAACCACCAGAAGCTTCAGTAAATGGCACCAGATGAGCAGATCATACCACTAGTCAAGCACTTTGTCACTATAAGAAATGCCTCGAAACAGAAAAAACTGCTCACGCAAAGATTTTTGCAAGTCGCGCACAAGAGAAGATTTTGCAATCTTGGCGAAAAACGGGGTTTTTATACCGGATACTATGTAATCCCGGAAAAATTTATGCGAACTCTTAGATAAGTGTTGGTTGCGACGGGTCCAAGGTAGAAGTTTCAGGATATGGCACGGGATTGGCGATTTTATGGGCGACAGGGGGAGCTGGAAAAGCTCAACCAGTTTATAAATTCAGGAGAAAAATTCTCCACCCTTGCGATCCGAGGTCGGCGTAAGGTGGGAAAGACAGCGCTGATCAATCATTACAGGCAAATTCATCAAGATGGGGCAGATCGCCGAAGACTCATTGTCTGTCCGCTGCAGCGTCCCGTCAATCTTACTCATTGTTTTCATGAAACCCTGCTCATGGCGGTCAATAGTGCCGATCCAGCACTCTTGGACGGTTATATCCCCCACGATAATCCACATACTAACTTTACCGCGATGGCACTATATATTTTGGAAAGCGGACACATCCTTGTCCTCGACGAATTTCAGCGCATTGGATATGATGGATCGAAGTATCTTGAGTCGGTGTTTCAGGCTCATATTGATCGGCTGGGGGATATTTCGGCACCGCGGCCAGAAGGATGGCACCCGCGGCTGATTGTAATGGGCTCAGAGCAGCAGAAACTCTGGGAAATGTTCACCCACCCAACGGCACCCTTGTACCAACAGATATGGGACGTCCTCCATTTAAAGCCTTGGAACTTTAACGAGTTCAAAGAGACCGCGAAGGATCAGGGATGGGATGGAAATCCTAATCGACTGCTGACCCTATGGACAGCTTATAACGGACTGCCGGGGCATTGGCAGCGCTTCGCCAGAGAGAAGCAACTTAGCGACTTTACCCAAATTTCTGATGATGCCGATTGGACCCGTCAGTTCCTAGCAATGGAGGATAGCTACCGCAAACTGCCTGACGGCCCGTTCCACAGTCAGTTAGAAGTAGAGCTGCGAGCCTCAGATCTTGCAATTATCCGTTGGCTAGCGTCACGACCATCCGGATACAGCATCAACACCGATCTCAAAGACAGCGATCATTGTTCAGCCTTTGCCGAGATCAAAACGGCATTACAACAGGAACGACCCGATGAAGAAATTTCGGACGACAATATCTCTGAAAAGGTTAGCGACGCGATTCAAAAGCGTATGTCGGGAGAGCATCTTGGTTTGTTGGCCGCACACTCCCCCCTCAACAGCGAAAAAAGTACTAAGTGGTCGGTATCGGATAACTTTGCTCAGTTTCAATTGAAAATCTTCAACGCTGGCGAAATCGATGAACAATGGACCGATAACGAAAATGAAATTACCGAAATGGATCGCCTAGCCGAAATGCGAGCTCTCGAAGGTCTTGGGCTTGAGAGCTTTGCAGCACATGGGTTCCGAGAGCTTTTTGATACGGGCACCGATATCATTCCGTCAAACCAAGCGAGACGCATTTGGATACGAACCCATGTGGAACGCAAAGGGATCACGGGAGATCTAGACTTGATGATCATTCACCAAGAAAAACATCCAACCTCGTCTAGAAACCACGACGGAAATCGCAACTTTTGGATTGGCTCTGCCAAACGGACTGCGAGCGAGTTCTATCGAGCGATAAAAGATAAATGTGGTGGTACGACAACCGCTCTCCAAAGAGACCTCAAACGCGTGGATTTATTTCTGCAACCCCTTGATTGCGGCAACGCATTGACGCGGGAACATTTCAAGAAAAAATGGCGCTACGAAATCAATTTCGTCGTCATTTCACGCACCTTCACCCGTTCAGATCGCGAGGAGGTCACCAAGATATTAAAATATCATCAACAGAATTCAGATTGCGATAACGGCGTTCGTCGGTTCTTTGCCATGACCATCGACGACATGATGTCGGGGCGCGGCCCACAATCGTTGGAGCGCGTTACAAAAACTTAAGACGCAACTACTTCCTCCCATTCTTAACAGGTTTCGTGCGGTAATCAACGGCTTCCCCCGTTCTTGCGCCTTGCGGGGATTGAGGGACATCAAAATTAGCGACGCCGGGTACTGAACGTTCTCTTCGTACGTCGTCTTTTCCCGTCTTCAAAAATATTTTTTGCGCTTCACTCATTTAATTGTAGCGAGGTTTATGGTCAGGGTCACCGGATACATCGGACATCGGAGACCCTGAGATGAGCCGCGTCGGTTCCAAAGCGAAAGCCGGATTTTGCCAGATGCTGTTGGGGCTTCAGCCGCCCCATGATGTGTATGTGGAAACGCATCTTGGCGGTGGGGTGTTGATGTGGCGCGAGTCTCCTGCGGTACGAATATCGTCATGATGGCTGATCAGCTGAATTTCAAAGTGGCATTAGAGATTAACAGTCTCTGGACATCAATATATGATGGCCTTCTTGGAATTTGTAACTGAAAATTGGATTATTATTCTTGACAAAAAACAGCACGTATACGTTGATCCCATCAAGAGTGCAATTTGTTTTAAGGCAACTGCATGATTTATCTAATAGTCTTTGAACGAATCGAATTTAACAATATGGGAAAATATAAGACGTAATTGGCCTCATAGACATAAAATTATTTCAGATACTTCTGCTTTTGTCGTGACAGAAAAAACCCACATTACAACAACCGATCAAGTCGCTTCCCTTATTGGATTGGGAATTATGCCTCAAACATTTGGACTTGTTGTAGAGTTAGGCCATCACCCCGGTTTTCAAAGTAACGATACGTGGGAGTGGCTAAGAAATGCAGCAATAAATGACGGATGATAAACCAGAATTAAGACCTATCGCTGGAGGGAAATTATCTGGATCTAGCGATTTGCCGCCGGGCGGCGGAGATATTGAAGCAAGGTTAAGATCTCTTGAAATAAATGTTGCGCGAATAGATGAGCGCAAAATTTCAATTCATGAAAATTCAGCAACTAAGGCGGATATTGCTAATTTAAAAATTTGGTTTCTTCTCATAGCTTTCACTTTAGGAATTGCCGCAGCTGGTGCTGCTAGTGCAGTTATTGTTGCAATTACAGGGTTATTGGGCGAATAAATCGGATCATGTTACCAAAATTGTTTTAACAATTATTGCCACCGCTCTTGCAATTATTATTGTTAGAGATACGATTCCCAGTGCTAACGAACACAATTCTGATTGTGGAAGTTACAGCCAGCCCTGTTAACTCGGCGTGAATCACGGGCATGGGGGAACTTTACACGAATTTGAGTCTTTCGATTAATGCAAGAGCTTTCCCCTTTAGATCTGTCGGCCGGATACTCAGCACTTCTTCTAGCAGCGATACATATTCATTTTCGAACACGTTTTCCGCCGCTAATTCATAAAGATCAATTTTGAGGCTCCTGAGATTGTGATGCCAAGATAGTACATCTCGACTGAGTCCAGGTTAAGCAATCGAAGTTTTTCGATATGCGCCGCAGCGATATTGAGCGGCGTACTATCCAACCCTCGTATTAGAGGTATCTTTGTAAAATTCTCGCTTTTGAACTGCTCAAGATAAAGGCGATAGTGCTTTTTCATACTGTCGTTTTTCGATACGTTGGATTGTTGTCTCAATCTCTGCGGCCAGTATTTTCGCCAGAGCCGTAGTATCACTTTTTCGTTGTTACTGTTCCAAAAATGTTATGCTGAAAGAGCACTTGCAAAACTAGCTGGAGGTAATTGGGGAAAATTTTGCAAGCGTTCGTTCCGACAGTGCAGCAATCAACTTTACAAAACTCCTTTCGGCCAAATCTGCAAAGACTCGGAAATTCAACCCATCATGCGGTAGATTATTGATGCAAAGCCAAAACCATAAGTCTAGGAATTCTAGGCACTGGAAATAAGAATGCCAAATTATCAAGCACCAACAAGAGATCTGTTGTTTGTTCTAAACGATGTTCTAGCTCTGCCGAAGCAACCCATCGCAGGCTACGAAGAATTAGGTCGCGATTTTCTTGAAGCAATCTTGTCTGAAGCTGGCAAAATCTGCGCAAACGTTTTGCATCCATTGAATGCAATCGGTGATCGCGAGGGATGTCAACTAACGGCGGGTTGCGTCACAACACCCGCAGGTTTCCGAACAGCATTCCAGCAAATGAAGGATGATGGCTGGCCGAGCCTGAATATGCCAACCGAGTTTGGCGGACAAGGCCTGCCGCATATTGTCCACACGGCGGTCAGTGAGATGTTCATGGCCGCCAATCAATCTTTCGCAATTTATCAGTTCTTAACCCATGGAGCAGCTTTGACAATCTTCACGCACGGGACGGAGGAACAAAAAGCTCTCTATCTACCGAAGCTGACAAGTTGCGAATGGACTGGCACGATGAATCTCACTGAACCCCAGTGTGGGACCGATTTAGCGTTGATAAAGACGAAAGCCGAGAAACAGGTCGACGGTAGCTATAAATTGACTGGCGAAAAAATTTTCATTTCTGCCGGTGAGCACGACTTGGCAGAAAATATTGTTCATTTGGTTCTCGCACGGGTTGTCGATGCACCCAAAGGGATTAAAGGTATCTCACTATTCATCGTACCAAAATTTCTCACCGACCGAAACGGTTCACATCAAGATCGTAACGGTGTGTTCTGCACAAGACTCGAAGAAAAAATGGGAATTCACGGTAACGCAACTTGCGCAATGACCTACGCCGATGCGACGGGTTACCTTCTTGGCTCTGAGAACAAGGGATTACGAGGCATGTTTACCATGATGAATGGAGCCCGGTTAGGCGTTGGTTTGCAAGGTCTTGCACAAGCAGATGTTGCCTACCAGAATGCGCTTGCCTACGCCAAAGAACGGCGACAGGGTCGATCCGATCTCAATGGTCTGCAGCCGAATCCCGACGCTCCCGCCGACCCAATAATTTCACATCCCGACATTCGTAGATCACTACTTGACCAAAAGTCATTCACTGAAGGCGCTCGGGCCTTGGTTTTATGGGTGGCAATGCTAATTGATCGAGCGCAGCGCTGTGATGACCCCGAGGCAAATCTTCTCGTTTCCTTGCTCACACCAGTAATCAAGGGCTTCCTCACCGACGAAGGATACGACGCAACGGTGCAAGCGCAACAAATATATGGCGGTCACGGCTACATCGAAGAATGGGGGATGTCCCAGTATACTCGCGATGCAAGGGTCGCGATGATCTACGAGGGTGCCAATGGGATTCAGGCCCGCGACCTGATCGGTCGACAGCTACCACACGAAAATTTTCAACCCGTTCAGCTCTTCATCGCAGAAATTGACGCCCAATGTGATCTATGCGCCGAACTTAGTTCCAACTTTGCAGTTGATTTCGTAAAGCCGCTGCAATGCGCGTCAAAGGATCTCAAAGAGGCAGTCCAGTCGCTCCAACAGATGCACGGTCAAAATCAGTCCTCCGCGCTTGCTGGATCCTACGACTTTATGCATTTACTGGGCCACGTTTGCTTAGGCTTAATGTGGGTTCGGATGGCGAGGACGGCTGCTTCGCACTTAGAAACTGGGTCATCAGATCAGGAATTTCATGAGGCAAAGCTCGCAACAGGAAAATACTATATGCTGCGACGCCTTCCCGCTACCGCTTTGCACCTCACTCGCTTCCAAAGTGGCGCCGATCTGGTAAATGGTATACCCGTTGATCGCTTTTAGTTTTCCGCAATCGCATAGCGGCAACGTTTCTCCACCAAGCGACAATCACGCGACAGGGTGAATAAATTTCTGGGGGTGATATCGTCGTCATGAATAGGTCAATCGACCGACTATTCTTTATCGTTAGACAGCAACAATGTTAAACTCCGTACGTTCATGTACTAATCTTGCCGACGAATCGGCGCTCTTCTTGTACTCATCTTGGTCCAACGCAGTGTCATCAATAAGTACCCAATCAGGCGCTACAAGTCGTTTGCCCATGGCCAAAATTGCCTCTTGTCGTTCGTCGAAAGCTCGCAAACGCGTAGCGCTTCCCATCGCATCAAAGATACGAGGTATGTGATTTTGTCGGCAAAGAACACGCTCAAGACAGTTGAAAGAATCTTGTTGTGGCATTCCCACTGGATGATTCACCATGCAAATCATCTACGTCCCAAAGCTGACGATATAAAGGTCGGTGGCCATCAGGCGAGTTCGGCGTCAGTCGTCTCAATAATGACCGCACTATACTTTTCTGCCCTTCGACCAATAGACCGCGTTGCGGTTAAGCCTCACGCTTCGCCTGTGTTTCACGCCATTCAATATCTTATGGGAAATCAGACTCGCGAAAAGCTAGAGAATTTTCGCGGCTTCGGTGGTGTGCAAAGTTACCCATCTAGGACTAAGGACGTCGATGATGTCGATTTTTCGACAGGCTCGGTAGGTTTAGGGGTCGCAATGACATCCTTCGCCTCTCTGATTCAAGATTATATTACCGCCAAACCATGGGGACGTGAGGTGCCTTTGGGCCGTATGGTCGCACTAGTCGGTGATGCCGAACTCGACGAAGGCAACATCTATGAAGCTCTCCAAGAGGGTTGGAAAAACGATCTGCGCAATACTTGGTGGATCATTGACTATAACCGGCAGTCCCTAGACGGGATCGTCCGTGAGGGATTGTTTGAGCGGATTGAAAAAATCTTCGAAGCCTTCGGATGGGACGTGGTCCGAATAAAGTACGGCGCTCAGCAACGCGCTGCGTTTATTGAGCCTGGCGGCGAGGTCCTCCGCGATTGGATCAATTCCTGTTCAAATCAGGAATATGCGGCTTTGACCTATATGGGTGGGGCAGTCTGGCGACAGCGCTTAATGGATGATCTTGGAGATCAGGGTTCATTCTCAGCACTGCTTGATCGCTATAGTAATGACGAACTAGCGGCATTGATGGAGAATCTTGGCGGAAACTGTGTCGAGACGATGACAGAAGAATTCGGGAAGATTAAGCATGACCGTCCCACATGTTTTCTGGCCTACACGATCAAGGGCTGGGGCACACCAATCGCAGGTCACAAGGATAATCACGGTGGACTGATGAGCAAGGCCCAGTTTGCTGAGTGGCAAGAAAGGATGGGAGTTGCCGATGGGCACGAATGGGATCGATTTGCTGGTGAGGCAGATGTCACCGAGTTGCAGGAATTTTTGGCAAAAGTGCCGTTCTTTGCATCCAAGTCTCGTCGCTTCACAGATCAAAAGCTTCCTGTTCCAAACTTATCGGCACCGACGGATCAAAAAATTTCGACGCAAGCGGCATTTGGAAAAATCCTTGATAGCATAGCCCGAGAAAAAACCGAACTTGCCGCCCGAATTGTTACCACCTCACCCGATGTAACAGGAACAACCAGCTTGGGATCATGGGTCAATCGGCGCAAGCTCTTCGCTCGCTCAGAACAGGCTGACGCCTTTATCGAACACCGAATTCCTTCAACCGCAAAATGGTCATTTGCACCAGAGGGCCAACATATTGAACTCGGTATCGCTGAAATGAATCTATTTCTACTTCTCAGCGCAGCTGGTCTTTCTCACTCCTTATTTGGTAAGCGCCTCATTCCGATCGGTACCGTCTACGATCCTTTTGTGTGTCGTGGCCTCGATGCAATGAACTATGCCTGTTATCAAGACTCAAGATTTCTGATCGTCGGGACTCCGTCAGGAACAACGCTTGCCCCGGAGGGCGGTGCCCATCAATCTGTTGGAACGCCCTTGATTGGTATGAGCCAAGACGGAGTAGCAGCATTTGAACCAGCCTTTGCCGACGAGCTAGCGGTAATTATGGAATGGGCATTCGACTATTTGCAGCGCGACGGTAGTTCCGATCCAGATGAGCGAACGTGGTTAAGAGACGAGACCGGTGGTAGCGTATATCTGCGGCTAACCACCAATCCCGTTGAGCAAACCGGAAAGCGGCATGATGACGCCTTTCGCCGAGGGGCGATTGACGGTGCATATTGGCTTCGCCAACCAGGTCCAAACTGTGAAATCGTCGTCGCTTATCAAGGGGCCGTTGCACCAGAGGCGATTCGTGCCGCAGGATCAATCGCCGAAGGGCGCCGCGATGTCGGCGTCCTCGCCATTACCTCGGCTGATCGACTGAATGCGGGTTGGACGGCGGCGCAGAGGGCACGTTCGCGCGGGGTGAAACAAGCCCGCGCCCACATTGAGACCCTCCTCGCGAGCTTACCGCCCTATTGCAAAATCATCTCAGTGATTGATGGTCACCCCGCCACACTCGCGTGGCTTGGCAGCGTCTATGGACATCAGACCATTCCACTTGGCGTTGAGCATTTTGGTCAAACAGGAACAATCCATGAACTCTATCGGCACTTCGGTATTGATGAGGCGTCAATTGTTAAGAAAGTCGCTGGATTGACTGTTGGGCAAGACCTGCGGATACCGTTGCCCTCATGACAAGAGCGTGTCATTGTCGAAGCAATTGTGACGGTACGCAAAAAGCCCTAATCATAACGTCGACCCGCGATTTACTATCAGCCAACCGCGTGATTCATCAGGATCAAGTAAATTGGGAGCTGTGTAATGTCGCTTAACCTCTCTGCAGCCCGTGTATGGGATTGATTCTGTGCTAGCAATTATGTCAAATATCCGGGCTTGGCTCTACGGTCGCTAATCGACGCTGAGTGTCTCGTCATCGTTCGGGTCAAATCTTACATCGTTATTTAGGAGCGTCAAACGCATGCCACTAAAGCTCTATTGTTTCGGAGAATCCGGTAACTCGTACAAGGCTGCTTTAACCCTGCAAGTTGCAGGGCTTGAATGGGAGGCCGTCTTTGTCGACTTCTTCAATGGTGAGGCGCGATCTGAGGCTTACCGCACCATGGTCAACTCAATGGGAGAGGTCCCTGTACTCGTCGACGGCGATCAGCGGCTCAGTCAATCAGGTGCTATCCAACAGTTCATCTGCCAAAAATATTCCCCGAACCTTTGTGGCCAAGAAGAAGATCGTTTTGAGGTCCTGCGTTGGGTCTTATGGGATAATCACAAGTTTTCAAGTTACGCGGGTGTCACACGCTTCTTGATGAACTTTGTCCCCGAAGACAAACGACCATCTGCGGTTATTTCGTTTCTTCAAGGTCGCCTTGCGGCATCCTACGCCACCCTAGACACCCATCTGAAAGATAGAGATTGGATTGTTGGGTCAGAGCCAACTGTGGCTGATCTCTCATGTTGTGGATATTTGTTTTATCCTGAACCGTTCGGCTTCGAACGCACTAGTTGGCCCAATATTGACGGCTGGTTAAACCGTATTCAGGAATTACCAAACTGGATCGCACCTTATGATCTTATGCCGGGTCATCCATCGGACCGCGCTTAAAAAGGCGGTAGGTTAAAATGCCCGATGCCTTTATCTATGATGCCGTTCGTTCCCCTCGCGGCAAAGGGCGAAAGGATGGTGCTCTGCACGAGATCAGTGCCCTTCGATTGTCGGCCGATATTCTCAACGCACTAAAGAAGCGCAACCACCTACCCGAGGATGGCATTGAAGATATCATTTGGGGATGCGTCACGCAGATTGCAGAGCAAGGCGGCTGCTTAGCTCGCTCGGCAGTATTAGCCTCCGAGTTTAATCAATCAGTTCCTGGTCTAACCATTAATCGCTTCTGCGCCTCAGGTATGGAGGCCGTCAACCTTGCGGCGACTCAAATTCAAGCCGGTGTCGGCCATGCCTACATTGCTGGCGGCGTTGAAATGATGGGTCGCGTAGCAATGGGGTCGGATGGTGCCGCTATCGTCGCCGATCCAATATTGGCGATTGGGAGAAACTTTGTACCACAAGGAATTGCAGCCGATCTACTCGCAACCAAGTTCGGAATTACACGCCGTGACGCCGACAGTTTCGCGCTCGAGTCCCAAAAACGGGCGCATACTGCTTGGCAAGATGGCCGCTTCCAGAAGTCCGTAATTTCGATCATTGATCAAAATGGATTGCCAATCCTTGATCATGATGAGCTAATTCGACCCGATACGAATCTCGACACCTTGAGCGAGCTAGAACCCTCCTTTCGGTCCATCGGTGAGAATTTTCCAGCTTTTGATCAAGTTGCGTTGCTGAAATACCCAGAATTCGAGAAATTGAGTCATATTCATCATGTGGGTAATTCATCGGGGGTGGTCGACGGTGCTTCTGCGGTTTTGGTTGGCAATGCCGAATTTGGCGATCAGTTAGGCTTAACGCCGCGTGCCCGGATTAAAGCAACCGCAAGAATTGGCTCGGAACCCACCATCATGCTGACTGGACCAATTCCGGCGACAGAAAAAATCCTACGAAACGCAGGAATGACAATAGCTGATATTGATCTCTTTGAGGTTAATGAAGCGTTTGCGGCTGTCGTGTTATACTTCATACAGGCCTTTGAGGTAGACCCGTCCATTGTAAATTCTAATGGCGGAGCAATCGCAATGGGACATCCGCTCGGAGCCACGGGCGCTATCTTGATCGGTACCCTGCTTGATGAATTAGAACGGGCAGACAAACAAATCGGACTTGCTACGCTGTGCGCTGCGGGCGGAATGGGAGCTGCAACTATCATTGAGCGAGTTTAGCGGCAATTGGGTAACGATGAGACAGTCAAGAGCCATCACATTGTGCCCGTTGCTGCAACTTCATATGCAAATACAAGACCAGTTTGAGGACCGGCTCCCATGACCGATTTTTCGATGGCAACCAGTGATGACGGCATCGCCATCATCACCTGGGATGTACCAAACAGTTCAATGAATGTGCTCTCTCTTTCAGGTCTTTCTGAACTCACGCATTTGTTCGCAAAGGCTTTTGAGGATGATAGCATCAAAGGGGTAGTATTGACCTCTGGCAAGGCGGGAAACTTTGCTGGTGGTATGGATTTAAATCTACTCGCTGGCGTCCGAGAGCAAATGAGGGCTAACCCCGCTCAGGGACTGTTCGATTTAATCATGGACATGCACAAACTCATGCGCCGTATTGAACTCGGCAATCGTAACGAAGGCGCAAATAGAATAGGTAAACCGGTAGCGTGTGCCATGCCAGGCACTGGTTTGGGGATCGGCTTAGAATTAGCGCTCTGCACCCATCGCATTTTTGCTGCTGACGATGATAACGCTCGGATCGGGCTTCCTGAGATCAAGGTTGGGTTGTTTCCAGGTGCCGGCGGGACAACCCGCTTAATTCGCAAACTCGGAATCAATGCTGCTGCCCCATTCCTTCTTGAGGGTAAACTTGTCAATCCGACCGAGGCAAAATCTTCTGGCATCGTCGATGAAGTTGTCTCTGATCCATTGCGATCTGCCCACGATTGGGTTTTGCAAGCAACAACTCAAGATATTATCAAACCTTGGGACTCCAAGCATTACGAGATCCCCGGAGGTTCTCCCTATAGCGCCCAAGGGTTTACAACCATGCTTGCGGCGAACGCTCTCGTCCACGGTCGCACCTACGGCGCATTTTCACACGTAAAGTCCCTACTTAGTGCCATCTATGAAGGGGCGCTTGTTGATTTTGATACCGCATTGCGCATTGAAGCTCGTTGGTTTGTTAGCGTGATGATGAATCCCACTTCATCGGCAATGATTCGCTCGGTGTTCCTGAACAAAAAGCGATTGGATAAGGGCATAGCGCGGCCTACAAATGTTGCTAAGAGTGACATTTCTCGGGTGGGCGTACTTGGTGCCGGTATGATGGGGTCAGGAATAGCGTTAGTATCGGCTAGCGCCGGGATCAATGTGGTCTTGTTAGATCAAGACGAGGAAAGGGCGCAGAGGGGCAAAGACTACGCTCAAAAATTTCTCGACAAACAGGCTGCCCGAAAGAAGGAAGAAATGGGGGCGCAATCTCCCATCCTTGACCGCATTAGACCGACGACCGACGTAGAGAATTTGGCGGACTGCGATTTGATCATTGAAGCCGTCTTTGAAGATCCTGTTGTAAAAGCCAAAATTACCCGACAGGTTGAGGCGATTGTTTCGGATGACTGTATATTTGCGTCGAACACGTCGACCCTTCCCATCACTTCTCTCGCCGAAGCCTGTCAAATTCCGGAGCGATTCATCGGTCTGCACTTTTTCTCTCCTGTCGAGAAAATGATGCTCGTTGAAATCATTCGCGGCAAGTCCACTGATGATCAAGCCGTGGCTATCGCGTTGGACTTTGCCCGCAAGATTCGCAAGACACCTATTGTCGTCAATGATGCTCGATTCTTTTATACGAACCGCTGCATCGTTCCTTACCTGAATGAGGGTTTGAGAATGGCTGGCGAGGGGATTAATCGCGCTTTAATTGATCGCGCTGCTCGAATGCTAGGATTTCCAGTCGGACCCATTCAACTCTTGGATGAAACCTCGTTGGATCTAGCCGCCATGATTGCAAGAATTAGCCAGAAGGCTCTTGGCGCCGCCTATGACGGTGGGCTAGCCGATGAGGTGACGTTTTGGATGGTTGACACTGGTCGCTTGGGTCGAAAGTCTAAGGCCGGTTTTTTTGACTATAGTGCCGAAGGAAAGCGCCTTGGTTATTGGGGCGGTTTCAACGAACGATTTCCGCTAGCTCGCTTACAGCCGCAGGTTGACGATGTGCAACAACGTCTGCTGCTTTCTCAAGTCCTTGAGGCCGTTCGCGCCTTAGAAGAAAATGTCTTGTGCGATATTCGAGAAGGTGACGTCGGCGCAATTCTTGGCTGGGGATTTCCAGCTTGGTCAGGCGGACCCTTCTCCTGGCTGGACATGGTCGGTGCCGATTGGATTATTCAAAAAAGCAAGGCTTTAGAACAGCAGCACGGAGAGAGATTTGCCTGTCCAGAGCTTCTTCGTGACATGTCGAAGTCGAAAAAAACCTTTTATTCTCAGCTTGCAGCATAGTCATAGAACAGTGGTTACCTTGGTTCGCTCAGCGAGCCAATTTGACGACACCGCATCACGCTGACTTTTCAGCATTACCGACCTGCCAAAAGTCTGATGCGTTTTCTGGGTGCTGTAATCCGTCCAGAAGATTTCGGATTTCGTCGGCATTGCGCAAAACGACCTGATGGGCTTGAGGGCTTTCAGGCTCCTTATCCAGACTTATCCGGAGATGTTGCAGTGCGTAGCCCGCCATGGCGCGTCGAACGCGATATTGTAGTCCCCCATCAACCATACCATAATCAAGCTCAATGACTTCCCGTTGCCCCGCTGATAGGTGTGGATGCGGCACTATTTCAAAAACAATCTCGCGATACCAAGCACTATCGTTCGACGGTTCAGATAGTGCGGCTTGGCGTTCCATGATTTCTAAGACTCGCGACAGAGCAAAATCTTTGAAGCATTTATCCCGTCTACAGAAGGCACGCACATGCCATCGCAGCCCATCGAAACCTAAAGCATGCGGCTCAATCCAACGTTCGGCCGATGTTGGCGCTGACATAGATTGATAAACGACTCTTAGGGCGTATGGCTGACGGATCGCCTCTAGTACCGCTTGCAGCGTTTTCGCTGCAATGCCACGACCCAATCGCGGGATTGTGCCACAGGCGGGCGGAATGCCGATCCAACTGTCGGCTTGACTCATTGCGCCTTGCTCTAGCGTGTGTAAGCGGGTCACGAAGTTTTCTGCATCAATAGCCAAATAATGTGGTTGAAAATTCTTACCCCGCAGATAGGTCATCTTCTTCTTGTCGTAATAGAGATTGCGTTTGGCCTGCTGACTGTAACGCCGTAAATCCAAAGAGGCTTGAGGTAACGACAATCCGAAAGTGTCGCACAGGTCTTTGCGATTGATGCTCCCCTGCCAAAACAGGCGAAATTCAATGAATTCCATACGGCGCTTAACCGTCCACTTGATCTGCCGTTCCGATTCTTCAGACATTTTGCACTCTCCACCTACCCCGCTCACAATGATTACCATCGGTAGCTTGTCCGTTATCCGGATCCTGCTGCAGCAATCGAAGGAGGCAAGTCAGCCGATGAGTCATACTTTGCGACCTTACTTTGAGCAAAAAGTGCCAATTTCCGTGCCCGATAGACGACAACGAATTTTGAGAAAATGCCTCACAGTCATTCAGCTTGGATGAAAATCCTGATGTTAATTGCACCCTGCCTGCCCCGTGAAAAGAGCGGGGCATTTTCACTAATTGCTCATCAACTTTGGTTGATTTCGAGATTAAGATAGATCGCAGCCTACACACTCGCCCTTTCACTCTCTGGTATCAAGGTTTATTGACTGTTTGCTAGCCAAGACATGCGCTGAGTTCGATATTGTTCAGGCAAAGGCCGTGTCTCAAAGTTCTTGAGAGTCCGTTAGTCCTTTCAACTCTTACCCCAGAGATTCGACACGGATATCGCGCAGTAACCGGTCTTTACGGTCGCATACAATAGCGATTTGATGAATGGGCTCTTTTCGGTCTCGGTACTTCTCGGCATACCTGCGGTCCCGCATTTGCGCGAGGGCCGTCCCCAACGCAGCTTCCGTCTCTTTCGCAGATTCCACCATTTTGAACTCAAGCACAAATACCTGCCCACCGGTCAGCACCACCATATCAGCCCGACCATGACTCGACGTTTCCTCAGATTGTACATCGACCCCAGTGGCGCGAAAACCCATATGCAACAGACCAGCGTACCATGCTTCATAGCGAGCCAAATTACCAGTCGTTGTCCATTGATAGGGGATACTCGAAAGATAGGTTCTAAACTTGTCGGCAAAGCCTTTGAAATCATTTGCCTCAAGAAGCTTGCGGAGTTCACGACCTTGGTCGACTGCCTCGGTAACCGACTTACCAAAATAGTTTAGTAACTCTCGATTTAAGCTGAATTGTACCTCTTGATTGGGGTAATCCAATCGGTACATAATGTCATGACCATCGCTCCGCTCTTCCGTGATGGTCAGATAACCTGTCTGAAATAACAACGCCTCCGCACTGATATCGTCAATCTCGAATTTGGATATGAGCGCCTCGTCCGAAATACAGCCCTCAAGGTCAAGCGTATTCATCGACTTTGCTTTCAGCGTTTCAAACAAGAACCGCGGCGAGCCAGTTCGAAACCAATAGGGTTTAAACCGACGACTTCGTAACAGTAACAGCACATCGAATGGATTGTAGAGGCGCTCTTCGCCCAGCCAATTGTAGCCGTTATACCAAGCGCGGATTGCATCACGGTCTAATCCGTCCAATTCCGGAGCAAAGACGGTGTCAATATCGGCGTCGGTGTATCCGCAAATCGTCGCGAAGTGTGGATCTAGGCTAATATCCTCAAGATTATTGAGATCCGAGAATAGGCTGACTTTGGAAAACATACTGATGCCCGTAACGAAGACAAAGCGGAGGTGCTCAGCACTGTCTTTGATAACACCGTAGATACGCCGTAGATACTCGCGGTTGGCATGGGCTACCTTGGGAGCAGAAAGATGATCAATGATCGGCTTATCATACTCATCAATCAAGATGACAGCTCGTTGTCCCGTCGTATGATGGAGTCGATCCAATAGGTCGAATAGATACTCGGGTGCTGTTTGCCATGTGGCAGCCGACAGGTCAGCCCGACGCTCGATTATTTTTAGTTGGGCGAGAATGCTCTGCTCAACATCCCTTGGCTCTTCGTACTTTCCGCCAAAGCTCAAGCGCACCACTGGATGCCTGATCGACCAATCCCAATTATCGTATATTGCTAGTCCGGAAAATAAATCTTCTCGCGCCTCAAACAAGGCCTTCAGTGTATCTAACAACAGGCTCTTGCCGAACCGGCGTGGACGAGAAAGAAACCAGTGATCACCGCGGTGGATCAGATCCTTAATCAACGGGGTCTTGTCGACGTAATAGCTGTTGGTACTCCGCAAGCGGTCAAAGTCTTGAATGCCAACCGGCAGGCGTTCAGGGCTCATTGGGCACCTACATAATAAGATTACTGCAAAAGACTTTTGACATCGCGATACAAGTTGCGAAGATGTTCATCTGACATATCAATAATAGGCTCGTACATAAAGGAATTTAGGTGAATATTCTCGGGGGTCATGCGGACAATTCGATCTATTATCGCAACTGCGGCATTATCGGGAAAATCTTGGCGGAAGCGATTCAATAGTTTGGTAGTCTGATTGCTAGTAATGCCTATGAGAAACATAGGATCGTCAAGGACGGGTCGGCATGTCGGGTTGAAAGGTGTCGGGGCTGAATATCCGTTTCGGCGGACGCCTGGTGCCTTTCGGGCTTTGATCGCCTCTATCACCTTTCGCTGAATTAATTTGATGAACATGGACGTGAATGCGCCCTTCAATGCGCGTGGCTCTGGTAAGGTAATAGCGACCCTTGTCAGCGTCGACACTCCATTCGTTGGCAGCGACCCACGCGTGAACGGTTGGATCGGGACTGAAACGACACACGCTCTGATAAGAGTACGTTTTTTTGTCAGACTGCCGTCGATCATATGTCCGATCAGTGCGTGCGTATTTTCGGGGCCAATGTCACGCCCACGGCATCAAGGACGCGTAAGACCGTATCAAACGTCGGATTCCCTTTTGCGCTCAAGGCGCGATACAGACTTTTCCTTGAAAGTCCGGATTTCGTGGCAATGCCGCCCATCCCTTTCGCCTTCGACACGTCACCCATTGCAACGGAGAAAAGCGCGACATCATTGGTTTCGAACGCGGCTTCAAGATACGCTTCGATCACTTCGGCGCTGTCAAGATAATCCGATGCTTCAGTTGAAAGGGCGTGAGACGGCCCCTGTCCGTAACAATTCCGCAGCGGAAGATCCGGCCTTTTCGAGACCGACCCGCAAAGGCGCAACTTTAAAATCTTGCCGTTTCGCCCCTTCGTGCGTAAAGTGCCAAACAGCAATCGGGCGCTCTATGGGCGTTATTTGGAATTGTTTTTGGTAAACCCGTCAAAAAGACCTTCAAGCCGGGCCATGCGTTCACGGAGATCAACAATAGATTGCTTGAGATCCCGCTGACCCGGTAAAAGAACAGCCACCAGCGCAACGCCGGTGCCAACAATGGCAATGATAATTGTGACCGTTTCAACATTCATGGACGAAACCCTTTTGCCCGTTTATCAAGACATCCTGACTTTGTCAAAACTCTTTTCTAGATTGCTGTCCGTAGGGGCATCGTAGCCTTTGTTCGCTCAACTCGGCGCTTTATGCACGAAGGGGGTTCAAATTCGCCGATGGTTGCAAGCCGTTACACCGAGCCCAACGCGTTCAAGGCGTGCTCAGCCGGTCCATAAGCATCAGATCAATCAAATCCTTGCCTGATGCCGTAAAGTCCCCGCCTGCCTTCAAATCCACTAGAATTTCCCTCAGATAGAGGATCTTGACTTCTGACTCTTCAAATATCGCAAGTTCATCTTGGTGCCGGACCTTATGAAGGACGAAATGGTATCTCCACTCTCCTGCGGACAGTTGCTGGCGGAGTTCCACCTTCTTCGGATCCTTGAACTTCTTCTGTATCCACTCCTTGACTCCGCGCTTCAACTCTTCAGCGGTTCGCTTCTTTGCGGAGTTAGAAGCTCGTCCTTCTGCCCTTTGGATCGTTTTGGGTACAGTACTGACATAGCTCACTGGATTTATCGACGCATGCACTTCATAGTGATGCCGTTCAATACCATCTTCACCTTCCCGGATGGCAAGGATGTCCATCTCTTTCACGCCAAGCTTGACACCCCGGATGGTGAAAAACCGCTGCTGGTTCAGCCACTCCTCGACAACTTCCTCCGCAATCAGCACCATATCTACAACGTCCTTATTCTTTACGTCCTCAAATCGGTGAACTCCGATAAATTGATGCCGCGTTCCCTCCAATCTTTGGAATTTTTTTTAGCCCGTTCAATTCTGAAGTGCAACACGTAGGTGTTGTAGTTTAGAGGATTTTGGCTCATAGATGTTGTATTGCCCACGCAATGAACCGCAGTCCGGCGACGATCTCGCGAGAACTCCGTAGCAACAGCGGTGATCCTGGGTATCGTCACCAGCAAGCGGAACGCCAGGCGCCGGCGGGCCGGTCGGCAAGACGACCGTTATCGGGGCGAAAGATAGGGGGACAGGCGAGATCACCGCGAAAGTGATACCCGCCGTTACCCGCCATTCACTGCACAGGTTCATAATGGAAAAGGTTCGGGAGGGCGCGACGATCTACACCGACGAGGCGAAAGCGTACAAGACGATTGAAGAGCACGGCTACGGGCACGAGTGCGTGAATCACTCGGTGTGTCAGTTCGTCGACGGGATGGCTCACACGAACGGGATCAAGAGCTTCTGGTCGATGCTGAAACGCGGCTATCACGGCACGTTCCATTACATCAGCGCCGGGCATCTGAACAGGTACATCGGGGAGTTCACGACGCGGCACAACCTGCGCGGGCTGGACACGATCGCCATGATGGAAGAGACGGTGGACAGGATGGTCGGGAAGAGATTGACCTACGCGGCGCTGATCGAGGGGCGGGAAGTTGGTGTTCTGGGCAGTTACGGAGCTACCCGCTAAAAGCCGGTGCCGGGACCTTCAGAAAATCAGTCCGAAAATCCAGCCGAACGCGGCTCCCGAGGTAAAGCAGAGGCCGCTGCCCAGAACGCCGATCCAGCACATGGTCCCCACGACAAGTGCGACAACGGCTAAAATCACCAGAGCGGCTATAGGAAGGAGGATCAGGTGCATCGCCTTTCCCTCTCGCGCTTGCGGGGTAACTTTAGAACGCCGAGTTCTTCCAGCTTTTCCAACACCCCGGCGGCGCACTTGGGCGAGCCGTTGGGATTTTTCCATTTTAAGGCGATGGCGATTTTTTTGGCCAAGCCGGTTCGGGTTAGGCCAGCACCCTCTTCGTCAATCCGTTGTTGGATATTCGCCACCCGTTTGGCGTTAGAGCGTTTGCCAAAGAAGGTGAGCGATTTGAACGCCGTGGTATCGAAACGCATGGTATCGTCTTCCCATCATGAGATTGATGCGAATCATACCATCGGTAATTTGGTGGTCAAGACTTTTGAATAAAATGAGGCGAGAAAAATGACGGCCCTGCTTCCAGTTTTTCTACAATTGAACTTGCTCGTTTTGATTTGGTCTAGTTTTGATTCTTCTGGGCTGAAAGAACCTCGAACTTTGACACCATTCTCAGGACGGCTTGGCAAAGGGTATAACTGGAGCCTCACTTGTACAACGGGGACAGCTCTTCTTCCGCGCCTCTCAAACATTTCAATTGCAGTATACCCTTTTCTTGATGCGCGGGCAGTTCAATCTCACCACGCGACGGGTTCTCCTCAAGGCGGGCGGCCATCTAGTCAATCGCAAGAGTTGACAGCGTACTGGTGACGGCACAACTTCAAAAGCATAACTCAGAGCAAGACCGACGCCTCAAGTTGGACGCGACCGCAACGCAACTACTACCCCAGCCGTTATCACAAGACCAATTCCGGCGACCTGCGGAAATACCAAAGTCTGATCAAACAAAAACAAAGCGTACAAGGGCCCAAAAACCATCACCGAATATTCAAAAATCGAAACGTGCGAAGCCTCCCCCAGCTGATACGCCTTAATAATCAAAAACACCGCAATGACCGACAGCCATGCCTGCATAATTAACCATTTCAGCGATGACCAAATCGGCCAAATCCACCCGCGCGTCGCAAAGCCTGCTGACCCTTCGGCAGCTTCAATCGGAAACACCGCCAATACAACTAGACCGACAGCCCCCATAATCCACAACATCACCCACATACCCGCAAGCAACGCCACCGTGCTTTCTCCCGCACAAATTGTGCGTGTCGCCAACGCTCCTAAGGCATAAAAAAAACCCGCCGCGATTGGCAGAAAGGTTAGACCGGTCAAATTATCAGTTTTAAGTTGAAGCACCATCAGAATGCCAATGAACCCAATGATCACCGATGAAATTCGAACAAAGCCCACGCGTTGCCGAAAAAAAATCCATGATATTAACAAAATGAATATTGGCGATGTAAATAGTCCTGCAAGCGCTTGGGCAATGGGCATAAGAGCCAGAGCGCTAAAATACAAAAGCATCGAAAGTCCTACTAGACCACTCCGCACAGCAATCGCCCAAATACGACGCGGCCTGAGCGTGCCAAGGCCAAGCAAAGGGAGAATCATCACCAAAGGGGCGGCAAACAACGCGCGAACAAAGTGAAACTGCCAAAGACCAATTTGTTCCGATAAGATGATAATCAAAGTGTCGACACCGCCAATGAGTAGTGTCGCCATGGTCATGCAAAGCGCAGCAGCCGTCGGTCTGGTTTCAGTATCTTGCGACATCAACTCTTTCTCTTTTTCCACACGACAGGTACACTAAGACGAGCAAAGTAAGGTAAATCTGCGATATGGAGATTCCTAAATGGGATGGTTAGCAGACGAAACAGGACTTGATAAGTGCGCGGCCAATTACGTGCCGCTCACACCGCTTTCCCACCTACGCCGTGCGGCATCGGTGTTTTCTCATCACACTGCAATCGTTTATCAAGATCGTCGACTTACCTATAGTGAATACTACGCTCGATGCTCTCAACTTGCCGCAGCGCTCGTCGCAATCAATGTTAGGAAAGGCGACGTTGTTGCAACGATCTTACCAAATATACCCGCTCAAGCCGAAGCACATTTCGGCATACCGGCCTGCGGGGCCATTATAAACACGATCAATACCCGGCTTGACCCAAACACTGTCAGCTATATCCTGCAACACGGCGAAGCCAAGGTTTTGCTGGTTGATACAGCGTTTATCGAACTCGCCGAAAACGCCATTAGAGTGCTTGAGCACCCCCCTCAAATTATTGAAGTTTCTGATCCAAATAGTGGACTTGAACCGACTGGACAGTATCTCACATATGAAGACTTCTTACAGACTGGAGATCCGAATTTTGAGTGGGTAATGCCGACAGATGAATGGGAAAGTCTCGCGCTAAATTATACTTCGGGAACGACAGGTCGACCAAAGGGCGTTGTCTACCATCACCGAGGTGCTTACCTAATGACAATGGGAACCGTTATCTCCTGGCGTCTGGTGATGCGTCCCGTTTATCTGACAATCGTTCCCCTCTTTCACTGCAACGGATGGAACCACACTTGGATGATTCCGTTACTTGGTGGAACTTTGGTATGCTGTCGCGATATTACTGCTAGCGCTATCTTTGACGCTATTTCCGGTGAGGGCGTGACCCACTTAGGTGCTGCACCAATCGTTCTCAATACGCTCGTCAACTCATCACCGCACGAGCGAAAGGAATTTGCCCATACGGTTGAAGTGTTCACAGCAGGCGCACCTCCCGCCCCGTCAACCCTAGCACAAATTGAGTCACTCGGATTCAATGTAACGCATGTCTACGGATTGACGGAGACCTACGGGCATATCACCGAGTGTCTATGGGACCAAAACCGATGGGGCGATTGTTCCAATGAAGAGCGAGCAGCGCTCAAAGCACGGCAGGGAGTCGCATTCCCCATGATGGAAGACATCACCGTTATGGATGCTTCTATGCAACAGGTTCCAATGGATCAAACGGCGCAAGGCGAAATCGTCGTACGCGGGAACGCAGTTATGAAAGGCTACTACAAGAATCCCAAAGCCACTCTTGAGAGTTTCAAAGGCGATTACTTTCATTCCGAAGATATCGCCGTGCAATGCCCCGATACTTACATTCAAATCATGGATCGTGCGAAAGACATTATCATTTCGGGCGGCGAGAATATCTCCTCGGTTGAGGTTGAGAACGCCTTGATGGCGCATCCAGCAATATTACATGTTGCCGTTGTCGCTATGCCAGACCCAAAATGGGGAGAGGTCCCCTGTGCCGTCGTTGAATTGAAAGAAAATACTCAATTGGACGAACACACCTTAATAGATTTTGCTCGAAAAACTCTGGCTGGGTTCAAAATCCCAAAAAAAGTATTGTTTCGTGAATTGCCCAAGACTTCGACCGGAAAAATTCAAAAGTTTGAATTGCGCGAAATTGTTTCAGCATCAAGCGCATGACAAGGCAGTTCCTTAACCGTGACAATTTCTAGGAGATATGAACGGCTAGAAGCGGCCGGGCTTTGGCGGCCGGCTCCCGAAGAGCAGCGGAAAGAAGTTGTTACCTCGCTGGGAAAGACAACACTGATAATCTGCGACCTGAAGGACCGCACCCTCACGCACTGGTCGCTCGCAGCAATACGCCGCAGAAATCCCGATGAATTTCCCGCGATTTATGCACCCGAAGGTAGCCCCGATGAAACCCTAGAACTTGCGCGGGACGAGGATCAGATGATTAACGTTCTGGAGCGACTTGAAAAAAACATCGCCCGCGCCCGTCCGCACCCAGGTCGTCTGAGATTAGTTTCTTTCTTGGGCACAATCTTAGTCGTTACGATCTCACTTATAATATGGGCACCGAGCGGTTTACAAACGCACGCCCTATCTGTTGCACCAGAAGTGACACGCGAAAAAATTGGCCGCGATCTTTTGGATCGAATTACTCGTCTCTCTGGTCCAAGCTGCTCTAATCCAGCAGGTTCATCAGCGCTTTCTGAACTTGCTCGCTACACCGGAGTTTCTGAAATAATTGTCGTACCCGGCGGCCCTCGAGATAGCCTCGCGCTTCCGGGCGACCTCATTGTCCTCAATCGCAGTATTATTGAAGACCACCAAGATCCTGACGTTGCAGCTGGTTTCGTGATTGCAGAGCAAGTCCGTGCCCGTCAGCGCGACCCTTTAGCGGATGTACTAGACGCTGGCGGTGTCACTGCGTCATTTCGGTTGATAACGACCGGTGAAATTCCGGCAAAATCTCTGGACTTATATGTTGAGCAGACCTTGCCAAGGGAAAGACCTTCGCTAGATCATGAGAAACTCTTGAGCGCCTTCGCTAACGCGTTGGTGCGGTCTACGCCCTATGCCTTTGCAAATGATGTCACCGGCGAGACCGTCATCGACCTCATTGAAGCCGATCCTATGATCGGGCGAACAGCACGACCGATCCTGTCGGATCGTGAATGGCTTTTGTTGCAGACGATCTGTGAGCATCAAGAGTTGCGATAAACCTTGCATTCACGAAGACTCTCCCCTCGAACTGAACAAATTTTCTCAAGCATCTTATGCCGTAATGACCGTGTTTATGTAATCAATCTTGGACATTGAGATTGTAATTGCACCTTGAGACAATCTACCGCCGCAAGCCAGCCGCTTCTGACAATAACGCAACAGCCAACAATACGCGTACCTAAATCTTAGCTACAGAGCTTGCCAGAATGCAGCGAAGCTTTGTCATCACGCTAGGCCTGAATTAGGGGTGCCCAAAAACTTATTTCGTCCCAAACATGCGATCTCCAGCGTCACCTAGACCGGGGGCGATATGGCCAACCTCATTGAGTTCGCGGTCAAGTGACGCGGTAACAATCGGAACATCTGGATGCGCACTCTGCATCCGCTCAACCCCCTCAGGGGCGGCAATTAAACACATGAAACGAATATTAGTCGCGCCCGCCTTCTTCAACAGGTCGACAGCAGCAACCGCAGAATTCCCAGTCGCCAACATTGGATCGACAGCAATCACTAATCGATTATCGAGTTGATCAGGAACCTTAAAATAATATTGTACCGGCTGTAGTGTCTCCTCGTTTCGATACAGGCCGATGAACCCAACTCGGGCCGAAGGGATCAAATTCAAAACGCCGTCAAGAAGCCCATTGCCCGCGCGCAAAATTGATACCAACGCTAACTTTTTTCCAGCCAGCGTTGGTGCCGACATTGGCTCGAGTGGAGTCTCAATCTGCTTTTCTGTAATCGGTAATTCACGGGTAATCTCATAGGCCAACAGTTCACTAATTTCGCATAAAATTTTTCGAAATACCGCTGTAGGCGTCGCCTTGTTGCGCATTAATGTCAATTTATGCTGAACGAGTGGATGGTTGACAATCGTTAGGTGCTCGCTCGGGTGCTGTTGGGTCTGGTTCAATTCTGTAACTCCTGCAGTTTTACCTTAGAGGTGAGAAAACTCTCACCTTCAATTTCAGCATTAACTCCTAAGTGATGGACAACGCTCGCTGCGACGTCGGAAAAGCGTCTCACGCCGATGCTGCCGCGGCCGCGACCTGCAACCAAGATTGGAACCTGTTCGCGCGTATGATCTGTGCCCGCCCAAGTTGGATCATTACCGTGATCCGCCGTCAAGATCAGTATATCCTCTGACCGGAGTCTTGTTACTACATGACCGATACACCGATCAAACCACTCCAACGCATTGGCAAAACCCTCGACATCTCTACGATGACCAAACAAACTATCGAATTCAATAAAATTAGCGAAGACTAAAGCCCCATCCTCGGCCTCATCGACCAGCTGCTCTAAATGTGACATCAACTCGACATCACTCCCTTTGCAAACCTGATCAATTCCCGACATTGAGAAAATATCTCCTATTTTGCCAACTGCGTAGACGCGCTTATGGGCTGCCTGTACCCAGTCGGTCAAGACGGGCTTTGGTAAGGGCATGGCAAAGTCTTTGCGGTTCGGTGTGCGGACGAAACCTGACGTTTCATCCCCGACAAACGGTCGGGCAATCACGCGACCAACCTTATGGTGATGACAAACCGGGGCGATGCCTTTGCAAACGTCAAGAAGACGATGCAACCCAAAGGTCTGCTCATGTGCCGCTATTTGTACCACGCTATCGGCTGAGGTGTAACAGATCGGTTGACCGGTACGAACATGTTCGGCACCAAGTTGTTCGATGATCTCGGTACCCGAAGCATGACAATTCCCCAATATACCCGCAGTCCCAATCTCACCTGCAATTGCCTGCGATAGCCAGTCTGGAAATGCTGGATTTGTATTTGGAAAATAGTGCCAGTTCCATGCGACCGGCAGGCCCGCAAGTTCCCAGTGACCTGATTGTGTATCCTTGCCACACGAGGTCTCTCGCCCAACTCCCCATAAACCCGAAATCGGTTCCGTCGTTTCAAGAGCTTCACTGCCTGACGCCGTTTTGAGCGCAGCCCCGAGACCAAGTGCTAACATGTTGGGTATTTTCAACGGTCGAGACAAACGAAAACGAGCTTCGACGATATGACCAAGGGTATTGGCGCCCGTATCAGGAATAATGCCATTGAAGAACTGACCAGCGTCAGGTGCGCCACCAATACCAACCCCATCCATAACGACCAAGAAAGCCCGAGGCATCAACCAACTCTATCGCAAATAAGGCGGGGAGCGGACGGCGGTTCTTGCAAGATCTCGAAAGCTGCCTGAACTGTCCGTTCGGCTTCTGCGGCTTTTTCTTCGCCGCCAGCATGAATAAGTGCAATTGGCCAACCACGGTCAACTTTCTCGCCGCGGCGAATAATTTTCGATAATCCGACCGAAGGGTCAATCGTGTCACCTTCAACCCGTCGCCCGCCGCCAAGATCAACAACGGCTTTACCGAGCAACTCACCATTCACATGGCTAATATAACCAGAACTGGGTGCTCGAACTTCTTGAGTTATTTTTGCTGCTGGTAGCGTCCGAATGCCATCTTCCAGGAAGTTGGGTGGGCCACCCATCGCACTCACCATCCGTTCAAATTTCTCGGCCGCTCTCCCGTCTTGGATTGCTGCCAAGATACGCGCTTCACCATCTTGTGTCCCAGACGATAACCCAGAGTTTGCCATGACTTCACCGCCCAATGCCGTGACGACTTTGATCAAATCTTGGTTCTGGTGTGTGCCGGTCAAGACTTCAATGACTTCTTTCACCTCCACGGCGTTACCAACCGCAGGGGTTAACGGTTGATTCATCTCTGTAATCAAGGCGGACGCTGCGCACCCTAACCCGTCGCTATTCGCGATATCGGTCATGGCTTGCGCTAACGCTTGTGCCTCCTGAAACGTCTTCATGAACGCGCCACTACCGACCTTGACATCAAAAACCAGTGCCTGCGGGCTTACAGCCAGTTTCTTTGACAGAATCGACGCTGCGATCAGATCAATACTTTGGACGGTCGCTGTCACATCTCGAACGGCGTATAGACGCTTGTCGGCAGGGGCGATATCTGCCGTCGTGCCAACAATCGCACAACCCGACTCATTGAGTATCTCACCCAATTGATCTTCAGAGACCTGCGTCTCTAAACCTGAAATGGCCTCAAGTTTATCGAGCGTTCCGCCCGTGTGCCCCAAACCGCGTCCCGATATTTTGGGAACCAAACCACCACAGGCAGCAATCGCCGGTACCAAGACAAGGGTTACACAATCGCCCACTCCGCCCGTTGAGTGTTTGTCAATTACCGGGGCGTCAAATCGATCCCAACGAAAAATTCTGCCTGAGTCTCGCATCGCAAGACTAAGCGCAGTCCTGCCCGCAGGCGACAATCCCCGCAAACATACCGCCATCGCAAAAGCCCCAGCTTGAGAATCACTGACGTAGCCTGCTGCTAGGCCTTGAGCAAACCACTCAAGTTCCGCCGCCGCGGGTTCTCGATTATAGCGGATATCCGAAATAACTTCCTCAGCACTCGTCATCACCACCAGCACTCTGTAACAGAAATGCGCTCGGCAAAAGTTCGGCAAGCGTCATTGATTTTTCGTTTTCGTTGGCCGAACTTCCCATTGTCACCACGACATCACTCGCCCCGAACTCTGCTAACCGTTGTCGACAGCCGCCACATGGCGTCGCCGGAATAGGATCGTCAGTGACTACATAGACGGCCATAATTTCGCTCTCCCCAGCGGCAACCATGGCAGCGATGGCACCTGCCTCGGCACAGGTACCAAGAGGATATGACGCATTCTCAACATTGCAGCCGACATAGATCGTCCCTGACTTGCTCTGCACTGCTGCCCCAACCTTGAAGTTCGAGTAGACGGCGTAAGCATGAGCCTGCACGGCTAGCGCCGATTGACGAAGCGTCATGATTCTATAGCCGTCGGAAACTCTCCGGGCAGAGTAACTTCGAGAAATTCGAGATCGGCCGACGGCTCCGATAATCGTGTGCCCATCTTCGGCGGTACGACGAAAGCATCACCGGCTTGTAGTTGATACGGCTCACTGCCGTCACCTTCCAAAGTTAACCGTCCACGAATAACGAATGAAAACAAGATATCGCCGCCATGAGATGCCCATTTTGGCTCGCCTTCGCCGCGGCGCACGATCTGTACACCCGCCGTGCCGCCTGTGTTCTCAAATATTGAGGTGTCGCGGCAGTCGTAACCCGGCAATCGGAACGGTACCCATTCTGCCTCGGCGGCAAGATTATGGACAAATTTTTGTCCATCCCATTCACGAGTTGGGCAGGACGTAGCGGTCGGCAGCGTCATTTCATGGTCGATCTCGGTCACATGTTCGGCGGGGACCCCGATCTCAATAACTTGGCATTCGTCACTCGCCGCCAACACGCGGTGACGAATCCTTGGCGGCTGAATAAAGCAATCGCCCGGCGTCAATCGACGTGGGCCACCTTGGTCTTCGTAAACCACATCGACCCACCCCTCGAGA
The DNA here is from genome assembly GCA_026709985.1 of Aestuariivita sp. GTDB lineage: Bacteria > Pseudomonadota > Alphaproteobacteria > Rhodobacterales > Rhodobacteraceae > JAPORY01. The sequence continues at coordinate 19,908 of JAPORY010000039.1, read as the reverse complement.
CAAAAAATAAGCTGAAATGCCACTTTGTGGAAGTGCACCTGATCGGGAACCGGTCCACCGTCCGGAATGCGGACATGGCTAGCGATCATCGCACCGCCAAGCCGATCAGGAACGAGGTCGCGGTAATACATGCCCGCCCGGCCGATTATCCATGGTGACCGATCCACCAATCGTCTTACAGCAAAGGAATGAAGTGTCTCTGGGATCGTCAGGGGTGGGTCAAGTTGATCAATTTCAACCCGTATGCCGCTGGGGGCGATTAGGGTTCGCGAACCATTCGCGAATGTATCGGGCTGCGGGGAGAGTATTCGCAGGGTTCCTGTTGTTTCTGGTGCGTCTTTTTCAATTCTTACCCGCAAGCCATAACCAGAGAAAACCGCAACTCTTGGATCATCAGCTGGATAGATTGTATCCATACGCATACCGAGCGTCTCGACAAAGAAAGGAATATCGTCGCGCAGTTCCGTCGTACCAAAGCGAACCTCGGCCTCTATGCTAGACATAACGTAAACCCTCCTAAAGACCTTGAGACGAACCTGCCTACGATTTGCAAGCATTCGTTCCTACCTTGGTCAAATGCTCGGCGGAGTTCCGCCGCAAGTCGCCCAATAAGAATCATAGTCACTTAAGGTCTGCACTGATTGCGTCAAACTCGGCAGGTATCTTAGATGAACAGTCCAAGTTCGAAAACCCTTAGTTCTAACCGAATCGGGCCTAACATTTGCATGGAGCCCTAGTCAGCAGTCTCCGTCGATACAAGTCGTCCAAGATCTCCGGCATCTGATTTCGGACTGAATGACTGATTCTGACGATCTGATGACCTAAGTGACGATTGCCGCGCCGTCGTGACCGCAAGGCCAATCATTAGAAGCGTGCGCCAGTCATTTATCTCACACAAGCCCAGTTTTTGAGCCGATTGGTGATGTTAGTACTTTTAGGCGACAATCTGAAGTTTTGACTTCAGATACTCCATCCTGCGGTCACCTTTCAAACTGTTGCAGTGAGCACCGAGTAGCTGGAGTATTCAATATGATCCGTTCCACCTTTGGATTGTGGAACGATATGGTCAATCGTCATGCGTTGGGTTTTGAAGTGATCTCGGCATCCATTGCAGATTCCGCTTTGCTCGCCGTAAAGATATTTCATGTTATCTTTACTACGATGAAAGGGAATATCTCCTCAATGTAGTTTTGCCGCAATGATTACAGGTTGCTACCGGCAGATTAAGTTCGTGGTATCAGCTTGTGTCCATCCTCTCCTAGCGTTGGAATATCCGATACGTCAACGCGGCGAGCGGCATGCCATGCATCATGTTCGCCCTGCATCCGAATCCAGACAAGGGACGCATTCCCGAATAACTTAGCGAGCCGTACAGCTGTTCCGGCAGTGACCGGTTTTCGTTCCGCAAGGATGTGACAAAGATGTTGCCGGGAGATACCGAGCATCCGCGCAATCTCGGTCTTGGATTGGCGTGTGGCAGGAATGAGATCTTCTCGTAACAATTCTCCGGGATGCGTCGGGCAGCGATCAGGGTTGCGAGTCAATATTGCCTCCCAGTGATATTGTTCCAAACTGACTGAACGGGCGTTGCCATCGTGGAATTCGAACGTGATGCACCATGGCCCGTTGATATGAACAGAATAGCGTGTTGTTTTGTGACCTCGCAGAGCATGAAAACTGAAGCCATGAAGGTTTATATCATCAGGTGCTACGGCCGCATCAAGAACATCCAAACGGCGCGAGATGCGTTTGTGAAGACGCACATCGACTTTTGATTTTCCGCTTCCCAGAAGGCTTTCAATTGCTTGTCTGCGAAAGTTTTGATCATCGACACCGATCTACCTGCGTTCACCTGTACCACTTGTCAATCATTTAGCAAAATCGAAATAAGAAGTTGCAAAAAAGAAATTCTGGGTTGCTTTGATTATAAACTCAATTGGTTCTTTCGCATTAGTAACGCCCTTATCCGACCCGCTGAAAAGCCATATCCGTTTTCAGATTTTGAAGTACTCGCGCCGATGCCCGTCACCGACCTTAACCCAACGAGGGATTGCATTCGCCATAGAGAAGGTTCTTGGTAGGTTGAAAAACGCAAAAAATGCTTCAAATAGTCGCATAACCACAACAGGATCAGTTTTCCGATCATTTTTTGCTAAAAACGAGAGAATGGCGACGCTGGCCGTTCGACCAAGATAAAATTTTTTGGAAATGAATTGATCACCCAAAAGATTGGCAGCTTGACGAAATTGCTTATGACGTAATTCGCTGCCCGCCCCAGCATAGCGTTTCCATGCGAAAACGGCGGCAAATAGCCTGCTGACAAGCAATACCAGTTTTTGTGGTGACCACTTGCGGAATATTTGCCGACATTGAATCAACAATTCCATTACCGTCACAATTTGCTCCATTGGGACACTTTCTGCGAATCTCGGGCAACTATCCTCATCTGCGTCTGACTTGACCAACAAAAGCTACCCAAAACCTTGCGATGTGTCACAAAGACTGCTAACCGATTGTGAGCGAAAATCCGTAGATGCTTGACACGCTTTTGAACTCCTAAGCGCGTCACACACTTTCGATTTAACTTTTTGCGTCTTACAAGACCAGCAACGTAGACAAACCCATAATCACCGAAATTGCGAACAATTTGATGCCTGAAAACCAAACCCTTCGTCAAGCCGCGCTCACCTATCACGAAAATCCAAAGCCCGGCAAACTAGAAATCCGTGCGACAAAGCCAATGGCGAACGGTCGCGATCTGGCACTCGCCTACTCACCCGGTGTCGCTGACGCCTGCGTCGAAATCAAGAAGGCACCAGCAGCAGCGTCCCGCTATACCGCTCGCGGTAATCTCGTCGCCGTGATCTCAAACGGCTCGGCAGTTCTTGGGCTTGGAAATATCGGTGCTTTAGCCTCCAAGCCCGTCATGGAAGGTAAAGCCGTCCTGTTTAAAAAATTCGCCAATATTGACTGCTTTGATATCGAAATTGACGAACCCGATCCGCACAAACTAGCTGACATCGTCTGCGCTTTGGAACCCACGTTTGGGGCGATTAACCTTGAGGACATCAAGGCTCCGGACTGCTTTATTGTCGAACAACTTTGTCGGGAACGGATGAATATTCCCGTTTTCCATGACGATCAGCACGGGACCGCCATCGTTGTCGGGGCTGCGGCAAAAAATGCGCTTTATGTTGCCGATAAAGATATTTCACAGATCAAAATCGTTTCAACCGGCGGCGGGGCCGCCGGGATCGCGTGCCTCAATACTCTGATCAAACTGGGCGCTAAACGCGAGAATATCTGGTTGTGCGACTCAAAAGGGCTGGTTTACGTTGGTCGTGACGGTGACGAAACGTCACAAAAAGCTGCCTACGCTCAAAACTCAGAGCATCGGACATTAGACGACGTCATTGCCGAAGCTGACCTCTTCCTCGGATTATCCGGTCCAAAGGTGCTCTCGCAGGACATGGTGAGTCGAATGGCCAATCGGCCAATCATCTTTGCTCTCGCCAATCCAACCCCAGAAATACTACCTGAGGAAGCCCGAACCGTTGCTCCCGACGCTATAATAGCCACTGGGCGCAGTGACTTTCCAAATCAAGTCAACAATGTCTTATGCTTCCCTTTCATTTTTCGTGGTGCCCTTGATGTCGGCGCCACCAAGATCAATGATGAAATGCAACTGGCTTGTATTGACGGAATCGCGGAACTGGCGCGAGCGACAACGTCTGCTGAAGCTGCCGCTGCGTATCAAGGGGAACAATTGGCCTTCGGGGCCGAGTACTTAATTCCTAAACCTTTCGACCCGCGCTTAATCGGTGTGGTTTCGAGTGCCGTCGCGCTGGCAGCCATGGAGACTGGCGTTGCTACCCGACCTCTGAAAGATCAAACTGCCTACAAACGAAAACTTGATAGTTCAGTTTTCCGCTCGGCCTTACTCATGCGTCCGGTTTTTGAAGCCGCCAATAAGGCCTCCCGCCGAATCGTGTTTGCCGAAGGAGAGGATGAGAGAGTCCTAAGGGCGTCACAAGCGATTCTAGAGGAGACAAAAGAAAAACCGATTCTCATTGGTCGTCCCGAAGTGATTGAGAAACGTTGCGAGCGCTATGGATTGATGGTTAGGCCAGAAACCGACTTTGACGTTGTTAATCCGCAAAACGATCCGCGCTATCGAGACTATTGGCAGACATATCATGAAATTATGGCTCGCCGCGGCGTTACGCCAGATCTCTCGCGCGCAATCATGCGAACCAACTCAACTGCCATCGGGGCCGTCATGGTGCAGCGCGGGGAAGCAGACAGTCTCATTTGCGGTACCTTTGGACAATATCTGTGGCACCTCAATTATATTACCCAAATTTTGAGTTCCGACACATTGCATCCTGTTGGTGCATTGTCACTGATTATTCTAGAGGACGGGCCGCTCTTTATCGCGGATACGCAAGTACACCCGATACCAAAGGCCCAGCAGATCGCCGAAACGGCTATTAGTGCCGCAAGGCATGTGCGGCGTTTTGGCCTAGCGCCGAATATTGCCCTCTGTTCCCATTCTCAGTTTGGTAATTTGGAGACCGAGTCTGCCAATCGAATGCGTCAAACTATTCAAATTCTTGATTCTGAGCCGAGGGATTTTTGTTATGAGGGCGAGATGCAAATCGATTCCGCTCTTGATCCAGATTTGCGCAGTCGAATATTCCCAAAGAACCGCATGGAAGGCATCGCCAACGTCCTGATTTTTGCTAATTCCGACGCTTCGGGCGGGGCACGGAACATCCTAAAGATGCGTGCCAATGGCTTAGAAGTTGGGCCAATCCTGATGGGCATGGGGAATCGGGCCCACATCGTCACGCCGTCAATCACTGCTCGTGGACTACTCAACATGAGTGCGATCGCTGGCACCCCCGTGGCTGAGTATGGCTGATTATTTTTCTTCCTAACTTTGAATACTAGACGGCCCTCAAATGAATCAGTCTGCAAATTGTCGTTTGACCATTAGTTTAGCGCGACCAATTTCACTCAATTGACGGTGTCGCTGCGGTTTAGCAGCGCAAATATACGCCTAACCACTCTGAGCAGGATTAGACGAGTTAAATATCAAGGTTTGAAAAAAGGAAAGCCCATGAGTTTCGCTTCCGTCTACGCCGATTGGCAATCCGATCCTGAAAATTTCTGGATGGCAGCATCAGAGAAAATTGATTGGGATCAAAAGCCAACACGAGCGCTGACAACAAGACCTGATGGTCTGTTTGAGTGGTTCTCTGACGGTCACGTCAATACCTGTTGGAACGCAGTTGATCGACATGTGTTGCAGGGGCGCGGGCAGCAAGTTGCCATCATCTACGATAGCCCGATTACCGGGGCACAAAGTCAAATTACCTATGCAGAATTGCGCGACCGCGTGGCAAAATTGGCCGGCGCCTTGCAAAGCCGTGGTATCCGATCAGGTGATCGCGTTATCATCTACATGCCGATGATCCCACAAGCTCTAGAGGCGATGTTGGCGTGCACACGCATTGGCGCAATTCACTCGGTTGTGTTTGGCGGCTTTGCTGCCAATGAACTCGCCGTCCGTATAGACGACTGTAAACCTGACGCAATTCTCTCGGCCTCGTGCGGCATCGAACCAAGCGGTGTTGTTGCGTATAAACCGCTGCTGGATCATGCGATTGAGATCGCGGAACATAAAGTCAAGTTCTGCGTCATGCTTCAACGCGACCAGAGCCCCGCAGATTTATTGACCGAACGCGACATTGATTGGCAGGATTTTGTCCGTGATGCCGAGCCTGCAAATTGTCTGCCAGTCCCCGGAAGTCATCCTGCCTATATTCTGTATACCTCAGGTACAACGGGCGCTCCAAAGGGCGTTGTCAGGCCCACTGGAGGACATCTTGTCGCACTCAATTGGACAATGAAGAACATCTATAATGTAGAGCCGGGCGAGGTTTTTTGGGCGGCATCAGACGTCGGCTGGGTGGTCGGCCACAGCTATATTTGCTATGCACCGCTTATTTACGGCAACACCACCATTGTATTTGAAGGTAAGCCGGTTGGCACTCCTGACGCGGCGACATTTTGGCGCGTCATCGCCGACCATCAAGTTTCCTGTTTCTTTACGGCGCCAACCGCAATTCGCGCCGTCAAACGCGAAGACCCTGACGGCACTTTAATTGATCAATTCGACTTATCCTGCCTACGCGCCTTGTTCTTGGCCGGTGAGCGGGCCGATCCCGATACCATAGAATGGGCGATGTCATGTCTAAAGGTACCGGTGGTCGATCATTGGTGGCAAACGGAAACTGGTTACGCGATTGCCGCCAATCCCTTGGGAATTGAAAAACTTCCTGTCAAAATTGGCTCCCCTGGCGTCCCGATGCCAGGGTTCGACGTTCAGATCCTTGATCATGATGGCAAGACATTGGGAGCCGATCAACTCGGCGCGATTGCAATAAAGCTACCGCTGCCGCCGGGGACATTGTCGACACTTTGGAACGCCACAGATCGCTACCAAAGTAGCTACTTGGACGCATTTGATGGCTATTATGAAACTGGTGATTCAGGGCTGACTGATGCCGACGGCAATTTGTTTATCATGGCTCGTACGGACGATGTCATTAACGTAGCAGGTCATCGTTTATCAACCGGGGCACTTGAGGAGGTTCTCGCCGCCCATACCAGTGTGGCTGAATGTGCTGTGGTGGGTGTAGCAGACCAACTCAAGGGGCAGATACCGATTGGCTTTTTGTGTCTAAATGCCAATGCTGATCTCTCTCACGAAACGATAATCCAAGAGGTTATACAACTTGTGCGCGATAAAATTGGACCGGTTGCGGCTTTCAAGCAGGCCGTCGTTGTTGATCGATTACCAAAAACGCGTTCAGGCAAAATACTTCGAAGTACCATCGCTAGAATCGCTGATAACCAAGACTTCAAAATGCCCGCCACCATTGATGATCCAAAGAGCCTTGATGAAATCAAGAGAGCTTTAGAAACCATCGGTTATCCGCAGACGAAATAGGCCCTCGTTCAAGCAATTCACTGCTCTAATTTAGTTGTGCGTGCAATTTGTAGGGGCAAGAGAAGCATCACAATGCAATTCGCAAAGTTCTACGGCGAACCAACGGTCTCGCAGTGTACAAGGATACGGCCGCGAGTGTAAAGCGGTCTCGACAGAGTGCAACCAAGTGACCAGTAGACCGTTATGGCAATGGAGTGCCGAGGAGACAGCGACTGCTGTCAAAGGCAAAACTGTTAGTGCCACCGAAGTCATTGAAGCGACCATCAAGCGGATGGAGGCGGTAAATCCACGACTGAATGCCGTTGTTGTTAACCTTGCTGATGCGGCACGACACGAAGCCGCGACCATCGATGCGAACAAACACATCGACGGGAAGCTTCTCGGAGTCCCAATAACAATTAAGATCAATACGGATCAAGCTGGTCAAGCAACAAGTAATGGTTTGCCACACCTTGCATCGCTCATCGCCAACGACGATGCGCCAATCGTACGGAACTTGAAACGCGCTGGCGCGATTATTGTTGGGCGCACTAATACGCCGGAATTTTCGTTTCGTGCCGATACCGATAATCCGTTGTTCGGTCGAACCTACAACCCTTGGAGCCGAGAAATCTCGCCGGGAGGTTCATCTGGCGGCGCTGGCGCAGCGGTGATGGCCGGGATTGGCGCACTGGCACAGGGTAATGACATCGGCGGATCATTGCGTTTTCCCGCTTCGGCCAATGGCGCCGTCACCGTCAAACCGGGACTCGGACGGATTCCCGCTTGGAATCCAAGCCAAGACTCGACCGAGCGTGGCATCCTAGCACAGGCAATGTCGGTCCAAGGCTTAATCACACGCTGCGCGAGTGATCTCAAGTTGGCGATGTCCGTTGCGATTGCGCCCGATCCGCGTGATCCTTTTCATGTCCCGATCCCGTGGCGCGGTTCGCCAATTCCGCATCCAATTCGGGTCGCTTTCACGAAAGACCATTTTGGCCATGGACTGCATCCCGATGTCAGCGTGGCCCTCAATAATGCCGCTGCTGCTCTTGCTGATGCTGGCTATATTATCGAAGAGGTCGAGGTGCCTTTAGTGCACGAATGCGCTAATGTCGGTTATCGCTGCTTGATGGGAGAAGTGCGCACGCTTTTAGACGACGATATTCAAACGTTTGGTTCCGAAACCCTGAAGGCGATCTTTGCCGAGTACTATCAATATTTCCCCCCGTACCAAGGTTCAGAATTGATCCGAATGATGGCCCAGCGAACGTACTTTGCACGCCAATGGTCACTATTCTTGGAGAATTATCCACTCGTTCTTACGCCCTTTTTGCTAAAGCCATTTTTTACCGCCGGTCGTGATGAGGAAGGTTGTGCTGGTGTTCAAGACGTTATTGCTCATTCGCTATGGTCATTCATCTTTAACTTTATTGGTCTCCCCGCGGGAAATCTCCCTACGCATATCGCCGATTTAGCCACCGGACCCCAACCAATCGGTATCCAAATTGTGGGACGTCGATGGCGTGAGGATTTGATCGTTGACGCAATGACTGCAATAGAAAGTCGGATTCCTCCCGTGTGCAGCAGACTCTGGTCACAAATGGCTTGAGTCCCGCCCTAAAGGACAAAGGTCTATCGTACTCAAGTACACCTGACGTATCGGGGCACTTTGCTAAAGTTCAGATGGCGTCACATCATTAGTGAGCATCAATGTGCTGATCGCTCCGACGGCGATGGTGTAGATGTCTCTAAAGTTTCAACCACTGCGACATTATGGCTTGGGCTTGATCAAAGCTGAGGCGAATTGTGCATTGCGGATGTGGTTCAACCGCGTCGAACTCGGCACGAAGAGACTGCGAAGTAAGTCTGTTTTGTAGTGCACCCTTATTGATCTCTCCGATCTGGCGCAGCATTTCATCCTCCAACAGATCTGGTCGTAGTGTGGTGATTGATCCAAAATCGAACAAATCTTTTCCAGTGAACTGGCAACTGCGATACTGCATCTTCTGGGCGAGAATTTCGCGATCCGACAGGACGTTAATCAGACCATGACTATCAATTTCCATCGATTCTGGCTTTGTATCAATTACTGGTTGTACGGACAGGTAATTAATTTCACCAATTCCGTCGATAAAACAACGCAGGTGGTGGGAGCGATCCTGGCTGTGGGACGATTCTGAGATTTTTTTGCCGATCAAATTTTCCAATTTGGCGCGACAATTTTCCAGGCTGGATAGAAGCGGTCTGATACGGCGAGAGACCTGAGGGTCAGAATAGCTTGACCACCCATTTGGCTCCACGCCATCCCTGAACCTTTGAGCCGTCTTGTGACCAACAATTTGTTTGCTCCCTCAACTATGCCACTTCCGATCATCAAATTTTTTGCGGAACTCAGCATAACGCATGCGTTCTTGATTCCTTGTGAAGTACTTTAATTTTTGTGGGGAATATCCGTTTCGACGACGCCGATCATCGCGCAATGCTGCAAGAACCTTATCAATACCGTTGGTCTCCTCCAGCAGCGTACCTCGCAGTTCATTCCAACGCTGCTCCGCTCGCTCACTGTCCGTTGGATAGATGTTATCAAGCACTTTTTTGAGATTTTCAGCGGCGTGAAAAAAGTCTCGGATTTGGATCGCTTCGGGAAAGGCGGTTGCCAAGAAGTTCCCGTTATCTCGGGCACCGTCGGCGATGGTAACCAATCGCAGGTCAGACCTTTTGTTCTGGAGGGCTGTCACCTCGTCAATGATCCACTGCTTTAACGTTGGCTTCTTTTTTCTGGCATAAATCCGTGTCGTATGGTTCGTTGTATTTCACCCTCTTGGGTGCTGAGTGTGATCGTTGCGCCGGCCGCCTCACGCTACTCAGTCTTTCGGTTATCCCCGGTTGGCAACGCTTTAGCTGTCATCGGAACCATAACGCCGTCAAGTTGTATGCTCACGATAGCGGTTGTTTCGTCAAGGTGTTCGTGTTCCCGAATGTGCGCGAAAGCTTCATCGGAGATCAATTGCCATCGCAGCCCAAAAGCTTCATAAAGCCGCACCAAACTGGCAATACCGGGTTGCATAATATCTTGATCTCGAAAAACGCGAAGACAATCTTGTGGCGGCATATGAGCGCGATGCCGGCGGGCGATTCGAGCGCCGCGTGGCGTCCAGAAGTTTTCAATCAAGCCAAGCTTTATGTCGACTGGAAAGAGTGACGTCAGTTTCTTACGACGGTAGCGAGACCTTTGATACTTCAAGGCTCCAAAGGAGGTCATGACTCGCTTGTAAGATGCCTTTTCCCGTCGGTATTGCTGGCCATCGTGATGACAATAGGCTTCTTTACCATCAAGTGATTCGACGGCCGATTGTCGGACTGAAAGACAGAGTTGATTACCAACACTTGCAACGCTATCTTCAAGAATTTCTAACCTATTATGTTTGCGGAACACTTGCATTTTATCGTGCCTGTCAACTACCGAATTTACAAATGATTGGGCTAATTTTGGTTCAAAAAAGCTTTGCAATTCCTCACACAACCCGTTGCGTTTTTCCTGCGGCAGCACGGTTGGGATCGTGTTCACGCAGCCAAAACCTCGGTAGCTTCGCTTTACAAATGTGACGTAACGATAGCCTGTCTGAGCTTAACAAATGCGACCATTTTTGTTAATTTTCGCAAAATTATCAAAAATTGACAATGGCGAATCAATATATCGTTTTAATTCAAAAATCCAATACTATATATAGTATTTTTGAGTCCCACCCCAAGAATCGCTCCCGTCTGTATGCGGGCAAACTCCATGCAGCGCTTGACCGTCAGCACCCGTGCGACCTGTTCGACGTGAAGCTCTCTACAAGAATGAGGGCATCACGGATGATCTCTTCAGAGCCTTCTTGGTATATGTCGCAAGCTCAAACCATCCCCCGCATGAATTGTTGAACCCGAACCTCACGCCGCTGGCAAGCATCTTCGAGGCTGAGTTTTTCGGCATGACCGTCGAGGCGGTGAGCGTCGCTGAGCTGGAGCAAGTGCGGGTCAGACTCATCAAGGACGTCCAGTCCCGCCTGATCAGCAATGCCGCACAATTTCTTCGCACGCTGGTCGATGGCGAACCAGACGCCGATGTCATCGGCTTGCCCGCCGCAGCAGACTTGCCTGCAGTTCAGTGGAAGCTGCAGAACATCCTGAAACTGCACAAGATAAACCCTAAAAGCACGCCGCCCAGCGCCAAAGCCTCGAATCGTTGCTCAACTGATACGCCCTTCGACATCGCCAACGGGAGACACCGAAAAGATTCCCGAACGGGCATTTTGCGATCAACCTTCTTGTATGAGGCGGTGTTCGGTCTGCACAGTTTTCAGTCTCGCCCCCACTTCATTCAAGCCCCAGCGCCGGTCCCGATAGAACTCCAAGGCCTGGCGCACTTCGACCTTTAAGAGATCGTCGCTGAACCCGTACTCTCTGCGGACAGCAGCGGCCTGCGCGGGACTAAGCCGCGTGCTTGGCCGAAGCCAGATGGTGCTCAGCGTGTGCCATTCGACGTCGAAAGGTAGCGGCTCCTTAATGTCGTCTGTTTGATATTTATCCGCCGGTTCAATGCGAGTGGGAAGAAAATTCCTGCATTCGCCGTGTTTTTAGCTGTACGCCCTGAAGTGGATGCTCTCGCCGTCGAATATGAACCGAGTCGGCAGGCGATAGACAGTAACATCCCTGCCCGGCTCATCACCACGCCTTTCCAGTATCGGATAAAACCGGACAGATGGCATGTTACACAGAGCGGACAAATACCTTGTTATTGATATTGCACGAATAAGAGCATTGCTCCCAGCCGCAATATATCGAAGGTTTTGTGCGATTGAGACTATTTCCGCCTCGTGCATTACCTCAATATTGGAAGCGAGGTCCCTAAAATAGGTAGCGATATTCTGGTCAAACTAATTTTCAGAAGAAGAAACGCTTTTCCAACAGATGAGTTACTAGCTCTAAAATGTAAGAAAGGTGTATCCGTTAATCGTTGTAAGTTGTTAAACGATCCAAACACAGTCCTGAGCTAAAAAGCAGAAGAAATGCTCAATCCCAGTGCCGAACGCATCCCTTGGAGTTATTGTATTGGAAAGATAAATTAAATCCATCGAAATAGTAGGCAGCAAATCTCAGCGAGTTTTCAGAACGGGTTTCTGCTCAGACACTAATTCAAAAGAATCCCTCAAGACTTTTGAAAGTAGCCCTTCCATGAACACTATTACACTTTAGTTTGATTGCAGTGATTAACCGAAGCAATTTAATTGTCGCTGGAGTTGTGGCACTGTATACACCGCATACTGCACGATCAGAAGTGCGATTTACCCTCTATAATGGCATTGGCATTCAATATTGCGAAGCGGACGTTTACATTCGCAACTTTGTGACCGCGCAACAGAAATGCCAAAACTGGTGCTGTGCCGCCTGCATAGACGCAATATTCGGACAACAAGGTTATGCGATTTCACAGAGGACTATTGTGGAACACAATATATCCAAATCTGGCTTGCTGCCCAGCTACTGGGGCGCAGATCGTTGGCGTTCTGTCAGGCCGTTGGGTCGACCAATACGGTCAAGAATTTGAAGCGCGGGGATAATCTATAGTCGAACATTACGATGGGATATGGAACTTTGATGGCGGAATGATCATAGTTCAGGAACTTGCGGTCAATAACCCACTAATAATAGGCTCCCTGGGCCATACTACTATGATTTCCACGATCATCTTACTACCGCACTCACTACGACACAGGTCAGGTCGCTTCGATTACCGTTCATGATCGATTTCCGGGAAACAAAACATCAACAAGCGGCAGCTAACCCTGAAAAAAGCACAAAACACAAATCTCGTTGTTCAAGTTATCGTAAGCTGAACAAGAGTAGCTCACCCCATCTTTCGAAAAAATTCCAAGATTCTGCGGTTCTCGGTAATTTCGGGGCAAAAACTCCTTGTTTTAGCAGGTTTACCTGCGAAATACGCTTCGTAGTGCTATACAAGTTCGCAGCTTCATACAGTCCACGTCCCGACTAACCACGCGTTTGCCAGTCTTGACCGCAAGCCGCAACAAACCCCGCCACCGTATCCGCAGATATCAAGCGCATACCGAATTACATACGAAACGCATTGGCAGAAAATTAAACTTGCGGCAAGTGTGTTTTATTGATAGGTCACCAACCCACGTCGGATTGGTATTCCGCAGGCCGCTAGCTAGTCACTCTCTAGAAACATATTGATGACCTCAACGAGAGTCATGTCTCCACGCTTGAACTTTCCCAATGCCTTGCTTGCCATTTTTCGTTTCCCATTCAGCCCTTTCGATGACCTAAATTTATTCAGGAAATTCCGAATTCGCCAGGGTACCTGATGGTCCGTCAAGATCTTTTGGGAATGTCAGGAACAGACGGGGCAAGCGTGACCGAGAAGGGAATCCGACTATAGGCCTCAAGTCGGAATGCCAAGACGGTTCGCCATAGCGATAACGCTCACCCCGAAGTGTTCCGCGAGACTTATCACGTCATTTTTCCCAGAATTCATCGTCTCCTTGACTTTGTCAAGAGGGACGAGAAACGTGGAGGCAAACCGATTCGCCTCGTCTTCTTTCTCGTCGCTTACACCTTCTGCCTTTAGGATATACCGATCTTCTATTCTTCCACCAGTATCAAGAAGGTCTCTGTGCAAGAAGTAGTGTCCAAGTTCATGAGCGGCCGTGAATCGCTGTTTCTCCTCGGATTCGTTTATATTGACGAAGATCTTGTATCTGTTTTCGTCCTCCTTCGCAAGAACCCCAGAAATTCTTGGATCAAGGTCTAATTTTGAGAGAACAACTTCCGGAAGTTTCTCTATGAACCGATTGACGTCAACATAGCCGTTCCTACTTAAGCATGAAGTGTAGAGAACCCGATGCTCTTCAGGAAGATCAACTCGAATTTTGACCATTGCCATTTTCATTTTCCTCCCCTGTCAATCCTACACGTACGTCCCCCAACAGTTTTTCGGCGGAAACTTCTGAAACTCTATCTTTGACTAGGACCTGGAACTCTTGACTTTTCATATAGGTTTCAAGTACGTTCCTCGCAACTTCTCTTGCGGACGCTTTGGCTTCCTTCTTGATTCGTTTGTAACCAACAAAACTTAGAACGCCAACGATTAAACCTATCGAAACCACCACAAGGGAAGATATTCCAATAGCGACCACAATAGCGGTTGGAATCAAATTCACCGCATCAGTTGCCCAATCGGCCGCTACCGCAGCCGATTCGACTGCGTCCCTTGAATTTCGAAAGCCCATAGTCTCTCTTAAAACGTTCATCCACGGGGGTCAAGTTTTGTCCGCTCCAAGACTGGGCTCAGTTATTGGGTGCGTTCTATCAAGTTTATAATGCCCTTTTGTTTGTAGCAAAAGACAATCCACAAATTGACCAATCCATTACCTATTTGTTGAACAACAAGCATCGGATGAAATACGCCGAAAATAAAGCGGAAAAGCTCATGATAGGGTCAGGGATAATTGAGCCGACAAACAAAAATCTTGTCGCTCGGCGCCTGCAACAGGCGGAAATGCGATGGCGACCAGAAGGCGTTCAGACTGTTCTTTCATTGAGATCTTTAGTATTGTCAGATCGCTTTTAATCGGCATGGAAAATCCGCCGAAAAGAACGGCAAAAATGAATTTTTTTGAAGTTTTGTTAGATTTCGTTGCCACACAAAAAAGGTATCCATATGAGAATCACACCCGCATACTATGCCACAATATCGTGACTCAATATCTATATTTATTTAAGCCAAAACCAGCTGTTCGAATGCCATTCCATCTAGTTTTTCTGATACAATAAGGCTAAAGGTGGATTTATGTTATCGTGAGATGACCGATGCTTGAAATTGGGTGTTGGCAGTGCCATTTAGAATAGGTAACCGATTACCAGTGGAACACATCAGCAATGCGACGAACCGTTTGGACAAAGGAACGCGTGAGTATACTGCAAAAGTTATGGTTTGAGGGTCTAAAACCGGCGGACATTGCGATAAAACTTGGTGATGTCACGCGCAGTGCCGTTATTGGCAAAGCCCGACGGCTAAATCTTCCGAACCGCACCGCATCCCCACCGGCATCCAAGTCCAAAAAGGGAGCGAGTCAGCCCCCGGCAACCAACAAGAAACCTGACCTCAAAACTGAACCAGCAATTCCGATCAATTCAAGTCGGAAACCGAGCAAAAACCCTCGCGCCAATCGCCAACAAATTATTTCTGCAGAGAGACCCTTACCGCCGCAACCATCAGCCAATGAAATCAGTCAAGAAGCGTTGGCAAGGGTGCATGAAGTCGAAAGGAACGCTCGAAAGCTTAGCCTGCTTGAACTGACATCACGAACCTGCAAGTGGCCCGTGGGTGATCCTGCAACAAAGGATTTTTGGTTCTGCGGCTTGCCAGTGCAACCGGGAAAACCATACTGCGAAGCGCATGTGGAGGTCGCTCTGCAACCAATCGGCCCAAGACGGGATCGACGAAGATGATCAAATACCCGAATAAATTTCTGCCAACGACGAAGGCAGGGCGCACGCCACCTCAAACTCCGTCCGAGTTGAGAAAGCTTACCGTCGGTCCACCTGCGCTTCTAAGGCAAGCGCATTCTGATAACATCTGCTAGTGACACTAGCACATTGTTTAGTACGTTCAGCAACTTGATCTTTCGCGGTATGAGGCAGAAGATAATTTCTGCTCGATTCATCGTGCAAGCCTTACTGCAAAATAACAGAGCCGATTGGAGCTTTGCCCATGCCGGCAACGCTGGCGTACGGCAGCCTTTAAGCAACCTTTTCTCGCGTTGTGAGAAGCGGTCATTTCGTAAAGAAAAGTCAAAAACAAATGCTCGAGTGCACTTAGCCGCCACAATGTTGGCTATTCTCAACCGAGACTTCGGAATAGATTCAATACACTGGCCCAATTCGTCAAGGTGGGGTAATGAGGCGATCACAGGCGGTATGAGAGCGATGACGGTGCGTTAAGGAGAAAAACAGGAGCCTCTCGAACCATTATCGGGAACTTCTCAAGAGGAAAAGAAATGTTCAACATTACACGAAAATCAATCCAATGGGGAAACGACACGTTGACCCTTGAAACCGGGAAAATTGCTCGTCAAGCAGACGCGTCGGTAATAGCTACTTACGGGGAAACGTCGGTAATGGCTAATGTTACCTTCGCCAAGAGTCCTAAACCCGATCAAGACTTTTTCCCCCTCACTGTTCACTATCAAGAAAAATACTATGCCGCCGGTAAAGTCCCAGGCGGGTTTCTAAAACGTGAGGCGAGACCAAGTGACAAAGAAACCTTAACCGCTCGGTTGATTGACCGACCAATCAGGCCATTGTTCATAGATGGTTTTAAGAACGAAGTTCTCGTGATGTGCACGGTACTTTCTCATGATCTCGTCAACGATCCAGATATCGTAGCGATGATTGCGGCCTCTGCGGCTCTGACATTATCTGGGGTTCCATTCCGCGGTCCGATTGCCGGTTGTCGTGTCGGCTTTGAGGACGGTACCTATGTTCTGAACCCGACGGTTGATGACATGCACGAATTACGTCTCAACCCCGAACAGCGCCTTGACCTCGTTGTCGCTGGGACCAAGAATGCGGTCATGATGGTGGAGTCGGAGGCGTACGAACTTTCCGAGTCGGAAATGCTAAATGCCGTCTTGTTTGCCCACGAGCAGATTCAACCCGTCATTGATCTGATCGTTTCACTGGCGGAAGCTGCTGCCAAAGCAGCGTTTGCCTTCTCACCTGTCGATACCTCACACATCATGGATAAGGTGAAGAGTGTTGGCGAGGACGCGCTGCGAGAAGCATATGGTATTCACGATAAACAAGAGCGAGTAACAGCTCTTGCTGCCGCGAGAAAAAATATTCTGGAGAATATATCCGAAGAACTTAGAGAAAATACTGAAACCCTAAGCGTCATTAAGAAACTAGAGGCAGCGATTCTACGCGGTTCAGTTGTACAGTCGGGGAATCGTATTGATGGGCGAAACACAACTGCCGTTCGCCCCATTGAATGTGAAACTGGTCTGTTGCCAAGGGCGCATGGTTCGGCTCTCTTTACGCGTGGCGAGACGCAAGGCCTTGTCGTCACCACGCTTGGCACCGGCGATGATGAACAATTCATCGATGCCTTGCACGGCACATTCAAATCCAATTTCATGCTCCATTATAATTTTCCGCCTTATTCGGTTGGCGAGGTTGGTCGTGTCGGACCTCCAGGGCGTCGAGAAATTGGACACGGAAAACTTGCATGGCGAGCGTTGCAAGCGGTACTTCCGGCACCCACAGACTTTCCCTACACCATTCGGGTAGTCTCAGAGATCACCGAGTCCAATGGTTCTTCTTCCATGGCCTCCGTCTGTGGCGGCTCGCTCTCAATGATGGACGCTGGCGTCCCACTCAAGGCTCCCGTCGCTGGCGTAGCCATGGGATTGATTCTTGAAGAAGACGGTTCTTATGCAATTCTAACTGATATTCTTGGTGACGAGGATCACCTTGGGGATATGGATTTTAAGGTCGCTGGTACCGAGAAAGGAATCACATCTCTACAAATGGATATAAAGGTTGCGGGCATTACGCCAGAAATTATGGAGCAAGCACTTGCACAAGCTAGAGGGGGGCGCCTTCATATCCTCAATGAAATGGCAAAGGCTCTCAGCGAAGCTGGTGAGTTCTCCATCCACGCTCCTCGAATTGAAACGCTGACGATTCCAGTGGCCAAAATTCGGGATGTCATTGGTTCGGGTGGCAAGGTGATACGTGAGATTGTCGAGACTTCCGGTGCCAAGGTAGACGTGAATGATGACGGTGTCATTAAACTCGCTTCCCCAGACGGACAGGCAATAAAGATCGCCTACGATATGATTCAACAGATCGTCGCAGAACCTGAGGCGGGTAAAATCTATCGCGGAACGGTTGCCAAAGTTATGGATTTCGGCGCGTTTGTGACTTTCTTCGGTAAGCGGGATGGCTTGGTGCATGTCTCGCAGATTGAAAACCGGCGAATTAATCACCCGTCTGATGTCCTTCGGCAAGGGCAAGAAGTCTGGGTAAAGCTCCTCGGTTTCGATGATCGTGGTAAAGTTCGCTTGAGCATGAAGGTTGTCGATCAACAGACTGGCAACGAGCTGTCGAACTAAGTGGCGATGGAACAAGGCGAGACGAGATTTAAATTATTGTTAGATATCCGCTGCTTTCGCTGCAACCTTCCCTTACCTATCATTCCATTTTTTCTGAATTGATGGGCAAAGTGATTTCGGTGTGATTGGAGAACTATCAATCCTCGTAAAGACCCGTAATCGCGCTTACAACCAAGAGAGCGAAGAGATTCGGCGACGCGGAAAATGACGCATTTGTATCTCGACTGTTGTTGTTTCGGGGATGAAGTAGCGCGTTCAGAGAACATCACTGCTTTTGAAGCTTTTCTTTGAATTCTTTGGATAATTCGAACCACCGATTAACTTTTTGAATGGTTGCATGATTTCTTTGGCAGGAAGAAGATCAATAATATTTTCGGGTTCGTCAAAATAGACGGGAAAGCGTGTGTGACGGCTTTGGCAGCAGTACCGTGGGACGGCATCGCTAGAGCCATCGGCTGTATTCATCTCAAAGCCAGAACGGTGTAAAATCACCTCATCAGCTGTTCGTTCGGATAAATCCAAGGCACCAAGGATGCAACTTTCTCTTCTCTTTCGACCAAGCCCTTGGAGTGACCGAGCGTTGGGCACCCGCAATTTCTTCTCGCACGGCTACGACGATCAGTGAGAACAGTCGCACAGGTCAGCTTATGGGAGGGGAGACGACCATAGCAGCTTTTCGGCCTCAGTTTTTGCGCACGCCCGGGGAAGCACCTCAGCGAAGATTAGTACGAGGAAGGTCATCAGCCGCGTCGCGAGTACCACCCTACTCTCGCCGAATGCTCTAATGAACATGGCCTCGCAAGAGACGCTGCAAAAAAATTTACTGGACTATTCCCGAGCGGCATCGCTTCAATGAAGCTTTGCAAATCCGCGGTAATTCGAATGGCTCCCGCGGCACCCCAAGGATCTTTGTTAACGTGAGAGCGAAGTTTTCCGCGTGATGCAGCAACGCAGCGGTCAACGGGGCTAAGATCTTTAGAAAAGCACCAAAAGCCCGGCAAGAACCAACAGTAGCAGAATTAAGCCGACAACCGCCCAAAATGCGCCGTGCAAGCTGATGTAAACCCCAGTCTCCGCCGTGTCGTGTGAACTTGCTGCTAAATCTGGTATGCTTGACCAAAAATCTGGTACAGAACTTGCGAAGTGACCCGAGTTAAGTCCTTATCAAATATAAGTCTCTAAGACTGGATTTTTTCTGCGTGTCGAATTTAGACATGAGGTCAGGCCCGTTCAATCCTCAAGGGGGATGCGGACCTGCTCTTTTGCCGAATAATCGGGAGTATTGCAAGGAGCGCACTATTGCGTCTGATGCGAAGGGCTGAGAGACAGCAGGGAGGCGTCTTGTCGACTTGGTTTTGCTGACTTTCTCTAGATGTATGGTGGCTGAAGGTGCCCGATAGAGTTGGATTTTGCGTGTTTCCATTTATCAAATCGAAGGAGTAGCGCATTATCCGTCAATAATGCTCGGTATGTCGGCAGCTTTGATGACCGCTTCCTTACGGCGTTTTTACGGGTTGAGCCAACTTACATTGAGTAACATCGGCAAATCAGTAAACGTAAGGTCGACTTCACTCTTGGAATTTGGCTGCTCGGCAATCACCTGCTGGGCTTTTGAATGTCAGGTCACCTGATCCAACTCAGCCCGAACTTCTAGCAGATTGCGTTCTTCGCGCCCGCACGCCACAGCGATCAGATGCACCTTGCGCCCGCTAGCCCGATATTTGT
>JAPORY010000102.1 GCA_026709985.1 Aestuariivita sp. | reverse complement strand
CAATAACCACCCGACCGGATGGCAGAAAGGCGAGATAACCTTCGGCATGAAGTGTGCGGGCGTCCGCGCCCAAGTGCCCGTCGCGTTATATGATTCAGAAGGAAACTACATAGAAACGGGCGCCCAGTGGGGCGACACGCGCAATCCGGCGAGTTCTTCTTTTCTGGTTGAAGGTCGAAACATCGGCAAGGACCAAGGGTATCTGGATGATATGATACAGCCGGATCATCCAAGCTACGACCCAGAGTCGCCCAACGATACTTGGGGTGATAGATGCCCGATCTGTGTCGTGCATCCCAAATACGACCTTACGATCCGTTTGGACGCAACATCAACGTTATATCAGGACACTCTCCATATGGGCAGCTTCAGACTGGTGGGAGCGAACAACGTCAATCCACTTCGCGTGATGCGTTCTTGGAATACGAGACATCGGCACAAGAACGTCACCATAGGCGCTTTTTGCGCCGGTAAGGACAATCGGACATTCTCAGTTACCGTTAAGGCGACGATCACCCGCACGGACCTGATAAACTGACAAGGGAATTGCGCGGATTCTCTCCACCAGAGTCCGTGAGGCTGAATCAATCCTGACATACGGTGGGTGGCCAGTTGGCCGCCCGTTTCGTTATGTGTTGGCCAGGTGTCTTGCGGCTGTCCAAGCCTCACGCTACGGCGGTATTATTGTTTCTCTAGGAATCACTGCTGGGAAAAATGTCAGATGTCGATAAACGAAGGTTTCGTTCAAGACGCTTCTTCTCAAGAAATTCAATCTCCCTCCCAAACTCCGAGTGAAGTCGCTTCACCGCTTCGAGTGAAAAAACGTCGGAGCAGAATTTCTTCCCTGGATCCTCAAATTTTGGAGAGTTCTTCTGGGGATTGTGAGTCTTTCCCATGAGAAGAACCGTCAGAGAGTCGCTGGATAAAGGTTGAACCCGCAGAAATAACACCCGAAATGTCTTCCAAATTCAAGAAATGTGGGAAGACTTTCTGGGCTGGCCGGAATAATTCTTCCGCTTTCGTCTGGGTCTCTGTCCACGTCCGTTTCTTCTTTCGAGTCTGATTTCTACAGAAAAGACTCTCCGGGAGGAAATGAGGTATGGACAAGAACGACGGGCATCCCTTGCATCCATTTCGCCCGTTGAACTCCGAAACCTTTTTCTGTGGTTCTGATCCCGTATGATAGCGGTCAATCGAAAGCGAATTTCAGGAACCCGATTCTCATAGCCGGTAACGGATTCCGACCTCAAATTCAAGACGCCGGATCAACTTTGTTTAGTTAAAGAAGTAATCCCCATTAAACTGGTACACCAAAATGAGGTATTCCCAAAAGAATTCTGTCTCTACTCAGCAGCGATCGGGGTAAGGCTGAGAACTTGTCGCAGAAATTGGCCCGTATGACTCTTGTCATTATTCGCAACCTGTTCGGGGGTTCCAGTCGCTACAATCTCGCCGCCACCATCACCGCCTTCGGGGCCGAGATCAATGATGTTGTCGGCTGTTTTGATGACGTCGAGGTTGTGCTCAATCACTACAACCGTATTTCCCTGATCGACAAATTCATGCAGGACCAGCAATAGTTTCCGGATATCTTCAAAGTGTAGCCCGGTTGTGGGTTCGTCGAGAATATAAAGGGTCTTGCCCGTTGAGCGTTTGCAGAGTTCTTTCGATAACTTAATCCGTTGAGCTTCACCGCCCGATAGTGTGGTGGCTGATTGCCCAACTTTAATGTAACCGAGACCAACTTTATAAAGTGCGTCAAGTTTTTTGCGTATTTTTGGCATCGCCTTAAAGAACTCACGGGCATCCTCAACCGTCATATTGAGAACGTCGGAAATACTCTTGCCGCGATACTTCACTTCCAATGTTTCACGGTTATAGCGGGTTCCCTTGCAGACATCGCAGGTCACATAGACGTCAGATAAAAAGTGCATCTCAATTCTAATCAGGCCGTCGCCTTCACAGGCTTCGCAGCGACCGCCTTTAACATTGAACGAAAATCGCCCCCCCCTATACCCCCTCGCTTTTGATTCAGGTAGGTCGGCGAACCAACTTCTTATCGGCTCAAAGGCGCCGACATAAGTTGCTGGATTCGAGCGTGGTGTTCGTCCAATTGGACGCTGGTCAATGTGAATAACGTTATCAATCAAGTGCAGGCCTTTGATCTCATCGCAGTTATCTGGCGATCGCTGTCGACCTTCCCCGCTAATTGCATTGCATAATGTTTCGAAAACAAGCGTCGACTTCCCGCCGCCTGAGACGCCGGTAACGCACGTAAATTTTCCAAGGGGAATATTGGCGGTGACATTCTTCAGGTTATTAGCCGTCGCATTTACAATCGTTAGGTTTTGACCCTTCCCGCCTCGCCTATGAGAAGGTACGTCAATTTTGCGGCTGCCAGAAAGATATTGGCCGGTCAAAGATTTCGGATCTGAGCAGATTTGATCGGGGGTTCCCACCGACACGATTTGTCCGCCGTGTATTCCTGCCCCTGGACCGATGTCGAATACCATATCGGCACTTCGAATAGCCTCTTCGTCATGTTCGACTACGATTACGGTATTTCCCTGATCTCTTAACGATTTAAGGGTCTCTAGTAATCTCCCGTTGTCACGCTGGTGCAATCCGATTGAAGGCTCATCAAGGACATATAGAACGCCAGTTAGACCGCAACCGATTTGCGATGCCAAACGTATTCTTTGACTTTCGCCACCGCTCAACGTTCCACTGGGCCTTGAAAGTGACAGGTATTGCAATCCGACGGCGTTGAGGAAGCCAAGTCGCTCTTGTATTTCTTTTAATATCGTTCGTGCAATCGCATTTTTTTGCTTGCTCAATGTCGCTGGTACGCCGTTGATCCATTCAAGTGCCTCCAGTACCGACATCTGACTTACTTCGCCCAAGTGACAATCGGCAATTTTTACCGCGAGCGCTTCTGGTCGTAGCCGATAACCGTCGCATTCTGGGCACGCTACTGTCGTTTCATAGCGACTTAGTCCCAACCGTGACCAATGGTAGCTAGACCGTTTCTCTTCACGCAGATAGGGAATGACGCCTTCGAAATCGATAATGAAGTCATCGTAGAAAATACTATCTCCATGTTCTGTTTCCAGCTCAATTGAACATTTGATTGGCCTGCCCTCGCGCCCATAGAGGATTACCTGCTGAACTTCTTTGGGTAACTCCTCCCAAGCATCCGTGGGATTAAAATCGTAGAGATGGTATAAAGCTCTAATGATGTTATCCCCGACGGTGAAATTTGGAACGCCGCTGAAATTCGGCCAAATTCTCACCGCTCCTTGCTCCAGACTTAAGCTTGGGTCAGGTACAATTCGGTTTTCGTCGATTATGGAAATCGTGCCGAGTCCAGCGCAGTTGCTGCACGCTCCGGCAGGCGCATTGAAAGAAAATAGCCGAGGCTCAACTTCGGGGATCACAAAGCCGCTAACGGGGCAAGCCAAATTCTCGGAGAAAATGACTTCTTCGCCTTCGCCTTCGCCTTCTCTTGGCACGGTTTCGAAGATGGCAATTCCGTCCGTGAGATTGAGCGCCGTTCGGAAGCTATCCGCAAGTCTGGTTTCGATACCTTCACGGATAACGATGCGATCAATAACGACAGAAATGTTATGTCGTTGTTTAGGTTCTAAATTTGGCGGATTGTCCAATTCACAAAGCTTGCCATCAACTTTGACCCGTTGATATCCATCTTTGCGGAGTTGCGCGAATTCCTTGCGGTACTCCCCTTTTCGGTCCCGAACGATCGGCGCTAGTAGAATCCCGCGCGTGTCTTCGGGAAAGGCCATGACTCTATCGACCATGTTCTGCACTTGCTGCGCTTCGATAGGTAGGCCAGTGGCAGGGCTGTAGGCCGTACCTACTCGCGCAAACAGCAACCGCAGATAATCAAAGACTTCTGTGACGGTACCGACGGTAGATCGCGGATTTCGTGAAGTGGTTTTCTGCTCAATTGAGATTGCGGGACCGAGGCCATCGATATGGTCAACGTCAGGTTTTTCCATTTGGTTGAGGAACTGCCGCGCATAGGCACTAAGGCTTTCCACGTAACGACGCTGGCCCTCTGCATAAATTGTATCGAATGCGATTGAGGACTTACCGGATCCCGATAATCCGGTAATGACGATCAACTGATCGCGGGGGATATCGACGTCGACATCTTTTAGGTTATGCTCTCTTGCCCCGCGTACCTTGATGAATTTGACTTGGTTCATGACGTTTGGTTTATCCTACTGCAAAATTACTTTTACTTAACTGTATCTCCAAGCGGCTCAATGCGCTTTTGCAATTACTTGCAGTTGGGCGTTGTCCCCAAGGGCGGCATCAAAAAAATTTGGGAAACGGAGGTGCAATGTGAACAGCTACGGGCTGGATTTTGAGTATCAATAAGAGCCTTTTTAATCAAGCCTGAGCACAAAAATACTTATCCACAGGCTGAGGCTTTTTGTGGGCCTTTTGGTAGGGGATTCTGAAGCCGACTAATGCGCAAATGTGCCCTGTTTATAATGCGCAATCTCCTCAAAATGCTAAAAATCTGATTTCGAGCGAGTGAGCAGGCTGCCTGCGGGAGCAGTCCGACCAAGAGTTCATCTTCCGACAATTTTTTTTTCTCACGCTAAAGTCCCACGAGCCGCCAAAATTTGTTACAGCGGGTAATGAGCGATTTCTCTCACCGAAGTCATACCGAAAACCTCCGATTTTCGTTAGTCGTGGGCGACGTATTCGGGGTCTATCCCCACGCGTGCGGGGAAACCGACCCCATGTCGAAAGTAAATCCCCCGCCCGCATTTCGCAAGATTACTGTTCCGTCGCAGCTGAAAGACTTGAACGGTCGAGAGCTAACGCCGGCCATGCTCGCGATCGTTTGGGAGCTCGCGGCGTTCATTGATGAACAGAAGCACTACGACAACCTGGAGATTGATGAAAAGGGCGCGTGGGTCGAGGTGCCTACCCTCCGACTTCGCGGTCCTGGCAGTCGTCCCGATAACATTTGGCTACGGGAGTGCCTTAGTCGATTGAGCAAAATAGAACTCTCGGGCGAATACCGTGGTATCCAGTGGGGCGCGGTACTGATCGCGGAGTGGCACTTGCTTCCAGGCAGCGACATTGTACGGCTGCTGACCCCGCCGAAAGCGCTCACGGTCTTGCAGGTCAAGGACACATTCTTCCAGATCAAAGCACAGGCGGCGCATCGACTGTCGCGTCCTGCCCAACGCCTTTACGCTGAACTGGCCTCACGGCAACGAATGAATGAGACCTATTGGGACTATTCGCTCGACGAACTCAAAGCTCTGCTTGGCGTGACGGGAAAATACCCGCTCCGGATCGATTTTTGGCGCTGGGTGATCAAGCCTGCGCTCAAAGCAGTCAATGACTTCTGCGTGGTCAAGGTCACGATGCGCAAGCTGAAGACAGGGCGCCGGGTGACTGGCGTGCGGTTGTTATGGGAGTGGAAATCTATTGATGCGCTGCAGGTGACCGCGGAGGAAGGTGCCAAGATCCATCCTTACGCCGAGCAGCCAGCCGTCGCGACCGCGCCGCCGTTGCTCGAAGAGACGATTGAGGATCGGCAGCAGAATGAAGCGAAGTGGTGGGCTGAACTCGATTCTCGCGAGCGGGACGCCGCGCTGGACCGCTCACCGGATGGCACCGCCAAAGCAGAAATCATCACCGCCGCCTATGACCGGGCGCATTCCCGCGATCTGCGGTTCTGTGAGATCGTGTGGCACACCGTGCAAAATACTCTCGCGGAGCGGCTCGGAGCCAACCCGTATCAAAGCTGGATCGCTCAACTGCAAATTGAAACCTTAGTCGAAACCACCGCCACACTTTTCGCGCCGTCCAAATTTCACGGCTCACATGTCTCGACGAATTACGGCGACGCGATCCGCGAGTAAAATCAGCCAAAATCTCTAAAATTGCCCCGAAATAGGGGCTCTAGCGTTGAGCTCGTTGCGAGTGGCAAGGTATTTACTCACGAGCAACGCGAGAGCGCACTTCTCGCGCCCGGTATTCCGCCGCCGGCGCGTTTTAGCTAATTGCGTTCGGTTTTGGCAGGTCGGCAGTTCGCCGCGGCGAACTGAGCACCTCTAAGGCGTCGGCGGTGCGGTGATAAAACCGAAGATCGCGAGGCCGACACCCACGATCACGGCCATTGCGAGGATCAGCCGCGTTTCACGCTTAGATGCTTCTTGGTCTCGCTTCGCTATCTCCATGAGGAGCTCCGCCTGTCGTTGATCCAGAGCGCCGCCGAGTGCCGTCAGTTTGGTATCAATTCGCGATTCCATTGCTTCGTTCTCCGATCCTAACCGAGAGCGGCATCTCAATCAACCGCGCCCGGGACCGTCTTGAGGTTATTTGCTCCGATTTGGGACTTATAACTAATCAAAATTGGAAATAGGCCAGTAACTATTAGGGTTTTAGGATGCTGGATTTGCCGTTAGCATACAGATTGTGAAAAATGCGTCAAGCATTTTTCGTATAAACGTCCCTTGGATATTTTCGTCTCGACACTAACGGTTTTTGGGCTTTTAACCACTTTTTCTAAGCCGCCGAAATCGGCGGAAATTTTTCGCAAATTTTGCTGCTGATCGAATATCTAGACAGCAAAAAAGGAGGCCACTTTGAGGCAACTAACAGCCCAAGCGCAGCATGACGCGAAGCGACGCGAGGCCGGCAAAATCAGGTTACTGGTGTGGACTGACCCAGACGCGTTTGACCTCTTGCGGAGTGCTGCAGAGCAACCGAATGCTGTGAAACAGATCGACCGGGAAGAACGGGAAATCGTGCGGGCACAAATCGTCGAGCAAGAAGCCGCGGCACTCCGACGAACGATTGCCAAGCGGCTGCGCACACAGCTGGCCACGACGGCGATCAACGACCTAGCTCAAAGCGGGGTCATCATCGAGCCCGTCGCTCTGAGCACCGCGCACTTGCCACAGTTGGAACCGCGAAAAGACCTCAGCGACCCGAAACCGCGCGAGGCCACGCCCCCGCAATCCGCCCGCACCAGGACGTCCGGCATTGATGAAACAAAACCGCGTCGCAAGCCCTCGCGTACCAAAGACGAAAAGCCACCGGGAAAAAGCAGATCGGGTTGTGGTTAAATCCTCGCGACATCGAACTGTTTCACCGCGCCGCCGAGCAGCCGGACGTGGTGCGGCAACACCAGGCGAGCGTGCGGCGACCACGGCGACGCTGGATACTGGCCCACGAGGGCGCCGATCTACGCGCCAAGGCGTGGAAGGCGATTGTCGCAAAAATGCGCGATGATGCGAGAAAGCATCCAACCGGCACGAATGCGCCGCCAGCGCGGGTTCGTTTTCTCCGGCGACCACCGCTCCTCGTCAGAGATTTTATCCGCAGCGCTGGCTGGGTCTATGATCCGTTTGCTGTGGTCTGGCTTCTGCCGCCGGACGCGATCAATCACTATCAGACCATTCTGACCGCTCTAGAAGCGAAAAATGTGACGTTCGTAGCACTGGCAGAGGATCCCGAGAACGCCGGCTGCCAAGCTATGGCAGAACTAGCCGTCAACGCCGCCGAGATCGCGGACTATGCAGCCGACACTTGGCACGACATCAGGGCTGAACTGGAGCCAATGCCACCAGTACCTCGCGCGGCCGCCGCCAATGAATTTGCCTTCAGCCGCCGAAGAACGAATTGCGAAACTACCGCGCTGGCAACGCCGTCGCCTCAAGCATGCGACCGACAAGAAGGCAAAGAACCAACGCAAGGCGATTCTGCGCCGGTGATCGTAGCTTTTCTTGGCTTCCTTTTTTGCGGTCTAGATATTCGATCTGAAGCAAATTTAGTGGAAAATTTTTCGCCGATTTTTGAGCCACCGAAAAGTGGTAAAAAGCGCCAAAAGGCGTTAGTGTCGAGATGCAAATATCTACAGGACGATTTCCCGAAAAGTGCTTGCGCATTTTTCGGGAACCGGTATGCTAGCGGCAAAATCAGCGCGCCAAAAGGCGAAAACGCTAGGTGGAAAAAGGCTTTTGGCAACTTGCAAAATGTATACATTTGTAAATGGCGTGATTTAGCGGGTCAACCGATGCCGAGAGGGCTTTGATGCGGTTACGGCAGGCACGAGCGGCACCAGTTGATAGCGACGGGCGAAGCAGTTGCAATTAATTGATGAACAACGATGCGACTGAAGAACCAAGCGCGGAGCGCGACAACGCCCTGGCGATTGCCGAGCTGAAAGGCGAATTCTGCGGAGAAATCGAGGCCATCAAAGCAAGGAACGAAGCAATGGAAAGTCGGATTGATGCGAAATTGACCGATCTACAAGCTGAAATGGCGACTAGTCGTGAGGATGCGGCAAAACGCGAAACGCGCTTGCTCCTATCAATCGCGGTTATGATCACCCTCGGGGTCTCGGTAATGAGTCTCGCGGTAGCGTTAATTGCCCTCTGGTCAGCGAGTTAGCTGCCGCCGTCAAAAACGCCCAAAATCCTCAAAATCGATTGATTCGGCTCCGATCGGCCGCGATTAAACCGCTCTAGACTCCTCTAAAACGCTCATACGTGCGCGAAACGACCCTTTAGGGTATCTGGAAGAGGTACCCTCAAAACTATAGGGCGCTCTACGAGCGTTTTTTTGCGGTCTGATGCCAAAACTGCGGGCATTGGGGCTCTCCCGCGGTGCAGAACCAGCTTCGCGATCCGCGACGAGCATCAGGACGTCGCGAGGCGGTAGACAAACAGGCCTCCGACCATCCCGCTGCGGCGCGGAAGATCTTTTCTTCAGTAATCCAGAAAATTGCTGATGAAGGATTAGTCCGCCATCACGGATCCAGTTCCCCGATCCCGTTGTTTGTTTCTCGTCCCAAACTTGTTTGTTTGTCCCGGTCTTCAGTCTCACGGATCGCGATCTTGTTACTAGGCCCGTCGGTTCTATGGTCGATCACTGCCGATCTCGGGCTCCGAACTTTGCAATGGTCTGGACCGATCTGTGAGCAATCGTTCTCGCAACAGGATCGAACACATTCACCGATGCGGGGGTCTAAGGGGGCAGCCGCCCCCTTGCTAAACATTTGGTCGTGCGCCGTAGGCGCTCCGCTAACTGACGCGTAGCGTCAGCCCGCGTCCGGAGCGTAGTGACGGACTGGCGACTTCTAGGTCGCTTAATGTTTCAATCGTGACCGCATTCGCGGTCGCCTTCAAGGCACCTTTGGTGCCGAAAAGTCGAGAGTTGGTAGCTCTATCCCCACGCGTGCGGGGAAACCTCGCATCCCCGCCCGCTATCCCGTCCGGCCGTCACAGTCGGCTTCTTACCCCGACGCCGTCACGATCGCCATAAATCCCCACCCGGCTTCCGATCCCAGCGAATATGCTGATAGATCCGTTCCGGGCTCACCGAAACAACGCCGGCGACGCGCAGGCGACCAGCAATCGGCTCCAGACTCCACGCCAAACGCAAGCGCCCCTCAATCAGTGTCCAAAGCCCCGCCGTCAGCTTCCACGGCCGTGACGACGCTCCTGCGCCTGGCGTTCCGCTTGCTGGTGATGACGATACCCACGATCACCGCTGTTGCGACGGCGTTCTCGCGAGATCGTCGCCGGACTGTGGTTCATTTCGCGCGCGATAGCTCGTTGCGAATATCCGCTTGCCTTCAAGCCATGAATCTGGCAACGTTCCGCGTCGGTCAGGTGGTGGTAGCCATTTGGCATCAGAATCTCCTTGATTTAACACTTCAGAGATTCATACCAACTCCTGACCTCAATACAACATATATGAGCCACAATCCTTTAAACTACAACATCTCCGTGTTGCACTTCAGCATTGAACGGGCGAACAATAAAAGAATAATGCCACAGTTAACCATACCCACTGATGATGCCGGACGCCCGTGCCTGGATGTTCAATTGTCCATTGGCAAGGAACACGAAAAAACCTTACAGGCAAGGAAAATGGAGGTACCAACTCCCCGAACCGTAAGAGGTTTGATGGACTCGGGAGCATCCTGCACCTGTGTTGATATATCTGTAGTCCGCGCATTGGGCCTATCGTCCTCGAAAGAGGTCCATTTTTTAACGCCTCTTTCAAACGATCCTATTACAGGGTTGCAATACGAAGTGGGCGTACACATCGCCGCGGGACCAACACAACGGCCCTGGATCGACACGTCAAATCTGCCCGTTATTGCCTTTCCGTTTTCACCGGACCAGCCTTTTCACGTTCTTGTTGGCCACGATTTGTTATCCCGGTTCGATAAAATACACTATGATAAAGATATAGAAAGTTATGTCTTCACATCTAAAGGAACCAAAGCATCCATTCCCACGGCCCACCGTGATACCGAGGCATTGCCCTTTATCGGTCGGCTATTTCGACGGAGCTTGGGTGACTGGCTTCCCACGGCATTGAAAGATCTCAAGGAATGCGTTGGTTCCGCCCACGATGACGGATGGGATCCACCAACTGATTGTGCCATGGACCACGCTCGAGCCTTTCTCGAATTTCTTGCAAGGCATATTGCCTCCGAACCCAATATATATTCCATGGGTGACGCCGATATTGCCATTGATTTTTGTACAACCTATGGCAGGAACAATGCTCTTTTCGTCGTGGACGATGATGGATCCGGCGCCGTGTTCCTGTCTGTAGAGGGCGAGGGCGAGGACGATTATTATCAACGGGTCGAGGACGCCACGGAATTTCAAAAGGATGCGGTTAACCTGCTCTATAAGGCCGGCATCATCTAGTGACCGATTTCAAGGTGAAGACCGTCCCCCCTGAAATCGACCGGCCTGAACTCCTGGGACGACAGGAATGGTCTGAAAGACAGGCCGGCAAATTGGTCCGGCAACAGGAGGCCAACCGTCCGCTGAATGTTCCGAAAAACAAATTTAAGCCGCCGGTAAACAGTAACACTCTTTCCGTCGATCGAATGGATTACGCCGAACGCAATGAATTGCGTAAACTGGCTGAGAAAAACATTCGAGAAAATCAAGCGTTCCAGGGATGGTATATCGTCTGTGCGGCGGACGTGATGGATCTCGGCTGCGACGTTCAAGCATCTCAGAGCCCGCAACATCCCTATCACGCAGACATCATCATACCGACAGACCCAAACGAGTTTGATCCTAAGGCAATTAAAGACAATCAAATTAAGTTTGCTCTAAAAATTGCGCAAACAGTCAGGAAATTTGTGACCAAATAGCGCCACTTGCAAAAATCGTCTGAAGCGCGATTTTTTTTCCGAAAACAGGCGATTTTTGCAAGTGGCTCAAAGAGTAGTTTTTGGGGTAAAACGACAAAAACTGTCTTTGGCTTGGTTACACATTAAAACAAATGTTTAATGTCGCCTGTATGCTAATGGCAAATCTGAAAAGAATTTCAATTTGCTCATTGATGCATAGTTTGCGTATTAAGATTTCTTATTGAAAGTTCAAAATTTTGCCGTTTTTACCCTTTTTTGGTACTAGGTCTATACGACCTCTACTCTGTTTGCTATCCTGACAAAAATTTCAATATCAACTCAAAATTGAGGTGTAACATATGGTGAAATACTTGACCGCTATCGTTGAAAGTGACGGGGAGGGGTATGTAGCACTTTGCCCAGCGGTATTTGTGTGATGGATCAAGCTTGTGTCGATTATGAACGGCTACATACCCTTCATCAATTTGGACGTTACTTTGTGATCCGGGCATAGCCGAATACCAAATTTATCATGATATCGACAAACCAATAATCTACCGCTTAATATGCAAGATACAATCATCACAGCCGACATCATAAAAAATCACGGCTTAACAAAGTCCGAGTACAAAGATATCCTCGCTATCTTGGGACGCGAACCGAGCATCACCGAACTCGGAATTTTCTCTGCAATGTGGAATGAGCATTGCTCATACAAATCATCCAAAAAATGGCTCAAAACCCTCCCGACCACCGGCCCCCATGTTGTTTGTGGACCCGGCGAAAACGCTGGGGTTATTGATATCGGTGATGGCGACGTCCTCGCATTCAAAATGGAAAGCCATAATCACCCATCCTTCATAGAACCGTACCAAGGCGCCGCAACGGGGATGGGCGGCATCCTCAGAGACATCTTTACCATGGGCGCTCGTCCGATTGCGGCTATGAATTCCCTCTCTTTTGGCGAAATATCCAATGAAAAAACCCGCCATCTCGTTCATGGCGTCGTCGCCGGTATCGGTGGTTATGGCAATAGCTTCGGTGTTCCCTGCGTCGGCGGTGAGATAAGATTTCATCCATCCTATAACAAGAATTGCTTAGTCAACGCGTTCGCAGCTGGGATAACAAAACGCGATAAGCTCTTTTTCTCCGCTGCAGTAGGAGTCGGAATGCCCGTCGTTTACCTCGGAGCTAAAACTGGCCGGGATGGCGTCGGTGGTGCCACGATGGCATCTAATGAGTTTGGCGACGACTACGACGATAATCGCCCGGCAGTCCAAATTGGGGATCCGTTTACCGAAAAACGCCTTATGGAGGCATGCCTTGAGATAATGGCAAGCGGCGCCGTAGTCGCAATACAAGATATGGGAGCCGCAGGTCTGACATGCTCGGCCGTCGAAATGGGCAGCAAAGGTGAACTCGGTATCCGTTTGACGCTCGACGATGTCCCGCAGCGCGAATCGGAAATGACCGCCTACGAGATGATGTTGTCCGAGAGTCAGGAACGCATGCTCATGATCCTGAACCTGAAAAAAGAAAAGGCAGCGAGAGAGATTTTCAATAAGTGGGACCTCGATTTTGCAATCATCGGTGAAACCCTTGCACGAGATCGCTTTGAGGTCTGGCATCTCGGCGAAATGAAGGCCGATCTTCCGCTATCACCGCTGTCACAACAGGCACCAGAATATGATCGCCCGTGGGAACCGACACCAAAAGCACACCCCGTAGAGGCGGTGCCACGAATAGACCCTATTGACGCACTCCGAGAACTCATATGCTCTCCTAACTACGCCGCTAAGAACTGGGTCTTTGAGCAATATGATACGATGGTATTGGCTGAGACAGTTCGCCCCCCGGGACTCGGCGCTGGTCTCATTCGTGTCCATAACAGTGAGAAAATCTTAGCCTTTACCGCCGATGTCACACCGCGATACGTCAAAGCGAACCCTAAGGAAGGCGGCAAGCAAGCTGTCGCTGAAGCCTACCGAAATCTGTCGTCAGTTGGAGCAAAACCGCTTGCGATCACCGACAACCTGAATTTCGGTAACCCTGAAAAACCAGAGATAATGGGGCAACTTGTTGAGGCAATTCAAGGGATAGCCGAAGCGTCGCGGGTACTTGCTATGCCCGTTGTGTCAGGAAATGTCTCGCTCTATAATGAAACAGAGGGAGAAGCGATCCTTCCAACCCCAACAATCGGCGCCGTCGGAATAACTGACTCGGCCGATAAAATTATCGGCAATTCGATACCCGAGGGAAGTATCACCCTATTGATTGGTCAATCAACGGGCCATCTGGGTCAGTCAGCCCTGCTCGCTGAAGTTTTTAATCGTGAAGATGGTGATGCCCCCCCAGTTGATCTTCGCGAGGAAAAACAAAACGGACAGTTCGTCCGCGACAACCGCTCGCTTATTCACGCATGTACCGATCTCGCCGACGGGGGGCTCGCACTTGCCGCCTTCAAGATGGCGGAAGCAGCCAAGATCGGCGTTTATATCGCAAATGACGACACAGATTTCTTATTTGGCGAAGACCAAGCGCGCTATCTGCTCGCGTCCAGTTTTGATCAAGCAGAGGAACTCATGGTCGCAGCAGCACAAAGCGACGTGACCATCCAAACAATAGGCTCTTTCACCGGTACCGATGTCGTATTTGGGACCACATCAACACCACTTGACGAACTCTCCGAACTCTATCAAAGCACATTAGAGCGTGCGATGTCCTAAAAAGTCTTGAAATTCACAAGATTACGAATAAGATTGTTAGGTCGGCTATTGAAACAGGGTCTGTAATGCCATTGTATGCTCAACAACTTGAAGATTTGTTGCGTGAGAGTTTTCCAAATGCAGAAATCGTTGTCGGCGGCGATGACGGTATGCATATGTCTGCTATGGTCATTGACGAAAGTTTCCGGGGCAAGAATCGGGTACAACAGCAACGGGCGGTTTATGCCGCCCTCAAAGGTAAAATGGACGGGCAAGACGGCGAACTTCATGCGCTAGCATTAACAACCCGCGTGCCTGATTAAGCAAATGAATACCGTATTCACCGTCATCGTAATTGGTGCTATCCTTTGCGTTGTAATGATCAGCACGTGGATTTCATTGCGTCAATCCAAGAACGAGGGCCGAGGCAGTCTCCCTGGTCAAGGATACAACATTATCGAATCGAATTATTGTTCGGGAGCTGGCGGCGGCGGCCACACGTCGGTCCATCGTGTACCAAAAGATCCGCAAGAGTATGCCAAGAAATTTAATCCAAGAAAGTGAAGTTGATTATGACTGTCGAAAATCAGATCCAAGAGACCATCGGTGCAAATGACGTCGTCTTGTTTATGAAAGGCACTAAGGCGATGCCGAATTGTGGTTTTTCATCGAAAGTCGTCGGAATTATGAACTACCTTGATATTGACTATACAACTGTCAATATCCTCGACAGTGACGAAATGCGTCAAGGATTAAAGGACTATTCGGACTGGCCGACCTTTCCACAACTATATGTCAAGGGCGAATTCGTTGGCGGCTGTGATATCGTCGTGGAAATGGCCTTAAGCGGCGAACTTGATGATCTATTTGAGAGTAATGACGTCACCTACAACAAGGATGCGGCGGGCAAACTCCGAGAAGCCAACCAATAATCATCCTTGGTGTCAGTTTAATCTGACCGAATTTCAGCTAATAGCTTGCGCCCGCATTCCAGCAGTTGAGAAAAGATGGCGATGATCGTGACAAGACGATCCGCGCTTTTGCCGCTCAAAGAGTTTTCAAATATCGGTCAACTTCGACTTTTGTGACCTGCCCAGCAAAAAAACGAAGCTCGCGCTCACTAATCTGGCATCGAAGTTCCCACTGATCCGCGCCGATGACGTCTTTGAGCCAGTCCGACCCTCTCGCTAATCTAATGGCGTCGGACAACTCTCTGGGAATAGGCTCGCCAATCGCTTTCTCATAAGCGTTTCCAATGGTGGGTTCCGTTGGTTCTAACCCCAGTTCGATGCCATCAAGACCCGCTGCAATATCCGTTGCGAGCAATAGATAAGGGTTCGCATCGGCCCCTGCGTCCCGCTTTTCTATTCGAACAGAACTATCCTTTCCTTCAATGACACGAATACCGGCCGTACGATTGTCATATCCCCAAGACGTGTTGACTGGACAAAAGGAATACGGCTCCCTGCGACGAAAGCCGTTCACCGTTGGTGAACCAATCAGAGCTGTTTCAGCCATGCGCCGCTGCAAACCAGCGATAAAGGCTCTACCGTTCGAGTTAATCTTACCCTCGTCGGCAAAAACATTCTTGCCATTTTTCCAAAGGGAATAATGGGTATGAAATCCACTGCCGCACTGCTCATAAAATGGCTTTGGCATAAATGTCGCTAAATAATTGTGAGCAATGCCCAATTGCCGCACGAGAGATTTGAATAACACCACATGATCCGCGGCTTGCAGTGCCTCACTGTATCGAATGTTGACTTCGACTTGGCCGGGCGCGTATTCGGGGTTCGATTGTTCAATGGGTATGCCGCATTCGTTAATCTGGCGGCGAATCGGGCCCACGATATGTTCCAATCGAGCCGAACGACCAAGACCATAAACCTGAATGCCCTCATCGGTGGGCTTCCCAGTTTTCGGATCCAACAAATAGAATTCAAGTTCGGGACCGACAAATACGTCGTAACCCATTGCTTGAGCTCGCTCGACCTGTTTGATCAAAGCATTACGCGGATCAATCGGGATAGGAGCGTGATCTAGGCTTTCTGCGCGTGCGAGAGCTACGGCCACACCGGGCTCCCACGGCAGGGACACTGGGGTTGCAAGCGGGAAGATATGCATGTCCGGATAGCCATTATCGAAGTTGGCATAGGGGGTTTCCCAGACATCACAAGTCATATCTAGCGTGAACAACACGAGCGACATCGCATTTCCATTCTCGCAGACTGTTTGCCAGTTCGAGGCTGGAATTCGCTTGCCACGCATCAAACCAAAGGCATCACCGACCCCTAAAATGACCGTATGAGTATCGGGCGGTAAACTGAAATCCATCGAATTCATCTGCACGCACGCTCCGCAGAAAGTCGCTCTTGCGACACCAGTGTTCTCTATCAATGAAACCGCTCGGTAGTGCAACCTTGCGTATCGTTTCGAAGCAAGATTTGAACGATCAACAGCCAAACGACGGCGCTAATTCGATATAATCAAATTAAGCTACTCTCCGTCCCCTGTGAGAGCGCAATGGCAGTTCTTTAAGGAGCCGCTGAAAGCGTGGCAACGCAGGATGCGCTATAGTAATGCCCTCCCAGCCACCGAACCGCACCCAAGTTCGGCAAGGACACAGCCTCCACGCGGAGCACCGTCGTTTTGCAACACCGTCACCGATGAATCAAAGTCAATCGTCGCCATCGGCAGCCACAACTTGGATCCCTTATGATTCTAGTGCGATTCCCATTGCAAATTCAAACCCAGATCCTCAGGCATCTTTTTTATTTCGTTACTACTCACCCCTTAGACTCTTTTGGAAGAATGGATGCGAGACGAGAAACATTGCCTTTTGCCAAAATTTTGTTCAAATGATGCGATACACATTCGTGGAGAAGGACTCGTGGGAACATTTCACTCGGATGCATTGCGGCGGTTCATTAT
>JAPORY010000106.1 GCA_026709985.1 Aestuariivita sp. | reverse complement strand
TCATGGAAATGGTGGGGTTACGGTTAACGGCGATTATCATCCACCCGAACCGAAACTGCCCGGTTACGAAGACGATGATCGCTATAAAATCCCTTAGCCCAAGTTTAACATATCAAGCCTGATATGTTAAACTTGGGCATCCTGAACAGATCTTCGGTCTTGCTGACACGGTTTTGACAATCAAAAGGATCGACCCAAGTCGACCAGAGCCCGCAACCAAGAGATATTCGAAAATCAAACACGGAATACCCGAATGAAATTCAGCCCCGGTAGCATTAACTTAAGGGATGATTCTCATTCAGGTGTACTTTTGGTAGCGAAAAAGGCTCGAATTAGCTGAAAATCCGCTAAAGTGCCCAAAATTAGCAGTTTCACTATTCATTGGAGATCAAAAATGACAAAGTTAATGGTATTGCCCCCCCCCCAATAACTAAAGCAGTATAGTTTGCGACTCCGACGGACCCCGATGTCCTCCACCACCGAAAACGGGCGTGACAAGGCTTGTGAGGGAAAGGGACGCTGATAACGAACGCGCCAAATACAAGATCTACGGGCCCGACAAGATCGCCCTCACGATCCGGCACAGGCAAAGTTGCAGCTGACCGCCTGCGGCTTTTGATACGCACAGGGGCGGTCTTCGGGCCGCCCTTTTTCATGACAGTTAACAGGCACTATCGCCAGAATTAGAGCAAATTTTCCGTTTTAGATCGTACACTTTCTATTTACGATAATTAAAAGAACCGCTATTTCTAAGCGAATGAATTAGGAAAAGATCATGCCCGAACCAATCAAACTACCGGATAGCATGACACCGAAACCGGTCATACGAAATCTGTTCACCTATTCGCCTTCTGGTTTTAGCAATGTGCCGGAAAAGGCGATTGCGAGACGTCGGGAGTATGAGGAAAGAAACGGCTGCGGGAAGAAAAGAAGTTAGCTCGAAAAATCGAAATCTGAAAGTTGAAAATTTTTCGGGTGTTCAGGTCTCAGAGATCGGGATTCTGGTTAAAATAGTTAACGACTAAATCGCCAAACGGTTGGTTAGTCCTGCAAGTATATAATTCCCCTAATTTGGGACGGCTTCTTTCAGCTTGTACAGGAGTTGAAGGGCTTCTCTGGGACTCAGTTCGTCCGGGTGAATATCCTGAAGCAACTCTTCCACGACCGATTGCGCACCCGCTGGGGATGAAACTTG
Source organism: Aestuariivita sp. (assembly GCA_026709985.1). GTDB lineage: Bacteria > Pseudomonadota > Alphaproteobacteria > Rhodobacterales > Rhodobacteraceae > JAPORY01. Next base: position 15,758 of record JAPORY010000106.1, on the reverse strand, counting down.
ACCTGAAAATAGCGGAAGTTCGCTAGCGATTTTTTCGACAGAGCAAAAATCGGTGGAGCAGCGTTGCTCAAGGTTGACGAGAACGTGATGGGCGCGAGCGACAACCGACGCTGGTAGTCCCGCAAGCTTGGCGACTTGCACGCCGTACGAACGGTCGGAGGCTCCCCCTCGGACCTCATGCAGAAAAACAATGTCACCCTCAAACTCACTGACGGCAACAGTCCTATTTTCGACCCCGTCCAACTCGTCTGCAAGGCTTGTCAGCTCGTGATAGTGAGTAGCAAATAATGCTCGACACTTTATCTTGCCCTGAAGATATTCGAGCGTCGCCCAAGCAATCGATAGACCGTCATAGGTTGCGGTGCCTCGCCCGATTTCGTCGAGGATCACCAGCGCACGATCATCGGCCTGATTGAGGATCGCTGCGGTTTCGACCATTTCGACCATAAAGGTTGATTGGCCACGCGCAAGATCGTCGGCAGCACCGACACGACTAAAGATCTGGCTCACCACGCCAATGTCGGCGGAATCGGCCGGTACAAAGCTGCCCATTTGCGCGAGAATGGCGATCAAGGCGTTCTGACGCAAGAAGGTGGACTTTCCAGCCATATTCGGTCCCGTCAGAATCCAAATTGCGCAATCGTCGCCAGCGTTGAGACTACAGTCATTTGGTACAAATTGGCAATCTCCCTGTCCCCGCAGGGCAGAGTCTACGACTGGATGGCGCCCGCCAATAATTCGAAAGTCACGAGATTGGTTGACGGTCGGGCGACACCAGTTTTCGGCTTGTGCTAATTCGGCTAAGCTACTCGCAAGGTCGATTTCTGCCACTGCTTGGGCGGTGATGGCGATCATTGTCGCACGATTGACGGCTGCTTGAACCAATTCGTCAAAGAGTTGCAGTTCAATGGCTAATGCCTGCTCCGCCGCATTGAGAACGCGGTTCTCCGTGTCAACTAGTTCCGAAGTTGAAAACCGCACCAAGCTTGCCGTCGTCTGGCGGTGGATGAAAAATTCGCAATGGGGCGGCGACATCATTTTGTCAGCGTGACGTGTCGTTGTTTCAACGAAGTATCCGAGAATATTGTTGTGTTTAATTTTCAGTGAGGTGATACCAGTCTGGTTCACATACTTTTGTTGAAGTTGAGCGATGAACGACCGACCACTGTCGCGTAATTCGCGTTCTTTCCTGAGGTTTGCACAGTAGTCGCACCTGATGAAGTCACCGTCCCGCGCCATAATTGGCGGCTCAGGTATCACCGCACGGTCGATCAGTTCAACCAATTCATCATGGCGCGGGAGTTCCGATATCGCTGCCGAGAGACTTGTGGGCGGGTTGAGGATTATCGTCGAGGCGAAAATGTCGTGAGACAGACTCAAACCCTTGGCCAAAGCGGTTAAGTCGCGTGGCCCGCCGCGGCCAATAGATAGTCTTGACACCGCCCGATCAAGATCTGGAATCTGCCGCAACAAGCGTCGGATACTGTCCCGAAGTTGTCGCTTCCCAGCAAACCAATCGACGACCTCAAGGCGATCATTGATCTCATCGGCGTCTCGTGAAGGGCTTGCGAGGCGCTTTTCCAATAGCCGTCCACCGCCGGCCGTCGCTGTTTTATCAATGATTCCGATAAGGGAGTGCTTTCGGTCTCCGGTCAGAGAGCGGGTAAGTTCGAGATTGCGACGGGTGCTGGCGCCGATGACGACGACGTTTTCAAGCCGATGACGCCTTGGCGGATGCAATATCGGCAGTTTTCCCTTCTGGGTTATGTCGAGATAGTCGATTAACACCCCGAGGGCGGAAATCTCAACGCGGCGCAAGGCCGCTAAGCCCGTAACAGTTTTGACCCCATAGGCGTCGCAGAGCCGACGTTCGCCATAGCGACTATCGAAACTTGAGGACGGTAGCGTGGTAAACGGAATTCCTAAATCCTCGCAGGTCGGACGGAACTCGTCGCAGTTTTTTTCGGATAACAGCAATTCTGAGGGAGCCAACCTAGCCAGTTCCGCCGGCAAGGAATCGTCAGATACCAAGATTACGGCAATCTCGCCGGTAGAAATGTCCACCCAGGCAAGAGCCTTCTTCTCACGTATTTCAGACAGCGCGGCTAGGAAATTATGTTGGCGTGGTTCTAATAGCGAGTCTTCGGTTAGGGTCCCTGGGGTAATTAGACGAACAACTTCTCGCTTGACGACCGACTTTGATCCCCGTTTTCGGGCTTCAGCAGGGGACTCAATTTGTTCGCAAATAGCGACCCGAAACCCCTTTCGGATCAAAGTTAATAGGTATCCTTCCGACGCGTGCGCTGGAACGCCGCACATGGGAATATCTTTTCCCGATTTTTTGCCGCGCTTAGTCAGGGTAATATTGAGTGCTTCGGAGGCAATGACGGCGTCGTCTTCAAACAACTCGTAAAAGTCGCCCATGCGGTAGAATAGGAGAGCGTCTTGATACTCAGCCTTTATCGACAAATATTGGGCCATCATTGGCGTTATCGTGGCCAAGAAAATTCCCTTTGTTGACAAGCGGTCGAAGGAACAGGTTACCTCCCCTTTTGTCTATATCGACAGACATAGAAATCGAAGTGACCAATGGCGATGACAAAAAGGGCCTTCAGATGTGACATGACTTTATACTGATAAACTCACGTAATAAAGATAATATCACAGGCCGAGATGTTTTTCGTGCAATAGGCCGTGCGGGTGTCGGGCCAGCCTAGGTTTTTCGCATCACCGCGATCGTCGTGACGGTCGGTCCCATCTCGGCATATGATATCACATAAGATATTTGCTTGCAATGAAGCTTAGGATGTCACAAAGGACACAGCGTTGGAGGATATTATGGCGAATATGACGGTCCGGAATCTGCCAGATGACGTACATCACCGGATCAAGGCGATCGCGGGTCAACGAGGTATCAGCACGGAGGCCAAGGTCCGGGAACTGTTGGATGAGACCGCCCGGCCGGCGGAACGACTGGGTGACGTCGTCGCGGCCTTTACACGGGACTTGGACGTTGCGTTTCCGGACCGAGACCGGATCCCGGAATCGATCGTCGCCGCGGACTATTCATGATCGTACTGGATACGAATGTCCCCTCAGAGCCGATTCGGCCGGCTCCGGCTGAGACTGTGATTGCATGGCTGAACAGGCAATAGGGTCCGACATTGTTTACCACCGCCGTCAATATCATGGAGTTGCATACCGGTCTTGAGATGTTGCCGGATGGCAAACGCAAAACGAAGCTCTGGGCCGCTTTAGATCTTACGCTGTCGACGTTGGTCAGTGCGCACATCCTTCCGTTCGATCCTCCCGCGGCCAGGGAAGCAGCCCGGATCGCGGCGGCGGCTGAGGGAGCCGGAAGGAAAACCAGTATGGCAGACGGTCTGATCGCCGCCATCGCCAAAACCCGGGGCTATGCAGTTGCAACACGGGACATTGATCCGTTGCGGGATGCGGGGGTGACCGCCATCAATCCGTGGGACGTCTAGACCGCCCGCAACAACAGATCATCCACGTCATCTGGTCGATGCCCACAACGCGACCCGTATGATCGCGCGGGCCGATACGTCCAAAACAGCGGAGCGTAGTTGAGCGAACAAACTATACGATGACCCCCGTATGACCGGTGTGGCTAAATCCATTCTGATCACCTATGAAGATGATACAAAACTGCTCATTTATTTGAAATTGAGGTCAAGAATTTCTCATGGTATCTTTGTTGGGATATCTCCTATATTCAAAAACTAAATTTAAGCGCAGCTGGGCGCTTGCTGACAGTATCCATTTCGTTATCACGACTGCTGTAATGATCATCAGCGACAGAGCGGGTCAGCTCAAAACATTTGATGACTGTGAAATACTATTGCGCGGGTAGTGGCAATTCGGGGTCAAAATGACGACCAGTTAGCAGCCAGAGCGACAGCAAGAATCAGCGAGCTGTCTTATGGCTGCGGGTCCTTACGACACGTAAGAACAAACCCTAACCGACCAAGGTCAGCAGCATCGTGCGGTAAACAACCCAGCCAGAGCGACAGACGAAGTCTATTTGTTGGGCTGCTTAGATTGATTGCGCAGGGCAAGAAGTCGCAGTCTCAGGGCATTCAAGTTAATGAAACCGGTCGCGTCGCGCTGATCATAAGCCCCTGCATCGTCCTCAAAGGTAACATGTGTTTCTGAGTAGAGGCTTTGATCGCTCCAGCGCCCAACGCAAGTAGCTGATCCCTTATAGAGCTTAAGCCGAGCGCTACCTGATACATAATATTGGCTGGTATCAATAGCCGCCTGCAGCATATCTCGCTCTGGCGAAAACCAAAAGCCGTTGTAAATTAGTTCAGCGTATTGAGGCATCAACTCGTCCTTAAGGTGTGACGCGCCGCGGTCAAGCGTGAGCGACTCGATTCCTCTATGCGCTTCGAGAAGCAGACTGCCCCCTGGTGTCTCGTAAATCCCTCGTGACTTCATTCCAACGTAGCGTCCTTCGACGAGATCAAGCCGCCCGCAACCATGCCGCCCGCCAATTTCATTTAATCGTGCAAGAAGAGCAGCAGGCGAGAGCAGCTGCCCGTTAACGCTGACGGGATCGCCGTGCTCAAAACCGATCTCGATAAACTCTGGTTCCTCAGGGGCGCATTCAGGTGCTACCGTTCGTTGGTAAACATAGTCGGGCGCTTCCAGTGCCGGATTCTCAAGAATTTTTCCCTCCGATGAGGTATGCAAAATATTGGCATCAATTGAGAAAGGAGCCTCTCCACGCTTGTCTTTGGCAATTGGAATCTGATGACTTTCGGCAAACTCAATTAAGCGCTGACGAGACGTCAAGTCCCACTCGCGCCACGGTGCGATAATTTGAATCTCAGGATTGAGAGCGTAGGCGGACAACTCGAATCGAACTTGGTCATTGCCCTTGCCGGTCGCTCCGTGCGCGATGGCATCAGCACCAGTTTCCTTTGCAATCTCAACCAGACGCTTTGAGATCAGAGGTCGAGCGATGGCGGTTCCAAGTAGATATTTTCCCTCATAAAGAGCGTTAGCGCGAAACATTGGAAAGACAAAGTCACGAACGAACTCCTCTCTTAGGTCTTCAATGCGAATGTTTTCGGCGGGTACCCCTAAGGTAAGAGCCTTTTGTCGGGCAGGCTCTAGTTCTTCTCCCTGTCCCAAATCAGCCGTGAACGTCACGATTTCGCAGCCATACGCTACGGTTAGCCACTTTAAGATTATTGAGGTATCAAGACCCCCAGAGTATGCGAGAACAACTTTCTTTGGCATGAGCGACCTTCTTGTTCGGAGACCTTGCTAATAAAAGCTAATTTCGGAAGCCGCAAGCAAAGCGGCGAAATTATGCCAGCAGAGGAAATGTAGCATCGCTTGAAACAACTCTCCCGAAGGAGCAGTGCAAACCAAAAAGAACGATTCGAGAACGCTGCCGTGTTGCTTAAGTTCGCATGAATCGAGAGCAAGGCGAGGTTACAATCGCTCTATAACCTCGCTGGCAAAAAACCGGTCGCCTTCATGGTTGAGGAGGCAGATTGCGCGTTGCGGGACAGCCCACAGGACCTCATGATCGCGGTCAATAGGCGGGCTGACTGAGCGGGTTGGTCGAGCCAAGAAGACATGACATATTTTTTCGGCCCATAGATCATACTCAGGCAAAAAAACGAACCGACGAAAGGCACCTAAGCGCCGCGGAGTTGCGATCCGCCAGCCGGTTTCCTCAAAGACTTCACGGTGTAGTGCGGCGATAATTGACTCGCCCACGTCAATCCCGCCGCCGGGAAGCTGGATCTCAATCTCATGACCGAATTGCACAGTCAGCAGTAGTTTCCCACTGCGCGGCAGTACCGCGTACGCTCCGGGACGAAGCGCGTAGCGGCGGTGACACTGCCGCGGCTCTCCGAGACGAAGGATCAAGACGATTATCTCGCTATGCGGCGGGTGAAGCCCAAAGAGCCACAAGTTCGATTTGAGACGACAGCAGAGTTTCGATTGGTCGGGGAGGTCATCGTTAACTTTTCACTTGGAAGGTGACGGAGGTAGAGCATCGAATTGATTGATCTTTGAGAGGCAAAGACGATACTCAAACCGGCTGGGATATATCGTCAGAAAGCGAACCTTCGCGGTACGGCGACCGTTCCTTTAGAGGAGTGAGAACGGGAATGCAAACAGTTGAATTCCTCGCCGCGTGACACCGACGCACCCAAAATGGGAACAGGTCGCAGCCTCCCCGTTGAGGCCCTGCGCCAGGAGGCTGCACTGGTTGCTTTCTTCACTGGAAAGGCCCGGATTCCACCCGACTTATGCCTAGCCAAAGGTTGATCCAAACTCCTTGTGAGAGACTCGAACCCCTGTTGACCTGTGACAACATGGCGAACCGTCCTAGATGACCACGGCGTCAACCTACCCGCTCGGCAAGGGACAGCGGTCTAGTGGAAAAACGCCAACGGTGTATTTCACAGTTGAAGCTGCGATTTGAATAAACTGAACCGGTACGGTCGTGAGAGGTCTCCCTCAACTTCGGCATCTTCGCGGCTTTTATAATCAATCTCCTCTCGGCGATCACCACCCGAATGTTCAATAAGGAACAGGGGCTTACGTGGTGTTCCACAGCTTCTATGCGGGGACGCGTAATTCGCAGACCGTCTAACCAGAACAATCAATTACAACCGTTCTAGAATCCGGTCGACAAGCGCTCTGGCCGTCGCTGGGTTGGTCGAACAGGAATAGATCAAGTCAATCATCTCCTGGTAGGCTGGTCGCAGCTTGGTGGGCCGGTGTGCGAATGGAGTGCTCTCATACGAGTTTTCTTCCCTAGCAACCTCCGTTTCAATCTCTGTCAATTGGCGGGTGAGCCTGTCCTGTTCTTCCTGTGTATCGAAGATTGCGAAATCCGCTGCCTTCCGCATGTCGGCCAAGAGGTTTGTGATGTCCGTCTGCGCGGTTTGTGTAAATGACCTGGACACGGCCCCTTGTTGCAGGATGCCAAGGGTATTGTGGATCTTGTTCGCTGCCGTCGTAAAGGTCTTGAGTCGGTTCCGTTTCTGTGAGGATACACGGCAGTGGCGAGCGATGTCCGCACCGATGGGACGCAGATGGTGGAGAATGTTGTCCAGATGTGTATTGCTCTCGAAGGCGTCCCGTCGCCCGTTCGGACGAATACGGGGGTCTAGGATATGAATTTCTCCGATTGACCAAGCCCAGAACCGGTCCTCGGCAAACATGTCGGCCAGCAGGCGTTCGCCGCCGACCTGCATATTGCCGATGCGAGCCCGGACGCCGCGGACTCCTGACTTTGCGGGGACCGCACCGAGATAGTCGTGATGGAGCCGCCAGCCGATGGCCGCCGGGTCGCCATCCAGTCCTGCAATGGTGAAAGGCACAAGGGTGTGCAGGGTGTTCGTGAGTTTCGCGGACTGGGGCAGGCTATTGCGATAGGGCCGGTAGAGCGGTGTTTCCGTGTCGTTGATATAGATGGCATAGGTGCGACTTGCATGACCATACGCTTTCAAAAGATTGCTAATCTCCGCACCGTGGGAGAACGCCGGCGCGAACGGGCAGGGGGCAACCTGGCCGAGATAGACGGCAATCTCCACTTCGTTCATCAGGATGTCATTGGTGATCCGGCGCGGCTTGACCAATTCCACCTCGAAGAAGTGAGGCGGAGCCTCGTGCGCCGGTCGGGATGTTACAGTCACCGCCTGCTGGATCAAGGTTTCAAGGTTTTCGGTGTGAGTGTTGGTCGTGAGAAGTTGCTTGAGAGCGTGACCGTCCCAGAGGATTTCCATGACATCGGGGTCCCCGGTGCTGCGACCACGGAAGATCACTTGCTGGGCATAGCCTAGACCAGCGAGACGGCCGATACCCCGGAACCCCCGGGCGGTCGTGTCGCGTTTGGGGCTGTCGCCAATGGTCAGCATCGTTGTGGCAAATGCTTTGTTGGTCAACCCTGTGCCATTGTCTCGGATGACAATCCGGCGTTCGTTTTGATCAAGCGTGATGTCAATGCGCCCGTCCCGGTAGGATGCAAGTTGGTTGTTAGTAACGGCGTCATCAATAGCATCCACGGCGTTCTGGATGTATTCGCGAAAGAGCGTCAGCGGATTGATGTACATGGCGCTGCTCAGAAGTTCGAGCACACCTTGACCAATCTGGATATCGGGTGCTTTGTTTTTTTTGTGCCGATTGGTCATGGTCAGGTGACGGCGGCCATCGGCTGCACATCTTCATCCGTTAAGGCAGCATCCTCGACCCGTTCGTCATCAGGAACGGCGGGAAATTGCTGTGAGCGGCGTTGCCGCTGAAGCGCCCAGATGCGTTCTTCCTCGTTCTTGGGTAAAGGTACAAAATATTGCGCCGTGGCTCGCAGGCGACCTGGAGCCAGGGTGGTGAGGTCGTCGGCATAGGCCCGGCTGTCGCGTCCACACAGGTAGGCGAGGAGTTCGGTGCGTTCGCTGGCCGTGAGGGTGGCCATCGTCGTTTGATAGTCGTGATATTCCGCTTTTCCGTCATACTGTTCGTACCAGGAGCGGTTGAAGATATAGTGATGCGGGCGCAGGAGAATGCTTTCGAATTCATTATAGGTGTCGCCGAAGGCCGTGCGGAAATAGTCTGGAGCACCACTGACAATACCGTGTGTAGCCTGCAGGATCATCTGCATAGAGCGCAGATAGTAAGAATTCCAACGCTTGCCGACATGTCCCCGGTCCGGCCGTGTCACGGGTTGGTAGCGCATCGGAAAGGAAAAAATACGAATGTCAAGTTCCTCGTTGAGGGTCACGTTAAGGCGCATGCGTTCAAAGAGGTCGGCGGGGCTGTCATGGAAGTTGTAGAGCATGTAGTTCGAAAGATCAGTCAGACCAGCCCCAGCGGCATAGCGGATGGCTTGCGCATAGGGTTTCTTGACGCCAAGATGGTCGAAGGCAATGCGTAATGGCTTGATGGCGATGCGGGCCAGCTCACGCAGGTACATAGGGTCGCGGCAGAGAATGCGGGCATCAACCCCCTGGTTGAAATCTACCCGCCGCTGGATGGCACGCCGCCCACGCTTCAAGGTGGCTCCTCGTGCAAAACCCAGGTCAATGATCTCGGCGACAATGTCCTTGAATTTGGCCGAGGCCACCACATTGTTGTCCATCAGGATCAAATCGCGCTTGGCTCCGTAGAAGGCATCAATACCCTCGACTACCATACGAAGGGAGTTTGTATCACGTTGTTCGCCCTCAAGTTTTGGCACACCGCAGAACGCGCATTTGCGCACGCAGCCCCGTGAAGCATAGGTGAAGTAGGCATCATGAACCGGGTAGGTGTAGTCGATATGTCCGAGAATGCTGTAATCAGGGACAAGGTCCTCAATGGGTGTGCTCGCAATATCATCGGCGTACAATTCCTCTTCGAACGGTTCGAGTTCAAGGGAGGGTGCAGGCGCCTGACCCAAGAGGCCCTTGATGAAGCGGATACCGCGCCAACGAGGTTCGGCTAGGAAGCTTTCATGCATTAAGGAGGCGGCAATGCCGCCCACAAAGACACGATGCGCCTGTCCACCGGCGAGCTGCAAAGCGTAATCAATGCAGCGGGCCGTACGGGCCCATTCAAAGGAGAATAAGGTGGTGATGTAGATGCGGTCCCACGCGGTGTTGCGGACGGTCGGGTCCTCTCCCTTGATGAAACGGACGTTATCCCGTTTGCCTCGGGGTCCGTGATACTGGGCGATTTTCATGAGGCCAAGCGGCGGATACTTGTTACGGTACCCCGGCTCCATTAAAAGGATGTTCTTGTCGGCCACAATGTCTTTGCCCTTTTATCGTAATTGAATTGTATGTGAGCGCAGCTTAGTTGATCGTGGGGCAGTTGTCGATCCGTATAATGCTTATTTTCTCGACGTGGAACCCGTCCCCCACTTTGACAAGTCAAAATATTTTTTGCTAAGGAAAATTCCTCAAATCAAAGAGACAATAGAGAGAGATTGAGGATGTCAGAAACTGGTGTCTCTGAAAAGGTTCCTGTAGAGCAGATTGAACTTGACCGGTTGAATCCCCGCATCCGTAAGTTCCTAGAAATGTATGACGGTGACCCCACCCCTCAACAGATTTTTCTGGCGCTTGGTGCGGGCAATGATGAGGAAAGCGAGGCTCCGACGGGTCCGACTTTTCAAAAGCTCAAACAGTCTATCATTACCCATAGAGGAATCATCCATCCGATTATTCTCAATCGGCAGTCCGATGGAACGCTAGTCTGCATTGAAGGCAATACGCGTTTGGCACTCTATAAGGATTTCCTAAAACGCGGTGTGGATGGGGAGTGGGAGTTCATTCCTGCCCTTGTTCACGAGGACCTTGAAGATACCGAAGTCCATGCTATACGCTTGCAAGCCCATCTTGTTGGTCCCCGGCCATGGGACCCCTACTCTAAGGCCAAATATCTTCATGAGCTCCGGCATACAAACGATATGCCCTTTGCCATGATCGTTGATTTTTGCGGAGGGAGGCAGAGCGAAGTGATGACGTTTATAGAGGCCTATATTGATATGGAAAATCATTACCGTCCTCTTATTTCCGAAGATGGTGCTTTTGACCCGAAGCGGTTCAGCGGGTTTGTGGAACTGCAGAAGCCTGGCATAAAGAAAGTTATTGCAGAGACAGGACATTCCCTCACAGATTTTGCGACATGGGTTCATGAAGATAAGCTCAAACCTTTAAACACGGTGCGTTTATTGCCCCGCATTCTCAAAAACAAGAAAGCGCGCGACGTCTTCTATAAGAAAGGGGCACGTGCTGCGGAAATGGCGCTTGATAAGCCGAAAATTGATCATAATCTTCAAGCTGCGCCGCTTGATCAGTTGGCGCGTGCACTGACTAACAAATTGGACGCTTTGCCGTATGATGAATTCAAGGACTTACGTTCAAACCCAGGCAGTGACACAATTGGGGCCTTGCTTGAGGTAAAGGAAAGAGTGACAGAGTTCTTACGCGAGTTTGGATAGGGAGAGCGTGACCGAATCCGCTCAGCATGCCCGTCTTGTAAAAGCCATTCTTTCCCTATTGGAAAAACACTTTGGCTCGCTAGATGATATCATGGTTAGGGACGATTCTTTGCGGCCGGTGCGTGCGGAACGCCCTCCGAAACTTCCGCAGTACATTCCTGATGTCTATGCGACGGATGTCCCTACCACACAGGTAATTGTCGGAGAAGCGAAAACCGCGAAAGACCTCGAAACTGCTCGTTCGCATAAGCAGATTGCCTCTTTTTTGGAGTATCTGGCACATACGCCAAACAGTCTCTTAATTCTTGCGGTACCCTTCGACTGCAAACCTCGAGCACGTGGCCTTCTGAGGAAACTTGTCCCGGCACATGGCACGGCACCGGATACAAAGGTCATTGATGACCTAGACCTGGAACAAGGATGACGCAATGTTGCGCGTTCTCAAACGTCCTAATTTGACGGTGCGTCACACAGCGTTTCCGCATCAGTTGGATGCATTCGAATCTCTTAAAGACCAGCCCTATGCCGCGATTTTTCATGAACAGGGGCTCGGAAAAACTAAGATAGGTCTTGATCTCGTCTTATTTTGGCTGACAGAAGGAATCGTTGATTCTGTTCTTATTGTCGTCAAGAAAAATTTGGTTACCAACTGGCAGGATGAAATCGCAACCCATAGCCATGTGCAGCCGCGTATCTTGAACCAGGACCGAATGGCAAATTTCTATGCCTTGAACAGTCCCACTGCACTTTATTTGATTCATTATGAAGCTGTGGTGTCCGAACGACGGCGCCTGTCTCTTTTTTTGCAAACCCGGAAAGTCGCCGTGTTGCTTGATGAAGCGCACAAGATTAAGAATCCGGCAGCGCGTGTGACAGTGGCGCTCCATGAATTGGCGGGCGGGTTTGAGCGGCGTGTTATCATGACAGGTACTCCCATGGCGAATCGCCCCTATGACCTTTGGTCGCAAGTTAAATTCTTGGATCATGGTAAGGCGCTCGGTAGGAATTTTCAGGAGTTCAAGAAAACTCTTGATTTAACCAATGATCTTAATGAAAATACCTCACGAGCTGCGGTGTTTGCTAATGCACTTGAGGAGACTTTTAAAAAAATCCAGCCCTTTACGGTCCGCGAAACTAAAGCTTCGGCGGGTCTTCGCCTGCCGGACAAGACACTCCGTAATTGCACGTGCCCGCTTGAAGCCCGTCAGGCCGAACTCTATGCCAAAGTCCGTGACGAGTTGGCGGCTGTTATTGTACAGAATGGTAAACCCGTTTTTGATGATGCGGAAGTGATTTTAAAGCGTTTGCTTCGTCTTATTCAGATTGCTTCTCATCCTGTATTGGTGGATCACGCCTATGCTGCAATACCGGGAAAGCTTCCGATACTTGAGACGCTTGTCCGTGCGGCGATTGATTCACAGGAAAAAATTATTGTCTGGACGTCTTTTACCGATAATGCTGAACGGCTCGGTCGGTATTTCGCCGGATACAATGCTGGCATTGTGCACGGTGGGCGCACCATAGGAGACCGTGAGACGGCTCTAACGGCGTTTAAGTCCGATCCGGCATGTTGCTTACTAGTGGCGACCCCGGGGGCTGCTAAGGAAGGGTTAACGCTGACGGTTGCTAATCATGCGGTTTTTTATGACCGTAGCTTTAGTCTTGACGATTACCTTCAGGCTCAAGATCGTATTCATAGGATATCGCAGGAACGGCCCTGTTTTGTGACTAATCTAATTGCTAAAGATACTATTGATTGTTGGGTGGATGCCTTGCTCGTCGCCAAGAACCTTGCTGCCCGGCTTGGCCAAGGTGATATTGACCGTCAGGACTATGATGCTGAAGCCGATTATGCCTTTGGAGATATGCTCAATGACGTGCTCGGGTTGAATAAAGAAACATAATATGACACCGGACAATGTACCTTCAGAAATACATGGCACCCTGCGCATTCGTAACACGGATATTCCCGTTGTCACTACGACGGTTTCCAATCATTGTCTGAAATTTTTTGTCGAAAATCCGAGGATCTATTCCATATTGCGCAAAGATCATGACGCTGAGCCGAGTCAAGATGAGATTCAGGCTAAATTGATCAAGATGGAGCACGTTAAAGAACTGATACAGGACATCAGACGAGATGGCGGTTTGACGGACCCTATCATCGTAGGCCGGGGTACTTGGGAGGTGCTAGAGGGTAATAGCCGTCTTGCCGCCTATCGCCGTCTTGCCGAATTAGATCCGATTAAATGGGATACAATCAAGGTGCAGCTTCTGCCCGAAGATGTGGATGATGCCCTTGTTCTCGCTCTTTTGGGACAGTATCATATCAGGGGCAAGACGCCGTGGCCCCCTTTCGAGAAGGCCGGTTTCCTTTATCGCCGTCATAAGAATCACGACGTTTCAGTAGAACAGTTGGCATTGGAAGTCGGAGAGACTAAGAATCGCGTTGACCAACTCGTACGTGTTTATCAATTTATGGTCGACCATGATCAAGACGAGAAAGACCGTTGGAGCTATTTTGAAGAATACTTCAAATCGCAGCACATTAAGAAAGTGCGGGACAAGAATTTGGACCAATTGGTTGTGCAGAAAATAGCGACGGGTGAGATACAACGGGCTATTGATATTCGCAATAAGTTAGCGGTGATCTGTAAATCACCCAAATCCCTCAAGAAGTTCAAGGACGGTCATGGTGATTTTGACAGAGCGTACGCAGTTGCGGTCAAGAGTGGAGCTGATAGCACACCCTATATGAAATTATCCAAGTTCCGCAGATGGCTGGCAAGTACCGAGGCGACGGATGCGCTCATGGAGACAAGTGGTGAGACCCGTCAAAAGATCAAATTTGAATTGAATAAGTTGAATAAAATTGTGCCGCAGATGCTCAAGCATCTGAAAACTAAAGATGGGGAAGGAACAGATTAGACAGCTTACGAAGGTTTAAGGATGATTTCCTTAATGGATGTCACAACGATTGAAATCGACTTTGAGGTGAATCGGAGTATTGTTTAAGAAAAAGGGTTTTAGTGATGCGCCTAAAACTGTCCTGCGGCGGGTGTCTGGTCTTCCATCTGTCCCCTCCCATTCCTTGATTGAAACAGGTGCCGACCCAATTGCCGAACCTCCTGTGGAAGTCCGACCATGGAAAGGTAAGGGTGTTGAGTTGCCTCATGGGACCAAGATCTGGATGGAATATTACGGCATCCGGCATGAAGGAAGAATTGAAAACGGATATTGGTTTGAGAAGGGCGCACGCGTCGCGTCTCCTTTAACCGCGTCCAGCGTTGTCACTCAGAGTACTTACCGAAATGGCAAGAAAGACTGGCAGGTCAAGCGTCCCGGATATTTTGAATTTTGGTAACTTCAGCACCCCTAAAGGTAATTTTTTGCCGATTATCATCATACTTGCAACAGACTGTGGTGTTGAAGGGCGCATGGTCATTATGGTGAGTGTCGTTAACCGTGTACTACGGCTGGTGCCCGTCATTGGACGTCTGCGACCGATCGGCACGAACGATGATCGTTGATTATCGCTGAGCGACCGTGACCAGCGCGGCCGAAAACTCATGCGGCGAGCGGCGGAGCGTGTCGAGTATGTTCAAGCTCTGTTTGTGTGCGGCCGCGAGCACCCTCCGGATGACTGAGCGGTTGGTCGCACTGGATTGGCTGCGGAAGCTGCCGGAAATCTTCTGCTTTTCCTTTTTCAGGCCGTATGTTCTTTTCCGCCAAATTACTTGTGGGCGGAACTTGCGGCCCCGACATCCTTTGGCGGCGGTAGGGCTTCGTGGTATCGAAGACCTGCCACCACACATGGCGATCATACGCGGTTGCGATCAAATCAATGACATAAGATGGCAACAGCTGACCATCCGCCTGGTTTTAGCGGTGGGTCGCGTCTCTCAAGATGGTCGCTAGGTCTTCGGCCCAGGCTTAATTGTCCTACTTGACCCGATTGCCCAGTTCCCGCAGAGGATGCGCCAGGCATAAGGCATACTGCGCCCCGGGATCGTATAGGACGGTTTCTAGAAGTCAGAGATCGCGATACCGGCGCCGTTGCGACCGCTCGACGCACCGTGTCGGAAAACGCCTGATAGGTATCGGCACACTGCGTGACCAGGTTGATAATTGTTCCGTAGGACATCGTGATAACAAAGAGTTCACTGGAGGTTTCGAACAGCCGTTTCGTCGGAATGGGTTTTGATCGGTGTTGAGATACACCGCGAGGCTGGGCACAATAGGATCGCACGTCATCGTCGCCTTGATGCCACCCGGAAACGCCGCTGGCGTTGTCCCCTGACCGGTCGGACAGACACAGATGGGCGCAATATGATCCTTTACGATCAGGGCTGCCGGCGCCGGAAGATCAGGCGCCGGCCGAATGTTCGGTACGACCGACAGGGGTTCGGTCAAGGCGGTGCCATAATGGGCACAGACCTCGGGATAATAATATTCGCGATGATCCGGCGTCTCCGCCCGTTTCAGTGTCGTCCCCGCAGGGCCATTCTTACCGCTAGGTTTGAGCGGTTTCTCGTTCTCATCGCCGCGCTTCGGAGAGACAGACCGGCTGCTTGCGTGGCCCGTCGCTTGACGACGGCCTGCCGCTGTTGGAACTGTTCAACGTATCCCGAAAATGTCAAATTGCGGGATACTGGCATCCAGTTCACTGCAAACGGCGGGTTCTGTTGTGATCGACTTTTGTTTCGTCGTGGTATAGACCTCAGAACCAACAAGCAACAAGCAATCCGCGCCAGTTTGTTTGGCAATCATCTTGGGCATTTCG
>JAPORY010000071.1 GCA_026709985.1 Aestuariivita sp. | reverse complement strand
GAAGCGACAAAATCCATCGACTGGCGCTTCACAACCGAGAAGGCGCGAATCAAATTAAAATCACTATACCCAGCAATGTAATGATTTCGGGATACTAGGGTCCGTTGACATCTACTCTTGAACGTTACTAGATTTCGGTTAAATTCTCTCTCAGAGCTGCCCGGAAAAGAGGCGACGTACAGTATTGAGAGAGCAGAATCATGAATAAGGCTCGAACCGTCTTGACGGATGCGATGTGGGCGCGGATTGAACCGCTTCTATCGGGAAAGGCAACGGACCCCGGACGGACGGCGGACAACCGCCGCTTTCTGGCGGCGGTGCTGTGGCGTTTCCGCACGGGATCGCCATGGCGGGATCTTGCGGCGTATTTTGGTAACTGGAACCGTGTCTTCCGGCGCTTTCGCCGGTGGGTGCAGAAAGGGCTTTTTGATCGTATTTTCAACGTGTTATCCGACGAATTCGATCTGTCGGTCGACGGCACGATCATGCAAGCCCATGCCAAGGCCTCCGAGTCGGAAAAAGGGGCTCTTGCGAAGGCATCGGACGCTCGAAAGGCGGTTTGACCAGCAAGATCGTCGCGCTGACGGACGCGATCGGGAAGTTGATCCGTTTTGTCGTCCTCCCCGGCCAGAGCCATGATCTCGTGGCGATACCGATGCTCCTAGACCCTGTGGATTTCAAGACATTGATCGGCGACAAGGCCTTTGACTCGGACGCCTTGCTAGATAGGCTTGCGGAACACGGAGTCAAGACGGTGATTCCGCCGAAGAAAAACCGCACGCATCAACGGACCTTTGACCGAGACGCCTATCGGCACCGGATCGAGAATTTCTGCAAAATCAAGGAGTTCCGGGCGATCGCGACCCGATACGACAAGACGGCGTCCAGCTTCGCGGCGGGCATTCATCTGGTTGCAGGAATCATCGCCGCACGATAGATGTCAACGGACCCTAGTACCTGTTCCGGTTGGACCCGCGTGATCTTTGCCCGCAGTTGATCGGCTCATTGCCGATACGAGCGAATGACCGTCTCATACGGCGGATGGTGACGGCGAACGCCGTTGGTCTTCTACCTCGCCGTCTTGAGATTTTTCTGCCGAGGCTTTGACGGCCGCCAACCCGGCGCCCCTAAGAGCTGACACAGACGCGCTTGTCCGCCAATGGCCGAGCGAAACGCATCCCACCGCAACCGCGGGTCGGTGGGATATTCCCCATCAGTCTCGACCACAAAACTATCGGCTCTGGCGAGCAGCCGATCAGTAACCTGGTGACCCAGGGCTTGGTGACCCGAACGACGGACACCTTGATCTCATGAAAAACTGCATCGGTCAGCAGAGCGATGTTGTTCGCCACGGTCGCAGCGGAAATCCGTGGCTGGTCCAGCAGGTTATCAAGGCCAGCAAGACTGCGGATGTCGAGATGATTGGCGGCCAAGTTTGCCAACCGGTCAGGGTCAATATTCAAGTCTTGCTTGATGACGCCAAACACGTAAATTTGCCAAAAGTCCCTGCCCGGACGACCGTTCTTGCCGTCGATATGCTGACGATGGCAAGCTTCAACCAGTCCCCGAATTTGATCACGCCACACGGCTTGTAGTCCGCAACACAGGACTTCGGTATCATCGCGGGACTTGGGATCGAACGTCAGCTGATTGATTGGCGTGGCGCCAAGACGGGGGTGCAGATTAAAGGTTATCGCATTAATTTAATCTCCGGTTTTGGCGCAAAGCTCGCTGATCTGGTGCAAAACTTGCTGGGTTTCGATGGTTTTGTACCCTATTTCAGGAATCTTCGGCAACCAAAACTCTCAGAAAGTCAAGGTTTTTCAGCATTTTGAGGAGAAATTTAGAGTTTTTCTTCAGACACTAGCTACCATGTTCTCCTACATATAAACGATCAAGAGGAGAGTGAAGCGACTTTATACTTCTGGCAAAAATGTCGGGCGGTTGATGATAGTTTGTTACCACGGTGTCGTCGAATATTCCACGCGCCCTTGCGCACGCATGATTTTGCCCTAACACCGCCTCCTGTTCCGACCCCATAGATGCATTTTTGCGATCAATAGAAAGGTTGTATAAAAATAGGTGAGGGTTCATTTCTCACTGACATTACTGAATCGGATCGTCTGAATTCGGAGCATGATGGTTCAAAATTCCAAGACTGATTCGATTTTAGGCGCAATACCAGAGTATTTCGTCCTGTCAAAGGTCAAGGTGCGTTTGGTCAAACCGACCGAATGGCCGCAGCGGTGCAATGCGTTTTTTGGATTTGAAGACCGTTCTTGGCTGCAACAACAGTTTAAGCACGCAACCGCAAGGTTGATGGCTCGCGATTGCGTGAATTGATCATGCGGATCTTCGGCTCGTTAATCCTCAATATCAAGATCAAAAAGGAGCTCTTCGGGCAGATGATCACGCTCATAGGCGTCACGAACGCACTCGAAATCATCCTCATCCGGCTCATAGGGATTCTGTTCCCATTGTTCCAATGCGTCGCGCTCCTCGTCAGAGAGTTTGGGTGGAATCATGCTACTACCGTCTTCGTCTGATGCCGCCGCTTCCATTCCGATATTTCTTCTAAAACTTCGAGACATGCTCGAATTGCACCGCAAATGGCGGTAACAGCGGAGCCGATACGCTTCAATAGACCTAAAAATTTTTTCAAATTTTCCATAAGAAAATCCTTTCCAATTTAATGCAACCCAACATAGAATTGCTATTTCATCTGCTACATAAGTGCTATACAAGTCGATCGCAAGACGATCGCAAGTAAAAAAATAAATTTATTTGTGCCGATATCGAAAATTTTGCCAGAAAAACATACTCTGCGTTGGATTAGTTTATTTCAATTAAAGGACTTTTGGTGTATTGAAAGACGTCGCTATTTCAGATAGCATTATCTTGCGTTTACGCAATAAACTTTGATGAAATTATTTTTTTGGAGGATCCAAATGTCTGTCACTGATGAAAATCTAATCAGCGCGAGAATTTCGGATGATGTTCAAGAAGCTTACGTTAGAATTGAGGAAAACTATGACATCAGTCAGAGCAATGTGATTCGTATTGCTCCTTTGCTGTTTGTTTTGCTCGTGGAAACCTTTTTTAAGCAATATCAGGAAGATAAATTTCAGAATGCAAAAGAAAATATGGAGAAAAAAAACGTAGGCGATAATTTAGAAAAGTCATTATCTTTCATGAAAAGATTGCAAAAAACATCACCAATCCAAATTCAAATCCAAAGTCCTGAATTCATTGAGTATCTCCGTAAAACCGTAGAAGGCTTGGAGAAATATTGGCACGATGACGAAAAAGAATACGAACATTATCCTGTGCGTAGTAATGATATTAACGGAAGCCAAGATAATGTCCCTATCTATCGGCTCTTCTCCGACGGAATTCTCGTAAGAATCGCGGAAGCTGCCGCTGCTATGGTCAGTTTATCGGAAAAAAAAGATATTCCCCAAGTGGGAGTAAACGGTTTGATTCCAGAGCATATCAATGGTCCGCTCTTGCAATACGCCGAGAGTGCGCTGAAGAAAAACTTGACAGATAAAGAAGAAAAGGAACTCCGCAGGTTATTTAAGGAAAAAGTCCATTCGGACCCGGAGACTAAGTTATCTCCAGAGATTAAAATAGCCTCAAAAATAGCAAAGCGAAAAAAAGACGACGAAAATTTTGCCCGAGACTGGGGATCTGACAACAAATATATCCCGCGTGAATACGATGGCCAACTGCTATACTTGGAAAGACTGAGACTGGGCAAACGGCTGACAGAAACTCAAAAAAGGGATGTCCGGTTCAGACTGAGGAAAGAGGTCAAAAAGTTGGAGAATTCTGCGCTGTGACCCTCTTCAAAAAATGATCACAAGAGTTTCGCAATATTTTCGGAAGATGTTATCTAAATCCTGAGGTAGGTCACTTCAAACGTTTTTACTGCTCGACATCGCTGAAGACGGTTGACAAGGCTAAGGGTATCTCCCGCAGGAAAATGTTGGAAGATGTCTAATCCGCGATCCAAAGAGATCTTCCACCGCGTATCGGTAACGATGTGACGTGCATGAGATGTTTTTGAATCATCGTAGCTCCATGAAAAATCAATCCCAGTGGCGCTTTGGAACGATGCAACAATTTTATTGAGAGAGTCGGTTTGCCTGACCGTATAATAATCGTTTGGAGTTGTGACAAGCTCAACAGCAATGTGGTCTTCTGGTGTTTTGGAAAGTAAAATCATCACCAGAAAATCCATCATGTTTTGCACTTGATAGAACTTACGGATGTATGGATCCGTTACGATGATTCGAGAAGCACCCTTCAGCCAAGGGGCAAACAAGTTCTCAAAGGTGATGCCCTCTCTGTTTTCCTCGAAAACAAGGTGACCTTCATAGGGGGTCAAGGCATCCACCTCTGCCGGTTTCTGTTGGTAAAATTTCGACATTAGATTTTTCCTAACTACGTAATACAAGATGCAAAAAATATGCGACGAAATATCAATTGAAATTGTAGCATTATGCAGAACGTGTCACAAG
Source organism: Aestuariivita sp. (assembly GCA_026709985.1). GTDB lineage: Bacteria > Pseudomonadota > Alphaproteobacteria > Rhodobacterales > Rhodobacteraceae > JAPORY01. Next base: position 12,700 of record JAPORY010000071.1, on the reverse strand, counting down.
TCGCAGAGTATATAGCGCGCGACATTTTTGCAAGTGCTGCGACAAATTTAACACCTTGTTGCTGTGACATAGTTCGCCCGTTCAGCTCTTGGGTGCACCCTAACATTAGGCCATTTTTCACCAGACAAGAAGTCTTGCTCGGCGCTCAGGGGTGAATGGACGTACAATTCTTGACACCAAAGATGCTGGAGACATCAGTTGGTGTCACTGCAAGTCACCTAAAAATCGACCGATCCTAATCGGTGGTGTGCTTTTCATTTGTACCCTAATTCTTGAATTGTTAGTGAGTTGGAGTGGTAGTGTCTCGGACATGGCAGACCTCAATTCGTGGCAAAGATTCTTTTTCTTCAATATTACAACGCTGTCTAATCTCTTGTTTCCGGCTCTTTGGGGCGGTCTGGGCGCCTGCATCTTTCTAGCCAAGCGGATCTCGAATAAGATGTTCGAATTGGCTTATGAAGAATCCCGAATGTTGGGCGACCGCACCCGAATTTTTCTTGGTTCTGTGATGGGAGTAGTGGCAGTGGTGCTGATATTTCCTGATTTCACAGAACGGGCTGTGCTTGGAGATACACGACTCGGTCCTGCTATGGTTGCCTTTATTGCTGGATTGGGAGTGAAACCGATCTATTCTGCATTTGAATTGTTGAGCGAGGAACTTGCACGCCGGTTCAGCGGCAATAGGCAAGCAGACAGGAAATGAGTATGCAGAGATCAATTCTGACCGCCCTAATATTTCCGATCCTCATTGTTGTTGCGATCTCAGCGGCTTTGGCAGCTGGAAGGCCCGTTCAGGATTCGCCGCAGGGGTACCAGCATGATCGCTTTGCCCCGCAACCTGACATCATTCGCCGCTTCCGGGGCTTTGTCGTGAGCTTCGACTCAAAAGATGATGATGACGATGTGGTGGGTAACGATTTGTTGCGTGTACCACAGTGGGTCAGTCAGGAGGTGCGGCGTTGGGAACCTCCTGAAGCCTTGAAGGATGACGATAAAGCTTGGTGCCTCAAAACGCTTAAAAACAGACCAAAATGGTTCACCGATGAAGATCTATTCAAGACTGGCGTTGCCCCAAACGATGGCAGCTATCTCCACAGTGGATTTGATCGAGGTCACATGGCGATGAAGTTGTTAGTCGAAAGGCTCGGTCAGGATGCCGCGTACAACACCCATACGCTTCTCAATGCGATCCCGCAAAGACCGAGATTCAACCAAGAGATCTGGAAGGACCTTGAATTATTGACCGGTGCTTGGGCACAGACCTATGGACAGATATGGCTAATTCAGGGCCCAGTATTTTACAATAAGACTCCTATTGCTTGGATAGGAGATCAAAATGAACGGAAAGTGGCGGTGCCGGACGCCGTCTTTAAGATTGTTATTCGGAACAAAACGGAAGCGGAAAAAAACATCGTGGACAAACAAGATAGGGAGGCACCCGAAGTTCTCGCGTTTTTGTATCCCCAATTGGGACCAGGGTATTTCAAATCTAGTAATGGTTATCGTCACTCGAGGTTCCTGACATCAGTCGAAGAAATTGAGGAATTAACCGGTTTGGATTTCAACTTATCCGCTGATTCAGTTCTGGAAAATCGGATAGAAGGTCTTCAAGCCGCGGCATTATGGGAGCCAAAAGAGGTGGAATCGAGACCGCGTCATGTATTTCTCTCAGGATGTCGAAGTTGAATTGGTTGGCTGGCTGGCTCTTGAAATCATGGCACTCAATTAATATTGTTCCTCGTCATCAGATACGGGAGGGGCGCGCCAGCGACTGTCCGGCGGTTGCGACTGTTCAAAGTCAATATCCTTGGTGATTGGTTAGACTGGTTGACGTTTCGGATCAGACTCGTTTGTTTGCGTTCTTTGAGCCGCCCATTAAATTCTTCCGGCGCGTTACCCCCTTCGGTGGCGGCTTGGAACCGCCGTTGTTTTGCCGTTCTGGGGTCCCGGTAAGGAGAGGGTGGGGTGGCTGGCACGATGTGGTCATTGCTGGTTGCTGGCGGTTTGTTGATCACGCCCCGGGCCTACCCCCGGGCCTACCCCCGGGCCTACCCCCGGGCCCGCCCCAGACACGCCCGGACACGACCCAGCCCGATCTAGGCGTTATGCGATTATCCACGGCTGCTTGGCGGTGAGTTCTTGGATCCTGGCCGTAGCGAGCCAAGGCAGCGCTACGGTAGCGGCGTTCGTGCGCACGGTGAAGCGAGTGTTCGGCGTCCAAATCCTAGCGCAAAGTGGCTGGCTAGCGGCATCGGTGAGTGGCTTCGGGAACGGTATTGGGTTCGGGCTCGCCAATAGTCCCCCGGCCGGTGGCGAGCACCCATAATCGACGGTTCGAGGGTCGGCTTGCCGGCGATTGGTGTGGTCACCGTTAGGGCAATTCGGATCTTGGATTGGACCGCCGTTCTCGGCTCCTGGCGGTCGGTAAATTTTAGCCGGCGCTGTGGTTCGTTGGCGTGGTGCTTGCCGGCGCCGTTTCCGCGTGTTCTGTCGCCGCTTGTTAGGTTGATAGGTCGGCGGCGCGTGACGGCTTGAGCGTCTTGGCAGCGATGGGCGGGGGCTTGGCCTTGGCTTGGGGCTTTGCTATTCTTTGGTTTGCTGAGGACTTTTCGGTGCGCGAGGGCATTGGTGTGGCTCGGCCCGAGCGTTTGATGCGATGGTCTGCACGGTGTTATGCGACGTTGCGGTGGTCTTTTGCGGAGAGAGGTTTTGGAAGCGATGATGTCGCCGGTCAGTCTTGCTGTTACGACCATCCTTAATACCCGCAAAGGGGGGTCGGAGGTTGCGGTATTTGGCAAGATTGCCGTCGCGTCGATGCGAGCAAGTTTAAATCGGACAGGGCACGAGAGAGCGGTTGTGCCCTGGCAGCCGCGTGCCTTGATTGATTTAATCGGCGCCAAATGCTACGGGCGGATTTGGAGGAAATTCTCGCGACTTTTCGGGGGCGCGGTTGTCTGCACGAACGGGCAAGTTTCGTCGAAGCACACACGCAACGGATGCATTATCTATTTAAACGCTTTCAACATATATCGCACATTATTTTTTCCGATATTTAAACGACTATTCAATTCGTTTACAAGATCATCCAAATGCGATCTCCAGTAATCATCAAAATCTAAGATTGTTATCCCAACAAGCTCATTTGTATCTTCTTCATATCTCCAATAAATTCCCGGCAAACTTTCGGATGCAACTGGTTTTTTGCCTGCTCTAAAAGAGATGTAGAGCAAGTCATCTTCTTTGTAGTAGTTTATTCTTTGCGCCTTAATCGACATTGTCTTTGCGCCAGATTATTTCGTATGGTTTGGTCTTACTTGTCCTTGTCAAAAATGCGGTTCGTATCCTTCCTGAAGTTCCCTTTACTATTTTGACAGGAACCTGCAAATTTTTACCTTCAAACACGTTATTTCGTTCAAACACAACCGATCGGGTATTGCTACCGCTGTATACAAAATCAGGATTGCTAACAGTTAATTCGATACCTTTTAGACCTACATTCTCATATACTTCACGATGATCTTCCGCAATATGTCCTTCAAATGTACTGGTATAAAGACGAACCCTATCGACTTCTGGATATGGGGTAAAAAATTCCCCGATAAGAGGATCATTATCGTCAGACATTGTTGACAAGGTTTATTTGTATTGAATCTTAAACTTTTTTGAAAAGTCTGTTACAAAATCAGAATTGTGCCTTTCTTCTTGTTTCTTGATAGTATCCAGCAGCATAAAGGCTAGATCCTTTGCGGTATGGTAACTAAACGCAATAGCACATTGTGGTTCAATCGAAGCTGTGATCTTGCTTTGATCTTCACCGTACTTAAGTCTAGCATCTATAAATCCAATTTTTATGTCAGTTTCTCCTGCCGCAACTTGTACAGTGGTACAATAAAAATGAGGCACAGATGTTGAATTTTCTTCTTTTGAATTTTCCATAGCCTTTTCCTAGAATTAAAGTTTACAATGTTACCATGATGGAAACGGGGGAAATTTAAGCCGGCATTAATAGATACATTTTTATTGCCCATTCGATTAACAGAATCATTGATAGGACGACAAGAGTAAAGCAAACGCGGTTGGCGATCAACGCTGCTGATTTCTGTCGAAGTTGTCTCGGCGGCTCTTGCCACAAAGACAGTGGTTCAAGGTCACGGAAAACACGAGGATTTTTGCGTCGTCTAGAAGATGTTGAAAACGCATAAAGTACCAATAACCATGATAGATGACGAGCATAAGACAGACAACGATCGCAGCCTGAGGTTCACGGGTTTTCGTGCCCAACACCTCCAAATCCTGCGGCCCAGTACCCGCCAGCCCCGAAGCAACGACAATACTGGCTAGAGCCAGGTTGTTTCGATGTGCGACCCGCGCACCTTCACCTTCTAGAATGCAGTCATCTGGATGTCCCGAACCGTTGTCTGGATCATAGTTTTTCCAAAGGCCGAAGAGTAAAAACAACCATCTGATTGACGTGCAGTGAAAAAAATTCATTGAACGAAGGCCGCTTCTTGGCACCCTTTATTGACCACTGAGACAGTAAATTGATTTTGCGAAGAAGTCAAATTGCGGTTTCAATATGTTGAAAGGTTCATTGCCTTCGGGTGATCCAAAACGTCTGAGAAGGACATTCGCTAGAAGTGTCGATTAAACAGGGAATCGCATCATAGGCCCCTTTTCTCTATTCAACCAAGTGTTATGCTGCTACGCCGACCGCCACTACCTTCGGTGCTCATTCAAATCCATCAGTAAATTGAGAGGATCAAGATCCCAAAGTCGATAGCCCCTACCAAACCAAAACTAAAGGCGGGGTAACTACTCACCCTATTTGAATAGTGGGAAGGCATACGGAACCCCGAACAACTTAAGGAAGAGCCCTATGAGTCATTTTCTCACCGATACGACCGTTGATCAAAGGCGTAACTGGATTAGACGAGCCGTTCGATCTCTGCCTGTAGGAAAGGTCACAAATTACGGTGCGATTGCTAAAGTTGTATACGGACAGCACTCGGAACAGATACATGGAGCTAACCGCTGGTACTTTTTTACGCAACCGACAAGTGCGGCACTCAAGGGCCTTGCAAATCAGGATTCCGAAACGTTCCCATGGTGGCGGGTGGTTTCAAAAGACTTAAGGCCGCCGGCTCACCTTTTGCGTAAGGCCGAAGAAAAGTTGCGATCTGAAGATAAGATCAAACTGTGCAACAAACACGTGCCAAGAACATACTATCTGTGTTATGAAGAATTGAAGAAGGAGCCAGCAATTAAACAGATCATGCGAGAGATAGAGACATACATCTATGGGCTTCCAAGTTGAAACTCGAAAAGGAGCCTGCTGCATTAGCATGGGGAGAGTTCCAATTTATCCATGTGCAGGGGCGGTGGGTCTGCTTCAGTTATTTATTTGACTGGAAGCATCGTCAGATGAACTAAAATCATCTGGTTCCTCCTCTCTGCGCCTTCGCAGATATTCTCGAACCGCGTCAACTACCGAGTCCCTTGAGATTTTCTATGTGACGCGGTTCAATGCATTCTTCCGTCACCCAAATCTAAACAATCAAGAAGCCTTCTGATAGCGCCAAATCTGGTTGATGCGATCTGCTAGTATCCCGAAATCATTACATTGCGGGGTATAGTGACTTTAGTTTGATTCGCGCTTTCTCAGTTGTGAAGCGCCAGTCGATGGATTTTGTCGCTTCGTTCCGCCGGTTCTGCCAAGCCGTCACCTCGCTGATCATCGTCTCTCGATCCGGTATCCGACGGGCAAGACAGTGTTTCGAGAGGACCTTGATTGCGATCTCGGCGATGGTCAGCCAAGAGCCAGGTTTCGGCGTCTAGTGCACCGCAATTTGTCGCGCCATGCGAGCCGCCTCCGCCGGTTCATAGCGATCATACAAGACCGAGAGTTTGTGGGTATTGAGATTATCCATGACTAAGACAATCTGCTGGTTCGGAAAGTCATCATCCACCAGATCTTTCAGCAACTCGGCAAAGTCTTGCCGCGTTCGCCGGTCCGTAACTTTCACCGGCCGCCAGCCGGCAAGGGGTGCACAAACCATAAACAGATTGGCTGTACCATTCCGCTCGTATTCAAAGTCATCTATTGCCGGCTGTCCAGAACGCACGGCGAGCGGCGTTCGGGTTTCCTTCGTTTGTTGCTTCGAGGTCTCATCCATACCGACCAGGACTGTGTCGGCGGCAAAATCCCTTTGGTATACCGACAGTATATCTTCCATCGCATAGACGAAATCCGCATTAGCCTTGGGCGGCAGGCACCAAATCTGCTTCAACCACGGTTTGATGCGGTTTTTTTAACGTGCGCCGGACCGTCTCCTTCGAAATCGTGTCGACCACGTTAAGTGCCACCAACCGGTCGCCAAGCAATTCCAGTGTCCAATTGGTGGTTGTGAACACGCCAGCATGGTCAAGGTGGCCTCGCCTTCCCCATCAAGCAATCGTGGCCGTGGATTCGGATGCGGCTTGCGGTCCAATGCCGCGTCTAAACCCGCCATCACGCAACGCTTGCGTACCCGCTCTACCGTTGTCACGTTAACGCCCAACGCATCCGCAATGTCGGTATCAATACGACCACCACGGTCACGGCCGGTATCGGCCAACAATAAAATATGCGCTCGCTTGCGACGCTCCTTAGAGCCCTTACCCCGATCAACCAGGTCTTGGAGTTGCGTCCGTTCGTCGTCGGTAAGGGTAACCTGGTAAAGCTTTCTGCCAACAGTCGTCATGCCCAAATATCCTCATATCTGTCCCCCCAGATATCTAAAATCGAAATGCCCAAGATGATTGCCAAACAAACTGGCGCGGATTGCTTGTTGCTTGTTGGTTCTGAGGTCTATACCACGACGAAACAAAAGTCGATCACAACAGAACCCGCCGTTTGCAGTGAACTGGATACCAGTATCCCGCAATTTGACATTTTCGGGATAGTAGGGTACGCGCATTGTTTCTAATGCATTCTCAAGCAAGAGATCGTAATTGATCGTGAACAATTCAACCGGGAGATGATAGCTGGCGCGTGCTAACCATGCGGCTAAGCAGATAACCGGAGCGCTGTCTTCTGCGTCGATGTTCAACGCTTGAGCTATTTGTTGGCAGATTGATCTGTCAAGATCTCTTGCCGTGTCTGCTGTCAATCCGTCTACAGTTTCATCACCAGAGATGAGGTTCGCGATGCGGCGGATGCGACTCAATGTTCCTTCAAGGTTGTTTTTTGCAGTTGACGGCGAAGTAGAGTAGAGTGGTCAGCGTCGTCAAGAGCATCCAAGACGATATCTTGAAGATCAAAAACGTCTGGCAGTCCGCAAGATCGACCCACGCCTGCGCCCAAGAAAAAGCAAATGTGCCGTGAACGAGTTGCGAGTTTGGAACTCAAGGAGGAAACGAAGCTGTGCCGATCGTGACTATTCATTTACTTTCAGGAAAAAATGTTGTCCGTCGCAGGACGTAGGGTACCATAAAATCACGCTCGGATAGGGGGTGGGCATTTATATTGTCATTAGAGGTAATTAACTAATTTTCAAGCCTTACAGTTCGGCGGTGATCGACAACAGATTATGAGATTATGGCAATTACCATTGAATTATTCAAGCAAACTAACGGGGTCCAACAAAATTTCCGACGCAATCGCAATATTTTTCCAATTTTCGCGACGCCGTAAGATTATTATTATGTTATATCAATAGGTTAATACATTCCGTCTGTTTGTTCGCATATCGTAGTGACGTGAAATGCCCTATCCACCTTGCCACCGCACGCAACTGGAACAATGATAAATGAGGGACTCAGCGGTTACTGATGCCGATCAAGCGGAAATCTATCAGGGGATGCCGCTTGTCCTGCCAGTGCCTGGATTCGCCCAAGACGATTGTATAGATTCTCGCGGTCTTGTGCTGCCGCAAAAATATCACCGATCAAAGTTTATAGTGCCACCGAGCCTTGTAAGTTTTTGGTTTTACAAGTTTTTATTCGCTGAACGTTAAATTTCGGCTAAGAATGTTCAAACCTTAGCAACTTATAGCTTGCGAAAAGCTTCAACAAGTTCGGTTTTGTTATATCCGTGGGGATGATAGTCTAGATTTCCATTTTTGTTGATGCGTACTTTGAAGACCCGTACGTTGAAATAACAAGTCACTTTTTCACCGCTACATTTAGCTGTACTATAGGATGGAATTTCAACGTTGATTTTTTCACCAATAGCACTGTCGAAGACGGTTAAAGATGTGCTGTCTGAACTAGAGTCACGATAAGTCACGCTTTCCGAACTTGCTGTAATTTCATCAGCAATCAACACATAACTGAACCTTTTGCGGTCATCTATGGAATCGCGGATACGCCAAGATGCCTCGGCATTCACACCGCTTGCTTGCAGGTTGCGGTATGCACTAGAAAGTCCGTTGTGGACTTGGAAATTATTCAGACGAACAACATCTTCAACCTTGAAGGCGATATTGCTTTGCACTTCGGAAGCAATCTCGGCGTGAACGTCATCAGTCAAACCTACAGATGCAGAAATTGTTACCCCCTGAACAGACGAAGCTTCAAGCGTTACGGGATTCGTAGCAGGGCGCGTAGGAAGATCAATATCCGACTGGATATTCACAAGTGTTTGGTCTGTTTGATCCCAAAGAAACAGTCGGCCTGCTGAAAGCGCTCCTGAATTGCGAAAGCCTAGGCTTGTACTTGCGTAATCAAGATTAAGAACCGCCCGTGTTGTTAGCGGTACCTCTACGCAACTTGCTAGAGCAAATGTTAAGATTAGAAAAATACGTCTCATGGCAGTTCCCGTAAAAATAAAGAGTAGCATATTTTGACTAATGTATCAATTTTACATTGTAAAGAATCTGTTTGAAGTATTTCACAGTCAGTCCGAGCACGGTGTCAGCCAAGAACATCTATGCCAGTTTTGTCCTGATCGGGCTTACCCGCATTTTTACCAATCGTCGTGAGCAAGATATCAACGGCGTGATCACTGGTGACCGAGCCCCGATCCGCAGTAATTTTAGCAATGCGCTGCAGGTGGTTGGCAACGAAGTCGAGGCCTTGCCGCTGCATCATTCGCAAACAGTCGTCGCTTCTCCTATACGGATTATGACTGGCGTTTCCCAATGCTTACAACGGGAGCAACCGAAACGAAGCTACCAGCGGGTATCAAAAAAGCCACGGTGCAAATGGATCTAACCACGAGTTTATCGCGTTAAGCGCAAAATAAATTAAAATGTAGCTACTCACCCCCTAATTGTGGATGAGTTTTTGCGGTCTATCCGATGAGTTGGGACGGGCAAGTATTTTTTCTGATACCCTACTGACAGTATAGCGCCGCTTTCATATCCTTGACCCCACGAATACTTCGATGGGGTTCTAGACCTAGTGGCGTGGTTCGGTTCGAAGGCAACAAATGATCTGTATCAGGCGATTATTGCCAGGATGCCGCCGCACGATATCTTTTTTGAGTGTTTTCTCGGCGGTGGTGCGATCCTAAAGCGCAAGCCGCCGGCGATGCGGTCGATTGGCGCTGAATATATGGCCCAATCGCCTTGTGTTTCGGCCGAACAAAGTTGCTCAACACATGAGCAAAGACACAGTCGAGCAATGATGGGTCGAAAAAAGGAACGAAATTTGTACGGAAATGCTCTTCCGGCACCCAAAATAAACAACTACCAAGGCGCTTCCGCGTTGAAAATAGCTACCTATATGCCATATATAGATCTAATTCAAATTGTCTACCCTAGATATTGGACAATTGCTTAGCCTTGGATATAAGACAGGCAACGGGAGGGGTTTCCGATGGTGCTCAGTTTTCCTCATGCGATCGGTGCGACGTTGGCAGTGCTGGTTCTCTATGGACTGGCATGTCTTGCCGTCAAGCATCGGTGGAAACACAGGATTGTCGTGCATCCGTTGAAATTAATTGCTGACGCAAGCGGTAGAGCCAGCCTTTCGAGCGCACAGGTTTTATTTTTTACCTTAGTCGTGCTTTGGCTTGCGATCTACTGGGTCATACAGGAAGGTGTGCTTGTTTCAATCGACAATTCTGTTCTTGGACTGTTGGCTATTGCCGTTGCCGGCTCCGGTGTCGGGAAGATAACCGATTCGACTCGCTTTCAAGCGACGGCTGAGAATTGGGCATGGGCTAGAAGGAAAAACTGGATCGAGAAGGATTTCTCTAAGGCGTCCAGTAAGCGTGCGCCAATAATCGGCGACCTTCTGACCTCGGACGGGAACTTCGACGTGGCACGATTTCAAGCGGTAGGGTTCTCGTTGGTTGTCGGCATCGCTCTTCTTTACAATGGTGCTACGGCGGCGTCCGCGAGCGAGTTTTCGAAGTTCATCATAGATGAAACATATCTCGCGCTCATCGGAGTTAGCCAAGGAGCCTATGTCGGGGGAAAGTATGTCGGAAGTAATTTGTTCCGTGAACTGAATGCCAAATTGGACGGGGTCCGGTCTCTCGAGATGGACTTTACTTCGGCGGTCGCCAATTCGGCTCTATGGAGGGAAAGGGCAGTGGGAGACAAGACCATGAAGTTAGCTGCCGAAACATGTGCGCCAGGCCCATACGTCACGTACATGAGTGCCGCGACGGAGGCGGCGGAGATCGTCGGACAGATGACTGGAAAACCGATTGATACGACTCGTATCCAGCCGGTCCTGCCGCTTGTTTCATAATTTCCTGGTTCAGTCTATTGGATATGGCGTAGGATGTGCAAACGCTTCAGACCCACGACCTTGAGGGTCTGGACGAACCACCCGGGGGCACGCGAAGCTGGTAAAGTCTGGTCAAAAGGGGGACGTCACGATTGCACGATACACGCATATGTCGGATTTATCCCGTATCGTGACCGGCATTGCCGAAACGGAGAACGATGTGCTGGATTTTGATAACAACCGCACATGGGGATCAGCGCTTACAGACGCCCTTAGGGGGCCGCTCACGGACGTCGTGCTCGACAAGCTGATCACTGCTTCTCCGCAATATATAGAAGACGCATATGAACTTCTCTTTTCATGTGCGGACCGAGGCGAAATAGTCGATGCAACACTCGCGTGGATCAGGTCGACATCCATCGCCGGATATCATGGGGGACGCCTGAACCAGTCCGATGTCGAATCGATCCGTACTCATGGACTGCTTCCTTTGAAAGCCAAGGCGCGTCGCGCCAGACTCACGAGGGCCCTTTCGCGCCATCCGAGGTGGGAACATATCACGCAGTGGCTTGATACGACGCTGCGATATTATGGCCCCGGAAAAAAGGCCGGGGGCCGGGAGGGGCAAGTGCATCTGACATTATCCAGATGCGGATTGGTTAACGGCTTCAATCACTACCTCACCCACGGTTCTGAATTCGACCAGCGGGTGGCACATGCCCTTCTCGGTGCGGATGGCGCGGAGCTCCTCAGAACGGACGGGCAAGCCACAGTCATCCAGGTTGCCGTTCCGGGCGATGCCGCCTTGAATGCTGTGAATCGTTACCTCACCGTCGATGAATGTCTCGCACGAGGCGAAGTTCCCTTGCTGGTCGACCAGTTTCTCAAGTCCTGGAGCTACGGTCTGGCTTGCCCCGACTTCGACTGTGGAACGCTCATGGTAGACTGTGGCCTGGTATTCCATTCGGCCATCCCACCCACCTGGATCGTGGGTATCGACACCGTGTCCGTCTGAGGAAGCAGGTAAGGGATAACCAAATGGTGCCTCGTATCGTGGATATGAACACTCTTCGCGTGCATTTTCCTACTCATCGACATAGTGCCGCTTTCTGGGAGAGTTTGGGGCGGACAGTGGCGACATATGGATTCCTGGAAGAGTTGCCGCGGCTTCGGATGCGGCTTGCGGTCCAATGCCGCGTCTAAACCCGCCATCACGCAACGCTTGCGAACTCGCCCTACCGTCGTCACGTTAACACCCAACGCATCCGCAATGTCGGTATCAATGCGACCACCACGGTCACGGCCGGTATCGGCCAACAATAAAATATGGGCCCGCTTACGACGCTCCTTAGAGCCCTTACCACGATCAAAGGGGTCTTGAAGTTGCGTCCGTTCGTCGTCTGTAAGGGTAACCTAGTAAAGCTTTCTGCCAACGGCCGTCATGCTTGAATATCCTCATATCTGTCCCCTCGTTCCTAAAATCGAAATGACCGCGATGATTGCACATCCGGCACGGATTGCTTGTTGCTTGTTGATTCTGAGGTCTATAACATGACTAAACAAAGGTCGATCGCAAAAGAACCCACTATTCTCAGTGCGATGGGATACTAGGCGTTATGCGATTCTCCACGGCTGCTTGGCGGTGAGTTCTTGGATCCTGGCCGTAGCGAGCCAAGGCAGCGCTACGGTAGCGGCGTTCGTGCGCACGGTGAAGCGAGTGTTCGGCGTCCAAATCCTAGCGCAAAGTGGCTGGCTAGCGGCATCGGTGAGTGGCTTCGGGAACGGTATTGGGTTCGGGCTCGCCAATAGTCCCCCGGCCGGTGGCGAGCACCCATAATCGACGGTTCGAGGGTCGGCTTGCCGGCGATTGGCGGCGTCACCGTTAGGGCAATTCGGATCTTGGATTGGATCGTAGTCCTCGGCTCATGTCAGCCCTAAATTTTAGCCGGGCTCCGCGGTTTGTTGGCTTTGTGCTTGCCGGTGAGATTTCCGTGCGTCCTGTCGCCGCTTGCTAGGTTGACAGTTCGGCTGGTCGTGACGG
>JAPORY010000001.1 GCA_026709985.1 Aestuariivita sp. | reverse complement strand
CGATGAAGATTGGCAAAGCCCGTACACTTGAAGATCTGCATTCAGGCGATTTAGAGAAATTCGCGAAGGATATCGAAATACGGGCACCGTTTGTTCGTAGACGGATGACTGAACTTGCGAATGGCATCGTGGAGAAGTCCGAGGAAGTAATATCTTCCCTCGCTTTGCCGAGCCATCGACTGGCGTTGGCGCGTTCAATCAGCAACAACATCGTCGACCGTGCGCGGTTAATATTGCGCCGCCTCAAGCCGTGATTACAAAACCCTCGCCCCTTCTCTCGGTCACCCACAACCGTGAAACCAAGGGGCCATAATGGGTAGGAAGTTCAAATCACAAAATCGCTTAACTGGGGCCTTTCAGAGAGCACTCCTACGTTTGCGCCGCCAAGCGACACTGCGGCTCTAGATTGGCGATAGACCGTCGGTCGGTCGCCCACTTGCCTCGTCACCGCGGAAGAACCAGCGTTGGGATTTTCGCAAGCCTGAAAAAATCATTCGATTGGCAAGGCCAGCGTGAGACGCCACCGGTACATTGTGGATATCAATGACCGCCGGGCATCTGCGACACCCCCCAGATGTACACCGAGAAAAATAAAAACAACCACACAACATCAACGAAGTGCCAATACCAAGCGGCAGCTTCGAAACCAACATGTCGCTCGGGGGTGAAATGACCTTTGATTGCCCGCAACCAGCAGATCGTCAGAAATATAGTGCCGATAATGACATGCAGACCGTGAAATCCAGTTGCCATGAAGAAGTTAGAGAAGAATTTGTCGCCACCAAATTCCCAACCCTGATAAAACAGATATGAGTACTCATAAGCCTGTAGTACCGTAAAGGCGACGCCGAGAATGACTGAAATTCCCAAGCCATATACCAGTGCTTGGCGGTTATTTTCATGAACCAGCGCATGGTGCGCCCAAGTCACGGTACATCCCGACAAGAGCAGGATTAGCGTGTTGATTAAGGGTAAATGAAATGCGTCAACATGATAAATTTCTGGCTGGCTATATTCGGTACCAACATACTCGCTCATCGGATACATGGCATGCTTAAAAAAGCTCCAGAACCAGGCGGCAAAAAACATGACTTCGGACATAATGAACAAGATAAAACCATACCGCAAACCAAGGCGAACGATCGGGGTATGATCCCCTTGTTGGCTCTCGTCGATAACCTCACTCCACCAGCCGAACATAGTGTAAAGGATCGCGACGAATCCTATCCAGAACAAGAATGGCGTTATGTCGTGCAACCACAAAACGGCGCCAAAGAGCATGGAAAAGCCCGCGATGGCACCGAGGAACGGCCAAACTGACGGGTTTAGGATGTGATAGTCGTGGTTTTTCGCGTGCGCCATGATTGGCTAGTCCCTAGTATTCTCAAATAGCGTCATCATTAACCCTTACTGTCGGGAGTAACAACAGAGGCTTCGACAGAATCGACTGCTGGCGCATCAATCCTATGGAATGTGTACGATAGCGTAACGGTATGAACAAAGCGAGCATCGCGATCAGTCACAATATCAGGATCAATAAAGAAAGTAACCGGCATCGCGATTCGTTCGTTGGGTGCTAATACCTGCTCCTCAAAACAAAAACACTCGATTTTTGAAAAAAACTCCCCAGCCTCATAGGGCACAACATTGAACGACGCTGTTCCTGCGACCGCTTCGTCTGTTGGATTAAAAGCTTCGAAGAAAGTGAGTCCTGTTTCCCCTATGCGCAATTCCATTTCTCGCGCAGACGGACGGAATTGCCATGGCATATCGCGTTCAATCGACGCATCAAAACGAACGGTAATGGTTTGATCAAGGATCGTGTCCGACCCTGCATTGGAGACGTTGGTGGTACCTCCAAAACCTGTAACGCGGCAGAACCAGTCATAGAAGGGAACCGAAGCCCATGCCAAGCCTCCCATTAGGATCACGACGGAGAGTGTCTGAAAGACGGTGCGGGATTTTCTTTGCATCATTCGAAAATAACCTGACCTTGGGCATTCGCCATTGGGCCCGTACTTAGCTTGGCGATTGTCAGCCCGAACACGACCGAAATCAACGCCGCGAGCAATAGGCCGACCCCCAGATTCCGACCTAATCTTCTGCGGTGTAACTCATGTTCAACGTGAATACTCATATCCAACCTCCAAGATCCAAAGACCTCAAGCTTGCCTCTGCCAAGATGGCTGCGAAGTGGAAAAGCAAGTAATATAATGATAGCCGAAAGAATCGCTTCTCAACGATAAACTTATCTGCCTCGGCAGCCTCTTCGTTTCGACGCCAAATGCGAATCGCTCCGAGCAGAAACAAAGAATTGTACACAACTGCAATAGCAAAATAGAGGGGACCTCCAAGGGTCGTGAAAGCCATTGCGATAGCGAGCACGGCCAAGAGTGTGGTGTAGGCCAAAATATGGGCTCGGGTTGCCTTTCGCCCGTGGGTAACGGTTAACATTGGGATCCGAGCGTCATCATAATCCGAGCGCATGAACAGGGCGAGCGCCCAAAAATGCGGGGGTGTCCAGAGAAAGATCAGCGCGAACATTTGCCAAGCTTCGATTGCCATCGTTCCGCTTGCGACCACCCAACCAATCACTGGCGGCAAAGCCCCTGCGGCCCCACCGATCACGATGTTCTGCGGTGTGACATGCTTAAGCCAAAGCGAATAAATCACGGCATAGAAGAAGATCGTAAAGCCTAACAGAATGGCTGCCAAGACATTTGCTGCCAGCCACAGCATGACGACACTAATTCCGGCCAAAGCCAAACCCAGCGCCAGCGATTCGCTTGGCGCAATGCGTCCAGCTGGCACCGGACGATACCGCGTGCGACGCATATTTTGATCAATATTCGCGTCGGACCACATGTTCAAGGCACCAGCCGCGCCGGCTCCCACGGCAATGAATAGAATGGCAGCAATGGCGACCATTGGATGCACCGCCGTCGGCGCCGACATCATGCCAACAAAGGCGGTAAACACAACCAAAGACATAACTCTTGGCTTCAACAACGCCAAGTAGTCGCCAAATGTCGCCTCTCCAATCTTGGTTGGTTCGCTGTAACTGACGTCAGCCATTGGTTTTTCTGCTAATCCCTCTCACCATCACAATCAATTCATGGCAACTTCAATAGCTGGTTTTGCGCTAGCGTACTCCGCAATGGCGCCTTCAAGCCATTGTTGATAATCTTCTTCGCTAACGACTTCGACCGTAATAGGCATGTAAGCATGATCCTTACCGCACAGTTCTGAACATTGGCCGAAGAAGATACCCGTCTGATCTGCCGAAAACCATAGTTCTGCGAGACGCCCTGGCACTGCATCCTGTTTTACGCCGAATGAGGGTATGGTCCATGAATGAATCACATCCGCCGCAGTTACTTGCAGTACGACAGTCTTGCCTAACGGCACAACAACACGCGTGTCCGTCGCAAGCAGGTATTCATCTCCCGCATAACCATAGTCAGACAGATCTTCTTTGGCCAATAGAAAACTATCGAATGAGAAATCATGATCGACATATTCATAGCCCCAGTACCACTGATAGCCCGTTGCCTTAATCGTAACGTCGGCTTTTGGAATGACTTGTTGTTTAAACAGCACCGGCAGCGAAAAGGCGCCAATAAAAATCAAAATCATGATCGGAATGACCGTCCAAGTAATCTCGACTGGCGTATAGTGAGTGAACCGCGCTGGGGTTGGATTGACACGCCGATTAAAGCGCAGGATGCAATAGCCGAGCAATCCCAGAACAAACAAACAAATCCCGGTAATGATGATCAAAATCATAAGGTCTAACCGCTGCATATCATGCGCGAGTTCTGTGACCGCTGGCTGAAATCCAATGCCAGCCGAAATAGGCCTACCAATCGTCTCTTGCGCCGATGCTGGCAGCGCACCGAACACCGCAAATAACAAAAGCAGACCCCTCATTTCGCTCTCCTGTCCAATAACGCAATCCTGCGCATGCCAACTGACTTATCATTGATTCTAGACGATAGACGTAAATCGTCAAGCGCTGACGTGTTTACTGATTGCGCCTCCAGTCTCACATTTTTTCGGTGTTCGCAAGATTTGCTAAGCGAAGCGATCACCTTCTTCCCGTCTGTTGCGAACACAGTCGGCAGGTCGCGGGAAGACATAGACGTTCCTCTTTAGGCCCACGGTGCGGTAAGGACATCTGTTCACCGAAAAAATAGGTTAGCTTCACCAAGTGCGATGGGTTCGGCTCTATCGCAACGATGTGCGAAAGAAGGCCTCTTGCTACCATTGCCGATGACCTAAGGGCGGTCTGTTCGGAAGTTTTTTGCGGGTTTCTGAGCAGTTCAAGAAGCATAAGAGTTTTCTCAGTCGTCGCGCAGTAAAGGAAATATTAATGGGGTCTGCCGTGCAAAGAACCAATGTCCCTCTAGGACTAGAACGACGGGGTGGTTATATGGGATTGTCCCGTGGGATCTAAACGGTTCATTGCATCCTTGTACCAAATTCGGTATTGAGCGTGAAATAGGATTAACGCTGCAGTCAATCGAAAAGGCATTTGGGCGACGCAGTTCAGGGGCGCATTAGCGGAAGAGAGCAACCAAGCGATGTCGGACACTGACTTTCGACCCTTTGAAACATGTCTTGATCAAGAGCGAGCTGGAACTCTTGTGGCGGAAGCGGCGAATGGTGCCGATGACGGCGAACTTTTTCTTGAGCGCCGCCAATCCGAGACGCTCGTTTATGAAGATAGCCGACTGAAGAATTCAAGTTACAGTTCCGCCGAAGGGTTCGGATTGCGTGCCGTCCGAGGCCAAATTTGCGGCTACGCCCACAGTAATGAAATCTCGGAAAACGCTCTTCGTCGGGCGTCTGAAACCACCCAACTCGCCGTCAAAGAAGGCGGTGGCAATCTATCAGAGGCTCCTCAACCTGCCGGATATCGTCTCTATACGGGCACGGATCCGATTACCGAGATATCCTTTTCCAAAAAAATTGACACGTTGAAGGCAATCGACGCATTCGTTCGTGAACTCGACCAGAGAGTTGTACAAGTTTCTGTCTCACTATCGACTTCGCTACAGCAAATAGAAATCTTGCGGGCCGACGGAACTTCGGTGAGTGATCGCCGGCCGATGTCGCAGGTGACAATATCAGCAGTTGTTGAGGAAGATGATCGCCGAGAGAGTGGACGCGATGGCAGCGGTGGACGCGCTCTAATTGGTCCCCTCTTGGAGCGGCAAAATTGGGAAGTTATGGCACGTGAAGCTGTCCGGATAGCGACCGTTAACCTTGCCGCAGAGCCAGCACCTGCTGGGGTTATGGACGTGGTACTCGGTCCAGGCTGGCCAGGGATATTGCTACACGAGGCTATTGGTCACGGGCTTGAGGGCGACTTTAATCGCAAGGGTACTTCAGCCTTTGCAGGACTGATGGGAAAGCGCATCGCTGCACACGGCGTGAATGTCGTTGATGACGGTACAATTCCCGATAGGCGAGGGTCAATTACGATTGACGATGAAGGAACGCCGAGTGCCTGCAATCCGTTGATTGAGGACGGTATTCTTGTGGGTTATCTGCAAGATCGACAGAACGCTCGACTCATGAAAACAACTGCCACCGGGAATGGCCGTCGTCAGTCCTACGCCCATACCCCGATGCCGCGAATGACGAACACGTATATGAGGTCTGGTAACGCTGACCCCGATGGTTTGGTTGCCGAAGTTCAAGATGGGATTTACGCTGTTGGATTTGGCGGCGGCCAAGTAGACATTACCAACGGTAAATTTGTTTTTTCCTGCACGGAAGCCTACCGAATTAAGAATGGCAAAGTTGGTCAGCAATTGCGAGGAGCGACTATAATTGGTGACGGTGCAACGGCGCTAAAGAATATTCGTGGTATTGGTAACGATCTGAAGCTTGATCCGGGTATAGGGACTTGCGGAAAAGACGGCCAATGGGTACCGGTAGGCGTTGGACAGCCAACGCTTTTGATCGGTGGGTTAACCGTGGGCGGAGCGAAGATTTAAGTCCGTTAGCGTGCCGCTCATTTACCCTTGATAGGCAACTCTTGATTTACGCAGGGAAGGGCCGTTCGGTGATTATTGATATTGCCGCACCACTCCATTTGCTCTTGACCAGTGTTGCCGCAACCACGGCGATCTTGTCCTTATCGACATCACGATCAACATAACCGTCGTAATCTTGTATGCGTACAGTCGTAGCAATGCACTTCATTCACGATCAGAACTCTGTTGGCATTGCCCCGAGTCACAAAAAATAAATTTGATGGCGGAGAAAAAGGCGATTTTCCGTGGAGGACACGCCCGCAACGGCAAATTTGTAGCGCTCACGAACGCCGAAAACTGTCGAGGAATTCACGAACCTCCAATGATTACCGAACCTGATCTGAATAACGGGCAAGCGCGGTCATGATCGCATCAAGCCCATCGGTGAGTGCGGCTGGCCCAGGCTGCAGGATTAACGGTGATTTGATTTCAAAAATGAGGCTTCGCCGCACAGCTGGGATCGTGTTCCATCCCGAACGACTTGCGATCCTCTCAGATCGTACCTTCTTGCCGCACCAAGAAGCGAGTATCACGTCGGGGGCCGCAGCAATCACTTCATCCGACGTAACAATCCGATCACGTGCTGCCGCCTGAACCGCATGATCAGGAAATGCCTCCCGCCCGCCAGCGATGCCAATAAGTTCAGAAACCCAGCCAATGCCGGTAATCAAGGGATCATCCCACTCTTCGAAATAAACAATCGGGTGTGAACCTTTCGCAGCGCTTGCAGCAATCTGTGCAAGGCGTGCCTCAAAACGATTAGCCAGCCGCTCAGCTAGTTTTAGTTGATTGACCGTGGCCCCAAGATGCCTAATCATCGCCAAAATGCCCGCCACATCTCGCTGATTATACGCGGTAACTGTCACTCCCGCTCGAATTAACTCAGCTGCAATCTCAGCTTGAAGATCTGAGAAAGTTAAGACCAGATCTGGTTTTAGCGAAAGGATTTTCGGAATATCTGCGGCGGTGAAGGCCGAGACACGCGGCTTTTCCTTTCGAACTCGTTTTGGTCGTACGGCATAACCCGAGACACCGACGATTCGATCTTCCTCGCCAAGCAGATATAGGGTCTCAACCGTCTCCTCCGTCAGACAGACAATGCGCTCCGGTGGAAAATACTTCATTGTCCCAAAAACGAACCCCGACGTATGTTACCTCCCACACCGAAATCAAGGAACAGCAATTTGCGGAAAAAACTGTAATAGGAGACCAGAATTATGGTTCGCGGAGACCTCACAATCTCCCGTCAGAGATATCGGCCATGCCCCTTTTTCTGCCTAATCGGGAAACTACCTAAAAGGCTCCCATAATACCTGAAAATAACAAAAGTGGTTTATGAGATTTCTTTAGATTCAATCCGCAACTAACATATGGCACAGTCTCAATTGAGTGATCCCGAATGCTTACTGCACCCACCAGCAACCGTAAAACACTTTCCTCGGTCAAATATCATCCCGAAAAAACTCAAGGCCCGTCATCGCGACAAACCGCCATGTATCGTTGGAACGTCGAGGGGAGCAAAACCAAAATGACGCAACCAGCGGACATCGCCTTCAAAAAAGGCGCGTAAGTCAGGCATACCGTACTTCAACATTGCAATCCGATCAATACCAACGCCGAACGCGAAACCTTGATAGACCTCGGGGTCAATTCCACCGGCGGCAATGACTTTGGGATGAACCATTCCACAACCAAGAATTTCTAACCAATCATCTCCTTCTCCGAGTTTTAATTTGCCGTCATCCCAAGAGCATCGGATATCAACTTCTGCCGAGGGTTCCGTGAATGGAAAATGCGACGCCCGAAAACGAAGATCAACAGATTCAACTTCAAAAAAAGCTTTTGTGAACTCAATCAATACCCACTTCAAATTCGCCATAGATATATCCGTATCTAAGGCCAAACCCTCCACCTGATGAAACATCGGCGTGTGGGTATGATCGTAATCGGCACGATACACCCCGCCCGGACATATGATCCGAAGCGGCGCCCCGATCTTCTCCATCGCGCGAATCTGTACCGGTGACGTATGAGTCCGCAACACACGCAAGGGTTGATCATCGTTCTCACGACACAAGTAAAATGTATCCATTTCTGCTCGCGCTGGATGATGATCCGGTATGTTTAATGCATCAAAATTATACCATTCGGTCTCGATTCTAGGCCCTTGCTCGACGGTGAATCCCATTTCAGCAAAAATTGCCGTCACTTCCTCAGTCACTTGCGACACTGGATGCACCGTTCCTATGCGACGAGCCCGGCTCGGAAGTGTTACATCTAACCACTCCCCTTTCAGCCGTGCATCAAGCGCCGCATCAGACAACGCGATCTTCTTGGCTGCCAAGGCTGTCGCTAATTCATCCTTCAACTTGTTTAGGGCGGGGCCAAAAGATCGGCGCTCATCGGGCGACATCGCTCCCAACTGACGCATCTGTTGGGTAACCTCGCCTTTCTTTCCGAGTGCTCGTACTCGAAGTTCTTCCAATGCAATCTCATCCGCTGCCTCGGATATCTGTTGCAAGTACTTTGCTCGTAACTCTTCCATCAACCGACCCTACTCGATGATTAATTCGGCCGCGTTTTGAAACGATAAATCCGAGTTTGCGCCTGCTCAATGGGCCGCATTTGGTGCACAGTTCAATATCCCCGCATTTGCTCGAATTGACTGCTCAGAGATACAAAATACGCGATTAACGGGGTCGCTCGGTTTGAAATCAACAAACATAGTCAACTCTCTCGGACACCACCGACCAGTGAAGCAATAACCCCTTCTTCGCACAAAATCCCCGTCGAAATCAGCGGTATTTTTTCGGGCGCATGTATGCCTTAACGATTTCTTCGGAAAAAGTCTTGCGATACATACGTCGGAAAGATAACCGATTTGCTGCGGTCAAGCAGTCTTCTTACTTAGAGCCTTTTTGGCTCTATTGACAATTTCTTTAAAAACTGCGGGCTCATGCACTGCCAAATCGGCTAAGTTTTTGCGATCGACCTGCATATGTATTAGCGAGAGGCCATGCATAAAGCGAGAGTATGTCAACCCTCCATCACATTCACGAACCGCCGCATTTATTCTCTGAATCCAAAGCGCCCTAAAGTCACGCTTGCGCACTCTGCGATCTCTTGTCGCATATTGATTCGCCCGATCAACTGCTTGTTTGGCAACCTTGAAGGTATTTTTGCGG
Source organism: Aestuariivita sp. (assembly GCA_026709985.1). Lineage (GTDB taxonomy): Bacteria > Pseudomonadota > Alphaproteobacteria > Rhodobacterales > Rhodobacteraceae > JAPORY01. The sequence goes on along the minus strand of JAPORY010000001.1, from coordinate 8,029 downwards.
CGACCATAATACCCTTTTGCGGCTTTAATGACCTTCTTGTGGCGCGCATGAGTCGTCGGTCCACTCGTCACTCGAGACATTCGCTGATTTCTCCCTGCTAGCGTTCATAGGGCATGAAGCCCTTGACGATTTTACTGTCGGATGCCGACATTGTCGTCGTTCCACGGGCATTCCGAATAAACTTGTTCGACCGCTTGATCATGCCATGGCGTTTGCCAGCTTGGGTAGAAATTACCTTACCCGTCGCTGACACCTTAAAGCGTTTTTTCACACTCGATTTGGTCTTCATCTTTGGCATTTTCGTCTCCGTACGCAATCTCGGTCTTCTGTCCCAGTGCGGGCTTGCTTCTGCTTGATGTTAACAAACTTCACCGCTTACCCAACGAACACCAAAAGGACAATAGCAAATTTGTTTTGGCCCAGTTGTGTCGCCGCTCGTGCGAAATTGAGACCAGCGTACAACACTGAAGAATGCCGCTGCTACTACTCAGGATCAGTCCGAAAGAGCAATCGCTCATCACATGGTGCAACGCGCAAGATATTTGTCGTCCCGGGCACATTGAAAGGAACGCCCGCCGTCACCACGATCTGCTCATCTGTCTCGGCAAAACCACCCTCCCGAGCAACCTTGGCTGCGTTAATGACAGCCAGTTTGAAACGATCTAATGAATCAGTAACCTTACAGTTACATCCCCAACTGAGAATCAGCCTCCTTGCTGTCTGTACCTCAGGAGTCAAGACGAGAATTGGTACTTCTGGTCGTTCTCTGGCAGTCAATAAGGCTGTTGTTCCCGACTGTGAAAAGCAGCAGATCGCCTTAATGTCCGTCGTCTCCGCAATCTCACGGGCGGAAGCAACAATACCGTGAGCAATGGTATCCCCTTTTGCGGGACGAGAGGCGGCGATAATCTGTTTATAGGTTGGATCCCGCTCAACTTCGCTCGCCACGCTGTCCATCATTTCGACCGCACCGACTGGAAAATCTCCTGCGGCACTCTCAGCACTCAGCATTATGGCGTCGCTTCCCTCGTAAATTGCGGTGGCAACATCAGACACTTCTGCGCGCGTTGGCGATGGGCTCTCAATCATACTTTCTAACATCTGAGTGGCCACGATCACGGGCTTTGCCGCCGCTCGACACTTGCGAATCAACCGCTTTTGAATCGGTGGCACGGCATGAATTGGCAATTCAACCCCCAAATCACCCCGAGCAATCATAATCCCGTCACTGATTGCCAGAATATCGTCAAACTGATCAACTGCCGCTGGTTTTTCAATCTTGGATAGAATTGCCGCACGACCGCTAGCCAACTCTCTGGCTTCACGAACATCATCAGGCCGTTGCACAAAAGACAAGGCCAACCAATCTACTCCAAGCGAACAGGCAAATTCTAAATCTTTGCGATCCTTTTGGGATAAGGCTGCCACTGGCAAAATCGCATCGGGGACATTTACACCCTTCCGATCAGAAATTATGCCGCCAGTGATGACTTCACAATCGGCTGAATTCTGATCACATGACTTCACTCGCAATCGTATTTTACCATCGTTAATCAAAAGATGTGCACCAGCAGCTAACCCGGCAAATATCTCAGGGTGCGGTAAGCATACCCGTTCACTACTGCCAACTACCGAGTCAAGATCAAGCCGAAATTGCGCACCTTGTTGTAGGGTTGCACTCCCATCTGCGAAGATCCCTACCCGAAGTTTCGGTCCCTGCAAGTCGGCAAGGATTGAGATTGGACTATCCAGTTCTGACTCAACTTGCCTAACGATCTGATGTTTTGATCGAAGTTCCTCGTGACTGCCATGAGACATGTTCAGGCGAAACACATCAGCACCAGCTTTATGTAAGGCGCGAATAACCTCCGGCGTATCAGACGCCGGACCTAGGGTCGCAACAATCTTGACATTTCTTGAACGCCGCATGCTTACCTCACATTGGATGTCTGATAGGATTGCCTAAACGGCAAGAGAGACCCATTCCCTTTCACAATTTTTGTGCGAAGACAACCGACCAAGTTTTGCACAGTAAGCACTCTAAGTCCCCTACAATGAATCGTCTCGCTCAAAGTCAACAACCCAGTATCATAAACTGTAGAACACGAACGGAAATGGAAATGGAGGTTCAGCTAGCATCTTAGCCGTCAGTACTTGAAAAAGTTAGAATGTTAAGTTGATGCGCAGTTGCCATTAGCATCGTCGATAGACATCAATTTTGAAACGAATTTAGCGTTAGGACACTAATGGTTTGAGAATGCTCTGCCCGCTAGCAGTCACCATGCGATCGGCAAGAATAGAAACGACTAGACTGTCGACAAAACCCTCTGCAACCCATTGCCAAGCAACTCTCAAAAGTGTTATCGAACTGACCAGAAAATTAAAGCCATAACCATTCTTGCGCTGCTACCTAAAGCGCTCACTCCAATGTCTGAGTAGCAAGAAGGTATATTGATCGGAGCCTCATATGGAAGACGCGACTCGAATCGAACTTGAGGCGGCTGCGTTTCGTCGCCTGCGCAAGCATTTAATGGACAGCCGCCGAGATGTGCAAAATATAGACCTCATGAACCTCGCTGGCTTTTGCCGCAATTGTCTGAGTCGCTGGTATCAAGATGCGGCCCACGAGAGAGGCATTGAGATGAGCAAAGATCAGGCTCGAGAGATTTTCTACGGAATGACTATGGACGAATGGAAGTCAAAATACCAGACTCCGGCCACGGCCGCTCAAGGGCGTAATTTCACCGAAGCTTTTGCTGAAAATGTTGGCGAAACTGGTGATTAACTCAGTTCTTTATAGGACACCTCACGGACATCGCTACCAGGCCCAAACTTCTGACGCCGAACCAAAAGGCGATTGAGCGCATTGACGTAGGCTTGCGCCGAAGCAACAACCGTATCCGTATTTGCGGATTGTCCTGTTGCAATCACCCCGTCTTCCTCAAGCCGGACAGATACCGTAGCCTGGGCATCAGTACCCTCGGTCACAGCATTTACCTGATAGAGTTGCAGCACTGCTTGATTGGGATGAATGGCACGCACCGCCCGAAAAGTCGCGTCGACCGGCCCATCTCCTTGTTCGGTTGAAACCCTCGACTTGTTGTCGACCCGCATCTTGAGGGTCGCTTTTGCTGGTCCGCCCGTCCCGCAAACGACCTCAAGAGACTCTATTTGCAGCCGATCATCTGCGGTGGTCTCGGCAACCAAGGACATCAAGGCAATAATATCGTCGTCAAAGATCTCCTTTTTTCGATCTGCTAAATCTTTGAAGCGCACAAAAATATCCTTGAGTTGATTATCTCCGATATCGAATCCTAAGTCGGCAAGTTTTGCCCTCAATGCGGCGCGACCCGAGTGCTTCCCCAAAGGTAAGGATGTGCCAGCTAGGCCGACGTCCGCTGGGCGCATGATTTCAAACGTCTGAGCGTTTTTCAGCATTCCGTCTTGGTGAATGCCGCTTTCGTGCGCGAAGGCATTCTTTCCGACAATGGCCTTGTTCATTTGCACCGGAAAACCTGATACAGTTGATACTCGGCGAGAGATGTTCATAATTTTAGTCGTGTCAACTGCGGTTTCAAAGGGCAAGAGATCATTCCGCACTTTCAATGCCATAACGACTTCTTCGAGAGCCGTATTTCCAGCCCGTTCCCCGAGACCATTGATCGTGCATTCAATTTGACGCGCACCCGCGCTCACTGCCGCGAGAGAATTCGCCGTGGCCATACCCAAATCATCATGACAATGCGTTGACCAAGTCACCTCACTGCTATCCGAGACTTCTCGAAGCAATCGTGCGATTAAGTCAGCGCTTTCGTTAGGGGCGGTATAGCCGACCGTATCGGGTATGTTGATCGTGCGTGCTCCCGCATTGATTGCGATTTCGCATACCCGCTTCAAATAATCCCACTCAGTACGGGTCGCGTCCATGGGCGACCATTGAACATCATCGCACAGATTGCGGGCATGACTGACAGTATCATGAATACGATCTGCCATTTCATCTTGCGACAGATTAGGAATGGCGCGATGAAGTGGTGAGGTGCCGATAAAGGTATGGATGCGCGGCCGCCGTGCGTTTTGAATAGCCTCCCAGCAGCGATCAATGTCGCGAAAATCGGCTCGCGCAAGACCACAAATCACTGCCCTTTCCGTACGCTCTGCAATCTTACTTACGGCTGCAAAGTCCCCCTCGGAAGCAATCGGGAACCCGGCTTCGATGATGTCGACCCCCATTTCATCAAGTAATTCCGCAATCTCTATCTTTTCTTCTTGCGTCATCGTCGCGCCGGGACTCTGTTCACCATCGCGCAAAGTTGTATCAAAGATCAGCACTCTATCTTTGGTCATTGGTTCGGTCATTTACGGTCTTCGTCCTGTTTGCTGCGAAGTGCTTCTCTAGGCTTTTCTCGGTCTACGGCAGCGCATACGGCAAGCCACGCTAGAAGTTCTCAAGGAAAACAACCCATCCGAAGGTTAATTGTTGCTATACACAGCTTCTAATCCGTCACCGTGTTTCGGCGGTAGTATAATTGCTCACCAAAATCGCCCCTCGTTGCAATCAAAACATCTATGCCTTACTTGCCGAGATCAAATTAAATCGCTGACCGTCGACTCTCACGAATATAAATTTCTCGCAACTTCGGTGCCACACTGCCAGGTTTTCCATCACCGATCTGGGTCCCGTCGATCTCTACAACCGGCATCACAAACTGGGAAGCTGAGGTGATAAAAGCCTCATCGGCGTTTCGCGCTTCGTCAAGAGAAAAGGCACGCTCAACCAGTGCCATCTGGCGGTCTTTTGCATATTGCAAAACCGCCGCACGGGTAATTCCGTGCAAAATCTCATTGGAGCGTGGACGCGTGATGATTTCACCATCCTTCACAATGTACGCGTTATTCGACGTCCCCTCGGTGACGATACCATCAAGTACCATCCAAGCATCATCGGCTCCCGCCTTTTGCGCCATCATCTTGGCCATTGATGGGTAGAGCAGTTGCACTGTCTTGATGTCGCGTCGTCCCCATCGAATATCCTCAACAGAGATCACCCGAATTCCCGTTTTGGACAATGGATTATCGGCCAATCCCGGCTTTGACTGGGTAAAGGCAATAATCGTTAGAGGGGTAGAGTCTGGATCAGGAAAAACGAAATCCCTATCTGCGGGCGCCCCACGTGTTACCTGCAAGTATACTAGGCCGTCGGTGATTTGATTTTTTTCCACTATGCCTCGATGAAGTGCCAAAAAATCCTCGGATGTCATTGGCATGTTCATATCTAACGCTTCGAGTGAACGTTTAAGCCGTCGAATATGACTATGAAAATCAATCAGCTTCCCGTCTAGAACGCTAGTTACCTCATAAACTCCGTCAGCCATCAGAAAGCCGCGATCAAAGACAGAAATATGGGCCCGATCTTCTGGCAGAAAATCACCATTCACATAAACGGTACGCAATTGAGTCTTCCTTATCCCCAGAGAGTAATTGATGCCGGGTGAACCCCGAGATCATCATAGATCAGAGGTGTTCTACGGTCTTTAGCTAAAAGCATTGGGCCGTCAAGATCAACGTAATCCGCGTCTTGCGCGAGTAAGACAGCGGGGGCTATAGCTAGTGATGAGCTTAACATGGATCCTACCATGATACCAAAGTCCGCCTCTCTTGCCGCTCTAAACAGTGACAAGGCTTCAGTTAATCCACCCGTTTTATCAAGCTTGATATTAATGAAGTCGTATTTTCCCGTGAGGGTGTCCAATGTAGAGCGGTCATGACAACTCTCATCAGCGCATACGGGAATTGGTCGACTTAGGGTTCTCAAGTAATCGTCAGCACTTACAGCAAATGGTTGCTCAATCAATTTTATATCAAGACGAACCATGTGAGCGATTAGATCCAAGTAGAGTTCAGGGGACCACCCTTCATTTGCATCGACAACAAGAATTGACTTCGGAGCGCCCTCGCGAACAGCCTCGAGTTTTTGCAGATCTGAAGAAGTGCCGAGCTTCACCTTTAACAATGGACGATGCGCGTTCTTCGTTGCCTCTCGACGCATCTGATCTGGCGGACCAAGAGAGATTGTATACGCAGTGACCGCAGGAACAGGTGGCTGGAGCCCAGCCAATTTCCAGACTGGATGACCAGTCGCTTTCGCCTCCAGATCCCAAAATGCACAATCAAGGGCATTTCTAGCGGCTCCCGGCGGTAAGAACTCATGCAACCGATCTCGGCTGGCGTCTTCCGGGACGTTACGGATTTGGGACTCTACGCTCTCGCTCGTTTCATGATATCGAGCGTAGGGTACACATTCACCGCGCCCACTCAATCCGTGACGCGTTATAGTCACAGTCAGAACGTCGGCTTGCGAACGGGAGCCACGAGAAATCGTGAACGCTGATTGCAAGGGAAACTGATCACGAGATATCGAAATCATCTGACTTTGCCCCATTAACGAATCAAGAACTTAACTGAAAATCAAAATAAGGTATCCCAAATTCCTATCACAATATAGGTCGGAAACCGCTTAAATTGCCGCACTTGGTCTTGGCACCACCGCATAGGTTTTGGCAATGGGCCTCGCGCCGCGACACAACTCTCATCGGTTTAACAAATTATGTCGAGATTGTTGAAACTTCCCAGAGTGATTTAGTCGCCATGCACCACCATAATTTTCCCGATTTTCTTTTACACGAGGGTAGCCGCCAGTCGGTCGGCCCCGTTACGAACAGGATCAACGGCTGGCAGTCCCATATTTTGCTCGATTTGGCCTAGGTAGCTATCGGCCTCCGCTTCGGAAAGACGATGGGTATCAACAGACACGCCAATTACCTCACATGAGGGGTTCGAAATTCTCGCTAATGGCAGAACTGCATCTCGCAGTGTTTCGAGACTTGGAAGTGTCCGGTCCGTGAGACCTCGCATATTTTGGCGCGTAGGCTCGTGGCACAAAACGAGTGCATCCGGTTGCGCACCGTGAAGCAGTGCTAAAGTGATGCCCGAGTATGATATGTGGAAAAGGCTACCTTGCCCTTCAACGACATCCCAGTGATCCTCATCATTCTCGGGCGTCAGCCATTCGATAGCACCGGCCATGAAATCCGCTATGACTGCATCTAAAGGAACGCCGGCACCAGTGATGAGAATACCTGTTTGCCCTGTTGCCCGGAAAGTTGCCTTTGCCCCCCTTTTTCGTAACGACTTTTCTAAGGCTAAGGCGGTATACATCTTGCCAATAGAGCAATCTGTCCCAACTCCGAGGACGCGCTTTCCCCGCCGTCCTTCGCCGTTGGCAATCGGATAATTGCGATTAGGCAGGCGAACATCGTGCAGTAGGCAACCATACTGTTGAGCGACAGCAACTAGATCTTCATCATCGCGCAGCAGCTTGTGTAGTCCGTTAGCAATATCGTACCCTAGCCGCAGAGCGGCGACTAAGGTCTCCTTCCAGATCGGGTCAATCACTCCCCCTCTATTTGCAACGCCGATCACCAATGTCTTTGCACCAAGCTCGCGACCTCGCTGCAAGGATATATCGGGGAGACCCACATCCGCCTGACATCCGTCGAGTGTAAATTGTCCGATACAATTTTCAGGCCGCCAATCGCTAATTCCTTGAGCAACTTTTGCTGATAATTGATCAGGAGCGTTTCCCAAGAACAGTAGGTAGGGTAATTTAATCATCGAATTACCAATCGGTTCAATCAAAATCGTTACTTCCACCCTTTGACAGCAAAAATCAAGATCTTTGATCGACGATTGTAATCTCGTCCAAAAACATGGGAATCAAGGATTTTGAGATTTGTACGGATTAGCAATATTGCTTTAACTCAAAACTGCAATCGTCCAGGCCGTTAAGTTTTTCATAATTTGATCGGGAAAAAAGATTTGGAATTTTCTTATTTCGAGGAGATAACACCAAACTCAGCAACTATCGAGAGGTCTCACAATAGATTACTTTCATGAGAGTATTTTTATTTCTTTGAGCCGCTTGCAAAAACAATGGTATTGGAGTCATGGGAAAAAAATTGCGACAGAA
>JAPORY010000055.1 GCA_026709985.1 Aestuariivita sp. | reverse complement strand
CCGTTTCGTTGCCCGTATGTTATCACAAATTCGCAACTTTTTACGACATCAGGTACTAAGTCGTATGATTCTCGCGCCCAAAAGAAATATTTTTTAGCGTGGGATCTGCCTGCCGTCGCTGTCGCGAGTCTTGTATGGCGTGTTATATATTGTGTCATTATGTGGCCCGCACAATGTGGAGCGCACGATTTTGGAGTTCAGGACTCGTTAAGTAATAATCGCTCCATTTAGGATACCACGGAAGCAACGTATAATTCCATTCGCCGTGGAAGGAATTTCGAACCAGCTTGAGGTTGGCTATGACCTTATCACCCATGGTCTTTCCTTTCGCATAATGGTTTTGATCAGTTACGCCTTTTGTCTGTTTGAATGCATGGATGAACCGCTACTCAAGATTCTTTTCTTCTTGAACGCCTTCATCTATTTCCGCCCGCCCTACGCAGGTTCCCTCCATTAGAAGAACATCAATACCGCTTGGAGGATGTGCAATGGAAATTTTTTTGATAAACCAATAAATATCAGATGCGTGTATGCTAGTGGCGGTTGTATCATGATACAGAAAGATGATATTCTGAGGCAGCTTCAATTAGGGGAAGATAGTCGCTGGGAATTCAAGCAGATTGAATTTAGCGGCAACAGGTCAGTGAGCCCCCGCAGAGATGATTTGGCCGACGAAATCGGAGCCTTCGCCAATGCAAACGGCGGGAACCTTCTGTTAGGGATAACAGATGGCGGACGAATACAGGGCCTGTCTCGGGATCAGCTTTTCATTTTGAATAATTTACTCGTGGAAGCGAGCACGGATGTCTTGGACCCGCCGGTCCGTGTTCAGATTTATCACATGGACGTCGATAGCGATGCTTTCGTTATTGTGGAAGTACCGCGTAGTAAGGAACTTCATGAACGAGATGGAAAGGCATTCATTCGGGTTGGGGCGACGAAAAGACGGCTTAGAAGAGCCGAAAGCCTGAGGCTAACTCAGGATCGCGCACAAAACCAATATCTATGGTTTGACAAGCAAATTGTGCCAGGTACTGGCTTTGAGACGCTTGAGGAGCGCCTATGGGAACCATTACTTAGCTTGGCGGGGGCGATGAATCCGAGGCGGGGTTTATTGAACCTGCGCCTTCTGGTTCAGGATGAAGCCGAAATTGATCGGGCAACAGTAGCTGGAATATTATTATGTGCTCGCAATCCGCAGGATTGGTTGTTGCAAGCAACTATTACGGCAACGTGTTACCGGGGACGTGACCGAGCATCGGGTCAATTGGACGCAAGGGAAATCACCGGCCCCTTACCTCAACAAATCTCTGACGCGGTTCAATTTGTTGCCCGCAATATGCGCGTGTCCGCTCTAAAAACACCGGAACGAGAAGAGTTCTTCCAGTACAGCAGGGCCGCCGTATTTGAAGCAATTGTAAACGCTGTTGTTCATCGGGATTATTCTATTTCGTCGCGCCGAATTCGCTTATCTATGTTCAAGGATCGATTGGAGATAGAATCGCCCGGGATGCTCCCAAACGGAATGACAATTGAAGGGATGGAGGCGAGTCAATCGACGCGCAATGAAGTTATTGCGTCCGTGTTTGGACGTATTCCCGTTGTCGGTATAGAGGGATCAGATCGCCGCAAGTTTCTAATGGAACGGCGAGGTGATGGGGTATCAATAATTCGTTCCGAAACTTATGAGGCGACTGGATCCCATCCGCAGTACGAAATTATTGATAACTCTGCCGTTTTGCTCCGTATTCCGGCTGCGAAACTAAAATTAGTTCCCGCTGATGCGACGGTCACAGTGCATTGCAGAAATGAACCTCTGGCGGGTATTGATGTTTTAGCCCTGTTTCCGAACAAGACTTGGGTCAGGGAAACCACTGATGAATCTGGAGTTGCAGAGCTCAATCTCTTTACGACTGATTTGCCGATGACAGTATACGCGGCTGGCAGCGGTTATTCAGCTGGACTGGAACTTGACTGGATACCGAGCCGGGGTGGTTTATTGCTTGAACTTAATACAGCGGAGCGCGGTGGATCTACGATCTTTTCCGAGGGAACAGGTCACGTTCCTGACTTACGAGGAAGATTGAATCCGATACACGATAATTCTGATCGAACCTATATTTATGCGGACAACATTGCGATTGAGGAAGGACGCAACCAACCAGTGTCGTTTCGCATTGGAAAGCCAATTCGCATGACGGACGCCTACGGTGCGGAATTTTCCGTTAAGATCATGAGTATCATCGGGCGAGCCAGCTTGATCGAATATCGACCTTGGTCTGTATGACGATCAAATATTCAGTCTGAAAGAGGGAGGAGATAAAGGTGAGCCTTGCTTCGTGGAACACCTCTTTTTTGTCTATGAGAGATAGGAACTGTTGTCTCAGCGTTATCTCTGATTGATCAACGCGATGGACTTGTCTAACGGGAATCTTGGAATACCTTGGCAGTCGTGCCAGTCGTCCTGAGTTGCGTTCGGTTCCGTCTTCAAGGACAAACCCGAACCACGCATGGCGAGTCTTTGCTGAGAAAGTTCATCGAACCCCGATTTTTCTGGAGAACAGACGCATTGATACTGAAAGTACAGGGAAGAACGAGGAAAGTGAGCAGCATGTGGGTCTAAAGGTCTGAGGTTGAATTCATTTACGCGAATTGACCAATCAAAATCGAAGCTTTGCATGAGAGCGAATATTTTCATACCGTATCGACTGCCCAGAGAATATAATATGCGGTGCGAATTCGCCACAAAGTTTTGCGAGGTGTCCCAATGCCGAGCTGTTCTGTTTATTATCCAAACTGCCCAGAGTGTTGGTCTCATATACCCGAGAACGGGCTGACATCTAACGCTCAAATTCGCTATAGAATTGGCATCAATTACAGTTACTTTTCCCCAAGCCGGTGCGGAGGAGCGCATCAGAACTGTTGATAATAAGGTCAATTCCGAAGCGAGAGTTGAAAACAGTCTCAAACTCTATTGCTTACTTAAGCAAAGTAACTATGAATTGGATAAGTTGTCTGCGGTAATCTTTGAGTAACGCTGTGGAGGTTATTCGGGGTTCCACCCGTAGAAGGTGAGCTTGTCGTTAGTTAAAATGGATCAAGTAGAACATCTATAGTTTGGTGAGTCATTAGCATCAGTAGGAGGGAATATGCCGATCAAAAATAGGTTCGCGGAGTTGCACTCTGAGATTACCGAGTGGAGGCGTGACATTCACCAGCATCCTGAAATTTTATACGAGACGCATCGGACAAGTGCGTTAGTGGCGGAGAAGTTGCGTAATTTCGGATGTGACGAAGTTGTGACGGGTATTGGGCGCACGGGTGTAGTTGGCGTGATCAAGGGTAGGGCGGAAACTTCTGGCAAGACTATAGGTTTGCGAGCTGACATGGATGCCTTGCCGCTACAGGAACAAACCGACCTTGATTATGCTTCGAAAACTCCCAACGCCATGCATGCTTGTGGTCATGATGGACACACTGCGATGCTCTTGGGTGCGGCAAAATATCTGGCCGAAACAAGAAATTTTGACGGTACCGCTGTGGTTATTTTTCAACCAGCAGAGGAGGGCGGAGCTGGCGGGAAAGAAATGTGTGACGACGACTTAATGGCAAGGTTTGGCATCCAAGAGGTTTACGGAATGCATAATTGGCCAACAAAGCCCGCAGGATCATTTGCCATTCGCCCTGGGATATTCTTCGCTGCGGCCGATCAATTTGAGGTCATCTTTGAGGGTAAGGGCGGACATGCGGCAAAGCCGCAGACCACGGTAGACACGACTGTTATGGCTTCCCAAGCGGTTCTAGCACTACAGACTATCGTGAGTCGAAATGCTGATCCGGTTGAGCAGATAGTGGTATCTGTGACTTCTTTCGAAACTTCTTCGAAGGCGTATAATGTTATTCCGCAGACTGTCGTAATACGGGGCACGGTTCGTACGATGTCGGACGAGCATCGTGAACTTGGAGAGAAGCGGTTGCGGGAGATTTGCGAAGGTGTTGCGAAGACTTGTGGTGGAACGGCAACGGTTGATTACCAGCCTGGGTATCCGGTGATGAAGAATTGGGAAGAGCAGACTGATTTTGCGGCTGAAGTGGCAAAGAGGGTTTCCGGTAGTTGTGATCCCGCGCCGTTGGTTATGGGGGGCGAAGACTTTGCTTACATGCTAGAGGAAAGACCGGGCGCGTACATCCTGATTGGCAACGGTGATACTGAAATGGTTCATCATCCCAAATATGACTTCAATGATGAGGCGATTCCAGCTGGTTGTTCATGGTGGGCCGAGATCGTCGAGGGTCGGATGCCGTATCAGGAAAATAGTCAAGGACATTGAGCGGAGAAATAGTCTCGCGAATCGCCGATCAAGATTTGGCTTAGGTATCTGGCCCCCAAGGAAGTTGTGGGGTTTGCCTAGCAGTTCAGATTAGGTTGTCATGAACCTATAGCGATGATCATACTTCGACTTCAAGTATCGGGTCATAGGTTGGAGGGAATTTGGATTTCTTGAGGGACGTAATAATGAAATTAAGCTTTCGCTAATTTGCTCTCTAAGGGCGCGTTAATTAATAACCGCTACATGTTGAGTTTTAGTGAAACAGCCTGTAGTTCCATTCGCCACGAAAAGAATTTTGAACAATCTTAAGGTCTTTCATGACCTTATCACTGATCTTTTTTCCTTTCTCACAATGGTTTTGATCAAGGACGCAATGGATTTTCAGACCGGCGTCGGTCTTTGTTGATTGAATGAGGTTGATAATTGTTGTCAGCTCACGGAGCGATGTCCCCCGCCAATTGATGATCGCAAAGGAAAACAGACAGTGTTCGATTTTATTCCACTTGCTGGTTCCCGGTGGTAGGTGGCCGACCGAAATCTTAAAGTTCTTTCGGCCAATCATCCGCCAACTAAACAAAAACCCGACTACTAGAAGCACCTCAATGATTAAGTTCGCTGACGAAAGAAAGCATACCAGTAAGCACTGTGAGCGGGTGACTACGGTCCGAGAGCGGTGTGACGCGTCTGGAACCGCATTCTTCTTTATGCAGTGGGGCGACGCACGTCCGAAATCGGGCGGGAGAGAGTTGGACGGCGGTGAATGGAATGGATTTCCCTGGAGGATTGTCCCTGACACTCTACGTGAGAGGTTGAAAATGGGCAAAAACCACCAAATGGCGCCAAAAAAGGTGCTCTACAGTGATCTCGTCGGGTGACTGGTCGACTAATTGCTCACGAACGACACGAGAGAGTACCTAAAATGGCCAATTTTGGCTTAAATCCGCGAAAATCCCTAAAATTGTCCCGAAACAGGTGCTCTAGCGTTGCGCTCGTTGCGAGTGGCAAGGGATTTACTTACCCACGAGCGACGTGAGAGAGCACTTCTCGTGCCCGGTTTTCCGCCGCCGGCGAGTTTTGCGTGGTTTTGGCTTGACGGCTAGCCGAGCCACAAGCCGAGAATTGTCACCGCTAGGGCAAGCATCCCGGCTATGGCTAAGATCAACCGCGTTTCGCGATGTGCGGATTGTTCCGCTAAACGCGATATGTCGGTGCGGTATTCAGCTTGCTTAGTTTCCATGCGTTCCTCCAGTGCCGTGATCTGACCTTTCAGATCGGCAATCGCCAGTGCGTTATCGCGCTCTTCCGTCATAGTTGAATCCCATTTCTCCACCTCTATCACGCTCGGCAGTTCAGGTCAAGCCACTCTCGATATTTCAATTCAGCAAGGCTTGAAATATCGCTGGCGATACCCCAACTGGCGATTCCGCCAGAAATCCCTCCAGTTCCTCTTCAATCAGACTCCCAATTGAGGGATCCTCGTCCTTGCGCGCCAATAGCCAAGTGCCGAGCAGAATTTGCTGATGATTCCGTGCTCGTGCGTCATCAGGAGCTGTCTCTTTATCTGCATCGCCGACGTCGCCATCGTGCGGATCGGCGAGAAAATCGGCGAACGTCGCTAGCTTCGCATTGAGCGTTTGTTATGTCGCCGCCAATCTTGAGTTCTCCGCCTTTTGGTCGGCAAGTCGATTTCTGACGGCTCCGAGGCGCTGCTTGAGTGCCGTCTTTGTGCGTCGCAAGCGCCGCCCGACCGGATTGACGATGATCTTTTCTGGGTCGATGGCGTCAAGACCAGGCACTGCCAGCGCATCCAAGTTAAACGCATACTTGAGGCTCTTGAAGACATTTTCCTCCGCCCATCTTGCGTACAGTGCGCCAGCGATCTGCGCAATTGAGCGGTGAAAGTCGGTTGTCATCAAGGGCACTTGGCGAACCTTCAAACCACCAGCCAAGGTGAGGTGTTGCTCGGCGAGCAAAACGCTGACCGGTCTCGTGGCAACCGGTCCGTGATCGGGAACCTGAACCGACGTAAAGAGGTCTACTGACCAGTCACTATCGTCAAATCCTTTGTGCCAAGTAATCACCCGATACCGTGTTTTGCTAAACGCTTGAATAAGGCTGAGCTCCATCCTTCGCGATCAAACACCAGCGTTACAGCGGGCTCAATCACCGCGCCCGTTTGTACGTCCGGTGCCGTTGTTGGCAGCGTAGCACACCTAACCGTTCTAAGGCCGGAACAATATCACCGTCCAAGACCCGCGTCAGTGTCGGGTCTAAGTCGTGATGGAGACATCACAACGGTTGACCCCCGAGCACCTGCAACCAGTAAGAGGTGGCAGCGGGGAGACAGAGATTTTGTCGCGAGATAAAATGCTTGGGTAAGCGTCCTTTGCGGCCGGTATAAACCTTCACATGTCCATCAACCGATAGCGTGGCACGCCGCACAGATAGGAATGTCGCCATCGGCGATGTCGAGGTGAAATTTATGTCCCTGCCATATGCAAGCCCGTGCGGTAAAGTGAATCGATGGGGCAAGCTCGGCCGCCCTCCTTTCCTCCAGCGCAAGGGAAACATGAGTGCCGACACGCCAAGCCCGTTGGATCGCGTGCATGAAGGGAGACCGTGTCAAGGATAGCCTCTAGCGAGAATGTGGTGCGCACACCGATGGACATTATCGTTGCGCTGACTGCCGCAAGTTGTGCGCGGCGGAGACACAGAGACGACGTGACAATCGGCGGAAGGGAGTGCAGCCTGTCGAGTAAAGGTTTTCATTTCATTACTCTATCTTTGCTGAACGTTGCTACGCTTCTTGAGATCAATCCCCACAACCCGAATATTCTCTATAGCGGCATCTCTAAATTCGTCACATGTCGCATGAAGATCAATGCTGTATGTCTGCAAGGCGTCGACCAAACCTTCAAAACTAACATGTTTTGCAGCAGGGGACCTCCAGCAACTCTTTTTGCCACGAAAGACGAGGAGAAAAATGCCGTTTTTGTTGGCTTTGTCGCGTAAATAGTCGCCGCACAGCTGGTCACGCAACTTTCTTGACAGTGCAGGCCCTGACCAGTTGTCAGCAATCTTCAACTCCACAGGGATCATGCCCGGCACATCCGAATGCATGAACCGGATGTCGGTTCGCTGTTTGTTTGGCAGCTCGTCTTCCTGAGAGATTGAGTAACGGTTCTGCGAGCGCCGTTGAAGTTCGTTTGCGAGAAAAGTGCGAAGCTCAGATTCCTGATCAATCCTGACAACAAATTCAGCGAGGCTGAAATCGCCGCATTCGTATTCATACTTCAGCTCAAGTAGACGACTGATTGCAATATCGAACAGGTCGCAGGAAGTTGATGGCGTGCACTCCAGATCCTTGGTGAATTCATTCACTTTACAAACTGACCACGGCTTGTCGGCGTCGGTCTCTGCCCGCATCTCTGCTTGTCTGAAATGCCATGCCTTTGCATCTTCAGTCGGTGCCGCTTTCGTGATGGTCATCAACGCGTCAAACGCCTCTTTGCCGGGCATATCGCGGAGGGACTGATAGATGTGATCTCGTGCCCCTTGGGCGTGATCTCTGGCGGTCGGGCTGTAGGCACCGCACGCCAGACGGTTGATGTCTTCCCCCCGACGAATATGGTCATGCATCAACTTGTGCAGGGTAAGCAAATGCTTTGGTTTCATATGATGTTCCCGCACATCAATTCCGCCATCGTATCGCGAATTGTTGAGGGCATTGATGAATCCAATCGCCAAGTTCGTAGCCTTTTCGCACGGTAAGGTCGTCAGTGTGGCTGAGAGATGTTCGATTGCGGGATCGGGTTCAACGGACACCCACGCCGCATACCAGAGAGGTATCTGTTCCTTCGGCGCTTTAGCCGCCTCAATCTTGCTTGCACACAATGCTGCCACATCCCTGTCCGGGACTTCTGCGCTCCGCAAGATTGCGCCGAGAGCAATGCCAAGCTTTGCAGAAAGAACCGGATTGCGGGTCTGCAGCAGCTCAAGAAAGCGAGGAGCAAGCCGTTCGGCATACCATGGCGCATGCCATTCCAGATCACTGAGAACGTAGTGGAGAGGTTGTTCCGAAGTCGCCTCGAACAATTCCCACGCCGCTTCTCGACCGACAATTTCAAGCGTCAGCTCGGGATGGTGATCCGCAAACACTTTTAACCATGAAGGAAATCCGTTCATCTCGCAGAACAGGTAGCGTGCAGCGCGGTTAGCTTCATTTGGTTTCAGTGCAGCTGGCCATTCCAGTACCGCCCGAGACTCTATTTCCAGACCAGATAGCCCCATGACTTGAATTGTTGGACAAGTTGTATCTTTTTTTTTCTTCTCGGAGACAAGCATCGGATTATACCGTCGCCAGAGGGCTTGCAGCCCATCCCGCATTGCCTCAGCTGCCTCATCCCCGAATTCTTCCGCAAGGCTCTGCCAATGGACCTGGCTCCACTTGGTTTGCTTCGACTGCCTGTGTTTACGCATACGCTCAAACAGGTATTCCTGGCATTTCCATAAAGAATTCTTTGAAGGCTGCTCCTGATCGCGAACTTGACCAAGGTTATTCGCCACTATATCACGCCATTCTGCACGACGGGTGACGTCGACCTGTTCGCGGGCCTCAAGCCGCTCTTTGTAATTGGCTTCGGATCGGGGGGAGCGTTTTTCCTCATCAGTCATCGGCGGCGGGTCAAGACAGAGTTTGAGATGATTGGACAACTCCGTGTTCCCATTGACAGCAGCCTCAAGACGTCTGCGAAGTGCCCGCGGCCGATCGACCTCGTGATAGATGTCAAACGCCAAATTCAGGGCTACCATCTTGTCATCTTGGAGTGTCTTGTCGGCAATCCAGGCCAGCACCTCCTCAATATCTTTGGCACCGAAGTGCCACGGCCTGTGATTAACCCACGCATACTGCCACCGGGTCACGCGGCTTCCATCGTCTTGTTGCCGCTGCTGCCTGGCTTTCGCAACACCGTACCAGAATAAGGCATTGTTAAGGTCGCGCCACGCTGGAACTTGCGCACCTAATCTAGGGCTGAAATCCCAATCATCACACGTTCGCGCTTGCCTGGCAACCGAAATGATGCTGAGGGACGGGTCGCAAAGAGCCAGAGGGCTGCGTTCTTCAACAAGACGCTCGCAAGCCGGAATGCCAATGTTCAGCATCCAGGCATTGTCCTTTGATACCGGGCAGTAACGGGCAATGTGCGGTTTTTTATTCAGGCCGCAGCTTGTTTCGAGAACAACGGCATAGGCATCCTTGGTCGAACAATCCTTCAAATAGCTTTGCATCGCTCGGTAAAGACCATCGCCGCTGTAGCGCTTTCCTGGTGCAACCTTCTTGATCAGGTTCATGACAAGGGTGCACGATAGATGGCGCGCCCCGAATGTTTGGATAAAGTCCCTCAAATTATGCCGGTCGGCAAGAGTTGAGCTATTGGAAAGGGCGCTAACGGCAGCTTGTATCTGTTTATGGTTCCCAGCCGCAACGAGGGCGCGCATGGCAACAACACGCGTGTAATCTGACTGCCCTGTCTTGGTAGCTGCAGTAAGCGCAATGTCCGCTAGGTCTTTCAGCATACCAAACTCGATGGCTTGCAAGAGGAAATTCTCAACATCACTGTGATGACGGTAACGTTCGTAAAGGGCTTTCACATCACCGCTGAGATCAGAAGAAACCAGTCGTTGAAGTGCCAACCGGTCAAATGACGAAAATGGTAACGAAGCCTGAGCGCGTTTGGCGCAGTATTTCTTCAGAAGTCTGGCTCGATCTTCGAGCACCAAGGATGATGGATCGCCGCCCTCCAAAAGAATGTCGGGCCAATCCCGGAGAAGGCACTCTCGCACGGAAGCATCCAGCAAGGCAAGCCACGGTAGGATCGGCCGCAGACTTGGCGTTACGATTTTCATTCCATATTGAGTCTTGAAAAACAGGTTCGCGACGCGGTGGTTCTGCCCTTGCTCAATCAGCTTGTAAAACCATTGCGCCGCTAGGAATTCGCGGCTATCGCGATGATCGAACCGGACAAAGCCGTATGTCTCAGGCTCAAAGATGGGCCTTTCAAGCAAAGCAAGGCAGTCCGCACCAGCCCAATCCTCCAGTACTTCAAGTGCGGCAAAACCGTCCTCGGCGGCGTCCTGATCGGGGACAGCGATCTTGGTATGGTGTGTCAAGGCAACTGTTGCCGCCAGTTTTTGCGCCCCAACTAGCGCCTTCTTGGGAGTTAGGGTAACCCGCGAGCTTCGGTCTAAGTCATCTTCCTTGAGCTTGCGGGTGATATTGACTTCAACGAGCTCCCGCCTCTTACCCAGTCGCTTTTCTTCGCTCCAAAAGGCAATGATATCGTCGAGATCCTTGGGGCGACCCGCTAGACTTCGCAAATCTTTGCGTTCAATTTCTGAGATGAGAGTTTCAACATCAGCTATACCTTTCGCCGCTACATACAGCCGCATTTGTTCGGATGTCAGATTCTGTAGCGTGTAGTATCTGATTGGAGATTTATGCTCTTTATCAGAGCCTTCAGGTTCTGAATCGTAGAAGTAATAAATGCCATTCAAATCATCAGCGGTGCTGTCGGAGTGACCCGTATCATCAGGTTTGGTGTAGGGGAGCAATTTATCCACACGAGCAGCATCGTCTGTCGGCCGCCACGCACCAACGCGGCTGGTGAGAATGATATGCATGTTCTGCAGGTTGTTTTTGATATGGGAGCGCAAATGCTTTAGCGCTTGCTCAAATTTTTGTGGTCCATCTAGTCGTGCCTCGTCAATGGAGTCGAGGAAAAGCCATATTTCGTCATTATTCTCCAGTGCGGGAGTGAAAGAGTCCATATCGCCTTGTTCAAAGACCGTATCGCAAAGACCTAACGCAAGATATTCAAGCCGAAGGAAAAAGGCGAACTTGCCGTTTTGGCGCAACTGGCAGCACTGGTGCTGAATTTCGCATGTCTTGCCCGTTCCTGCGGCAGACAGGAGAACAACCCGATGCTGCTCAAGCAGATCCTGCCAAACTGGCAGCACTGGATTACTCCACGCACTTTGTATCTCGAATCTTTCCTGTGCAACATCTTCCGTGCTGAGCGGCACAAAGTGCCGGTTGAGTTCAATATGGTCACAGGGACGCTGCATCTTATGACGGCCAGATCAATTAGTCAGAAACTACGACGCTTACAGCTCATCCCCGCCGTCTAGCGTTCAATATAACCCGGAATGAAATCAAGGATATTACTGCTTTGATAGCAAACTCTTAGCTACGCGTATCATATCATAGTGTTCGGGACTGTTGTCAGGTGGGTCGTAACGAGACCCATGCTGATGCCAAGATAATTCTTCCGAGCGCAGTGTGCGCCGGTATTTCTTTGGCTCAATGCCGAACTGTTTGGCTACTTCTTTGGCTAATTTAGGCATTGCCTCCCTCCTTCGATGTTCGGCCAGCGTTTTGCGAGGATTTGGTATTGATAATTGTTGTTCACTTGCAAATAAGGCGTCATTGACGGTGCGCAGGTTAAACTCTTGGAAACTACAGTCAATCCCAGTCACTTCGACAATGCGTTTACCTGAATGCTGGATTGGGAAAAATCTCGTGTGGTGTATCCAGAACCAACTGGTAGAATTGGGCGGAACCAAACGCCGAATGTAACAGAATCAAAAACGCAACAGCGGCACTCAATCCACAGTAACGCAATATATCAGCCCTTTCCCATCATGTTGTACGGCGCACATCCTTTGATAGGTCTCTCCAGTGTTGAAATAATCTCGGAAAGTGGCGGTTATTCGCCCCAGATGTGTCGGGCAATACCCAAATCGGAGTATTCGGGAAGTCATCCAAAACTTTTTCATTGAGGCCCCAGCAGACATCCATCCCCAATGCTAGACTGACGGCTCCACGACACTTTCCATTAAAGGCCAGTCGTGACGGAGTATAACACCGCAGTATATCCCTTAGGCGATCTGCCAATACCTCTTTTTCGGGCAGATGGGTACAATCTTGTTCTATACTGGCCTGATCCTTGACCAAAACGGTCAGACCAATGCCAAGCTGAAGCAGCTTATGATCATCGCTTGGCCGCAATTCATTGGGAGTAAGGCCAATTTCATGAAGCGTTTTCCAAAACCGATTTGAGGGATGCTCATACCAATGACCAATCTTGGTACTATTCCAGTTTATCGCTCTACTGCAAATGACTAGAGGCAAATTGGGCTTGAGGAGATCAGGAATCACGCTGCTACCTTTCAATTTGTCTTGGATGGCGATATGCATGATAATGCTTTTTTTGGCAGGTTTGGAGGACAAAAAGAGGAAATTATTGTTGTATATCAATTATTTATCAAGAAAAATCCGAAGTGAGGTTCAGGCTAAGTTACTGGCGTATACCGAAGAAGAGTTATTCAATCATCGGTGAGCAATTTTTTTGCAGGAACAAGAACAATGTCGTTGCTCGGTGTCGAATAATCGCCCGCATTATAAACATTTACCTCTGCGTAGCACAGTTGGATTTCAGGCTTTGACACAGCCAAGGCACCTGCCGCGAGCGTTGATAGCTTTGTATTCAGAGGTGCTATCACTACATTGTAGTCTGAAAATTCGGAAATGAACTTCCTGAGTTGGCATTTCAATGCCATTGGATCAGTTGCAGGGAAGTGAAACGTTTGAAGTACTTGTTCGAAATTACGCTTAAGCCAAACCCGAAGTTCTTCATTTCGCTTAAAAATTTCTGAATTTACTGCTTGGTCTTCAGGAACTGTCCCTAGAGAGATACTGTATGGCTCGTAGGCTTGAATAACGGCTAAGGCACGATGGTATTCAACCCCTGCAAGGAGAATCAAGTGCGTCTTCTTGGTTATGCTGACATCACCAGGATATCCAATAACAGGTCGAACCTCTCGCACACTGTTTGAAAGCCACGTTCCCATTGATGATGCCACCGAATACACAAAGTAAGTTTTCTCCAAACGCGTTCTGTTGAAGTAGTTTACAACACTTCGAACCAAGATAAGTAATTCTTCCCTTCGGAAGCAAGTGATATCTAATAAGACTGAGATCTGGTCGTCCAATTCAGCGAGTTCAGACACGATCTCTGTTATCACTCTCTGAGTCTGCAGTGGGTCATTCGTCTCCACACTTTTTGTAAGTTCTGACGAGATCTCGAAATTTTTTCGAAGACTCTTCGCCTCGTTAGTTTCTTCAGCAGATTTAAGGAAGATCTGATGTCTGAAGTTACAGTTTTTGAGGGCAGAAAATGCCGAAAAACAACGCTTTTCAAAACTTGAACGTCCAAAGTATGCAATGTCAGAGCAATCAAACTCGTCGAGTGTATTGCTTCGGTTTGCGGGAATTGGGTTCATTCTGTTGTGCCAAAGTCAAATGATTGCTGGGGGGGGTCTTCTGAAGATTGCAGGGTACGCTGATTGATGAAAGTTTCTGGATTATGCATCGCAACTTGCAAACTATCACAGGTTACTGATAGATGAGCTGCATATCCAGATACGTCGAGTTTATAATGTGGGCCAAGCCTCCTTGACAAAATGTACCGTGGCCTTCTTCCCCCGGTGGCACTCTTGGAGGCAAGATCTGCCTTTTGGAGGTAACCAAGCCTCACCGCTAAGCCCAAGATTTTTAGTAGCTGAGATTGAGGTGACGGTTGGTCGCTGAGGGTGAAAGAGAAAACACGCTGCTCACTCGCCGTTTCATCCAACAACCTCTGCCGACACCATCTACCAATACTATCCAACAGGTTGGATAGTGTCTGGTAATCCTCTGTAGTGTGGCCGAAACTCTGCAACGAAGCTTCGCTGTTCTCCTCTTGTCCAACTCCCGGGTTTAAATCGAGTTTCTCCCTGAACTCACGCGACCAGTTTGTAATCACCTCATCTTGTACACCCACAGAGATACTTTTTGGACGAGATCCTGTTTTACTCAACTCTCGTTCAAACATTCTTCCTGCTGGTTCTAAAAACCACCGAACCACGCCAGCCGACAAGTCGGTCAATGACTGCATTCCCGCATAACTGTAAGTATGAGAAGATTTTCCGCTCTGGAGCTCACGAAATAAAGCTGGCGTGGCATACCGCTGAGCTAAGTCGCTTTTTCGGGTTGGTCCACTGCCGTCAAGGTTAATAAATGATTCTGTTTTACCAGCTTTCAGTTTTTGCCTGATTTCCGTGCGCCGTTTTTCCTGTGCAGCATGCGATGGGAAGAAAGTATCCGGATCTACATCAATTCCGGCATTTGATAGACGCTTCTCCACAATTGCCCGGATTCGCTTTGCAAAATTAGCCTTGCTTGATGTATATACTGTCCCGATATTTACCTCGCTAAAGTCATGAGGGCTTTCAATAATCCTATTATCAATCGTACGGAATGTCTTGTATCCAAGTTGAGTTGACACTTTGAAAATCGCAGTTTTACCCGTGCGAGTGGAAATCCAACTGTTCAAGACCTTTTGGAACGCTTCGGGAAGATTGTCAGCATCATCTAACATAAAACAAAATGGCTTTCCAAATAGAAACTCTTCTTTGGAGATACTTAATTTGCAAAGCGGCAAAAGAAAATCGCTGAAGCTTGTCAATGCGCCAGAGTAGATATCTGGATCGCTCTTATCGGGTAGACGCACGTAGTATTGACGCACGCGTGTCGTTTCCCGATCAAAAAATTCCGCGAGTTTGGAGAAACTCGTAACCTCATTTAAGTTGCCAACTTGGCTAGTACCGCCACAATCTTCCCACTGCTCAATAAATCGTCCCAAGGCATCTCTAGTCAGTTCATAATCCTCCTCTGCAAGAGATCTGCATAGGTGGCACATCACATAAACTGAAAGCAAATGTTCGGCGACGGTTGTCGACTTCCACCCTGTAAGCCTTCGATATTCGGGATTCCCAAAGAAATTGTCCTTGATGGGGACGTGGACGGCAAAAAAATCTAAACCTGACTGTTGGCCATTGTTGATGAGCCGTTGCACTTTACTTTCTAAGCTGCGCAACATTATGCTCTTGCCGGAGCCCCTTGGTCCGTGAATGAACATGTTTGTCGGCTCTTTAAGTTTCGGGAAATCCGTGTACATCTCTACGAAGATCGCAGCTATGTTTTCAGGGGAAAGCTGTTCTGGGGTATGGACAATGAATGGATCACTCATCAGGATTGCCGTTCTCTTGATGTATAATCGTCATAAAGGTCTGCGATCTTTTTCCCGTCTAGTTTTGGTTTTGAGCGAAGATCCCTGTCGTCAGGGTAACCGCTATCTGTAAGTGTGAAAGCGATCTGTTCGCGCCACTCTCGGTCGTCATGACAAAAATCGGCAGTAACCCGCGTTTCCCGATAAGTCGAAAATCCCCTCAAGAACTGGTCACAGTAACGCCTTTCCAATTCTGCCTTGACTACACGATTCCAAATGTAGTCAACAAAATACATATTTTCACCCTGTTCGTTGCTCCCATATTGATTGCTCTCGCCATTGTTTATCGCAAAATCCAGCGAAACACGCCTATTTTCATAGTCGACGTTTACACTGATGCACTTGCAAAACAGATTCGGGAAATCGGATTCCGCAACGCCCCTTGTATTAGCCCTTCCTTGGTTTTCTGCCAATTCATCGCCGTACCGCAGAAGTGCCGCCAAAAGTTGAAGTCTCACCTCGCAACTTTCGACCCCATCCTTCTCAGGCAGCGCCCCAATAGTATCTTTAGACCCATCGGCGGCCTTTCCGCCATGTGCTTGAGCCACCTTCGAAATGATGCTGAGTTCCTTTTCATTCAATACGCCGTTCGCGATTTGGCGGAGAATGCGCTTGGCCTTCGTAGCGTGACCATCTCTGCCGAACTTATTTCCTGCGTCGTGGATTAGGCAAGCCACCAGAAGAACGAAGCTTTCATACGAACTCAGGTTATGTGCAGCGGGGCTTGATGCTTGACTGCCCAACCCAAGAAGTTGCCCCACCCTTCTTATCACATCGTTGACATGGCTCAAGCCGTGTCTAGTGAAGGCGGGATGCTCCGAATCTCCAGCGGTCAGTGCACCATCAATGTCTTGGTAAAAGTCTTCATTAAGTTTCGCCTTGGTTTGTTTATAGAAATCCCATCGGTTTAGCTTGCAGGCAGGAAAATCGTTTTCGGAGTTTTCTTTTTCTACACTCTCCTTTAGCATCAACTCAAGAGGGTTGGAGAAACCTACGTCGTAACCAGCAGACATCTTTGGCTCAGAATTGGTCAAGTATTGTTTCGAAAATGCGGCGTGCCATCAGAGGCGGAACCGCATTCCCGACTTGTTGCTGTTGCTGCCCTATTGACCCATAAAACTCATAGGCATCTGGAAAGGACTGAAGCCGTGCGGCTTCTCTAACCGATAGCCCTCTATCTTCTATGGGGTGTATAAGCATATTTTTTCTAAAGTTGCCGAGTACCACTGACGGTTCATCCATTGATAACCGCTTATAAACGCCAGTATGGCAACGAGATACATCAGTATAGCTGCCCATCATTGATTTAGGTATATTCTGCCAGTTACCTCCCTGAGGTATGTGGGCGTATCGCTCAAGGATATGTTGCGCGTTTTTGGTCACGAGATGTCCAGTTGAAGTCGATGCATTTGCGCGCAAATCTTGAGCATAACTTGAAACTGGTTCTGACCTGTAGGGCAACCGTGATTTCCTAGCCCCAACTTTCAAGAATGGAAGATCACTAATGGCATCAGCAACTGTCACCCTATTCGCAGTTTTTCCCACATTGGATAAGTCAATCGCCTTTGTAAATGCTCCAACACAAAAATATCTCTTTCTCCGCTGTGGAACCCCCATCAAGGTAGCGTCAGCAATTGTATCAGTGACCTTATAACCCAACGCATTAAGCCGGCTCCTCAACGCAAGTCTAAAGAACCCTTTTTCCGTGTGTGTGATCCCGTAAACGTTCTCAAATAGAACAACAAACGGCTTAATGTCTTTGACCAGCCTGAGAAATTCTTCAAACAGCCAATTGTTTTTGTTCTCCTTATTTCTGGTCCTCTGATTGCTCGTAGAAAAACCTTGGCATGGTGCTCCCCCAAAGACTATTAGAGGCTCACTAGCACCCTTGCAGTCGCTCCCCTTTACCTCCCGAATATCTCGTTCAATCACTTTAACCTTCGGATGATTGCGTCGATAGGATGCCGCGGCGGTCGGTGAAATTTCCACCGCACAACTAACACTGATACCGGCTTGTTCAGCACCAAGAGACAAACCTCCCGCGCCTGAAAAGAATTCAATGCCGTTCAACTGCTCCTCCCAACGCGCACATATCATTTTCCAATTTAGGCAGTGTTTTACAAGAAACTCTAAGTCCTTTCCTAAGAAGCTGACAAAACGCAATATTGGGCATAAATTAACCTGCTTTCAACAATGAAGTGCAACACCCGGCGTTTTTTCACTAGACTTCAGT
>JAPORY010000120.1 GCA_026709985.1 Aestuariivita sp. | reverse complement strand
TCTAAATCGCCTGAATGCAGATCTTCAAGTGTACGGGCTTTGCCAATCTTCATCGCGAGACGCTGGCTAAGATCTGGATAAGCGACCGTTGATATTAGATCATAAAGCGGTGCAAGATCGGTTCGTTCGTGCGTATATAGCAAGCTAAAATTCTTCGCATGTGCGTCCGCATTACCGATGAGAGCGTTGAATAAGGCCGCATCCAGAAACTTGATCACTTCAACTGCAGGACGGGTTGTCACGCGTCGAATGAGTGAAAAACAGTCACGAAATACTGGGCCGCC
Source organism: Aestuariivita sp. (assembly GCA_026709985.1). GTDB lineage: Bacteria > Pseudomonadota > Alphaproteobacteria > Rhodobacterales > Rhodobacteraceae > JAPORY01. Next base: position 17,806 of record JAPORY010000120.1, on the reverse strand, counting down.
ATCACTCGCGTACTTGCGAGATGAGGTAAAGCCAAGCGCTTGGCAGAAATCCTCCTGATGGAGTCGCAGGTATTCTTCGTTCGTTCCTTGCTGCCGATCATAGCGTTCGATCAGCAAAAAGTGCTTCTTACCCAGGCTGCGATACGCAACCGTCGCAACATTAAGTCCGACGGCGCGGGCTAGTCGCAAGCAGAAAACTTCGTTCTCGGCTGTGCCTTCGAGCCCAACAATCTCCGGTTTTAGGATATGCGTCGTCGGTTGTCCCGGCACTGGGAGCGCGATCTGGTCGTTCCTATAGACAACCGGCAGTTTCGACTGTGCGCCCGCTAGCGACAGTCGCAAACCATTTTCTCCGGCGAGCATGGGGCGCATTGGCAATCGGTCAATAAGCGCAACTAACGCGGCATCGCTCATAAAATCAGATGGAATGCTTTCTTTGCGGTAAGCGCGTTTGATGCCTTCGGGCCAGATCTCGATGGCTCCCGCAACTTCCCCGCCGATCCTTTCCAGTAATCGAAACTCGTTGCTCTCTGAAACACCTAGCACCTGTGCGATAGCTGTGCGCTGGGAGGCTTCGGGCAACAGGCCTTCAAAGAAAGGCAAGGTTGCACGAAAATCGAAGGGTTCTAACCGTAGCGGCAGAGAAGCTGAGACCGGCGTCGCATCAGGCTTATCAATCCAGCTTGCAAAGTAAGTGAACTCTAGCTGGCCGTGCGCGTTAAGTGCGAGCTGCCCAACGCTTGCGCCGTTCCACCAGACGATAAGTCGCTGTGTCACTCGCCAGTTCCTGCAGGCAAGGTTAAGCTTACATCAATCCCGAGTGCCGCTAGAACTGCTAAAGCCTTGCCGATTTGCGCTGTTTCTTTACCGGCTTCGAGTTCAATCAAGAATCGTACCCCGACATTGGCGGCAGCAGCGAGTTCATCTTGTCGCAGCCCTTGCGCCTTGCGCGCCGTGCGAATGGTAGTGCCGATGATGGTCGATGTCAGCATATATTCTTCCTTATCAGGAAGATATTGGCTTTATACCACCGTGTCAATCAAATTATTCCCGAATGGGAATATCAATTCGCTTCAGTGCGACTATGGTCTAAATCTTCCCTATCAGGATTTCTCTTCGGTTAGGTGCATTCGTGTATTTCGCCGAAATGTCCATATGCATGAATTGCAGGTGCTTGCCAGCAGTTCCCATTGCTCATTAAGCTAGACGCTTATGAAGAAACAAGTAGATTTGGCCGGCAATGATCATCCGTCTTACAAGCAATTTTCCACTAACCCTGTTGGAAATTTACACGCGAGAGTTAACGCTCGTTTTGACCAAAAGTTTTGAGGAAGATTGATCCAATAACTTGTCCAGAACATCGCGGACGAAACAAAAGTGCGTTTAGAAGTATTGAAATTGCATTGCTGAAAAAGTCGCAATATGGCAATTGCCGTACAGTACAAGGAAAGTAACCAGTCGCGTTGTCATTAGTCAAAACCAATTCTTCGCTCAAGCCAAGTGACGTCGAGCAGATTAACGCGAATTAATTAATTGGGTTAGTTCTAATCGCGACGCCGAGCTGGCGATAGCGATGAAAGAAGCAGGCGACGGACATATGACCTACGGCCGATTCAGTGCTGGAGCATCCCTACGAGGCGTAGACTTCAGAGTGTTCTCTGTCAGGCTCCCATCAAGCGCTTCTAGTAACCACTCACCCTATAATCTGGAATTGTTGGAGGCTCCGATGCGACGGCTATGAGGAGTTCCACCTGACATTTAGGCATTGATTATACTGCCAAAATTTCCAATCTATCGGTCACAAAGAATAACGGCGTCACGAAGGTCACTGGTATCACGATCTGCGATGACAACATAGACGAAACGAATGAGACCTTAGTGCGCTGTGAGCCGTATTGAAGATTTCAAACACCCAACTTTCCACCAAAACTAAGCTGAGCGGAATGCGGGTTAGAAACTGTAGACTCTAGGCACAGAATTTGTTCCAACTAAAACTGTCTAACTGGTCTGATGTCGCGTCCGCTCGAAAGGTCAAGGTCATTTCCTTGAGGAGTCGAATCCCCTCTGTAAGCCGATGGAACAAAATTGAGGATTCCGCGGCTCCCCGTACTCAAAGACTGGATCGGTTGCGAAGCTAAACCTGCTAGCAGCGCTGAATAGTTGCAATTTCTGGCTATAGGAACGAAGTGTTATTGTTGGGACATTCCGTTGGTTGCTAGTGGTGATTCGAACGTGGCGAATATGTGGCCCCTATATTTGAAATAAGTGATTTCCTGAAATCACCAACTGCTCTGGTTGAATATCTGAATATTGGTCAGCAAGACGCTCAGCTTCATTGATTGCCTCTTTTTCTTCTTTGCTCAACTCGTCATCATTAAAGAGGTCAGAATTGTCTGCCGGTATTCTGACCAATTTACGAGCGATCATTTCAGTGATTGACATTTTTGCGATCCTTTCATTAGTCGTGAACATTTCTATTGTGCAGATAAAATGAGATTCCATTTCGATCAATGAATCCCGTCATCGGGTCATTATATCCACGAATTGAAGCACTCAATTTAGCATTATCCGAGTAATCGTCGATTTCTATTTTGAGAGATTGCAATTTTTCGATATTTAGATTTCTGCCATGTGACCGCCAGCGTTTATGATTTGAGAGTTCCAAGGCAATTTTTTTAGCGCGTGCAATCCGCTCCTCTTCTGTAACAGGCGTGCCCGGATTTGTTGTACGGTGTTCTTTCCAGTCTTTAAATTTGTAGCGAACCAACCAGTCTTTCAATAGATCGGTTGAAAGATCACGACCTTGCTCAAATAAAGCAAGTTTTGCTAAATCAATACTCTTGAGCATGACGACGTCGGCTGGCGATAGTTTCTTTTTCTTTGCGATCTCAGCTATTTTGTCAATGTACCCAAGGGCTGGCACAAGATCTCCAGTATCTGGCAGTTGGACCTGCGGGTCCACGGGTCCGAGACTACTTGAATAATCCATGAAGATACGATCCCCCGACATACAGAAGATTGTTCCTGCCGACATTGCAACATCTGGAACAATAAAGTTCACATTTTTGTAGTGCTTCCTCAAGACACCGACCATTCGCTCTGTTGTTTCGGCTGACCCGCCAGCAGTCCTCAACACAACAGAGATGCAATTCTCGTCCTTGCGCTTACTTCGTACCTTAACTGCTTCAATAAAATCCCGAAACGTACGAAAAAGAGCAGGATGGATTTGCCCGTGATAAAAAATCACGTCGCAGTTAAGTTCGTCTTCGAGAACTTTAGCCTTCTCGTCAATAAGAGAAAAAATAGACTGATCTAAAGAATCTGGCTGCATTTATTTTTATACAATTTATGCAATTCAGCGGTTACCACTGCTATACAACGAACAGGGCATTCCGTCGAGAAAAAACTTCAGGCCTTCAAAGAAAGGCAAGGTTGCACGAAAATCGAAGGGTTCTAACCGTAGCGGCAGAGAAGCTGAGACCGGCGTCGCATCAGGCTTATCAATCCAGCTTGCAAAGTAAGTGAACTCTAGCTGGCCGTGCGCGTTAAGTGCGAGCTGCCCAACGCTTGCGCCGTTCCACCAGACGATAAGTCGCTGTGTCACTCGCCAGTTCCTGCAGGCAAGGTTAAGCTTACATCAATCCCGAGTGCCGCTAGAACTGCTAAAGCCTTGCCGATTTGCGCTGTTTCTTTACCGGCTTCGAGTTCAATCAAGAATCGTACCCCGACATTGGCGGCAGCAGCGAGTTCATCTTGTCGCAGCCCTTGCGCCTTGCGCGCCGTGCGAATGGTAGTGCCGATGATGGTCGATGTCAGCATATATTCTTCCTTATCAGGAAGATATTGGCTTTATACCACCGTGTCAATCAAATTATTCCCGAATGGGAATATCAATTCGCTTCAGTGCGACTATGGTCTAAATCTTCCCTATCAGGATTTCTCTTCGGTTAGGTGCATTCGTGTATTTCGCCGAAATGTCCATATGCATGAATTGCAGGTGCTTGCCAGCAGTTCCCATTGCTCATTAAGCTAGACGCTTATGAAGAAACAAGTAGATTTGGCCGGCAATGATCATCCGTCTTACAAGCAATTTTCCACTAACCCTGTTGGAAATTTACACGCGAGAGCGAACGCTCGTTTTGACCAAAAAGTCTCAAGGAAGAGTAATCCAATGCTTGTCCAGAACATCGCGGACGAAACAAAAGTGCGTTTAGAAATATCGAAATTGCATTGCTGAAAAAGTCGTAATCTGGCAATTGCCGTACAGTACAAGGAAAGTAACCAGTCGCGTTGTCATTGGTCAAAACCAATTCTTCGCTCAAGCCAAGTGACGTCGAGCAGATTAATACGAATTAATCAGCTTAAAGGATCCGACCAAATTTGTGTGCAAACTGTGCGACCTTTGGTAAATCCTTGGAAGGGACTTGAGTAATGAAACGATCATTCCTCTTTGCGAGTATGGCAGGAATTGCAATATTGATATCTCTTGGCATATGGCAAATTCAGCGCTTGGAGTGGAAACAATCAATCTTGCGTGATATTGAAAATCGAATCAATCAAGAGCCTGAACCACTTCCTAATAATTTGGACCCAGAGCGTGATCGCTTTTCTGCCATCGTCGTTGATGGTATGATTTTGCCGGAGGAAATTCACGTGTTGGTATCAAAAAAACGCGATGGCGCCGGGTATCGAATTATCACACCGATGCAAATTCACGATGGACGACGCATTTTAGTCGACCGTGGCTTCACTCAGGCGGACAACAAAGATTTAGAACGCTCAACCGGGCAGTTTGAAATTATTGGTAATGTTCATTGGCCTGATGAGGTTGACAGGTTCACGCCATCGCCCGATTATCAATCCAATATTTGGTTTGCCCGCGACGTAGACGCTATGGCGATGCAGCTCAAAACACTGCCTATTCTTGTTATTGCGAGAACACAAACGGACCCACAAGTGATTCCGCTTCCCGTTGATCCAAAATCAATTCCAAATAATCACCTACAATATGCCATCACGTGGTTTGCGATTGCGGCGATTTGGCTGGCAATGAGTTTCTATTTCGGGCGTCGACAGCGATAGTCGGAGGTCTTGCAACGATGGAATATGTCTCTACTCGCGGCGGTGCGCCAGAACTTGACTTCAGAGCGACGATGTTTGCGGGTCTTGCGCCCGATGGCGGTCTCTATGTGCCGAAAACTATTCCTCGTCTCAAGCAAAAGACCATAGCGGCTCTCGCTGGTCAGAGTTTTGAAGATATCGCACTGCGCGTAATAACCCCCTTTATCGGGGATAGCTTCTCAGAGGAGACCCTCAGGCGGTGTATTCAAGACGCCTACGACAAATTTGACCATCCCGCCCGTGCACCGCTGGTTCAGATTGGTCAAAATCACTGGCTCTTGGAACTCTTTCACGGGCCGACTCTCGCCTTTAAAGATTTTGCAATGCAACTCATCGCCCAGCTGTTCCGCGTTGCCCTTCGAGATAGACAACAGCAAATCATGGTGATCGGTGCGACTTCGGGTGATACCGGCTCAGCCGCCATTGAGGCCTTTCGTGGCATCGAAAACACGGAGGTCTTTGTTCTGTTTCCACACGGCCGAATTTCTGATATTCAGCGGTTACAGATGACAACGCCGAGCGAGAAAAACGTCCACGCGCTCGCAGTTGACGGTGACTTTGACGATTGCCAAGCGCTCGTTAAGGCGATGTTCAACGACAGGAAGTTTCGAAATGAAATGCGGCTGGTCGCCATGAATTCGATCAACTGGGCACGAATATTAGTGCAGATTGTCTATTATTTCTCGTCCGCAGTTAGGATTGGAGCCCCGCACCGTACCCTGTCTTACGCCGTTCCCACCGGAAACTTCGGCGATATTTTTGCTGGATTTATCGCAAAATCAATGGGTTTGCCGATCAAGAAATTAGTTGTCGCGACGAACCAAAATGATATTTTGCATCGTTGTTTAACCGGGCAAGGCTATTTTCGAGGCGAAACTCGACCGTCCATCAGCCCGTCGATGGATATTCAAGTCGCGTCAAATTTTGAACGGGCACTGTACTATGCCTATGGTTGCAGTGGATCAGCAATTGCCGAGCTCATGGATTTATTCTCGCAGCGAGGCGTGGAGATAGACGAAACTGCGTTGGATTCACTAGTGGGGGTATACGGTTCGGGGCGGGTGTCAGAGGATGAGACGAGAGCGACAATCTCGAAGTATCAACGCAAAACTGGCGAGTTGCTCTGTCCACATTCCGCAATTGGCGTACGGGTGGGCGAGCAATGGCAAGAAAGATCGGTGCCGATGATTTCACTGGCTACGGCCCATCCGGCGAAATTTGTTGAGGCCGTAGAGGATTCTAGCGGTCAATGTCCGACACTGCCGTCACGGATCGCTGACTTGCACACAAGAACCGAGCGCGTTTGTCGGGTCAAAAACGACCTTACGGAAATTCAAAACTACATTAGGAGCATAAGAGACAAGTGAGTATTCGATTGTCAGAGTTATCAAACGGTCTTCGGGTGGTTTCAGAACATATGCCTAGCCTCAAGTCGACCGCTCTCGGTATCTGGGTGACGGCGGGGGGGCGCCACGAACGACCTGAGCAGAACGGTATCGCTCATTTTCTTGAGCACATGGCATTTAAGGGGACGAAGAGCCGCAGCGCATTCCAGATTGCAAAGGCTATTGAGGATGTTGGCGGTTACATCAACGCCTATACCTCGCGCGAGGTCACAGCCTTTTTTGCCCGTGTTCTCGAAGATGATGTTCAACTCGCGATCGACGTTCTAGCAGACATCTTGCTTAACCCGATCTTTGACCCGAAAGAAATTGAGGTTGAGCGTGGTGTCATACTTCAAGAGATTGGACAGGCACTTGATACCCCCGACGACGTGATTTTTGATTGGCTACAGGAGCGAAGTTTTTCTGATCAACCGATGGGTCGAACTATTCTTGGTCGGGCCGAGCAGGTCCAAGCCTTTACGCGCAATGATCTGACAAATTTTGTTTATGAGCACTACGCCCCTAGTCAAATGATCATCGCTGCGGCCGGTTCACTGGATCATGCAGGCATCTTGGAAATGGCGGAACAGCTTTTCGGCAAGCTCCCCGCAAGAAACCGTTCTGTTGTTGAACCGGCGACATTTACCGGCGGTGAGGCACGGCAGGAAAAGGATCTTGAGCAAGCACATTTCGCCCTAGCTTTTGAGTCACCCGGTATTCGTGATGATGACCTTTACCGTGCACAGATCTATACCACGGCTTTAGGCGGTGGGATGTCGTCACGCTTGTTTCAGGAAGTCCGGGAGCGGCGCGGACTTTGTTACTCGATCTTCGCGCAATCTGGTGCGTATATTGATACTGGTACAACAACAATCTACGCCGGTACTTCGGCTGAACAGGTTCATGAATTGGCGCAAATTGTCATTAATGAATTGAAGCGAGCAGCCAGTGATCTCAGTGACGATGAAGTTTCCCGTGCACGAAATCAGTTGAAAGCCGGTACTTTGATAGCGTTGGAGAGCCCGTCCGCTCGTGCCGAGAGGCTTGCCCGACTGGTCCATGTTTGGGACCGGGTACCGTCACTGGATGAAACCATTGCCCAAATTGATGCCGTAACGACCGACGATGTCCGAGCGCATGCCGCGCAGTTGGCTCATTCGGAAAAAATGGCTCTCGCTCTGTATGGCCCGATCAAAACGGCCCCGACACTTGAGACCGTGCAGGAGTGGCGGCGGGCCTAACGATCTTCACGATGCTGCTCGCAAATCGCAAGCTCAAAATTGAGACGGAGCGTTTGACGCTTCGTCCGCCCGTTAATTCTGATTTTCGCGATTGGAGCGCTTTGCGCGACAAGAATCGGGAATTTCTTAGCGAATGGGAACCGGCGTGGCGCGGTGATCATTTGGGACGACGCGAGTTCTACGGCCGTGTCTACTGGGCGGCTCGTTCAATCGCCAACGGTTCGGCGCTGCCCTTGCTATTAATTCGGCGCCGTGATGACTGCCTCGTTGGCGCCATCACTATTGATAATATACGCCGAGGTCCGGCGCAGGTCGGCACGATCGGTTACTGGATTGGGCAGGAGCATTCGCGACAAGGTTTGATGCGAGAAGCAACGTGCGCTGTTGTTCATTACGCCTTCACTGTCTTGGATATCTCTCGTCTTGAAGCCGCATGCCTGCCCCAGAATGTGGCGTCGCGGGGACTGCTTGAATCGTCGGGATTCAAATATGAAGGAGTAGCCCAAAGCTACTTGCAGATTGCGGGTCGATGGCGGACGCACGTTTTGTACGCAGCATTGCGATCAGATCGCAGAGGCAAGACTGATGCCGGATAAATCCGGAGGTGAAAATTGTGTCCATCTGAAGCCGCCTCGGCAGCGGCGGCTCGGAATAAATGATAACCGTATAACCCAATAGTTTATCGAATTCGGAACCGGAATGGCAAGAAAGTCTTAGAGGCACTTACCGTTGAACAACTCCGCAACTTACAGTAGCGCTTGCCCGCTTTGAAGCGGTTGCTCTATGAGTAATTGGCGACCTCGAACGCCAATGCTTCAAAGCCGTCCTTTTCTGGTATAGTCTATATCGACTGTTGCGCCTTAAACGAGAAAAAATGACTCAAACAATAACCCCGACATCTCTGAGCGCTAAGCAGACTCCTTTGTTTGATCTGCACTGTGAATTAGGCGCTAAGATGGTGACCTTTGCGGGTTATGCGTTACCCGTTCAGTATTCGAAGGGCGTTCTTGAGGAACATCGGCATACGCGTGCGCAAGCTGGGTTATTCGACGTGAGCCATATGGGCCAGATTAAGATTGAGGCAGAATCCTGGACTGAGTTGGCGCATAGTTTGGAAAAACTCATGCCGCAAGATATCCTGGGCCTTCGTGAGGGCTCACAGCGGTACGGATTTTTGACGACTGATGCGGGTGGTATTCTGGACGATGTAATCGTGATTCGTCGCGGCGATACTTTGTGGATGGTGGCAAATGCGAGCCGCAAGGATATCGTCGCAAAACATCTAAGGTCGCACTCGGAGTCTAATATCGCCGTAACCGAACTGACGGATTGGGCGTTGATTGCGCTGCAGGGTCCAGCGTCAGAGGCGGTTCTTCGAGAATTTAATCAACAGGTGTATGAGCTTGGCTTTATGGAGTCAGTGGCACTCGATCTCGGCGGGGTTGCTGCTTGGATATCGCGGTCCGGCTATACCGGCGAGGATGGTTTTGAATTATCGCTTGCGGCGACGGCGGCTGATACCATCGCTCGCGCCTTGATCGCACATGATAGCGTCGCACCGGTGGGTCTCGGTGCGCGCGACAGTTTGCGGCTTGAGGCGGGTTTGTGTTTATATGGCCAAGATATAACGGAAGAAACCACCCCGATAGAGGCGAACTTGTCTTGGGTGATACCAAAATGCCGAAGAAATGGCGGTGAGCGAGCGGGCGGGTTTCTAGGTGCTGAGATGATTCTCAATCAGCTTGACATGGGCCCTAGCCGGCGTCGCGTTGGCTTACGACCAGAGGGGCGGGCACCGATGCGATCCGGCGTAAGACTCTATGCTAATGAGCATGAAGATACGGCTATCGGGGAGATCACCTCGGGCGGGTTTGGTCAATCGGTCGGTAGACCGATCGCTATGGGCTATGTGAATCGCGATTACGCTCAGCCGAACACCACTGTTTATGGCGAACTGCGGGGACGGCGCCAGCCAGTTGCCGTCGTGCGATTGCCTTTCGTTGCGGCAAAGTACAAGCGATCAAATTAGGAACGGGAAGGGAACTGCAAATGCATTACACTGAAGAGCATGAGTGGCTTCGTGAAGAAGCGGGGACGATCATAGTCGGAATTACAACGCATGCGGCTGAACAACTTGGCGATGTGGTTTTTGTCGAATTACCAGAGATCGGGAGCGCAGTGACGAAGGGTGAGAGTATCGCTGTGATTGAGAGTGTAAAGGCCGCATCGGATATTGAGGCGCCGCTTGATGGGGAAATTGTGGCGGTGAATGAGGTTTTGGTCGATAAGCCTGAGGTTGTAAATTCGGATCCAACCGGCGAGGGATGGTTTTTCAAAATTACGCCGTCTGATCCAACCCAGCTATCGGGTTACATGGATAAGGCGGCCTACCTAGAGTTTATCAAGTAGCAACAAACACGTGGGTTGTAACTTGCCGGCGAACGCGTATAGCGATTGATTATCGCTGTTTAGGAAGAGATAGCCATCTCCAACTGAAACCGACCTTACTTGAGCGAAGCTATCGCTTGATAAGTAGCCAAAAGCGTCGCTAAGATCCAACTGAGCTGGTGCTTTCTTGAGGTCAATGCTCGATTACCTCTAGACAAAGAGAAATCAACTTTTTCATTTGAGCAGCTTCGAGGCCTGTTGGCTGATGGCAATGAATTGACTCGATCATGAGAGCCGTGATTCACAAAAAAAGCGCTCAGCCCTTTTACTTTTTTCTGATCAGCCTTGCGTTATTATGCGCTGCGCCATGCGTTGCAGATTGAGCGATAGAGTGCGATAATGTAGATGCGTGCTCGACCTAAAGTCTGATCAGAGCGCAACTTACCAAGAGTTGATCAAGGTCAGAGTTTGTAGGCGAGGATTTGGCATTCTGCCAGAGGAGAGTTCTCAATGACATTTAAACCATCAGATTATCGGCCCTACGACTTTCCGAATCGTCGACATATCGGGCCAAGTCCCGCCGAAATGCAGGAAATGCTACAGCTCTTGCAACTTAAAAACCTTGATGAACTCATTGATCAAACAGTTCCCGCCGCAATAAGGCAAGAATCAGCGCTTGATTTTGGTAAGGCCTATTCGGAGCGAGAATTACTTCATCACATGCGCAAGGTCGCTAGCAAGAACAAGGTCTTGGTGAGCCTGATCGGGCAAGGGTATCATGGCACCGTTACCCCGCCGGTAATTCAGCGTAACATACTTGAGAACCCAGCTTGGTATACCGCTTACACGCCCTATCAACCAGAAATCAGCCAAGGTCGACTGGAGGCGTTGCTGAATTTTCAGACGATGATTTGCGATCTGACCGGATTAGAGATTGCCAACGCCTCCCTGCTCGACGAAAGCACGGCCTGTGCTGAAGCTATGACGATGGCAAAACGCGTTTCACGATCAAAGGCCAATGCTTTTTTTGTCGATGCTGAATGCCACCCACAAAATATTTCCGTCATGCAGACACGGGCGGCACCTTTGGGAATTGAGATAATTGTTGGAGATGCTAAGAACCTCGACCCGAAGGAAATATTCGGAGCGATATTTCAATATCCAAATACAAACGGTCTTCTTCAGGACTTTAGCGGCACAATTGCTGAACTTCATGCTCATCAAGCCATTGGAATTGTGACAGCGGACCCGCTGGCGTTGACGTTATTCAAGGAACCCGGTGCGATGGGGGCCGATATCGCCGTGGGCTCAGCGCAACGCTTTGGTGTACCGATGGGATACGGTGGCCCGCACGCTGCTTATATGGCCGCTAAACAAGCCTATGCGCGAGCGATGCCGGGTCGCATTGTTGGTGTCAGTGTGGACAGTCACGGTAACCGCGCCTACCGGCTGAGTTTACAAACCCGCGAGCAACATATTCGGCGTGAGAAAGCGACGTCAAACCTTTGCACTGCGCAGGCACTGTTAGCGATTATGGCCTCGTTTTACGCCGTGTTTCACGGTCCGGAGGGACTAAAGGCTATTGCACAACGCATACATCAAAAGACGGCAAAGCTGGCAGAGGGGCTGATGGAAGCTGGTTTCGAAGTTCAGCCTGAGACTTTTTTTGATACCATTACCGTGACGGTCGGTCCGCTCCAAAAGTCGGTGATGAAGTCAGCGGTTGCGCACGGGGTAAATCTGCGACCTGTCGGTAGAACGCGCATTGGGATTACGCTCGACGAAACGACCAGACCGGCCGTGATTGAATCTGTGTGGCGGGCGTTTGGCATTGATCGTCAGGTCAAAGACCACGCACTACAGTACTGTTTTCCAGAGAATTTGTTGCGTGAGACTAATTACCTTACACATCCGGTTTTTCATATGAATCGCGCTGAGACTGAAATGATGCGCTATATACGTCGTCTCGCCGACCGAGATCTGGCTTTGGACCGTGCGATGATTCCGCTTGGCTCGTGTACGATGAAGCTGAATTCAGCTGCTGAAATGATGCCGATTTCGTGGCGCGAATTTGCCTTCATGCATCCGTTTTGTCCCCCTGATCAGGCGCAAGGTTATGCCGAACTGATTGCTGACCTTTCGAGTAAACTATGCGATATATCAGGCTACGCCGGTTTTTCTATTCAGCCGAATTCGGGTGCGCAAGGGGAGTATGCGGGGCTGCTAACCATTGCGGCCTACCATCGTTCACGAAATCAAGGACATCGCGACATCTGTTTGATTCCGATGAGTGCTCATGGGACGAATCCCGCTTCTGCGCATATGGTTGGTTGGCAAGTTGTTGTTGTACAGTCCGCAGAAAATGGTGACATTGATCTTGACGATTTTCGTGCGAAGGCAATGGAGCACCAAGATCGGCTAGCTGCCTGTATGATTACGTATCCGTCGACGCACGGCGTGTTTGAGGAGACGGTGAGGGAGGTCTGCGAAATTATCCACTCGCAAGGCGGGCAGGTATATATTGACGGTGCCAACATGAATGCGATGGTTGGGTTGTCGCGGCCGGGAGATTTGGGTGGCGACGTTAGTCATTTAAACCTCCACAAGACCTTTTGCATTCCGCATGGGGGCGGTGGTCCCGGGATGGGGCCAATCGGGGTGAAGACCCATCTGCTGCCCTTCTTGCCCGGTCACGTTGTCACGGGGGATCATACGGGGGCTGAGGCTGGTGCGGTATCTGCGGCCCCTTATGGCTCGGCCTCGTTGTTACCCATCGCTTGGGCTTATTGCCTCATGATGGGCGGGGAAGGTCTGACCCAAGCGACCAGAGTAGCGATCCTGAATGCAAATTACGTGGCGGCCCGGCTCAATGGCGCGTATCGAGTCCTCTATCACGGTAGCAAAGGGCGGGTTGCTCACGAATGCATTATCGACATTCGACCATTAACAGAATCTGCGGGCGTAACCGTAGAGGATATCGCCAAGCGTCTCATTGATTGCGGTTTTCACGCCCCGACGATGAGTTGGCCGGTTGCGGGGACTTTGATGATTGAGCCGACGGAGTCTGAAACCAAGGCGGAACTTGATCGTTTTTGTGACGCAATGTTGTTCATCCGCGAGGAAATTCGTGCTATTGAAAATGGTCAAATTGATCAGGCTCTCAATCCGGTTAAGTTGGCGCCACATACGATGGAGGACTTGGTTCGTGATTGGAATCGACCTTACAGTCGTGAGGAAGGCTGTTTTCCGATTGGTGCGCTACGGGTTGACAAATACTGGCCACCAGTCAATCGGGTCGATAACGCTTGGGGTGACCGGAATCTAATGTGCACCTGCCCACCGCTGACAGATTATCAGCAAGCGGCTGAGTAGCTTTTCAGATTCTCTGCGCCTTCCTATGGTTTCGTGAGGCGGGGCTTAATGCAATCAGTTTTCGGGCCCCGGTATTGGAGAGGGTTTGTAGCAGGTTATAGCAATCCGCAGGTTAAAATCCGTGTCACGCCAAATTGGGCAAGTAGCGCAGCAGGGCAATTCGTTGCTTGATAGTTGCCATGACTTCACTTGATTGCCGACACAAGTTAGAGTGCGAGGTTAAATTTTCTCACGTTGAAAACCAGATCCGCTACGGTTGAATGAGCGTTATGCTGCTCGCGTCATCATGACTTCAGACTTTGACACGTAACATGAATATCCTTGAATTAGGTGATTGTATTATTGAGGGCGACCGTCGGGCGCTCGCTCGTGGGATAACCTTAATTGAGAGCTCTCGGCGTGATCACCGAGATCTTGCTAATTCCCTGATACAGCATTTGCAGAGTTTAGGCCGCAGCGCCATTCGGGTTGGCCTTTCTGGCACGCCAGGCGTCGGTAAGTCGACATTCATTGAGAACTGGGGGCTCCTTTTGATTGAGCAGGGCAAACGCGTTGCGGTGCTCGCTATTGATCCCAGTTCGGCAGTGTCCGGCGGCTCAATACTTGGTGACAAAACCCGGATGGATCGATTGAGCCGAAGCGATCAAGCTTTTGTTCGACCCTCACCTAATCAAACGTATTTGGGCGGAGTTGGTCGTCGTACGCGCGACGCGATACTTCTGTGTGAAGCCGCTGGCTTTGATGTGATCTTAACGGAGACTGTCGGGGTGGGACAGTCGGAAGCGGTCGTTGCTGATCTGACGGATATTTTCATGCTTCTATTGAACCCCGCTGGTGGCGATGAGTTACAAGGAGTGAAGCGCGGCATCTTGGAACTAGCTGACATCGTGATGGTCAATAAAGCCGATGGGGAATTGAAGGCTGCTGCTAATCGCACTCACGCGGATTATGCGAGCGCACTTAGACTGCTGCGCAAACGCCAACAAGACCCTTCTGGATACCCAAAGGTGATGATCGCATCAGCAAAAGAGAAAATTGGCTTGGGGGCGGTTTGGGATGCGGTTGAGAGCTTATATGCGTGGCGACAAGCCGAGGGGCACTTGGACAGCCGTCGCGTCGAACAGGCGAGATATTGGTTCAAACAAGAACTACAGTATGCTCTTCTATCACAGTTAGATACGGTAGATGCTCGCGACGACTTTGAGCGATTGAGCAAAGCCGTTGAGCAAGGTGAAATTTCGACGGTTGTCGCCGTCGACGAAATGTTAGTTGGTTTGAAACAGAGGCGTCCATCAGAGTAACGGATGCCCTAACTTCGATATTTCCAATACAGGCGTCTAAGGCAGTTGCACAAAGATGGCGTTTAGGGCAGTTGTCTTGCTTGACCATTGATGGTTCTCTGAGCGGACCCGGTACCTAAATCGGGTGGCCTGAGGCATTTGGGTCAGTTTTGCGATTGTTTAGGCTGCCGATTACGTTTTGATTGCTTCTTCCTTCGATTAGTGTTGACCTTGAACTGGCGCTAATGTATCCTTCCTGACCTATGTCAACGATTTATTTGGGTGGGTCACGATGGTTTGTGGCTTTGTTATGTTTCGAAGAGAGGAAAAACGATGTCGCGCCGCTGCGAATTGACTGGTAAGGGCCCGATGACCGGCCACAATGTCAGCCATGCCAATAACAAGACAAAAAGACGGTTTTTGCCGAATCTCAACAAGGTCACATTGCATTCTGATACACTTGGACGGGCGTATAAATTCCGTATTTCAGCGCACGCCCTTCGGAGCGTTGAGCACCGAGGTGGTTTGGATCGTTTCCTTGCTAAGGCTCAAGATGCTGATCTTTCGGCAAGAGCGCGTGAATTAAAGAAAGAAATTCACAAGGCGCGAACCGAATAACGTATCTTAGCGAGTTTGGTCTCAGTAGTCGCGATACGGGGTCTGTCATTACTCACTCTCCAATCTTAGTGACTCGAACCTTGAATTGATTAGCGCCAACGCCCCAGACTTTCAGTATTGACAAACCCAGCCGCTAATTTGGCAGTTCCATTTTTTTGGGTATTTGCTACCAGCGCGGCTCCGTTTTGCGTTGGACACCCGCAAATTTTTCCGTCTGTCGATTGCTTATAGGCTTATAGGTCGTCATTCGTGACTATATCCCCTAATTTTATCACGATGTTCGCGTAGTTCAGTGGCTTTATTCCGAGTAATAAGGCATATGGGCGTGCAAACAGCCTTAAATCTAACTATTATCATACTGTTCCAATTGCAATTCTCGTACCCTAGCGAGATAAGTTCTGACCAAAAAACAATTTTGTCTTTCCGGCGTCGCTAAATCATGCTCAGATGCTACAAGTTTTGCGGGTGGCACCTATAGCAATTTTCATTGCATCCTCGCAGGTTTTTTTGGGAATTTGACCTCCTCCTTGGACTTCTTCATACCAAAAATCTGGGATATTTTTCTTACGCCTCACACCTTCCGCTATGCTGGTATACGCGGTTCAATAACTATTTATGGAGAGTCGGGATTATGACATTTTTTGAACTTATTGATTCAGTTCTTGGGCATCGAAATTCAGGTGACCTGCGCGTCTTTCAAGGTTGCAAAAGAGAATAAGTTAACCTGATGGTGAACCTTAAATCAGAAGCAATTTGATCCGTTCACAATGAAACAAATTAAATCCGATGACGTTGTCCAAAGGCTGATCTCAGAGAAGTCTCAAGTTCTTGAGAACAAGTTGAAAGGAGAAGTCATCCTAATTCGAGCACCAATGGCTGCAAGCGTCGATGACTTGGTGCGTCGTGAAGTCGAAATTCTTGCAGCACAAGAAAAGCGTTCTAATAGATTGATTGTTGTACTTGAAACTAGCGGAGGGTCTGTCGAAGTTGTAGAGCGTATTCACGATGTTTTCCGCGAGCATTTTCAAGAAGTCTATTTTATTATCCCGAACAGTGCATATTCAGCGGGTACAGTTCTTGCTTTGTCTGGAGATGAGATTTATATGGATTATTATTCGGTTCTTGGTCCTATTGATCCTCAAATTCGTAGCCACAATGACCGATGGGTGCCTGGAATCGGATATCTTGAAAAATATCAAGAGTTAATTCGTAAGAGTGCTGAAGACACAATCACAACTGCTGAAATGGAGTTCTTGGTACGGAAATTTGATCCGGCTGAACTCTTCGCACTGGAACAAGCCCGATTGCATTCAGTGAATTTGATTTGTGATTGGCTGCCAAAATATAAGTTCAAGAATTGGACGGTGCGTGAAACTAGTCGCAAGAAAGTAACTTTAAAGTGCAGAAAAGAAAGAGCCGAAGAAATTGCGAAGTTGCTCGGAGACCCTACTGAATGGAAGACCCATGGACGGGGCATTTCTCTCAGGACGTTGTGCTCTGAAAAGATCAAATTAAAAGTCAAGAATTTTGGAAGAGATAAAGCACTCAATGTCGCAATTCGTGAATATTACGATCTTTTTGTCGACTACTGCTCTAAGCGAGGTAACGAATTTGCCATTCACACCAAACATCGTCTGAAAATATTGGTATAGGGAGGACGCACATGACTATTTCGAAGTCTGTTCAGGACTACTTGGATGAGTTGGCAGAAATCAATAGGAGACTCGAGGAAATTGGCAGGTCTATTGAACCCGTAAAGCCAGGATCAAGCACCGGAATTAAAGATGATTTGGAATTGCCGTATTCAACCTTACCTAAACTTCACGGCGAACGATGGCACTAGTATCCCGAAACTGTCAAATTGCGGGATACTGGTATCCAGTTCACTGCAAACGGCGGGTTCTGTTGTGATCGACTTTTGTTTCGTCGTGGTATAGACCTTAGAACCAACAAGCAATCCGTGTCGTATGTGCAATCATCAAGGTCATTTCGATTTTAGGAACGAGGGGACAGATATGAGGATATTTGGGCCTGACGGTTGGTGGCAGAAAGCGTTACCAGGTTACCCTTACCGAAGACGAACGGACGCAACTCCAAGACCTGGTTGATCGTGGCAAGGGCTCGAAGGAGCGTCGCAAGCGAGCCCATATTTTATTGTTGGCCGATACCGGTCGTGACCGTGGTGGTCGTATTGATACCGACATTGCTGATGCGTTGGGCGTTAACGTGACAACGGTAGAGCGGGTTCGCAAGCGCTGCGTGATGGCGGGTTTAGAGGCGGCATTGGACCGCAAACCCCATCCGAATCCACGGCCACGATTGCTTGATGGGGAAGGCGAGGCCACACTAACAATGTTGGCGTGTTCACAACCGCCAGCGGGTCAGGCCAGTTGGACACTGG
>JAPORY010000025.1 GCA_026709985.1 Aestuariivita sp. | reverse complement strand
CCATCAAGCAATCGTGGCCGTGGATTCGGATGCGGCTTGCGGTCCAATGCCGCGTCTAAACCCGCCATCACGCAACGCTTGCGTACCCGCTCTACCGTTGTCACGTTAACGCCCAACGCATCCGCAATGTCGGTATCAATACGACCACCACGGTCACGGCCGGTATCGGCCAACAATAAAATATGCGCTCGCTTGCGACGCTCCTTAGAGCCCTTACCCCGATCAACCAGGTCTTGGAGTTGCGTCCGTTCGTCGTCGGTAAGGGTAACCTGGTAAAGCTTTCTGCCACCAACTGTCATGCCCAAATATCCTCATATCTGTCCCCTCGTTCCTAAAATCGAAATGCCAGCGATAATTGCCAAACAAACTGGCGCGGATTGCTTGTTGTTGTTTATTATTCTGAAGTTTATACTACCAATAGACAAAAGTCGATCACAAAAGCACCCGCCGTTTTCAGTGAACTGGATACGAGTAACCCACAATTTGATATTTTCGGGATACTAGCGTACATTGTATATTTGCTCCAGATTGCGTAATACTTACATCAATGGCAATATCAATCTGGATTCAAATCTCGGACACAAAAAACTAGTTTTTCGTATATATATCAACTAGTTAAGAGAAATATCGGGTCGCTAAACGGAACACTAGTGGGTCCCTACCCATTCCTTCGCCCCCGATCTACTCCAAAAGTATTTTGATCAGGTTGTATGCCGGAATGATGGTGGACGGTTTAGAAAGAAAAAAGGAAAGCGGCAATGCGAGCATTAAACGACCGATTCTTGAAGGATTTGAAGGATGGGATCCTGGCCAAGGTGACCGAAACCGTTCAATGGGATTCGACCTTGTGCCTTGAATTGAGAGGAACATCAATTAATGTGTATTACCGCGGCTGCAACCTGATGAAGATTCAGGAAACCCGAACGGAATACCGCGGTACCTTCAACCCCAACTATTTCAAGGACGGCAGGACATTAAAGTTGCCGAAGTCCCTAACCCACCTTGACGATGTTGGTAAATGGTTAGAAGCATGGCCAAGCCTGAAAGGGGCCGTCGATCAATATATTGCAGAGAAGGTCAAGAAAGACGAGCGCGAAGTGCAGCAAATGTTTGTTCGCGCCAACAACTATGGCCGTATCCAACCTGGAGCTGACCTAGGTATTCAGTACAAGGGCGGCAGCCTTGCACAATCCACGGATTTCTACATTTGCGATGTCGAGTATGTGCGAAGTGGGGAACCGTGGCGATTTGACATGATCGCAGTGCATTGGCCGTCGGACAGACACCTGCGAAGTAAGGCAAGCGATCGGCGATTAGTTATTATCGAAGTGAAATGTGGCGATGGCGCATTGAGCGGGGCTGCGGGGCTGAGCAAACACATCGGGGACATCGACCGCTTCTTAGAGAATCCCGACAAGGTTGCGGCCCTCAAGAACGACATGGTCCAGGTCTTCAACCAGAAACGCGCATTAGGCCTGATGGATTGCAACAGGGATTTGAAGGGGTTCAGCGATGAAAGGCCCATCGTGATGCTGGCCTTGGTGAGTCATGACCCCGACAGTACGAAATTGCGTGAATGTCTCGCACACCTCTCGGAAACGATCCACCCGCATATGGACCTGCGGATCGGCGTCGCCAGTTTCTTTGGATTTGGTTTGTATGATCAGGGAATCCACACGGTTGATGAGGTCCTTTGGCGCTTCGGTGATTTTGTATACAAGGACCTCCCCCGCAATATAGGACTCTCTTGAATCTAGCTCAGAGCCTGACCTAAAATTTGTGAACTCTAAAGACTCAAATACACTGATTCTCAAGTGTGACTTAATCTCCAACCGGCTAATGCAGAGCATCGCCGTAGCCACTATCAGTCAGTAAAACATAATGATCTGTGCCGACCTCCTCATAGCACGACGGCTCCGGGGTATAGTCCAAGAGATGAATCGGAGAAGGTATGGGCCGAAAATTCAAATCACTCTCGGAAAAACGCTTCTGCGGATCCGCAATTGGCACCGCCTTTAGTAAAGCTTTCGTATATGGATGATGGGGGTTTTCGAACACACTCGCCCGCGCACCTAACTCCACAACTCGCCCCAAATACATCACGCCAACGCGGTGACTGACACGCTCAACAACCGCCATGTCATGAGAAATAAAAAGATATGACAGTTCCAAATCCGCCTGCAACTCCATCATCAAATTCAAAACCTGCGCTTGGACAGAAACATCCAACGCCGAAACCGCCTCATCAGCGATTATCAACTTCGGATTAAGCGCAAGGGCCCTCGCAATCGCAACCCGTTGGCGCTGCCCGCCCGACATTTCATGCGGATACCGCCGCATAAAACTTCTCGGCAAATGCACCCGATCAAATAAGCCAGCGACACGGTCCGCAATCTCGGAACCGCTTGCAATCTTATAGTTACGTAACGGTTCAGCAACTTGATCCATCAATTGCATCTGCGGATTCAATGACGCAAAAGGATCTTGAAAAATCATCTGCATATCCTGTCGCGCTCGGCGCAAACCAGCGTCCGATAGCTTCATGACATCGGCCCCGGCAAGCTGAATCTCACCTAACAACGGCTCAACAAGGCGCAAGATTGATCGACCAGCTGAAGATTTCCCGCAACCAGACTCACCAACAAGACTCAGCGTTTGTCCACGATTAATCGTGAAGGATACGTCCTCAACCGCATGAACATTCGCAACGATACGGCGGAAAAATCCGCCCTTCACCGCAAAACGGGTCGTCAAATTCCGAACAGTTAATAAACCCTCATCGGTACCAACAACCGGCTCCGTTGATTGTTCCTCCGCATCAACAAGCCGCATCGGTTCAGGATAAGGCTTACCCGTCATTTCACCGAGCTTTGGGACGGCGGCCAAGAGTGCCTTTGTGTAGGCGTGACCCGGGGACCGGAAAATATCTTCGACCAATCCCTCCTCAACCTTGTTCCCACGATACATCACCACTACGCGATCCGCCATTTGCGCCACAACTGCCATGTCATGCGTAATGAAAATAATCGCCGTTCCTGTTTCTCGCTTGAGCCGATTTACCAGTGCTAAAATCTCCGCCTGTATCGTCACATCAAGTGCTGTCGTCGGTTCATCTGCGATCAACAGTTTGGGCTCACAGGCCAATGCCATGGCAATCACAACTCTCTGCCGCATTCCCCCAGATAACTCATGCGGAAATTGCCTTAGACGTCGTTCGGGTTCTGGAATCCTGACCTGCCTGAGTAATTCTAAAGCTCTCTGATTCGCAGATTTTTGCGACATGCCTTTATGCAAGCGCAAACCCTCAGTTAACTGCTGACCAACAGAAAAAACGGGATTCAACGCGGTCATCGGCTCCTGAAAAATCATGCCGATATCATTGCCGCGAATACGACGCATCGTCTCCGCTGGAGCTCTTGATATATCGAGTTCGTTACCACCTTGCCGATCATAGAGAATCCGACCACCGACAATGTCGCCGCCGCCAAATTCAACCAACCGCATCAAAGAAAGAGATGAAACTGACTTGCCAGAACCACTCTCGCCGACAACGCAAACCGTCTCTCCGGGATGGACGTCAAAGGAGACATCTTCAACCCCAACTACTGGGCCATCCCTCGTCTGAAACTCTACTCTCAGGCTGCTGATTTGCACAAGTGGTTCAGACAACGAACTATACCTCTATTACTATCATAGCGAAATAAAACTCACCAAAACTGAAGGTCCGCAACCGCCTCGCGTTGTTTTGAGTGTGACCGACAAACAAAAGGCAACCCGCGCTACAATTTTGCATCACCGACCTGAACAAATCAACGCTTAACGAGTGAGCGAAAATTCAACTCCTAACAGCATTCTTGCTTATAGTCTCTTGTAAAACAAACCCTAATCAGTAAAACAAAACGGTAATTTTCGAGTTCCACGCAGAATCCATGAATTTTGCCAATGCTAAATCACTAAAAATGCGAGTTGCTCAACAAGAAACGTGGATGGCAACAAGAGCGGAACACCCGAACACAACATAGAAGGAACTAGACTATGATCTTCAAACCACTAATGCTTGGCATGATCGCTAGTTTGGCACTCGCCACTACGACCATCGCTGAGCGAGGCTCCGATGGTAATGTCAGCATCATTTACTGGCAAGCTCCGTCAATTCTGAACCCCTTCCTATCAGGAGGCACGAAAGACGTTGAGTCGGCCTCCCTCGTCCTCGAACCGCTCGCACGCTACGATGAGAACGGTGAACTTACCCCCTGGCTGGCGACACGAGTTCCGACGGTCGCGAACGGTGGTATCTCCGAGGATTTAACTTCAATTACCTGGAATATCAGCCCCGGATTGTTGTGGTCTGATGGGACGCCGTTTACCGCCGCTGACGTCAAGTTTAGCTACGAATATTGTACCCATCCCGAGGGCGGCTGCGCATTTCTCACAAAGTTTGACGGTGTAACAAATGTCGAAACTCCTGATGAATTGACGGTCGTCGTTAATTTCGACAAACCAACCCCGTTCCCTTACGGTCCATTTGTCGGCGGTGAAAGTCCTATCATTCAAGCCGCGCAATTCGCTGATTGCCTCGGAGCCAAAGCACCAGAATGCACCGAGCAAAACTTCAATCCGATCGGGACCGGCCCATTCGTCGTAGACGAATTTAAGCCAAACGACGTGATCACCCTCTCGGCAAACCCGAACTATCGCGACACAGCGAAACCAGCATTTGCAACCGTAACGTTTAAAGGCGGCGGGGACGCCACCGCTGCCGGACGCGCCGTAATGGAAACCGGTGAGTTTGATTATGCTTGGAATCTGCAACTTGCTCCAGACGTCATTGCCCAAATGCAAGCGGGTGGTAAAGGTAAGCCCGTCGCCGGGTTCGGGCCACTAATGGAACGCATCATGCTCAATCAGACGAATTCTGATCCGGCACTAGATGCGGATACCCGCTCTACGGCAAAAGTGGCACATCCATTTCTTCGAGAACCGGCCGTCTATAAAGCTTTGTCATTGGCGATTGATCGGCCGTTACTGGTTGAGATCGGCTACGGTCAAGCGGGTCGCGTCGGCTGTAATTGGATTCCAGCACCAGCCGCTGTCAATTCCGACACCTTCAAGTGCGATGTCCAAGATATTCCGGGTGCCAATAAAATGCTCGACGATGCCGGCATCGTTGATACCGACGGCGACGGAATTCGTGAGAAAGACGGCGTCCCGCTAAAGGTACTCTATCAAACCTCTACCAACGCGGTTCGCCAAGACTTCCAAGCACTAATCAAGCAATGGTGGCAAGAAATTGGCGTCGAAGCCGAACTGCGAAATATCAACGCGTCAGTCTTCTTTGGTGGTGACCCAGGATCACCCGATACATTCCAAAAGTTCTACGCCGACGTGCAAATGTACGCGAACACGTTCAATGGGACCGACCCGCAATCGTACCTAGGGAACATGTTATGTGATAAAGCACCTCGACCAGAAACCCAGTGGCAAGGCGAGAATATTTCGCGTTTCTGCGACCCGGCGTATGACGCCCTTTACGCTAAGCTGACGGAAACAGCAGGGGCCGATGAACGAGCGGCGATTGCCCGTCAACTCAATGACATGGCCGTCGCTAGTGGTGCCATGATCCCACTTGTTCATCGTGGTCGTCTCTCAGCGCATGCCAACACCTTGGGCGGCGTCGTGCTCAATGTCTGGGATAGTGAACTATGGAATGTCGCCGATTGGTTCCGCAAAGAGGGATCATAAAAGGGAACTGTTAATACTCTAAGCGACCCCAGTCTCTGGGGTCGCTACTTCATTAAAACCAAATGATCATTGAGCCGTTGATATAGTCCGAAACTCACATCCATGCTGACCTTTACGATCCGACGGCTGGTGTTGGCAATTCCAACACTACTTTTTATCAGCTTGGTCATCTTCCTTTTGCTTGAACTAGCGCCCGGCGATCCGATGGCGCAAGTTCCCCTCACCGTACCGCCCGAAGTTAAAGAAAAAATGCGTGAGGCACTCGGTCTCGGGCAACCCCTACACGTTCGGTATTGGAAGTGGCTCGTGCAATTCTTCTGGATTGAGCCAAAGGTTCTGATTGATTATGCCTTCAATACGTCATTCTCAGCAGATGACCTGCGTGTCATTTCATGGCAAACGCGCTCACCCGTCATGGATACCGTTGCACAAAGAATGCCGCAAACGCTGTGGGTTGTCGGCACCGCCTATGTTGTTGGGATATTAATTGCTATCCCCGTCGGGATCTACTCAGCCTATCGACAATATAGCTGGTTCGACAATGCCGGAACATTTGTTACCATGGTCGGTTTTTCAGTGCCGCCATTTTTCTCAGGGGTGCTGGTCATCGTAATATTCTCGGTACAACTCGGCTGGTTTCCCTCAATTTACGATACGACCCATCGCGTGACTGATTGGTCAAGCTTTCTTGCGCAGGTCAACCAGATGATTATGCCGGTCATGGTACTCGCGCTACAAATTACCAGTCAAATCAGCCGTTTTATGCGAGCGTCTATGCTTGACAATCTGAATCAAGACTACGTCCGCACAGCACGAGCGAAGGGATTGCGTGAACGCTCCGTGATCTTGATGCATGTCTTGCGAAACTCAATGATCCCGGTCGTTACCGTCATCGCCCTTGGCATCCCGGCAATCTTCGGTGGCGCGATCATCACCGAGCAAGTCTTCAAGGTAAACGGTATTGGACAGCTGTTGATTATCGCTATTCAAGCAAATGATCTGCCGATGGTGCAGACTCTAACCTTCATCTTTGCGGTATTAATCGTTCTCTTCAACCTGATTGCCGACGTTCTCTATGGCATTCTTGATCCCCGTATTCGCTATGACTGAAACCCCGCTAGAGATCGAATCTGAGGTCTCCACCGTTGAGGCCGAACCTGACAAACCGCCACGGAGTCAATGGGTCGATATCTGGCAACAACTTAAGGCCCATAAAGGCGCGATGGTTGGCACTTACCTTTTTGCCTTCATAACTATCGGCGTTTTTGTCGGCCCATTCATTTGGCACATTGATCCCACATACTTACCCCAAGGTCGTGACTTTATTGATCTAAGAGATACGCGCCCGATCTATACGTTAATCTGGGATAGTCAGGCAAAAGTTTCGTGGGCGCATCCTCTCGGCACCGACAATCTCGGTCGTGACGCGTTAGCAAGATTAATGTCCGGCGGGCGGGTTTCGATTGCCGTCGGTCTGACGGCAATGGTTCTTTCGATTCTGCTCGGCACGATCATCGGGGTTGTTGCCGGTTTTTTTCGTCGAATGGACGGTTCGCTTATGCGGCTGACCGACCTATTCCTTGCCCTGCCCCTACTGCCGCTAATTTTGGTCGCATCGCTGCTGTTTCGCGATCCACTATCGAATTCGTTCGGAACCGAGGGCGGCATATTTATATTGATTGTCGTTCTCATCGGCCTGACTTCATGGATGCAAACAGCGAGAATTGTTCGCGGCGATGTGCTCGCGCTCAAAGAACGAGAATTCGTTCTCGCCGCCCGCTCGGTAGGAACAACCCCTGTGCAGCTCATCATTCGACATCTGCTCCCGAATACGCTTTCACCAATCATGGTTTCAGCGACGCTTGGGATCGCAACAGCGATCATTACTGAAAGTGCGCTGTCCTTTCTTGGATTTGGATTTCCACCCGATTTTCCAACTTGGGGACGCCTATTAAACGACAGCGTTGATCGTATGGTCCTTTATCCCGAACGCGTGCTCTGGCCAGGCTTGATGATCTCACTCACAGTATTGAGCGTCAACTATCTCGGAGATGGCTTAAGAGATGCCCTCGACCCACGTATCCGAGGGCGATGAGGATCTCACTCTATTCGCAGTCGAATGCGGCGAACCAGCCACCAAACAACCAAGACGATCGGAACCGTTATCAAGGCAGTGAGTCCCCCTGCACTAAAGCCCGAAGCCCCAACTAAAGGTTGGAGTAGATTCCCTGCGAGCGAAACAGCGTAGTAACTAATGGCGACCACCGAGAGACCTTCAACGGTGCGCTGAAGTTGAAGTTGTAGATCCGCTCGCCGATCCATGCTTCGCAGAACCTCTTGATTTTGGGCGCTGCGCTCAACGTCAACGCGGGTACGCAATAACTCACTCGCCCGCATTGCGCGGTTACTAAGCACCGCGATGCGTCGCTCAGTAGACCTGACAGTCCGCATTGCGGGCTGATACCGCCTGACCATAAATTCGCCGATTGTCTGAAAGGACTCGAATCGCGTTTCGCGAAGGGCCGTAATCCGTTGATTCACCAAAGCCTCATAGGCTCGTGTCGCGGCTAGCCGAAAGGCACTTTTCGCGGCCATAGCCTCTAATTCGACAGAAATTGCTAAGAGTTTATTGAGGGTAGCGTCAGATGCGCCCTCATCGGCAGTCATTTGCCCCATTAATTCGGTCAGATTGGCATCAAGAACCCCGATTTGCGGTGACAAACTCTGAACGCGAGAGAACCCCAGCATCGACATCGCCTTATATGTCTCTATTTCACAGAGGTTTTGTACGATTCGAGCGATTTCTGACGAGTCTAACGCGTCCTCTACTCCAACTGCAAATCGCATGTGGCCAGCAGGATCAATCCGAAAGTCTCCGACAGCGATGTTCGTACCCGGTGGAATGCACGCTGCCGCCACACTCTCCGAGTCAAACCACTCCGGCAGCTTTGGGATAATCTCACGGACATCGGAAACCGTCTCTATCCGTAACATGATTGATGTCACTCGTTTGCCTGGAGCCGCATTGAGCCAGTCTTCAGGGAAAATTTCGAAGTCTTTCGCATCAAAGGGTCGCGAGCTAACTCCGTCACTGCACGCGGTGTACGAAATAAACTCCGTATGCTGCTCCCATTTCAATTGATGCCGGCCAATCTGACCAGAATAATGGGTGGCACCGGCTCGTGGCAAGGGTGCGCCATAGCGTTCCAACAGAGCAGCTAAGTGGGCCTGATCTTTGTCGCGTTCGCGAGTTGCCGCATCTTTGGGCTGCTTGATCGCCAAATAAACGACGGTGCAAGGCGAGGCCAGCATCGGGAATGGTCGAGCGTGTAATTCGTTCGCTAACGCGTATCGTAACGGGTGATCTTCAATCACATTTTTCCCCTTCTGAACGAAGAACTGGCCTCAGCAAACAACTTGAACGATCACTGGTTCTAATCATTGTCACCAGATTGGTGAGCAGGTCATCACACTAGAGTCAATAAATCCAATCGCAGGACTTCGGCA
Organism: Aestuariivita sp.; assembly: GCA_026709985.1. Taxonomy (GTDB): domain Bacteria; phylum Pseudomonadota; class Alphaproteobacteria; order Rhodobacterales; family Rhodobacteraceae; genus JAPORY01. The sequence goes on along the minus strand of JAPORY010000025.1, from coordinate 8,965 downwards.
TTTGGGTCAGCCGATTAGCATAGCGCAACAAATTATTACTTGCAGAAAATGGCGCAATGATCGCAATTCTATGCCCGTGTGCTGACCGTGCAAGAATAACGTACGACTTACCAGCTTGTAAGGTCAATCAAGCAAGAGACGAAGCCGCAAGAACTCCTCTGATGCTGTCGCTTGGCTGCACCAAACTCAATTAATAACGATCCTCGGATCCAAGAATGATCTAACGGTCTCCTTGCCAACAATGCGTTAGACCTAGTTGATGATCGGTAACAGCTTATCTAATGACTCCTTCGCATCGCCAAAAAACATGCGCGTATTTTCTTTAAAGAACAGCGGGTTTTCAATTCCTGAATAACCCGCGCCTTGCCCACGTTTTGACACAAAAACCTGCTTGGCTTTCCAAACTTCGAGCACCGGCATTCCCGCAATTGGTGAGTTGGGATCATCTTGTGCCGCGGGATTAACGATATCATTGGAACCAATAACAATGACAACGTCAGTTTCGGGGAAATCATCGTTAATCTCATCCATTTCCAAAACGATATCGTAAGGCACCTTAGCCTCAGCCAGCAAGACATTCATATGCCCTGGTAAACGGCCCGCGACAGGGTGAATGGCAAAGCGAACATCTTTCCCTGAATTTCGCAACTTTCTTGTCAACTCGCTCACCGACTGCTGTGCTTGGGCAACCGCCATTCCGTACCCAGGAACAATGACGACGTTATCGGCATCATTCAAGGCTGCCGCCACTCCGTCTGCATCAATCGCCACTTGTTGACCGTCAATGCTTGCTTGCGGTCCTGACGTTCCGCCAAAGCCGCCTAGAATAACACTTACAAATGATCGATTCATTGCCCTACACATGATGTAGGACAAAATCGCGCCAGATGATCCCACAAGGGCACCAACCACGATTAGCAGATCATTGCCCAAACTGAACCCAATGGCGGCGGCAGCCCAACCAGAGTAACTGTTAAGCATTGACACGACGACGGGCATATCCGCCCCGCCAATTCGCATGATTAGATGATAGCCGATAAACAAGGCTAGAAGCGTCAGCAGCACTAAAGTCCAGACTTCTGCGCCGCTCAGGTATAGCCCAGCCATGGCGAGGGAGCCAATTGCGGCGGCCGCATTTAGTATATGTCCGCCCGGAAGCTGCTTGGCAGCGCTTGAAACTTTTCCTGCGAGTTTCCCGTAGGCAATTACCGAACCAGTGAAGGTAACGGCGCCGATCCAAATACCCAGCACGAGTTCGATGCGCAAAATGTTAACTTCAACCGCCGTTTTCTTCGCCAGAATCGCTGCAAAACCAGAAAATGTTTTGGCAAAGGCGGCTCCTTCGACCGTCACATCTTCAGGACGAGGGAACGGCAATCCCTGCGCATGAAACTCGGCGGTAACGCGACCCAATTCAATATCGGCATTAAATCCAACAAAAACAGCCGCCAAACCCACGAGTGAATGCATGATCGCAACCAACTCAGGCATCTGCGTCATCTGCACCCGCGTCGCTAACTGGTGGCCAATAGCTGCGCCGATTACAATCAGAATCAACGAGACCCACCATAGCCCTGATCCCGGACCAATCATGGTCGCCAATACGGCGATTAGCATTCCAACAATGCCGTACCAGATTGCGCGCTTAGCGCTTTCTTGGTTCGACAGTCCGCCGAGAGCGAGCACAAAAAGCACTGCTGCGACTACATAAGCAGCAATCGTGAAGCCAAGTTCCATAGTTAGTGCCTCGCTATCAAGACTTTTGGAACATCGCGAGCATCCGTCGCGTGACCAAAAATCCGCCAAAAATATTGATCGCCGCCATCAGGACGCCTGCCGCTGCCAAGATTGAAATCAATACCGAACTCGAACCAATCTGAATCAACGCGCCGAGAATAATTATGGATGAAATCGCGTTGGTCACCGCCATCAGGGGCGTATGAAGACTGTGTGCCACGTTCCAAATTACTTGTAACCCAACAAAGACCGACAATACAAAAACGATGAAATGCTGCATGAAACTTGCCGGCGCAACGAGACCGGCGGCCAATACGAGTATTGCACCGCTAGCGAGGAGCGCAACTTGCTTAAAGGTTTGTGCTCGAAATGCTGCCGCTTCCTGCTCGCGCTTTTCAGCTGGGGAAAGTTCTCGCGCCAGAGCCGCCTTTGGCTGCGCCGCGATTGCTGACACTTTAGGCGGTGGTGGAGGAAAGGTGATCTCCTTTGCGTGCGTAACCGTAGCCCCGCGGATGACATCATCTTCCATGTTGTGAACGATGGTGCCGTCTTTGTTGGGCGTTAAGTCGGCGATAACATGACGAATATTCGTTGCGAACAACGATGACGCCTGCGTTGCCATTCGGCTTGGGAAGTCGGTGTAACCGATTATCGTTACGTCATTGTCAGTAACGATTTTCTTATCTTCCTCAGTGAGTTCGCAATTGCCTCCGCGCTCGGCGGCCAGATCGACAATGACTGAGCCGGGCTGCATCGCCGCAACCATATCTTTTGTCCAAAGAACGGGCGCATCTTGATTTGGAATCAACGCCGTCGTGATAACGATATCAACCTCTGGGGCCAATTCGCGGAATTTCTCTAGTTGCTTTTCACGGAATTCTGGGCTTGAAGGAGCCGCGTATCCTCCCGTTGACGCACCATCTTGTTGCTCTTCCTCGAACTCAAGAAAGACAAATTCAGCCCCCATCGACTCGATTTGTTCGGCCACCTCTGGTCGAACGTCAAATGCGAGCGTAATCGCACCAAGCGAGGTTGCTGTCCCAATCGCAGCAAGCCCTGCTACCCCCGCACCAATAACTAGCACTTTAGCTGGCTGAACCTTTCCCGCCGCCGTCACTTGTCCCGTAAAGAAACGACCAAAATTATTTCCCGCTTCAATAATCGCACGGTAACCGGCGATATTAGCCATTGAACTGAGCGCGTCCATCTTTTGCGCACGGCTAATTCTCGGCACCATGTCCATGGCAACCGTTGTGACGCCTGCCGCCGCCGCCTTCTGCATCAAACTTTCGTTTGCCGCTGGATAAAAGAAAGAAATTAAGGTTTGCCCCTGCGAGAACTGGCGAAGTTCCTTTGCGTCTGGCGGTCGGACTTTAACGACAATATCAACGCCAGAGAATAATTCAGCGCGGCTCGACACAATCGTTACCCCGACTGCCTCATAGGCGGCATCTGAAAAGCCAGCACTCTTTCCAGCTCCGCCCTCAATGAAGCATTCGTGCCCAAGTTTTTGCAGATGCACGGCACTATCCGGCGTCATGGCAACGCGCGACTCGCCTTTGACTGTCTCAGTCGGCGCTCCGATCTTCATTCGTTCATTCCTATTTTCATTTCGATATTTACCTTTCTGAGCCAGCGCCTAACCGAGGAGTCTCTCCAATAGTGACCTCTACGCACTGCGCTACTTTGAGCGGAACTCATTAATTGCTGTTATCGATTAATATCTCTAAATCCAACGTCTAACCATTCGTTCATACCGTGCAAATTCGAGTTTGAATTCTCTGCGCATTCGATTCTCTTCTTTGACGATGAAGCGACGCTCCATAATCCAGACAAAAATCGGTATGAGCGCCAATGAGAGCACAGCGTCCCACCAAAAAACGAGTCCTGCCAGAATCATGACGTCACCGAGATAAATTGGATTTCGAGTACGCGAAAAAATCCCGGTCTGAATCAGACAAGAGGGGGTCTTATGCGGTAGAATGGTTGTGCTGTAGCGAATAAACTCACGTAGTGCTAGGCCATTCAGCAGTACCCCACCGCCGACCAAGATGCCGCCAAGAAAATCTGCCCAAGCTCCGCCGAACGATAATCCCACCGATAATTTCTCGGTCTGAAGCCAAGTGGCTAACAAGAAGAGCAGTAACCAGACTGGTGGCACATCAATGAGTTTCACAGCAATTAGGTCCTTACTTTGTCCCTTGATTGGCGAAGTCTAAACGCTTCATGGTAAAAAATCATTGTGCCTTTTGATCACGCAAGTACAAAAACAAGCTAAACGATTTCCCCTAAGTGCAACGGGGTCGATACCTCAATGCTCTTGGCTTTAACGTTACGTCAGCGGTTTTCCAAGCGTCTGAAAGCGGTTCCTTTCGTACATTCGGTTCTCATTGTTCTCATTGCTCGGATTTGCGCAGTGCACCCATCCACGCGAACAACATCGTAGGAGGCGGAGTATCTCGGCCGTCGAGCTCCACCTCAATCATTGAAGTCGCGTCATTGTTTAACAAATCTCAAAGGCAAATTCCACCCACACTGCTCGGCAAGTTCGTCAAGGAAACGTATGCTCAAAGCGACTCAGCTTTGCTGCGACCTGACAGGTTATACTGCATCAACCGATGTCACCGATCACGCGAGACATTCCCTAAAACGGTTGCCGTCAAGTAAATTTGCTGCACCGATCTAAATTTCGTCGAGCGTCTAAAGCACCGGACCGGGTTCTTGTGATATGTTCCTAGAACACGATAAAGGTACTTTCGCAATTGTGCATTTCCATAATCGTAATTGATCGCCGAAGGATTTGATGTTAAGTCTAGGCACGATCTTCGTTTGACCTAACATCGTTCGGTTGCACCGCTCACAACGCCAAAAAATGCTCGCAATCCCCTTGTCTCCCTATCCTGTCGATGATTGATTTTTCCAAGAGTAAACGCTGGTTCCAGCTGCCCAAAGACAGCATTTACCTTAATGGTAATTCCTTGGGCCCAATGCCAAAAAATCTTCCGCATCGTCTGCAACGCACCCTCACTGATGAATGGGGAGAAAAGTTGATTGCAGCGTGGAATGACGCCGGTTGGATGGAGCAGCCCCTGCGGGTCGGTGAGCAAATTTGTCCCTTGATCGGAGCAGAGTCTGGCCAAGTAATCGCTGGCGATACCCTGTCAATTCAATTATTTCAGGCGCTCTCAGCCGCACTTAATCTGCGTCCAAACCGCAAGGTCATTTTATCCGAAATAGGCAATTTTCCATCAGACCTATACATAGCGGCGGGATTAGTTCGCTTGCTTGATCGCGACTATGAGTTGCGGCTTGTTCCCACCGAGGAGATTTCTGAAAATATTTCGTCTGAAGTTGCCGTGCTCATGCTCACTGAGGTCGACTATCGAACCGGGCGCCGGCATAACATGCAAGCCCTAACCCGACTAGCGCATGATGTGGGCGCTCTCACGGTATGGGATCTTGCGCATTCCGTTGGTGCCATTCCCGTCGATGTCGAAGCAGCAAATGTCGATTTTGCTGTCGGTTGCACCTACAAATACCTAAATGCAGGTCCAGGAGCACCGGCATTCATCTATGTAGCAGAAAACCATCTTCATCGCATAGAACCGACATTGACCGGTTGGCTTGGCCATCGGGCTCCTTTTGACTTTGAGCAAACCTATTGTGCCGCAAATGGCATCGCACGGATGCGCATTGGTACCCCACCAGTGCTCGAAATGACAGCCTTGGAGTGTGCGCTCGAAATCTGGCAACACGCAAACATTCACGATGTTTATAGGAAGTCTTGCGAGCTAACAGAGCAATTCATGGCAGGTGTGAAAACTAAGTGCCCCGAACTTTCGTTGGTAACACCAATTAACGCAAGTGAGCGCGGTTCACACGTCGCCTTTAGGTTTTCTGAAGGGTACGCTGTCATTCAGGCGTTGAAGGCACGAGGGGTAATTGGTGACTTTCGGGCGCCCGATTTAATGCGTTTTGGGATTGCCCCGCTCTACAACGACGCCGCAGATATCGTACGCGCAATCGATAATATTGCCGAGATCATCACCAACAAGCTATGGGATAAGGCCGCTTACAAGAAGCGCCAGTTGGTAACTTGACAAATAACAGCTAACGAAACTAATTTTCCACCCACTTTTAACATGTTTCTTGAGGTAAGCAACGGCTTCCCCCGTTACTGTACGGCCCCAACCTAAATCTGTTGGAACCGCGACCGATCAGGAATTAGGGAACTACGTTCCTCTATCAGTAATTCTTCTCATCGATTCAACTGTTTCGCCTGATTAACAAACCTGTGCGTCTTGTTCGTTGTTTTATGCATAAGACCAATTTGAATTGAATATCAGAAAATTTGCGTTATCGTGTGATGACCCTTTTGGAACCAAGGTTTTTCGCAATTCCAAGGAATGTGTAGCCCAACCCCTAAAGTAATTTGAACCATCAACCAATCATTGTTGCTCAACCTCGCCTCCACCTAGGCCAAACTGATACACGCTTTTTCCAGCGACAAGTACCTATTGAGCAAGGAAAATAAGTCTATGACCCGCAAATGCCTACCCATCGGCATACAAGATTTTGAAACCATCCGAAGCGAAGGTTTCTATTACGTCGATAAGACGTTGCTGATCCATCAATTAGTGGACCTTGGCCGCCATTATTTCCTGTCACGGCCGCGCCGGTTTGGCAAAAGTCTTCTGCTGGACACGATGCGGGCGCTATTTGAGGGACGGCAAGAATTGTTTAGAGGGCTCGCTATTCATGATGAGTGGGACTGGTCGGTCACGCATCCGGTCCTGCGCCTCAGCTTTGACGGCAAGTATAATGCTTTGGGAGATGTTGGGCGTAGCGTCCTGACGCAGTTGGAACTAGCCGAGGATGCCGCTGCGCTTGATCCCGTTGATGCTGAGGGAGCTGAGCGACTTCAAAAGCTGTTATATCGCCTACATGCAAAGACTGGTCAACGCGTGGTAGTTCTGGTTGATGAGTATGACAAGCCCATTCTAGATGTGTTGAACGATCCCGAACTTGCTCGTGCCAATCGCGACTATTTGCGCGGTTTCTATGGTATCATTAAGGGGAGCGCCCAACATATCCGCTTCGTCTTTGTTACCGGGATCAGCATGTTTTCGAAGGTCAGTTTGTTTTCCGGTCTCAACAATCTTGAAGATATCAGCCTTGATCCACGCTATGGAGACTTGTGCGGTTATACCGACGAGGACATTGATACGGTGTTTGCACCTGAACTTGAGGGGCTTGATCGTGATAAAATCCGCGCTTGGTATAACGGCTACAATTGGCTTAGCGACCAACGGGTCTATAATCCGTTTGACGTACTTTTACTGTTTCGTAGCCGGAAGTTTCGTCCCCACTGGTTTGAGACTGGCTCACCAAGTTTTCTGTTTGAGACGCTAAAGGCGAATTCGATCGCTCTGATGGAACTCGAAGGCCGAATCGCCGACCAGTCCCTTATTTCCAAATTCGATGTCGACGAAATCAGCGTTGAGGCCCTCCTGTTCCAGACGGGTTATTTAACTATTACCGAGGAGCGACCGGACGATTTCGATACGCTCTACCGACTGGATTATCCGAATCTAGAGGTTCGGGTCAGCTTGAATCGGGGGTTACTCGCCCATCTGGCCAAAAACAGCCAAGTGCCGCGAGAGAAGGCCCGCAGTCTGCGCACCTGCCTTGAGACGAATGACTTTGAAAGTTTTGGCTGTGAACTCAAAGCCTCACTCTGTTCTCTTCCCTATCAATGGCATGCGACTGGTGACCTAGCCCGCTATGAAGCGTGGTATGCAAGCCTCTTGCACATGTCTTTTCGGGCAATCGGGGTTGCGGTGCGCAGTGAGGAGGCCTCAAGCCATGGTCGCGCCGACATGGTGGTCGAGATTGACGACCAAGTCTTCGTCATTGAGTTCAAGATGGCGGAATACGCAGCGGCGGCTGGAACGGAAGCGGTCACAGAGGCGGCAGCGGACGCTCTCAAAGCCGCTTTCGAGCAGATGCGGCGGCGCGGCTATGGCGACAAATATCGGGCTAGCGGGCGCAAGGTGCATCTGATCGCTGTGGCGTGCGGGCGAGAAGAACGCAATCTGCTAGAAGTTCGGGCTGAGTTAGATCGGCCCACGTGAAGCTCAAAATCCCAAGAGTTAATGATACAGACGAGGCTGACAACCCTATCCGTCTTGCTATCGGGTTTAGCTGAGGAGCAGACCAACCAATATCACTGAGCCATGGTTGCAAAACTATCGCCTGTCGATAGATTTTCTTTCGCACACGATAATCAAAGTTCATTCAAACCAATCAGTTGGGAATCGCGGCTAGAGATGCGAAGAGCGTCCCTGTTGCAGCGTCGTTAACGCAATGCTACCAAATCACAACCGCTTCGAAACCGGGAGCAGAAAAATCAATAATGATAAAAGTTCCGACCCCGATATCGACTTTTTCGCACGCTTTATGTAGTCCCTTGATCATGTTTGAAGAAACGTCAAGTTTCCCAAGTTCGCCTCCCTTCTCATCTTTCAATGCCCACTGACCTTGTGAAATTATACCCGCATCAATCCTATGATTGCCGGTAACCAAATGTCGATAGTTAACCTCAATATCAATTAAGCACTCTGGTCCCTTATCGCCAATATTTCTTTTGCCCAGTATTTTCTTGGAAATGCGATTCGTATTTGCTTGACTAATTCTCAATCCTGATACCTAGCATTCCGAAATCATTACATTGCGGGGTACAATGATTTTAGTTTGAGGTGCGCCTTCTCGGTTGTAAAGTGTCAGTCAACGGATTTTGTCGCTTCGTTCCGCCGGTTCTGCCAAGCTGCTACCTCGCGGACCATCGTCTCTCGGTCCGGGAGCCGACGGGCAAGACAGTGTTTCGAAAGGACATTGATTTCGATCGCGGCGATGTGCAACCAAGAGCCAGGTTTCGGCGTCTGGTGCACCGCAATTTGTCGGGCAATACGAGCCGCCGGTTCATAGCGGTTATACAAGACCGAGAGTTTGTGGGTATTGAGATTATCCATAACCAAGACAATCTTTTTATTCGGAAAGTAATCAGCCACCAGATCTTGCAACAACTCGGCAAAATCCTGACGGGTCCGCCGGTCCGTAACTTTCACCTGCCGCCAGCCAACAAGTGGTGCACAAACCATGAACAGATTGGCCGTACCGTTCCGCTCGTATTCAACGTCATCTATTGCCGGCTGTCCAGAACGCACGG
>JAPORY010000060.1 GCA_026709985.1 Aestuariivita sp. | reverse complement strand
GACAAATGACGATCGGTTCGAGCATACCGATTGCACTGCGCACCTTGACTCCAATACGCACTACTTTGATGAATCAGGTCGAAGCAGCGTTGGATTAAAGAGCGCATTCGGCAAGTTCTCGACCGTCTGCAGTTCCTCTAGCAATATTGATGTTTTCGATCCCGATGCATCAGTCAACGTCCATCCACTCAACGAAACGGGATCATCGGTAAAGGCTAGCTGAATTGATCCATCGCGAGGTTGCCTCGGGTCTGCTACAGTCAGCTCCGTTACCGTCTCTTCGTAACTGAGATCAATGATTAGATCAGAGCCCGGCAGGTCTATCGAATCTGAGAGCAGAACCGATAGCGGCGTCCGTCGCGACGGAAATGTCTGTGGCGGCGCGTTTGATTTCGGATCAGCAATAACGATAGCTCGCTTTCCAGCAACAACGACAACATTCTCAGGCGGATCATATTCTAACCTCAGACCGCCTGGCCTACGAAGGTACAAAGTACCACCACTTACGCTGTTATCGCTATTAACTTGACTAAAACGCGCCTGTACGCTGCGCAATTCATCCAAATAGCGCGAGAGTTGCTCAAGCGACAATTCCTCGGCCGCCGTAACACCCGCACCGAAGAGAAAAAAGAGGACGGTCAGCAGTGATCGATTCACGCCTTGCTCCAAATTACGTCACTCATTGGCTGAATAAAGATTCCGTTACTGCCTGATGATGGAGTTACGGCTCAGGGATGAGGATTTCTCGCTTGCCGACATGATTCGCAGCAGAGATCAAACCCTGATCTTCCATCTGCTCAACCAACCGTGCGGCTTTGTTATAACCAATCGATAATTTTCTCTGGATGTAGGAAGTAGAGCATTTGCGATCAGCCAATACAATTTGGACGGCTTGATCGTAGAGCGCGTCTGCTGCATCATCATTACCGCCAAGACCCAATACACGATCAATATCACTTTCTCGCCCCTCGTCGGGCCCGTCAACAACAGCCTGAACATATTCGGGAGATCCATAGGCCTTGAGATGTTTGACGACAACCTCAACTTCCTCATCACTCACGAACGGGCCATGACACCGCATGATTTTAGCGCCCCCCGCCATGTACAGCATATCCCCCATTCCAAGGAGTTGCTCCGCTCCCATCTCACCGAGAATTGTTCGGCTATCAATTTTTGAGGTTACCTGAAAGGAAATGCGGGTCGGAAAATTTGCCTTAATCGTGCCTGTAATCACGTCAACCGATGGTCTCTGAGTCGCCATAATGAGATGAATTCCGCTTGCCCGTGCCATCTGAGCCAAGCGCTGAATGCAGGCCTCAATTTCTTTACCTGCCACCATCATCAGGTCTGCCATTTCATCAACAATCACTACGATATAAGGCAATACCTCAGGCGTACTTTCCTCCGATTCAAAAATTGGCTCTCCTGTCTCATCATCAAAGCCCGTCTGTACAGTGCGGACAAACATCTCATCCTTCGCAAGGGCTTCGCGCACGCGGCCGTTAAATCCTTCGATGTTTCGAACGCCCATCTTGGACATCTTGCGGTAGCGCTCCTCCATCTCTCCGACCACCCATTTCAAGGCAACGAGTGCCTTTTTGGGATCCGTTACTACGGGCGATAGAAGGTGCGGGATGCCATCATAGACACTCAGTTCGAGCATTTTCGGATCAATCATGATGAGACGACATTCATTGGGAGTTAGCTTGTAGAGCAAACTCAATATCATCGTGTTGATCGCGACTGACTTGCCCGAACCAGTTGTGCCAGCGATCAACAGATGTGGCATTCGTGCGAGATTCGCAACGACAGGATTACCGCCGATGTCCTTTCCGAGCGCAAGAGGAAGTCGCATATGCGAGTCGCCGAAGGATTGCGAGGATAGAATCTTTCTCAAAACAACCTTCTCTCGTTGGTCATTCGGAAGCTCAATGCCGATAACAGATCGGCCGGGAACCGTTGACACACGAGCGGACAAAGCCGACATTGACCGGGCGATGTCATCGGCCAATCCAATTACGCGTGAAGCCTTTAGACCAGGTGCTGGCTCTAGTTCATACATCGTCACCACGGGACCGGGTCTGACAGCGACAATTTCGCCCTTTACCCCGTAATCATCAAGAACGACCTCAAGCATCCGTGCGTTTTCTTCTAATGCCTCGCTGCTCAAATTCGTGGAAATTGGTTCAGTGGGGTTGGCGAGTAATCCGAGCGGCGGCAGTTCAAATTCTTTTTCATGATCTTCAAAAGCTAAAGGCGGTTGCGCTTCGGCTCTGGCGCGCCGTGACAATGAAAGAGGAGACTTGGGTCGGCTGAGAACCACCCGTCCCGAGTCCGAAGGCAACTGCGGGCTGACTTCTGGGGCTTCGATCGGCAAGACCTGCTCACTGATCGGAGGTTCATTGGTCGGTTCAAATTGACCTGGTGCGGACAATTCTGGTTCCGACGGTGTCGATTCTTCCACATTTGGCCGGTAAATCAACGGAGCCGGTGAGTACTTTGGATCCTCAACGTCACTGGTGCCGTCCGGTACGACTTGTCCATAAAAGGATGACATCCGGTCAGCAATGACGGCTGATATTTTGCGAGTAATGCGATCCTCCGAATACGCAGACGCGGCACGTAAGCCCTCGCCTCCCGTCCCCGCTGCAAGCCCTTCAATATCTTCCCCTTCCATGGATCCGGCGTTATGGTCGCTCTTGGGCGATTCGGTTGCAACCAGTTGGGGTTCTTTACGCGCAATATTCCCACCGCTCGTAGCTATTGCCGTCTTAACACGATGACCTCTTGAGAGAGTCGCCATCATAGCTTCAGGGTGTTCAGAGTGATCTGTGGCAGGAAAAACATAAGTCTCATAGGAGTTTCTCGCCACTCTAAGGGTCCTGCCCGCGAGCAACTCAATCGTGCGGAGCAGACCAGAATAGAACAAAACGATGTACCGCCCTGACCGTCGAAAGAGCCATGATAACTCTGTTCGGGTAAACCCGAGAGTAAAGCTAGCTACGCCCACCAGTAGGAAGCCGAGTGCAATCCAGACAACAGTAACACTACGGGCTGATTCTACTGGTAACAAAGTAAGCAAGAGCGCTGAAACCGTGTCGCCGAAGAGACCACCAAGTCCAAAACTGTGCGCCGCTGACCAATCACTCCCGGGATGTAAATTGGACACACAAACTGCCGCCAGTGCGATGGCAACGGGCAGGAAGATTAATCGACCAAGTGCTCGCTCATCACCACAGTGAAAAATCAAGCGCAAACCCCAGACCAAGAAAGCGGCAACGATTCCCCACGAACTCAGGCCGATGATCATGAGCAGAGGTGCTGCAATAGCAGCACCGGTGCGTCCCATGATATTCTGGACTGCCCCATCAGTTGAAATCCACCAATTCGGGTCATCAGCGGAATAGGAAACGAGCATAAGGGCCGCCATGGCACCAAGTACAAACAATGCGACGCCAATCAGCTCTTTGGTTCGTCGTTCGATGGCCGCTTGCACACGGATATCAAGAAGTGGGTCGCGACCTCGTTGATTGAGTAAAGCCATCTCCGTGCCTCAGTGATACCGATAGTCTTGCGACACATTGAAATCAAAGGTTGTCTTCGATAACTGCTCGGTTAATGGGTGGCATAAGGCCATCTTAGCAAAATATCCGCTCTTGCGAGCCGCACCTGCTGTCAAAACTTGGGTCTCCGATTTGACGTCAGCCTCACGGCAGTTTCGAACTCCGTTCCCAATCGTGGCACAAGGAGCATAAGTGCTGTCATCTGAGGAACGGCAATGATAAGCATCGAATTGAGCAAGAGTTGCCCAATTTTTCCCGTTCGGGACAGTCTCCTCTGGCTCCTGAGTCATCAGTTCAATCAGCAGCCAGCTTCGCACTTCGCCGCCAATAGGAATATGAAGTTGCGTCAATCTATCATCTAGCCGACGTGAGAATTGCTCAAAACAAAACATTTTTGCTGCCTCAATTAACGGGACGATTGTGTCCTCTTTGCACCGATACTATCATTCTCGACGGTCCTGTCTACAAAATGCGACATTGGGGCAAACAAATTGTGACATTTAGGTCAACATGAGCTCGATACTCGCTCCATAGCGTAATAGTGCCTCTTCTTGCGACGCTTTACCCATGATCATTATCCCGCAAGAGGATACTGCTGTCGGCACAGTCAGGGCACATATGCCCATCAGATTAGCAATTCTTGTATTTCTCAAAGCCATTTGGTTTTCTCGAAGATAATACGCTTCCTCAGATTGCAACCGGTTCAAATCCGGCGGTAAATTCGGTATTGTGGGTGCGAGAACGCCGTCATAGGGCGTGCAGGCATTTTTCCAGAGCGATCGTATTTGTCGTAATTTGGACCACGCGGCGATGTAATCGGGGGCACTAACGTCTTTTCCGCTGCGGAAACGATTCAGTATCATCTGATACATTTTTTCTGGCGCTGCTTCGATTTCTTCACGCCATTCCGCGTAGGCTTCCGCGCTATATAGCACCGCCGCAAGATCTAGGGCACGTTCAAGTTCTATGACAGCTAATGGCTCAATGGTCGCCCCTGCCTGCCGCAATTTTTCAAGACTCTGCTCATAAGCCATCAATGGGATGCTTTGAATCTCATTGAGAACTACTGTTTCTAGCGTTGCGAAGCGGCATTGACTGATTTCAACTGGTTGAGATCGTGTAACCTGACTGCCAGTGAGAGCCTTAAAGACGAGAGAAGTATCCTCGACATTGCGACAAAGCGGACCCACCGTATCAAAAGATTCACATAGCGGCACGACCCCTTTCAGGGATAAGCGTCCATGAGTGGTTTTTAGACCGACGAGATCATTCCATGCAGCCGGAATGCGCACGGAACCGCCGGTGTCACTGCCAATCGCGGCGGCGGCTAGGTTGAATGCAACGGATGCGGCGGCTCCAGATGACGATCCACCAGGGGCTGCATCATGACGGTGAATATTCGGCGGGGTTTCAAGCATAGGATTGAGGCCGAGTCCCGAGAAGGCAAGTTCACTCATATGGGTTTTGCCCAAGCATACGAGCCCTGATTGCCTTGCCGTTTGTAAGACGATGGCGTCTTGAGACGGCATCCGATCCTTAAGCAGAAGTGAACCGCTCTCGGTTGCGGTTTGAGCCGTGTCAAAAAGATCTTTCCAACTTATTGGAACCCCATCAATCAACGACAACCTTTGGTCGTCTAGAGCCCGCTGTCTTGATGCCTTTGCCTCAGCAACTGCTCGCTCACGCGTAACCCGCGAATAAATTCGATGCGACAACTCGTGAGACTCGATTGCCTGCAGAAAACTCTCCGTGAGTTCCACGGGATCAATCCTTCTTTCTGCGATACCGAGTCCGAGTTCAGCAACAGTATACGCTAACCAGTTTTGCATTTTCTTGCCTAATTTTATCGGAGAGAAATAATATCGCGAGTTCCTCAGTAGCTATGGTGAGTTAAACAAAGTCAGCAGAAGCGAAATTATCTGTGATTGACCGCACGAGTGGGAACGTGCTCGGTTGCACTTTGCGAGCGATCGCGCCGACACGCACTTTTGTAGCTAACGTTAGCACAGTTTCTTTCAGTCGGCATTATTATCAATTGCTAATCAAACTACAATTTCCCAACGGGGTCGCTTCAATCCTCCCCATCTCTGCTTCAAGCAAGAGTTATCGTGTCCAATGATGTGAGTTGACCAACCGAACAATATCAATAACACATGTTTATCTGTCAATCTCGCGCATACTGAACAATCAATTAGATTTCGATGTCCTTGGCCTTCAGATAAAGCATGCGGAAGTACAACATCTGCAAAGAGATATATCGCGGTTAGTCAGAGATCGGGAGGTTTCCGTGCTTACCGATAACAAGTCCAGCAAATTTGCCTGATGCCACGTTAAGAAAATCCGCTATTTCTCCGATACATTCAGCACACAGTGCTCTTGCTACTACCATGAGGATCCGATGACTGCGATCACATTCACGAACTCAAAGAACCAGCAGCGTTGCGAGTTTGTGCCGCTCAATCCCGGTAATGTGCGACTCTATGTCTGCGGGCCAACGGTCTATGATCGGGCCCATTTGGGGAACGCAAGACCCGTTGTTGTATTCGATGTACTGTATCGGCTGTTAAAACATGTTTACGGCCACGAGTGTGTTACTTATGCGCGAAATATTACAGACATTGATGACAAAATAATTGAGCGAGCAGCAGCCCTAGAAATAAGTATCGACCGTTTGACGACAATGACCACCGAATGGTTTCACCAAGACATGGCAGCACTCGGGGTTGATTATCGCGACGATCCCAATTTCTTTGAGCCCCGAGCAACTGATTTCGTTGCGGACATGCTGTCAATGATCGAACAACTGGTTGCAAAGGGTCATGCCTATGTTGCTGAAGGTCACGTTTTATTTTCAGTTAAGAGCTACTCCGATTACGGGGCCCTATCGGGGCGCACGGTTGATGAGATGATCGCCGGCGCACGGGTCGAAATCGCGCCTTACAAAAGAAACCCAATGGATTTCGTGTTGTGGAAACCTTCGACGGAGGAGCAACCGGGATGGGACAGTAGCTGGGGACGGGGGCGGCCTGGTTGGCATATTGAGTGCTCTGCTATGTCATACGCTTTTTTTGGCGATAGCTTCGATATTCACGGTGGCGGGGGCGACCTTATGTTTCCGCACCATGAAAATGAAATTGCTCAAAGCCAGTGCTGCCATCCGAATGGCGAATTCGCTCGATACTGGCTGCACAATGAAATGTTGCGGGTCGACGGTAAGAAAATGTCGAAATCACTCGGTAACTTCTTCACCGTTCGAGATCTGTTGAATCAAGGTATTTCTGGTGATGAAATCCGTCTTGTTTTCATGTCGACCCATTATCGCAAGCCGATGAACTGGACCGAGGAGAAGCTTGAACAAGCCAAAGTCACTGTCAACAAGTGGCGCGAACTCACGGCAGGGGTTGAGTCAAGCGGCACGCCTGAAACAGTTCTCGACGCATTGAAACAAGATCTCAACTCGTCATTGGCCATTACAGAACTGCATCAATTGGCGGCGAAGGGTGATATTGAGGCTCTCAAGGGCGGTGCGAATTTTCTTGGTTTGTTCCAAACTCCCGATCAAAAGCAAAAAACCGCCGACGCCGCTATCCCGATCTCCGCAATCAATCGGATTGAGTCACTGATTAAGCAGCGAACCGCCGCACGGTCGATTTCCGACTACCGCTTAGCGGATGCAATTCGTGATAATCTTGCATCAATTGGCATCACCTTAACGGATGACGTCGTCGAGTCGACATGGTCTTATGACCCAGACCACCCGAACTTTGGACGCTGGGAGTTGCTGGATTGAAAGTGGCAACGGCATTAGTATAGGTCATCAATTTCATGTCGCAATTGACCACTTTATGGTGCAGACGTTCGTCATTCGATACTGAGAATTTAGTTGGATTTGAGACGGAACCGGTCATCATCGGATAATTGACCTCGGCTGAAGAGTATTCAGATGGAAAAAGAATCACTATCAATTTTTGACACCACCCTTCGCGACGGTCAGCAAACTCAAGGGGTACAATTTTCCATTGAGGACAAACTTGAGATCGTGCAGGCACTAGATTCTCTCGGCTTGGATTATATTGAGGGCGGATGGCCCGGAGCCAATCCGACCGATAGTGCTTTTTTCTGCGAAGCCCCGCAACTGCAAGCCAAACTTACCGCCTTTGGAATGACCAAACGGCAAGGCCGATCAGCCGACAATGACGATATGCTCGCTGCTGTCGTCAATGCGGGTGCGCCGGCCGTGTGCCTTGTGGGCAAGTCGCACATCAATCACGTAACGGAAGCGCTCGGAGTCAAGCCGGATGAAAATCTAACCAATATCAGTGCGTCAATTCGTCACCTTGTGTCAAATAATCAAGAGGCACTGTTTGACGCCGAACATTTTTTTGACGGATATAAAGTAGAACCGACTTTCGCCTTAGAGTGTTTGCACGCGGCTATGGAGGCAGGTGCGCGATGGGTGGTATTGTGTGACACCAACGGCGGTACACTGCCATCGGAAATTTATCAGATCGTTTCTCAAGTGATTGAGAGCGGTATTGATGGCAACTGTCTGGGCATTCATGCGCATAATGATACCGATACCGCTGTTGCGGGTAGTTTGGCCGCGGTGGATGCTGGTGCCCGACAGATTCAAGGCACTTTGAATGGGCTCGGTGAGCGCTGCGGCAACGCGAACTTAACTTCGTTGCTGCCGACAATTTTGCTAAAGGAGCCCTACAAGAGTCGATTTATTACCGGAGTTTCTGCCGAGAGCCTGTCGGGATTAACGCGAGTCAGTCGGCAACTTGATGATATCCTCAATCGAATTCCGCTCAAGCAAGCACCTTATGTCGGCGCTTCAGCTTTCGCCCACAAGGCTGGTTTACATGTGAGTGCCATTGTCAAGCGTCCGTCCACATACGAGCATATTGATCCGAATGCCGTCGGAAACACCCGCTTCATTCTGATGTCGAATCAGGCTGGTCGCGCCAATCTACGACAAAGACTTGCCGCCGCTGGCTTGACAGTAGACCGAGACGACCCGTCCCTTGGGCGTATTTTGGAGCAAATAAAAACTCGTGAGGCTGAGGGATATTCATATGATACAGCGCTCGGCTCTTTTGAATTGCTGGCCAGACGCGAACTGGGGGTGATGCCTAATTTTTTTAAGGTTGAGCGTTATCGCGTTACGGTTGAGCGCCGCCATGATGAATTCAAGCGAGAGATTAGCCTAAGCGAAGCCGTTGTTGTGGTTGAAATCGACGGTGGCCGGAAGCTGTCAGTCAGTGAGTCAGTTGACGAGAGTGGGGACGACCGCGGTCCCGTGAATGCTTTAGCTAAAGCTTTGACCAAGGATTTAGGGCGTTTTTCGAAGAACATTGATGACATGAGACTAGTTGACTACAAAGTCCGGATTACTCAGGGCGGAACTGAGGCTGTCACCCGTGTTATTATCGACAGTGAAGATGAGAATGGTCACCGATGGTCAACTGTGGGCGTGTCGGCCAATATCGTCGATGCATCGTTCGAGGCGCTGTTGGACGCCATTCAATGGAAGTTAATCCGTGACGGGGTCACCGTTTAATTCGGTGGCGTTCGTAACTCTTCTCCCGACATCTCCGAAAATTCTAACGTAAGGTAGCACCGGCCCAAGTTACCCCGAACCTGCGGCAAATATTTGGTTAGCATGTAGGCGGCGACTTAAGGTGCAGGAAATTGTGATATGCGCTGAGCGATTGGTTTAACGGGCTCGCAATAAATCTTTGAGTCAGGGGGCCAAAATCTATTCGGTGCCAGATAGCAACAAACTTCCGCGCAAAATGCTCAGACTTGTGCTGACTTGCGGCAAAATGTTAGCCATGCGAGTGACGCTCCCGCAAAGGCGAGAAACGGAACCATTGCAATATTGACGGCAGACCATCCTTCAATCGCACTGGTCGCCGAACAGTTCATCAGACCGCCAGAAGCCAACGAGGCCACGGTCACGCCGCCAAAGACGATGAGATCGTTCATACCTTGCACGAATCCTCTTTCATCAGGTGAATGCGCTGTCGCCAACATTGCTGTGGATCCGATAAAACCAAAATTCCAACCAATTCCAAGCAACACAAGGGCCCCAAAAAAATTGCCTAATGCCACGCCTGCCAGCGCGACAAGGCCGGCGCAGCCGAGGATCAAAACTCCGGTTGCAACAATCTTCTCGGCACCATAGCGCCCGATCAAGTGACCGGTAAAAAACGACGGCCCAAACATTGCCAACACATGAGCCGTAACGACATTGGAAGCGTCGGAGACAGCAAAACCGCACGCAACTATGGCCAACGGTGTCGACGTCATGACGAGGTTCATCAGTGCGTAGGAGATGGTTGCGCAAATTACCGCGACCGCGATCGAGGGGGTTGTCAGTAACTGTACCACAGAGCGTCGGTGGCGCGTAGAACCTGCAGTCGCCTTTGGTACTGGAATATCTAAGAAAAGGAATAGGACAATCCCCAACAGATTTAGCCCAATCACAGCAATATAGACCGGAAAGAAACGCATGACGGTCGCGTCAGGAGCATCGACGGTCAGAATTGATACCAACTGCGGACCAATGATCGCCGACAGCAAACCTCCCGCCATAACATACGAAATCGCCTTAGGGCGAAAATCATCTGGCGCGGTATCAATTGCCGCAAACCGAAAAAAACCTTGGGCCGACATATAAATACCGGTCAAGTAGCTGCCAAAGACAAAAAGCCAGAAACTTCCGAGTGCGAGAGCGAGTGCCGCGATACCGGCACCGATGAGACCACCGATGGCACCGACGAAAAACCCCGCTTGCCGACCAAATCTCTGCATCAATGGACTGAGCCACGGAGCTGTTGTCATTGAACCGAAGACAATGAGCGAGATGGGCAATGTTGCCAAACACGCATTTGGTGATAATTGTTGTCCGGCTAACCCGCCAATGACAAAGATCATCGCGATCTGACTGCCGAGCAAAGCTTGCGCTGCAACCAAAACGGCGACGTTTCGCTTCGCACGGGAGTAATCAATATTTTGATCTAAAAAGGTCATGTTCTTGCGGTAAACTTGGCAAACAAAAAGAGCAAGTTCTTGCAAGATGCATATGATGAAAATTCTTGGAACTTCGGCGTCAGATCGAGACGATTCTTTCAGCGAGTTTTCGTGCCTTCTTGAGACGGGCATATACCTGCAAAGGAAAAATCACCCCACCTGGCGCCAAAGAATAGGTTAGTGGGAATGGTCAAAATTGCGCTTGCTGGAATTACTACTGAGATGAACCGTGAATATGATCGCGCTGTTTGACGAAGTGAGCGATTGAGAGAGAGCAGAAACGATGGATCACACCTCTCATAACAAAATTGTAAGCTTCATCTGGTCGATCGCCGATGATTGTCTGCGTGATGTGTTTGTTCGCGGCAAATACCGCGATGTCATTCTTCCGATGTTCGTTCTGCGTCGATTGGATTGTCTGCTGGAACCAACAAAACAGGCAGTTCGGGACGAAGTAAAATTCCAAACGGATAATGCTGGTTTGACTGAATTGGACTCAACAGGTCTGCAGGCAGCGTCGGGCTATGTGTTCTATAACATATCGGAGTGGACGCTGAGATCGCTTCTTGGTAACCCGTCGCAGTTGGAAGCCAACGTGGATGCTTACCTCAACGGTTTCAGCGATAATGTAAAGGAGATCATCAAAAACTTTGATCTCCGCACGCAGATACGGAAAATGCTCGCGGCAGATATTCTGTTCGACGTGATTGAGAAATATGTGTCTGAGGACATCAACCTCACGCCATACGATAAGCGCAGTACCGATGGTCAGAATCAACCTGGGTTGACCAATCTGGGTATGGGTTATGTTTTTGAGGAGCTGATCCGTAAGTTTAACGAAGAGAATAACGAAGAGGCCGGTGAGCATTTTACACCGCGTGATGTGATCAAGCTGATGACTCATCTTCTGTTTAATCCTGTCAAGCACGATCTACCACCGGTGCTGACTGTTTATGACCCGGCTTGCGGGTCCGGTGGTATGCTGACGGAAGCGCAGAATTTCATTACCGCCCCCACCGGTGGGATTAAGTCTACCGCCGATGTGTACATCTATGGCAAGGAAGTGAACCCGGAGACCTTCGCCATTTGTAAATCCGACATGATGATCAAAGGCAACGACCCTGAGAACATCAAACTCGGCTCAACGCTCGCCAAGAATGATTTCTCAAGCATGAAGTTCGATTTTATGCTGTCGAATCCGCCCTACGGCAAGTCATGGAAAACCGATCAGAAATACATCAAAGATGGCAAGGACGTGCTTGATCCTCGCTTTCAGGTTAAGCTTCAGAATTATGACGGTGAGTTCGTGACCTGTGATGCCACGCCACGCTCATCGGATGGTCAACTTCTGTTTCTGATGGAGATGGTCGACAAGATGCGGAAATTGTCCGCAAGTCCGCATGGGTCTCGGATTGCATCGGTTCACAATGGTTCGTCGTTATTCACCGGCGATGCTGGCGGGGGCGAAAGCAACATCCGCCGATATTTGATCGAAAGTGATATGGTTGAGGCGATCATCCAGCTTCCAACAAACCTGTTCTATAACACCGGTATCACGACCTACATTTGGGCTGTGACCAACAACAAACCGGCGCACCGCAAGGGTAAGGTTCAATTGATTGATGCATCGGAGATGTATACCAAACGCCGCAAGAACTTAGGTGCAAAGAACTGTGACCTGAGCGATCAGCACGTCGACACGATCACTAATCTGCATATGTCATTTGTGAATAAAGGCGTTTCGAAGGTCTTCGACAACGCAGATTTTGGGTACTACAAAGTCACGGTAGAACGCCCACTGCGAAAGAAGGCACAGTTTACGCTGGAGCGTATTGCAACCCTACGCGTTACGACAAGCATGCAGGAGGTCATGGGCTGGGTTTATAACAAGCATGGGGATGAGGTTTATACCGACCTCAATGACCACAAACAGGCCATTCAGGAGTATCTGGCGCGAGAGGAAATCGCTCTTTCTCCGAAGAATCGCAAAGCATTACTTGATCTCAAGACCTGGCAGGCACAAAGGGATTTGATGGACGAAGCCAACCGACTGATGGCCTCTATCGGGCAAGATCTGTTTGATGACTTCAACCTGTTCAAGTCTAAGGTTGATGCCGACCTCACAGCTCGCAAAATAAAACTTACCGCCGCCCAGAGAAATCAGATCTTGAATGCTGTGTCATGGCAGGATGAGAGCGCAGCCAAGGTCATCAAGAAGGTGCATAAGCTGACGAGTTCCAAACTGGATGATCTGCTGACCAAGCTTGATTGCACTGAGGATGAACTTCTGAATCATGGATATTGGCCGACGGAAGACAAAGGTGAATACATTGAGTACGAGGTGAACAGCGATCTCCGCGATAGTGAAAAAGTGCCGCTTAAGGATAACATCCATGCTTATTTTGTGCGGGAGGTGCGTCCGCATGTAGATGATGCTTGGCTCGATATCTCGTCGGTCAAGATCGGTTATGAGATCAGCTTTAACCGCTACTTTTACCAGCACAAACAACTGCGTGATCTGAAAGAAGTCGCTCAGGAAATTCTGGAACTTGAGAAGGAAACCGAAGGGTTAGTGAAGCGGTTGGTCAGTCTTACTGGTGAAGAGGTTTAATTGATGCAAGAGATCAAAGGTTATGATCGTTCGATCCAAGAATTGTTATCTGGTGGTAGCTACGGCATTGATTACTACCAACGTGAATACAAATGGGGTCGCAAACAGATCCATGAACTCTTGGAAGATCTGACGGGGCGATTCCTTGAGAGCTATCAGCCAGGCGATGCCGCAAAGGACGTAGCTAACTACGGGCATTACTTCCTTGGATCGGTGGTTGTGAGTCAGAATGACGAAGTACGTTACATCGTAGATGGGCAGCAAAGAATGACGTCTTTGTCAATTCTGCTTATCTACTTGAACAATCTCCAGAAGGGACGTGATCAGCAAGTCTCAATCCAGTCGATGATTTATGCAGACGATTTTGGCGAGAAAAAGTTCAAGATAGATGTGCCTGAACGCAATGACTGCATGGAAGCATTGTTCAACGACAAACCGTTAAACACCGATGATGCTTCAGAATCTGTTCGAAACTTGGCAGCTCGATACCAGGACCTTGGTGAATTGTTTGCCGAAGAGTTGTATGGCGATGCATTGCCGTTATTCATTTACTGGGTGATCCGCAAAGTGAAGTTGATCGAAATCATCGCGTACGCTGATGAGGATGCATACACAATTTTTGAAACGATGAATGATCGTGGTTTGTCTTTGACGCCAACTGATATGCTCAAGGGGTATCTGCTTGCCAACATTGATACCGCCGAGAAAAGGCTCAAAGCTGATAAGCTGATAAAGGAGTGGTTGGCGAGATTTGCGGAATTTGGCAAAGAGACCGATGCAGATTTTTTCAAGGCTTGGCTCAGGTCCCAATATGCCCAAAAAATCAGGGAGCGCAAAAAGGATGCCAAACCGGAAGACTTTGATCTGATCGGAACCGAGTTCCACCGCTGGGTTCGCAATCACGCGACTTCATTGGGTTTACATGACAGCGATGATTTCTATCACTTCGTAATGCGGGATCTGAAGTTCTATGCCGGGCACTACATTAGTTTGCTAAACGCAGCCACCAGAAGGACCGAAGAGCTGGAGAGCGTCCGATATAATGCGGATGCAGGATTTACACTCCAGCATCACGTTTTGTTGGCTGCTGTCACTCCCGATGACGGCGAACAGACAGCCGTTGCCAAGATGCGTGTCGTGTCAGATTTTCTTGATAACTGGCTTAATCTTCGATTCTGGAACTCGAAATCGAACAGTTATTCAACAATGTCGTACGCTGTATTCCTCGTGATCCGTGGTATCAGAGGAAAGTCGTTGGCCGAAATACGAACTATCCTCCATAGTCAGTTGACGAAAGAGATGGAAGAAATCAATTTTTCCATCATGGTCGGTCTGAAACCGTCTAATTCCAAAACCATCCACCGGCAGTTGGCTCGGTTTACTGATTGGTTGGAGCAACAATCTGGCGAGCCCGGACACTACGAAGAGTATATTGTCCGTTCCGGTAAGAATGCCTTTGAGATTGAGCATATATGGGCTGATCACTACGACCGGTTCAGGGACGAATTCGATCAGCAGAACCTTTTTGATCAGTATCGCAATTATATTGGAGGACTTCTGTTATTACCGAAGAAGATCAACGCCAGCCTCAACGATATGACCTATAATGAGAAGCTTCCACATTATCTGAAAGAGAATGCTCTAGTCCAGTCGTTGCACAAAGATTTCTACCCCAACAATCCCGGTTTCCAACAGACAATCAGCAAGCACTCTCTGCCATTTCATTCACACGAAAATTTTGGCAAAGCCGACCTCGAAAAACGCTCGCAGTTATATTGCCAATTAGCCGCACTGATCTGGTCGCCTGACCGTCTGCTTGATGGGAATGAAGGGTGATGTTGGAGCAAGAACTAGAATATGAGAGATACAAGTAATTACGACGTCGAAGATCGATCCGATGACAATGAAGATCAGTTATTGTCCATTTCCCAAGATGAGGCAAAAACCAAACAGCGGGTTTGGTTTGGTGACTTGGCCGATGGTTGGAGCAGTCGAAAACTTAAGTACGTTGCAGGGTTGAGAAAGGAGAGAGAAATCGCTTTTGACTCCAGCCTTAGGTATATTGGTTTAGAGAACATTCTGTCTTGGAGTGGATCGCTGAATCAAACCGAATCTGTACGTGAGGGACTAGCATCTAGATTCTATGTTGGAGATGTTCTCTTCGGGAAATTACGAC
This sequence comes from Aestuariivita sp., assembly GCA_026709985.1. Taxonomy (GTDB): domain Bacteria; phylum Pseudomonadota; class Alphaproteobacteria; order Rhodobacterales; family Rhodobacteraceae; genus JAPORY01. The sequence continues at coordinate 3,471 of JAPORY010000060.1, read as the reverse complement.
CCAATTTGGCTAAAGTTTACGCCGCTGAATTCGATGGATTATGTTCGACCGATGCTCTGGTACTCAAGCCAAAAGCAATTAGTGCAAAATATCTGCTTTATTCCTTGATTTCGCATCCGTTTATTGGGTTAGTCTCTGGTTCTGTTTATGGTGCTAAAATGCCAAGAACCAGTTGGGACTTCATTGGGCAGCAACTTGTGCCGCTTCCCGACTTCGCCACCCAGAACCGCATTGTAAATTTTCTCGATGAGAAAACCGCTGAGATTGACGCAGCGATTGCCAAGAAGCGGCGGTTGATTGAGTTGCTGAAAGAGCAAAAGGCCATCCTGATCAACCGGGCTGTGACCAGAGGTCTCAATCCCGATGCCCCTAGGAAAGACAGTGGAATAGAGTGGATCGGTGAGATCCCGGCTCATTGGGAGGTGAAGCGAGTGAAATTTCTTACTGCTCTAATGAGCGGAGATACGATCACATCGGACTCCTTCGTCGATTACGGTTTTCCAGTCTACGGAGGAAATGGGTTTCGTGGGTATACAACCGCGTTCACCCATGAAGGTGAGTTTGTACTGATCGGTCGTCAAGGAGCACTCTGCGGTAACATCAACTATGCTTCCGGGAAGTTTTTCGCATCAGAGCATGCCATTGTCTCAATCCCGAAAATACGCCTATGGACTCATTGGTTGGGTGAAGTGCTCCGAGTGGCAAACTTGGGACTGCTTTCACAATCAGCGGCTCAACCAGGCATCTCTGTAGAAGCCGTCGGAAATGTTTTTATTCCTTATCCACCGTTAGATGAGCAAGAAAAACTTGCGACGCTATTCTGCACAAGTGACGAAGCGTACGGTGAAGTCGTTTCTCATGTCGAAAATGAAATCTCCACACTCAACGAATTCAAACAAACCCTGATCGCCAATGCGGTCACGGGGAAGATCAAGGTTTAGTCTGAGAGTTTAGGCATGGTCAGCGAGACAAGCGAAAAAGCCTTAGAGGACTCAATCGAAGCGGCATTGCTGGCCGGTGGCTATGCTCAAGGCAGCAACAAAGATTTTGACGCGGAACTGGCACTCGACACCAAACAATTTTGGACATTCCTTGAAGCCACGCAAGCGGACGAACTCGACAAACTGCGACCCTATGGCGATTGGCAGAACCGAGTACTGAACCGTCTCAACAACAAGATCGGGAAGGACGGTATCTTAACTGTTCTAAAGAAAGGTTTGAGTGTTGAGAATGCCCATCTGAAACTGCTTTACCGTTTGCCCTACAACACTTTGAATCCCGAGGTGGAGCGACTGTTTGATGCCAATATCTTCTCGGTCACACGGCAGGTACATTTTTCCAACGCAACGTCAATGGAATCGGTCGATATGGTGCTGTTTATCAACGGCCTACCCGTTGTGACCATGGAACTCAAGCAGCCTTGGAAAGGACAGACTGTTCACCACGCTCGTATGCAGTACCAAAACCGCGATTGCTGTGAACCTTTATTCAAATTCGGTCGTTGTTTGGTGCATTTTGCAGTGGATACGCAAGAAGTGTATATGTCTACCAAGCTAGCTGGAAAGAGTACGTTCTTCCTCCCGTTCAATAAAGGCGATGGTCATGGCAAGGGTAACCCGATTAATCCTGCGGGTCACAAAACCGCGTACCTATGGGAAGACGTTCTAAAGAAACGATCGCTAACCAACATCATTGAGCACTTTGTCAGGATCGTCACGGAAGAGGACAAAGAGACCGGCAAGAACACCAAGCTACTGCTGTTCCCTCGGTACCATCAATTGGATATCGTTCGGCAGGTGCTCAGCGATATCAAATCGAATGGTGTGGGGCACCGATATCTGATCCAGCACTCGGCAGGATCGGGGAAATCAAACTCCATCACGTGGCTCGGATATCAATTGATCGAGACCTATAACATAGATGGCACGGCTAACATCTTTGACAGTGTAATTGTGGTCACGGATCGGCGGATTTTGGACAGGCAACTGAAAGACAATATCCGTGCGTTCTCGGAGTTCAAGAACGTCGTTGCCCATGCCTACAACTCTGCCGAATTGAAGAGTGCGTTGGAGAACGGCAAGAAGCTTATCATCACCACGATCCAAAAATTCCCCTGGATCCTGGATGGCATCTCCGACCTATCTGACCGCAAATTCGCAGTGATTATTGATGAAGCGCATTCCTCGCAATCTGGCACTGCTGCCGACAAGATGAATGAAGCCATCAGCGGCGGTGGCGATGAGGATGAGCCGGAAGATCTGCAAGATAAGATTTTGGCGGCAATGGACCGCCGAAAAATGGGAAACAACGCCTCGTTCTTCGCATTCACCGCGACGCCCAAGAACACCACGCTGGAACGCTTTGGGCGACAAACAGCAGAAGACTGTTTCGTGCCATTTCACCTATATTCGATGAAGCAAGCGATTGAGGAAGGCTTCATTCTTGATGTGTTGAAGAATTATACCACCTACAGAAGCTACTACGAACTGCAGAAATCTATTGAAGACAACCCGGAGTTCAATACCAAGAAAGCACAGAGCAAGCTGCGGAGCCATGTCGAAGCCCATCCGGACACAATCAAAACCAAAGCTGGGATCATGCTTGACCACTTCCACGAAAGTGTGGTGCGGCCTCGAAAACTGAAGGGCAAAGCACGGGCCATGGTGGTCACTCGGAACATCGAGTCCGCCATCCGGTACTTCCTTGCCATTAGAGCGTCTTTGAAATCCACAGGAAACCAGTACAAAGCTGTAGTGGCCTTTACGGGCACGAAGTCGGTTGATGGAGTAGAGTACACTGAGGAAAGCTTGAACGGCTTCTCAGATAATGAGATCGCAAAAAAGTTCAAAGACGATGAGTATCGTATCTTGGTGGTGGCCAACAAGTTCCTGATGGGCTTTGATGAGCCGATGCTAACCACGATGTATGTGGACAAAAAATTGCAAGGTGTGTTGGCGGTGCAGTCGCTATCGCGGCTTAACCGGTCGAACCGGAAACTGGGCAAGGAAGAGAGCTTCATCCTCGACTTCCACAACACGGTCGAGGACATCAAGGAGGCGTTTGATCCGTTCTACACGTCAACCGCTCTGAGTCAGCCAACCGACGTGAATGTGTTGCATGATCTAAGGGATTATCTGGATGATACGGGCATTTACGACTGGGACGAGGTGGTTCAATTCAATCAACTGTTCTTCGATGGTGCTGAACCCGATCAACTCGCACCGATCCTAGATAGGGCTGCAGGCCGGTTCAACGAACGAGGAAATGACGAGAAGATCGACATCAAGATCAAGTCTAAACAGTTCGTGAAAATCTACGCTCAGGTGGCTTGTATCATGCCGTTTGACAATGCGAATTGGGAAATGCTGCATTGGTTCCTGAAGTTCCTGATCCCTGAAATGAAGGTCAAGGATAACGATGAGTCAAGACTCGACGGATTGCTGGAAAGTGTAGACCTAACCACCTATGGCC